>CAZYUL010000048.1:0-21455 GCA_964650715.1 uncultured Gemmatimonas sp. | reverse complement strand
ACGTCTGCCACCTCAACCTGCACAAGACCTTCTGCATCCCGCACGGCGGCGGCGGACCGGGGATGGGGCCGATCGGCGTCGCGGCGCACCTGGCCCCGTTCCTGCCGGGTCACCCGGTCGTCAAGACCGGAGGCGAGCAGGCCATCGGCGCGATCTCGGCGGCGCCCTGGGGGAGCTCGAGCATCCTCCCGATCTCGATGATGTACATCGACATGATGGGGGGCGAAGGCCTCACCTACGCCACGAAGATCGCGATCCTCAACGCCAACTACGTCGCGCACCAGCTCCGCGGGCACTACGACGTCCTCTACAAGGGGAAGAACGGGCGGGTCGCGCACGAGTGCATCATCGACACGCGTCCGCTCAAGGCGAGCGCCGGCGTCGAGGTCGAGGACATCGCGAAGCGCCTGATGGACTATGGCTTCCACGCCCCGACCGTGAGCTTCCCGGTGGCCGGCACCCTGATGATCGAGCCCACCGAGTCGGAGTCGAAGGCCGAGCTCGATCGCTTCTGCGAGTCGCTGATCGCGATCCGGCAGGAGGCGGCCGACATCGAGTCGGGCGTGCTCGGGCGCGAGGACAACCCGCTGCACCACGCGCCGCACACCCTCGAGACGGTGGTGAGCGACGCCTGGACCCGCGGCTACTCGCGCGAGCGGGCGGCCTTCCCGCTGCCGTGGGTCAGGGAGCGCAAGTTCTGGCCGTCGGTCGGGCGCGTCGAGAGCGCGTACGGCGACCGCAACCTCGTCTGCTCGTGTCCGCCGATCGAGGAGTACGCGTCGGCGTGAGCCGCTGATGGCGACCCGCCGGCGAGCGATCGCGCGGCGGGTCCGCCCGGCCGGACCCTACTGGCCGAGGTGCTTGGCGTACCCGGCCGCGTCGAGGAGCCCGCCGAGGTCCTTCGGGTCCACCTTGAGCTTGATCATCCAGCCGTCGCCGTAGGGATCGCTGTTCACGAGCGCGGGCTCGCCGTCGAGTTTCTTGTTGACCTCGACCACCTCGCCGGCCACGGGGCAGAAGAGCTCCGAGACCGCCTTCACCGCCTCGATGGTCCCGAAGACCTCGTGGGCCTTGAACTTCTTGCCGGTCGCCGGGAGGTCGAGGAAGACGACGTCACCGAGCTCGCCCTGCGCGTAGTCCGTGATGCCGACGACGACGACCGACTTGTCGGCGGTGGCCTTCACGTACTCGTGATCGGTCGTGTAGTGCAGGTCCTGCGGGATGGACGACACGCGGGGGCTCCGAGGGGTGCGTTGGTGATGCCGCGAGGGTGCGTGGGCGACGGGAAGCGTTCCGGGACGAACGCTACCCGGGCCTGTGGCGAGGGTCAAGCAGTGCCGCGCGCGTCGGCGTCGAGCTCGCGGAACACCTCGTCGGCGCGCGCGCGCAGGTCCTCGACGCTGCCGTCGTTGTCTATCACGAGGTCCGCGCGCTCGCGCTTCTCCGCCGCGGGGGTCTGCGCGGCGATCATCGCGCGCGCCTCGTCGGCGCCGAGCCCGCGGTCGCGGACGAGCCGCTCGAGCCGGGTGGACTCGGGGGCGTCCACGAGGACGATCCGGTCCACCGTCCCCTCGAGGCCCACCTCGAAGAGGAGGGGGATGTCCGCGACGACGATCCGCGCGCCGCGCTCCCGCGCGGCGGCCATGTGCACCTCGCGGAGCCGGTGGATCGCGGGGTGCGTGATCGCCTCGAGGGCGCGGCGGGCGGCGGCATCGGTGAACACGATCCGGCGCAGCGCGGCGCGGTCCAGCGAGCCGTCGGGGGCGATCACGGTGTCGCCCCACCGCGCGCGGATGGCGGCGAGCGCGGGCGTCCCGGGCTGCACGGCTTCGCGGGCGAGCGCATCGGCCGCGATGACAGTCGCGCCGAGCTCGGCGAACCGCGCGGCGACGGTGGACTTCCCCGAGGCGATGTTGCCGGTGAGGCCGACGACGAGCATGCGTGGAATCGTAGGCGGCGGGGCGCGATCGGGCCAGCGGCGCCCCAGGAGCAGCCCGGCCGCGCCGTGACGGCACGGCGCGTGCGGCGTTAGTATCGCAAGATGCCCCTGCACGAGCGGCCGCGGCGCCCCGGGTTCACCCTGATCGAGATCCTGATGGTGATCGCGCTGATCGGCGTGGTCGCCGGGTTCGCGGTCACGCGGTTCAGCTACTGGAGCTACCGGATGGACGCGAACATCCGGCTCCTCCAGAACGTGATCATCGGGGCGCAGCAGACCGCGATCACCCGGAACGTCACCGTGCAGGTGATGTTCGACGCCGGCGCGCACCGGGTGCGCGTGCTGCAGGACTTCAACAACAACGGCGTGATGGATGCGAGTGACAGCGTGCGCTACCGGCCGCTGGCCGACGGCGCGCAGTTCCAGACCCCGCCGACGACGATCGACGCGGCGACCGCATCCTATATGACGGGGCCCGGCGTGATCGAGACCGGCAACCCCCTCCAGCGCGCCATCCGGATCTCGCCGAACGGGTCGGTCTCGGGGGATGTCGTGGTCTACCTGGGCTCGCCGCGGAACCTGCCGGAGGACTTCCGCGCGCTCACGATCGTCGGCGCCACGGCGCGCACGGGGTTCTGGTCGCGCGCCGGGGGCACCTGGCTCCAGCGGGACCGCTGATCAGCGGTCGATCGCGGCGCTGAATCGCCCGACCACCCACGCGGCGCCGCCCTTGGCGCGGATCTCGTGCGGGGTGGACCCGAGATAGCGCTGGCAGGTGTTGCGGAACGCCGAACCGGAGGGGAAGTCGAGCTGGCGCGCGACGGCGTCGGCCGCGCGCTCTCCCCCCTCGAGCATCTGCGCGGCGACCATCAGGCGGCCCCAGGCGAGGAGCTTCTGCGGGTGCGGGAAGCCGTGCTTGTCGAGTGCACGGAGGAGCGACGTCTTGGAGGCACCGCAGATCTCGGCCAGCTTCTGCGACGTGAGGCGGAGGTGCGCCCGGGTGACGGCGACGAGGACCGCGTCGCGGACCAGTGGCGGGACGTCGGCGAGGAGGGGCCGGACGAGGGTCGCGACGGTGCGGGCGGTGGCCCGTTCGAGCACGGCCCGGAAGGCGGCGGGGGTGTCGTCCACGCCGGCGAGCAGGAGCCCATCGAACCCCGCGCGGCCGGCGTCGAAGAGGTCCCGCGACCGGTCGGGCGTCATCGTCACGTAGGCGATCAGCGTGAGCCGCTCGGCGCGCATCTTGAGCCGGCGCACGACATCGAAGTGGCTCTGCCCGTCGGCGAAGAGGTCCACGATCGCCAGCGACACCTCCTCGTCCTTGCACGCCGCCTCGAACTCGGGCCAGCTGGCGCAGGCGATGATCCGGTGCTCGTCCTGGACGGCGCCGTTGAGCCGGGCGAGGGCCCGGGCGTCGGGGAGCATCGTGGCGATGGCGGCCAACGGGCCTCCGGGGATTCACTGTGTCCGGCGTCACACCGGCGTCACACCGGCGTCGCACCGGGCGGGAGTGCGCGGCAGAAGATGGCGACGGGGACGGTCGGCATCAATAGATTCCGCGCATGCTCCCGCGACCGCCCCGTCCCAGGCGCCGCCCGAGGCGGCGGGGGATGACGATCATCGAGGTGCTGTTCGCGATCGTCATCCTCTCCGGCGTGATGCTCAGCCTCGCGCGGTTCGGCCAGAGCTTCACGCGGGCGGCGCGCAACGCCGCGAACCTCGCGATCGCCAGCGACCTCGCGATGGCGCGCCTCGAGGTGATCCGCGGGCACACCGAGTATGGGACGTTGGTCTCGACCTACACCGGGGCGAGCGAGACCTCCGGGGGGACGGCGAACCCGGCGATGACGGGCTATGACGGCTACACCCGCACGACGACGGCGGTGCGGACGCAGACCGACACCACCGACTTCGTGACGATCACCGTGACCGTGAACGCGAGCGTCCTCACGTCACCGGTGGCGAAGACCCTCGTGATCGCGGCGTTCCCGTGAGCGGCCCGATGCGCGGACGCGGGCGGTGGGGCTTCACGCTCATCGAGATCATCGTGGCGATGTCGCTGACGCTGGCGGTATTCGCGATCACGCTGCCCTTCGTGCGGGCGCAGACGCGCGCGCTGGGGTCGAGCGCGGGGCGGCTCGACGCCGACCAGATCGCCCGGTACGCCCAGCGCGCGATCGACCGGGACCTTCGGCTGGCGAGCGCGGTGGAGGGACAGCCGCTGCTCGTGCTCGCGGCGCCGATGGCGATCGCGTTCAACGCGAACCTGCTCGCGCCGGACACGACGGATCCCGGCGCGGCGGACATCGAGGGCGGTGCGCCGGCGTCGCTCACCGAGGCCTTCGCGGCGGCGGCCGCGACGACGCTGCCGCTCGTCGCGCGGAGCTATCCCGACACGGACTACCTGGACGCGGGCGGCGCGGCGAGCCGGAGCGAGACCATCGCATTCTTCCTGCACCCGGACACGATCAGCGGGCGCAGCGACATCTACGTGCTCTATCGCAGGGTGAACGCACGCGACTCGGTGCAGATCGTGCGCGGACTGCACGTGCCGGCGGACTCGGCGTTCTTCAGCTTCCACCGTCCGGTCGCGGGCGCGCTCACGCGCATTGACGATGCGCGACTGCCGTTGTACTGGGATTCGGTGGCGGTGGACTCGGTGACCGCGGTCGGGATCCGCGCCGCGGGCTACTACAAGGAACGGCTGACCGGGAACGAGACGATCCGGACCGTGCAGTGGACGACGGTGATCCCGAACGCGGGGGCGGGAGTGGATGCGTCGTGCGGGACGGCGCCGGGGAACCCGTCGAGCGTGGCGCAGGCGAAGGGCACCACGGCCTCGGCGTGGCGCGTGGCGGTCGGGTGGACCGCGTCGACTGACGACGCCGGGGGCGCGCTCGATGTCCGCTACTACGACGTCGGCGTCCGGCAGGCCTCCGCCACGGAGTACCGGGTGGTGGCGCAGGTGCAGGCGCGCGCCCTGGCGACCTATCGGTGGGACCACCTGATGCCCCCCGACACCGGGACCGTCAAGTACGGCGTGCGCGCGGTGGACTGCGGCGGCAACGCGTCAGCGTGGGTCACGCACGCGTCGAACCTCTCGCTGCCGTGAGCACACGCCGTCGAGGAAGGGGCAGGCGGCAGCGCCGGGGTTCGGCGCTCATCCTCGTCCTGGTGATGACGCTGGCGGTGGCGGGCCTGTCGATCGCGGCGATCTTCCTCTCGTCGAGCGCCGGACTGCTCTCGCGATACTACGATCGCGAGCGGGAATACCGGCTCGCCGCCGAGGCCGCCCTCGAGCAGTTGCGCTCGCGGTTGAGCCGCGACACGACCCTCGCGATCCCGGACACGGGCTTCGTGCAGCTCCTCGCCGGCTTCCAGCCCGCTGACGCCGACGGCACGCCGATCAACGTGCGGGTCAACGCGTACGCGGCCACCACCGGCGACACGAGCGGGCTGGAGACCCCGCACCTGACGCTCATCGCCGCGACCTATGATGCGAACGGGACGCGGCACGTGCGGCGGATGGACCTGCGGCGCGAGAGCTTCTCGCGCTACGCATTCCTCACCGACAGCTTCAGCTCCTCCTTCACCTTCGGACCGGGGACGGTGCACGGGCGCGTGCACAGCAACACCTCCTGGCGATCGGGCACGGGAAGCGCGGCGGCGTCGTACGCCGACACGGTGAGCGCGGTCGAGAGCCTCACCGGGACGGGCACGTATTCGAGCGACACGATCACGGCGGTGCCGCGCATCCACTATCCCGTGGATTCGACCTTCCCCCGCCTCGTGGAACTCGCCGACTCCGCCGACCTGGCCTTCACGCCCGCGAGCGGCAGCGGCGTCGGTTGGGTGAAGGGGAGCCGCCTCGAGTTCGTCCCGGTGGACGCCGATGGTGACGGGATCATCGAGGAGGACGAGGGGTTCGCGCGGGTGTTCGACCTCGCCGATGGGATGGATACGACGCGTCTCCGCGTCGGCCTCGCCCCGAACCAGAGCTTCCTCTTCATCTCGTGGCGCGAGTGGGACAGCGACGACATCCAGAACCAGTGCGGCGCCTGGTACTATCGCGGCGGCCGCTGGCACTTCTTCCCCGTCGCGACCCATCGGGCGACGTGGGCAAAGAGCGTCATCGAGGCCCCGGGCTCGCCGAACTTCCCGACGGTCTCGCCTGGCGCGATGAACCAGATGGAGGATTACGACGAGAACGCCGTACAGGACATTCTCACCCAGTCCACCGCGCGCTGCTATCCCGCCGGCAGTCCGTACCTGATGACCGTCGAGCGGATGACGAACGAGTTCGGCGTCATCACCGGCACGGCGGCCGACACCATCCCGTTCGGCGTGATCACTCCGCCCGGCGGTTGGCCGGCGAGCGCGCCCAACGGGTACGGCGGCAGCGATACCACGTTCACCGTGGTCTCGCGTACATGCGACGTCGGCGTCAGCGGCCACTGCGACGCCGGCACGGTCCAGACCCTCGGGACTTGGCGCGCGTTCGGCGGGACCGCGGTCACCGGCATCCCCGCGACCACGCGTCAGGCGGTGGAGCTGCCGTATCTCTGGCCGATCGCTCCGGCGCGGAACGCCAAGTCCCGCGGCGTGATGAGCGCGAGTGCGGGCCCGCTCTTCGTGAGCGGTGTGGTGCGTGGGAGCGTGACGCTCTTCGTCAACGGCTCCGTCCAGCTGCTCGATGGGATCACCTTCGCGGAGACGACGACGGATCCGGTCGCGAATCCCTGCACGGATCGCCTGGGACTCCTCGCCGTCGGCGACATCCTCGTGGCGGACAACGCCATCACCCGCGGACGGCGCGTGGGCGACCACATCCTCGACAACTACACGCGCCAGTTCGGGTCCGCCCGCGATGTCGCGCTCTACGGCACCTACATGAGCCTTACCGGGACCGTCGGCATCGAGAACTACTCGACGACGGGGATCGTGGCACAGTCCTGCCCGGCGAGCGCGGCGACGAACACCAGTGCCGGCTGCCTGCGCAGTTTCGGCGGGATGATCATGCGCCGGTTCACCCCGCACTACAACGGCAGCAACACCGGCGTCCGGTACACCGGCGTGCGCGACCCCTGCCAGGCCACCGACAACCGCCCGCCGTTCTTCCCGCTCACCAACCGCTATCGCTTCGTCCGCACGCTCGAGATCGAGCCGAGCCAGGCGAACACGCCGACGAAGATCCGCGCGCTGCTGCTGCGGCTGAAGGGGAAGGCCCTCTAGCCTCGCGGGACACTTCCGCTCGACTACAGTCGTAGTGGAAGTCTCGCCCATCTCGCGATGGATCCACGCAACCGTTCCCTCGGACGCATTGTCTCTGGGACGCCACGGAATCCGGACCCCCACTCCCCAGTGACCGACCACGAGATCATCGCCGAGGTGCTGCGGGGGGACGTCCGGGCGGAGCGCCAGCTCTACGACGCTCACGTGGACCGCATCTACCGTCTCGCGTACCGCATGGCCGGTGACGAGACGCTGGCGCGGGACTTCACGCAGGACACGTTCATCCGGGCCTTCGAACGGCTCGCCGACTTCCGGGGAGACAGCTCCCTCGCGACCTGGCTGCACTCGATCGCGGTGTCGGTGATCCTGAACGGGCTCAAGAAGGTGCGACGGATCCACGGTCGCGAGATCGGCGGCGACGAGCTCCCCGAGGTGACGATCACCGCCAGGGAGTCGGAGCCGGACCTGAAGCAGCGACTGCGGATGGCGATCGACAGGCTCCCCGAGGGTTATCGCACGGTGTTCGTGATGCACGACGTCGAGGGATACACGCACGAGGAGATCGCGGCCGCGCTGGGGATCCAGTCCGGCACATCGAAGGCACAGTTGTTCCGCGCGCGGCAGAAGCTGCGCACCGAACTGGCGGATTTCGCGGGGGAATGGGCGTCATGACCGGACCGAACGGACCACACGACAACGACGGACCCGACGGCGGCGCGCCGGATGGATTCGACGCGTTCGTGCGCCGCGCAGCGGCGGGGTACAACGCGCCGGGCGCCACGCCGGCCGACGAGATGTGGCAGGTCATCGCGGCGCGTCGCGCCACCACGCGCGGGGTCGGCGGGTCCGATATCGCGCCGGCGACGCCCAGTTGGCGCGTGCGGCGCTACGCCCCCTGGATCGGGATGGCGGCCACGCTCCTCCTCGGCGTCGGCATCGGGCGGTTCGCGCTCGAGCGGCGCGGCGACGCGGAACAGCCGCCCGTCGTCGCTGACGCGACGCCCGCTCCGGCCCCTGCCTCAGGCGACACGGCGCCGTCGCTCGACGCGCCCACACCGACACCCACCCTGGCCATCACCGGTGACGCGGGCCCGCGTCGCGCGGCGACCGGCCGGCCGGCCCAGACGGTGCGCACCGTCGCGGCCACTGATGCCCCGGACGAACGGGATGCGGCGGACGCGCCGTACTCGATCGCCTCGCGGCAGCATCTCACGCGTGCCGAAGCCCTCATCGCGGTGGTCGCGATGTCGGCCGAGGACGCGCTGCTGGACTCCCTCACCGGAAAGTGGGCCCGTGACATCCTCGTGAACACGCGGCTCCTGCTCGATTCCCCCGCCGGCGACGACCCCGTGCGCCGCCGGCTCCTCGAGGACCTGGAGACCATCCTCGTCCAGCTCGTGCAGCGCACGGGCCGGGTCGAGGAGGACAAGGCGATGCTCGATCGCACGCTCCAGCGAACCCAACTGCTCACTCGGCTGCGCAGTGGCGCGGCCGGAACCTGAGGGACACCATCACATGAAGCTCCTGACGATCACCCTGCTCGCGGCCTTCGGTGCGGGCGCCACCATCACGCCCGAGCTCCGGCCGGAGCCGATGCCGGAGGCGAGCTGGGCGCCGGCCGACACCGGCGACACGCTCTGGCGTCGCGGCCGCATCGCGATCTCCGACGAAGCGTGGGAGGAGGCCGCCGACGCCTTCCGGTCGCTCGTCGAGCGCTACCCGCGCTCGGCCTACGCCGGTGACGCCCTCTACTGGGAGGCGTTCGCCCTCCAGCGCGTCGGGCGCACCAGCGACCTGCGGCGCGCGGTGCGCGCCCTCGAGCGGCAGAAGGCGGACTATCCCCGCGCCGCCACCTACACCTCCGGCGAGTCGAGCACGCTGCTCACCCGCCTGAACGGCCGGCTGGCCCGCTCGGGGGACTACGAGGCGGCCGCGTCGGTGGCCGAGGTCGCCGCCCAGATCGCCGAGATCACGACGGCGACGGTCGGCACGGCGCTGGCCGAGGCGGCCCGGGAGATGGAGCGGGCGCGCCCCGAGATCCAGCGCGGGCTCGCCGAGGTGGAGCGCGAGCTGGCGCGGACCCGCGGCGCGATGGCCCGCGGACTCGTCGAGGGCGAACGCGACGGGCGCCGCAGCCGCGACGTCCCCCCCGAGTGCGAGCACATGGTGGACGACGAGCGGGTCGAGGCGCTCAACCAGCTGCTCCACATCAACTCGGAACAGGCGCTCCCGATCCTGAAGCGCGTGCTCGAGCGGCGGGACCAGTGCTCGGAGATCCTGCGCCGGAAGGCGGTGTTCATGGTCTCGCAGAAGCGCGGGGATGAGGCCGCCGAGATCCTGCTCAGCACCGCGAAGACCGATCCCGACCGCGAGACGCGCGAGCAGGCCGTCTTCTGGCTCTCGCAGACGGATGGCGAGCGCGCGGTCGAGGTGCTCGAGCAGATCCTCCTCCGCGAGGCGCCGGACCGCGAACTGCAGAAGAAGGCGGTCTTCTCGCTCTCGCAGAGCCGGTCGTCGCGGGCGCAGACGATCCTCCGGGACTTCGTCCGCCGGCGCGAGATCGACGCCGAGGTCCGGGGCGAGGCGATCTTCTGGCTCGGCCAGCGCCGCGGGGAGCAGAACTCGTCGGTGCTGCGCGAGATCTGGCCCACGCTGACGGAGCCGGAGCTCCAGGAGAAGGCGATCTTCGCCCTCTCGCAGAACCGCACGGAGGAGAACGGCCGGTTCCTGCTCGGGCTCGCGAAGGACCGCCGGCTGACCTCGGAGCAGCGGAAGCAGGCGCTCTTCTGGGCGGGGCAGGGCGGCGCGTCGGTCCGCGACCTCGCCGAGATCTACGACAGCGGCACGAACGACCGAGAGCTCCGCAACCAGGTGATCTTCGTCCTCTCGCAGCGGCGGAACGACGACGCGGCGATCGACAAGATGCTCGACATCGCCCGCAACGAGCCGGACCGCGAGCTGCGCAAGCAGGCGCTGTTCTGGCTCGGGCAGTCACGCGACCCGCGCGTGGCGCGCCTCCTCGAAGAGATCATCAACAAGCCCTGACCATGCGCACATTCATCCTGACATCCGCCCTCCTGCTCGCCGGCGAGCTCGGCGCCCAGTCCCTCGCGCGGCGCGTCGAGGCGACGCGGAACGGCACCGTGCGGTTCGAGTTCCCCGCGGCCGAGGGGGTCTGCGGCAACGGCCGCGGCTCCATCTCCATCCGCCGCGGCAACGGCCGCTCGACGTACAACACCGGCAGTGCCTCCAACCGGCGCGAGTGGGAGGACGAGTGCGAGCCGGGCCCGGTGCGCGTCGCGCTCGACCTCTCGGGCGGTCGCGTCGTCGAGGTCCGCTCCTACGTGGGGGGCCGCTGGCGCGGCGAGAGCGACGCCGACCTCGGTGCCGTGAGCGCGCGCGAGGCGAGCGCGTACCTGCTGGACATCGCCGCCACCGCCTCCGCCGGTCCCGCCAAGGAGGCGATCTTCCCCGCGACGATCGCCGAGGGCGTCACCGTCTGGCCCGAGCTGCTGCGGATCGCGAAGGATGACGACCGGCCGCGCGACGTGCGCAGCAGCGCGATCTTCTGGGTGAGCAGCGCCGCCGAGGAGGCCGCGACACGGGGGCTCCAGGAAGTGGCGGAGGACCCGGATGGCGACCGCGAGGTCCGGAAGAGCGCGGTGTTCTCGCTGTCGCAGCGTCCGAAGGACGAGGCGGTCCCGGCGCTGATCCGGATCGCGCGGAGCAACCGGGATCCGGAGATCCGCCGCAACGCGATCTTCTGGCTGGGGCAGTCGGGGGATCCGAGGGCGATGGAGTACTTTGAAGAGGTGCTGCTGGGGAAGAAGTGAAGGAACGAAGAGCGAGGGGAAGGAGCGAGGGGCGAAGAGCGAGGGGGAAGGGATGAGGGAGAGGGGGTCGTCCGTGAGGACGGCCCCCTCTCTGCATCGCGCATCCGACCATTCACCATCCACCTTCCACCTTTCACCGCCGTCAGAGCATCAGCTGGCCCGCGTCCCCTCGAGTGACCGCGTGGCACGCCCGGCACCGCGCCTCGTACGCCTCGGCGCCGCCCACCATCACCGTCGGTGATTCATACGGTGCGGGTTTCCCGTCGATCAGCCGCTGGTTGCGGCACGCGGGGGCGCCGCAGAGCACGCAGATCGCGTGCAGCTTGTCCACCACCTCCGCCACGCACATCAGCGCCGCCATCGGGCCGAACGGCTCGCCGCGGAAGTCGGTGTCGGTTCCGGCGAGGATCACGCGGCGGCCGCGCAGCGCGAGGTCCGACGCCAGGGCGACGATCCCGTCGTCGAGGAACTGCACCTCGTCCACCGCGACGACCTGCGCGAGGGGGTCGAGGCGGAGCGCGATCTGGCGCGCCGAGTCCACCGGGATCGCCTCGATCGTCCGGCCGTCATGCGAGCCGACCGCGTGCACGCCCCCCGCATAGCGGTCATCGAGGTGCGACTTGAACACCTGCACGCGCTTCCTGGCGATCATCGCGCGCTTGACGCGGCGGATCAGCTCCTCGCTCTTGCCGCTGAACATCACCCCGGCGATCACCTCGACCCAGCCGCCGGTGAGCTGGAACGAGGCGCTCATCGCGGTCCCCGCGGGCCGCGTGGCCGGTCGTCGTCGCGTCGGGGGCCGCGCGGCCGGTCGTCGCTGCGCGGACCGCGCGGACGGTCGTCACTGCGCGGGCCACGCGGCCGGTCGTCGCTCCGCGGACCCCGCGGGCGGTCGCCCTCGCTGCGCGGACCACGCGGACGGTCGCCCTCGCTCCGCGGGCCACGCGGCCGGTCGTCACTGCGCGGACCACGCGGCCGGTCGCCGCGGAATCCCCCCGACCTGAAGGGGAGCGCCTCCCGCGCAGGCGCGGCTGCGGGCGCCGCCGCCGCCGCGAGCTCGGCGCGCAGCCGCCGCTCCGCCTCCCGCACCAGCTCCGTCTGCGACTGCCGCGTGCGATCGAGGAGCCGCAACGCCGCCGCCGCGACCTCGAGACCGTCGTGCTCCACGAGGAGCGGCTCGAGCGCGAGGAGCTCGCGCGCCGGTATCCCCTCCGCGAGCACATCGCGGATCTCGGCGCGGGCCCGCGCCTCCGCCGCGCGCGCCCGCGAGATCGTGCCACGCGCGACGAACGGCCGGACGGGCGCCGGGGCGGCGAGCAGCTCGAGCGCCGCGCGATCGCGGGGGGCGACGATCGCCACGAGGTTCGCCGGCGAGGCGGCGAGCGCCGCGCCCCACTGGGTGCCGGTGGGGACGCCGAGGAACACGACGAGCGCCGTGTTCGGCGCGACCTCCCCGTCGGTGACCGTGGCGAGGGGACCGCCGTCGTATCCGATCGCGGCGAGGAAGCGTCGGGCATCCTCGGCGAGGGCGCCGTCGGAGGCGACGATCGCCGCCGAGGGCGCATCCACCTCGTCGAGCACCTGCGCCAGCGCGTCGAGCGGCGAGCCTCCCACGGCGACGAAGCGGAGCTGCCCCACCGCCGGGGTGCCCGGCGCCGCGACGAGGTCCTCGGTCACGCGGCGCGCCCGGTGCAGGTGGCGCTCGACCAGCGACTCGACGGACGGCGTCGCCGTCGTCGCGGTGAGGATCCTCGCCGACGCGCGCGGCACGTCCGCGAGGAGCGCGGCGAGATCGGGATCGTCGGCCTCGATCCCATCGGCCGCGGCGAACACCAACGTCGCGACCTCGTCGAGCTTGAGCGCCGAAGCGCCCAGCACGGGCGCGAGGGCACCCGCGGGGCCGACCACGATGTCGGCGGCGGTGGCGCCGAGCAGGCGCTTGCCCCGCGCGGCCGACGTCACGGCGACGCACCGGAGGTCGCGGGCCGCAGCGAGGGTCGCGATGGCGCGGGCCAGGGAGAGCGCCGCGCTGCCGTCAGGGACGATCACGAGGATCCGGGTGCCGCGGGATCCCGGAGCGAGCCGTTCGATCGCGGGCGTCAGGATGCGCGCGATGCGCCCCCAGTCAGGGGGGAGGAAATACGCCACGTGGGCGGCACGGACAGCGCCTGCTGTCTCTCGCTCGGGAGCGGTCACTGCGGGACCTCGGTTTTCAATGCGATGCGGTGTATCGTTCGACGAGCACGCAATATAGCGACCCCGGAGGAGCCCGAGTGCCCGACCCACAGTCCTTCCGCCCGTCGGCCAACGTCGCGTCACTGCGGCCGTCGGCCACCATCGCGGTGTCCCAGCGGGCGAAGGCACTCCGGGCGAGCGGGCGCGAGATCATAGACCTCGGGGCGGGCGAACCCGACTTCGACACGCCGGCGCCGATCCGGGACGCGGCGAAGCTCGCACTCGACCAGGGTGCCACCCGCTACACGGCGATCGAGGGGATCGCCCCGTTGCGCGATGCGATCGCTGCGCGCGCGGCCGCCGAGTATCGCGGCGACGGCGGACGGATCGTCGCCGGGGATGTCGTCGTCTCGACGGGATCCAAGCAGGCGCTCTACAACGCCTGTCTCGTGCTCTTCGGGCCCGGCGACGAGGTGCTCGTGCCCACGCCGAGCTGGACGAGCTACTACGAGATGGTCTCGCTCGCGCGGGCCACGGCGGTGGAGGTGCACGGCGATCCCACGCGCGGCTTCAAGGTGGATCCGGAGCGGCTCTCGCGGCACGCCACGCCGCGGACCCGCGGGGTGATGCTCAACTCGCCCTGCAACCCCACCGGCGCGGTGTACTCGCGCGACGAGCTGCGGGCGATCCTCGACCTCGCGGCGGAGCGGGGCTGGTGGGTGATCAGCGACGAGATCTACCGGCGCATCGCGTACGCGGGGACGGCGCCGGGCGCGCTCGAGGTCGCCACGTCGCGCGACCACCTCGTCGTGGTGGACGGCGTCGCCAAGGCGTACGCGATGACGGGCTGGCGGATCGGCTGGACGGTCGCCCCGCCGGCGGTCTCCCGCGCGATCGGGGCGCTGCAGTCGCACACCACCTCCAACGCGACGACCGTCGCGCAGTACGCGGCGCTCGCCGCGCTCACCCTCGGCGACCCGGTGGAACGCGCGGTGGAGGCGATGGTGGCGGAGTTCCGGGCGCGGCGCGACGCCGCGCTCCCGCTGCTGGCCGCGAGCGATGCCCTCACGGTGCTCCCGCCCGAGGGCGCGTTCTACTTCTATCTGAAGGTCCCGGGGAGCGGCGAGGATGCCGGGGGCGCGTTCTGCGCCCGACTGCTCGAGGAGGAGGGAGTCGCGATCGTCCCCGGCTCGGCCTTCCGGACACCGGACTGGGTGCGGATCTCCTATGCCGCCGAGCGGTCGCTGGTGGTCGAGGCCTGCCGTCGCGTCGCGCGGCTCGCCGCCGGGATGCTCGAGGCGGCTCGGGACTGATGCGACGTTCGGCGCCGGTCCGCACGCTTCCGGCTCCCTCCGCGCGCGCGAGCGGTGCCAGCGTGACTCCGGCCTGAACCGGAGGAGACGATGGCGCTCGAGCTGCGGGTGGAGGAGGTCGCGGACGCGGACCTGCCGCCGGTGGACTACCGATGGGACGCGGACACGGACATCCTCAGCGTGACGCTGCGACCCACGGGGGTCGCCGAAGGGATGTCGGGCTCGGTGGACCTGCAGGGCGCCGACGGGGCGTGGCTGCTCCTCGAGGTCTCGAAGGGCCGCCTCGCGTCGGTGGAGGTGGCGGTGTGGCCCGACGTGCGCACGGTGGACCGGCTCGAGGCGCCGTCGGCGGCTGCGGCGGTGCGGCTGCACGTGCCGGCGACCGCGACCGGGGCTGGCACCGCCGCGCTCGAGATGGAGACCGCGATCTCGGCGGTAGCCGACAAGGCCGAGCGGACGATACACTTCCGCATCGGCAAGCAGCGCCCGGCCCGCGCGATGCGGGTGGCGCGCGACCTGCTGGTCGAGCTCGACCCGCGCGACCGCATCGCGGGCCTCTGGTTCCTCAACGTCCCACCGTTCCCCGGATCCCCATGATCACCACGATCGTCCTCGTCCGCGCGGAGCCCCGCCTCATCCCCAAGTGCGCCGCGACCCTCGCCGGCATCGACGGGGTGACGGAGGTCTACTCGGTCTCGGGCGAGTGGGACCTGGTGGTGATCGTGAAGGTGAAGGAGTACGAGGACATCGCGCGCATCGTCACCGAGCGCTTCCCGACCGTGCCGGGGCTCCTCAAGACGACGACCCTCACCGCGTTCCGCGCCTACTCCAAGGCCGACCTGGAGCAGGCCTGGGACATGGGAGTGGACTAGCGCGGCTCCGCGGCGCCGGCGGCGCCGTTGGCGCCCGCCGTCGGGCGGTCGAGGCACCAGTTCTCGCTCACCCGGAACGCCTCGGCCCAGCGGGCCCCGTCGCGCTTGAGGACCACGAGTTCCGGCACATCCGCGTAGCGCCACGCCTCGAGGATGATCTCGTCCACGCCATCGCCGTCGAGGTCGGCGTGGTTCACGAGACGCTGGAACTCCACCGTGCGCGACTCCCCCGACGAGGTGTGGACGTAGCTCGCCACCATCGTGCGCGCGCTGTCCTCGGCGAGGACGAAGACCGACGCCGAGACGCCCGCGCCCGGCCCGGCGTCGCCCGCCTCGGGATCCACGTAGTTCCCCATCAGCGTGAGGCCGTTGGTGCCGGCGCCGGTCCGCATCCATCGCGCGATGAAGTCGAGGCGTCGGAGCTCCTCGGCACCGACGCCACGCCCGGCGGCGGTGGTGTCGGTGATCCGGCGCGCCCTCGCCTCCGCATCGGTCGGGACCGCTCGACCCTCGGGGGGCTGGCGGAGCGCGGTGCTCGCGGCGAGGAACTCGAGGTTCTGCGTCGCCGCGCCGGTCGTGCGGAAGCGGAGCAGCGCCTGGGGCACGACATTGCGGCACCCCGCCAGCTGGTAGAGCGGGGCGCTGTCGGTGGGCCACATGCCGCGCACGACCTCGACCATCCCGACCTGCGTCCCGAAGCGATAGATCGGCATCTGCCGTCCCATCGCGAAGAAGACGGAGTCGAGGTGCCGCCATCCCGCCTCGTCGAGCGTGAGCGCCGTGAGGCGTCCGGCCTCGACGAGCGCGATCGGCGCCGCCTTCAGCTCCTCGCGGTCGCCGAAGACCTGGAAGAGCACCGTCGCCGAGTCGCTGACGGTGATCGTGGGTGTGTCGGAAGACGGCGCCTGCTCCGTCGCCTTGTCGCACGCGGAGAGCAGGATTAGGATGCTCGCGATGAGCGCAGGGTGGCGCATCCGGCCAAGCTACGGCGCCCCCGAGGGTGCGGCAAGCGTGCGGGTGTGCGCGCAGGTGCGTCCGCGATGACGGCGCCTCTGGGTCGCGTGGTCGCGACGGAGCGTCGTCCGAACACGCCGCACGAGTTCCATTTCTGGACCGCCCTCGACGCGCCGGTCGGGATCGGGACCGTGGTGCGGGTGGATGCCGAACGAGCGGTCGGCGGCGCGCTCCCCACGGTCTACGGCGTCGTCACCGAGGGCTTCGGGTTCACCGACCTGCCGTCCGCGCTCGACGAGGTGCGGGAGGCGGCCGGCGACCCGGGCCGGGGGGCGCCACGCACGGCGGGTCGCACCGAGGTGCGGCTCTATACGGCGGCGGTGCTCCGCCACGTGCCGGAGGAGCCGCTCCAACCTGTGGCACTCGGCACGGTGCACCTCGCGAGCGAGTCCGACGTGCGGACCGCGTTGCGGATGGAGTCGTATGCCGAGGGCGAGGCGCGGCGCGCGATCCCGATCGGGCTGTACCGCGCCGGCGGCACCGAGGCCCCCGTGCACCTCGATGCCGACTTCCTGCTGGGCCCCGAGGCGGCGCACCTCAGCATCTCCGGCGTGTCGGGGCTCGCGACCAAGACGAGCGCGGTCGAGTGGCTGCTCGCCAGCCTCTTCGCGCACCTCCCCGCGTCCAAGGGGCGCGTCGCCGCGATCTGCTTCAACGTGAAGGGGCCGGACCTCTGCTTCCTCGACCAACCGGCGGCGCAGCTGGGCGACGAGGATCGCGCGATCCACCGCGCCCTCGGTGTCCCCGCCGAGCCGTTCGCCAACGTGCGCTACTTCGCGCCGTGGACGGCGAAGGGCGGCCAGCTGGCGACGCTGCGCACGCACGACGCGCTGCAGGCCAACGTCCAGCCGCTCACGTGGGGGCTGCGCGAGACGCTGCAGTACGCCGAGGTGCTGCTCAACAAGGACGACGTGGACGCCAAGGCCGACGCGCTCATTGACTTCATCCGCGAGCGCGTGCTGGACCAGGTGTTCACCGACGCCGCGTTCGCGCGGTCGCACGAGGTCCGCTCCTTCGCCGACCTCGAGCAGTGGTTCCGCGACCTGCTCCGCGCGATGGAGGGGAAGGACAAGGAGTCGTGGCGCACGCACCACGTGGCGACGATCCGGAAGGTGCGGAACCGCCTGAGCAACATCTCGACGCGGTGCCGGGGCCTCGTGACCGACGACGGCTCGATGAGCGACCTCCCGTTCGGCGCCTTCGAGGACCGCGCGGTCTACGTCGTGGATGTCGCGAACCTCGAGGAGGACGCGCAGGACCTCGTCTTCGCGCGCGTCATCTCGCAGCTCCGGGAGCACCTCGAGCGCCGGCAGCTCGGCGTCGAGCAGGTCGTGGTGTTCGTGGACGAGCTCAACAAGTACGCGCCGGCCGACGGCCCCGAGACGTACGTGCGACGGATGCTGCTCGACATCGCCGAGCGCGGCCGGTACCTGGGACTCGTGCTCTTCGGCGCCCAGCAGTTCCGGTCGCAGGTCCACCGTCGCGTCGTGGGGAACAGCGGCACCGCGCTCTTCGGGCGGATGGACCCCGACGAGCTCGCGACGGCCGGCTACCAGACGATGGCCCCGGCGACGCGCGCGCGTCTCGCGACGCTGGAGAAGGGCCAGCTGATGGTGCGGCATCCGCATTTCGGACAGCCGGTGTTCGTCCGGTTCCCCCGACCGGCGGTGCTCTCGGGGCGCGAGGGCGTCGAGCGGTTCCCTCCCGCCGAGGAGCTGCCGCTCGACGCCGCGCTCACGAAGGTGCTGCGCCGGCTCGACCCGACGATCACCCTCGGCTGGGTCAAGGAGGCGATCGGGCAGGCCGGCGACGACGAGGATGGGATCCTCCGCGCGCGGAACCGCACGCTGCAGGCGCGCCCCGACGACGTGAAGGCCTTCTTCCGTGCGCAGCTGCGCAAGCGTGCCACGCGCGAGGCGATGGCGCCGCGCGGCCCGACACCGCTCCGCGTCCCGCACGGGGACGACCCGTACGGCTGACGGGCTCCGGGGAGGCGCGCGTAGATTCCCCGCAGCGTGCGCCTCGTCCACCTCTCCGACCTGCACCTCGGCTTCCGCCAGTTCCAGCGGCAGACGCCCGCCGGCATCAACCAGCGCGAGGCGGACGTGGCGGCAGCGTTCGCGCGCGCCGTGGACCGCATCATCGCGCTCGCGCCGGACCTCGTCCTCATCGGTGGCGACGTGTTCCACACCGTGCGGCCGACGAACACGGCGATCCTCCACGCGTTCCGGCAGTTCGGCCGCCTCGTCGAGGCGCTCCCGCGCGCGCACGTGGTGGTCGTCGCCGGCAACCACGACATGCCGCGCTCGACGGAGACGATGTGCATCCTCCGGCTCTTCGAGCAGGGGTTCGTGGCGCGGGACGCGGCCGGCGTCCCCGAGGCGGTCGCGCCGCCGCTGCCGATCCTCGTCGCCGACCGCGAGGCGCGGCGGATCGCGTTCCCGCACCTCGACTGCGCCGTGCTCGCGGTGCCCGACCTCCCCGTGGGGAGCGTGGACCTCAGTCCCGACCCGACCGCGCGGTTCAACGTCCTCCTCCTCCACGGCGAGGTGAAGGGGGTCCTCCCCGACTCCGACGACGCCGACCGCTCGGCCCTGCAGATCCCCGTCGAGGAGCTCGCACGACCAGGGTGGGACTACGTCGCGCTCGGCCACTACCACGTCTATCGGCGCGTCGCCGACCACGTCTACTACTCGGGCTCGCTGGAGTACACCAGCACGAATCCCTGGGGCGAGCTCGCCGAGGAGCGCGCGGCGAAGCTCCCCGGGAAGGGGATGATCGAGCGCGACCTCGCGACGGGGAAGCAGACGTTCCATCCGCTCGCGCCATCGCGACCGGTGCTCGACCTCCCGCCGATCGAGGGTCGGGGGATGTCGGCCGCCGACCTCGACGCCGCGATCCAGGCGGCGGTCTCGCGCGTCCACGGCGGGATCGACGGCGCGATCGTCCGCCTCGTCGCGCGGAACGTGCCACGGCACATCGCCCGCGAGATCGACCACAAGGCGCTGCGCGAGCTCCAGCGGCGCGCCCTCCATTTCCACCTCGACACGCGCCGTCCGGAGATGGTGCGCCGGCAGGGCGCCGGCGCGCCGGGCCGGCGCCCCTCGCTCGCCGAGACGCTGCGCGACGCCCTCCGCTCCCGCTCCGTCCCCGCCGGGATAGACCGCGAGCAACTGGTGGCCCTCGGCATGCGGTACCTCGACGAAGCGGAGATGGCCGAGCCGGCGCGCGACTTCCCCGGAGCCGAGGAATGAGGCTCGCCCGGCTCCGCCTGCTCAACTTCCGCCAGCACGCCGAGACCCTGATCGAGTTCGACTCGGGCCTCACCGGGATCATCGGGCCCAACGGGGCGGGGAAGTCCACGATCCTCGAGGCGATCGCGTGGGCGCTCTACGGCGGCAACACCGTCCGCGGGGGGAACGAGTCGCTGCGGTTCCGCCGCGCCGCGCCCCGCGCCCCGGTCCGGGTCGAGCTCGAGTTCGACCTCGCCGGCCATCGGTACCGCGTGGTGCGCGGCCTCTCGACCGCCGAGCTCTTCCTCGACGGCGGGGAGGAGCCGATCGCCAACGCGGTCACCACCGTCGCCGAGATGCTCCAGCGGCGCATCGGGATGACCCGCACCGAGTTCTTCAACACCTACTTCACCGGGCAGAAGGAACTGGCGGTGATGCAGGCGCTGACCTCCGGCGAGCGGGCGCAGTTCCTCTCGCGGGTGCTCGGCTACGAGAAGCTCCGTGTGGCGCAGGACCTCTGCAACGCGCGCCGCAAGGAGCTCGCGAGCGAGATCGCGGGCCTCCGCTCCGGGATGCCGGAGCGGGACGCGGTGGAGGCGCAGGATCGCGAGGCGCGGGTGGCGCTCGGCACCGCGACGCGGGCGGCGCAGGAGGCGGGGCGACTCGAGACGGAGACGAAGGCCGCGCTCGACGCGATCGCGCCGCGCTGGCTCGCGGCGCAGACGGGGCGGGACGAGCGGCAGCGGCTGGAGACCGAGCTCGCCGCCGTGGAGGGGGAGGCGGGCGCGCTCACGCGCGCCGAGTCGCGCCTCGCGCAGGAGGTCGCGCAGGTCGCCGAGGCGCGTCAGGCGCTGGCGCCGCTCCTCCCCGACGTCGCGGCGTTCGAGCGGGTGCGCGAGGAGCTCGAGCGTCAGCGCGAGCTCGCCGTGCACGACGGGCGTCGGCGCGCCCTCCTGGAGACGCAGGCCGGCCTGGGCGCGGAGGTCGAGTCGCTCACCGCCGCGCGCGCGCGGCTCGTCGGCGCGCCGCAGGAGGAGGAGCGCGCGACCCTCGACCTCGAGCGGCTGCGGCGCGCGCTCGAGGACGCCCAGGGGAAGCTGGAGTCGCGCCGCACCGCGTGGGTGCGCGACCGGCAGGAGGTGGACACGCGGCTGCGCGCCCTCCGCGGACAGTACGCCGAGCTCCGCGACCAGCGCGACCGGCTCCTCCAGCTCGGCGAGGAGGGGGCGTGTCCGACCTGCACCCGGCCCCTCGGGGAGCACTTCCGCAACGTGCTCGACATCATCGAGAGGCAGATGGAGGTGGTCGAGGCCGACGGCGCGTACTTCAAGTCGCGACTGGAGCAACTCGAGGTGATGCCGCCGGACATCGAGCACCTCGACGAGCTGCGGCGGAAGCTCCAGCAGGACGTCGGGCAGTCGGAGCGGCGGCTCGCGAAGGTGCAGTCCGAGGTCGCACAGCTCGCGCAGGTGGAACGGGATCTCGCGGCCAAGGGGGCGCGGCTCGAGGCCGCCTCGGCGGAACTGGAGCGGATCCCCGGCGGATACGACGAAGCGCGCCATCGCGTGCTCGAGGACGATCACGAGCGGCTCGCCGAGTCCACGACGCTGGCCAACCGGCTCTCGACGCGCATCGAGCGCGAGCCGGCGCTGCAGCGCGAGGCGGACTCGCTCGGCCGGCAGCGCGCCGCCCTCGAGGTGCGCCGTGTCGCCGCCCGGTCACGCCTCGACGAGCTCCGGTTCCCCGAGGCGGAGTACGCCGAGCTGCGGCGGTTGCACGATGAGGTCGCCGCCGCGTACGCCGAGGCGTCGCGCGCGGCCGCCGGGGCGCGCGCCGGGCGCGAC
>CAZYUL010000047.1:0-21531 GCA_964650715.1 uncultured Gemmatimonas sp. | reverse complement strand
GACTTTTTGCTGCCATCGCGCGGACTTCATTTACACAAACATCTGCACACCACTGTTGCAGGCGCGCAACTCGGCAGCGGAGGTGTCCGGATCCAGCAGTGGAGGTGTCCGGACTCGGCTGTGGAAGCTTTCAGTTCAGCAGTGGAGGCGTCCGGACTCGGCTGTGGAAGCTTTCAGTTCAGCAGTGGAGGTGCCCGGACTCAGCTGCGGAAGCTTTCGGTTCAGCAGTGGAGGTGTCCGGACTCGGCTGTGGAAGCTTTCGGTTCAGCACTGGGGGTGCCCCGATCCAGCTGTGGAAGCTTTCGGTTCGGCGGTGGGGGTGCCCCGATCCAGCTGTGGAGGCCTTCGGTTCGGCAGAGGGGGTGCCCGGATCACTCGCTGGAACTCTCGAGTTCAGCGGTGGAGGTGAACGTTTCGCGCGTCCGCCCCTCTACCCTATCCCCCGGAATTCGGGGTTTCGGGAGCCGAATTGCTCTCCTTGTGCCGCAAGGTGTTCAGTGCCAACATCTTACGCTTCTCCTGAAAAATCGGGGTATTTCGCGGTTTTCGACGATTTTCAGGAGAAGACCCCCCGCGACCCCCGGTTCGGCAGCCCTCCCCGCTCCGTTCACCCATCAACCAACCGCCTCCCGATGCGTGCGCTCTCGATCCCCCAGCCCTGGGCCGACCTCGTGATTCGAGGGGTGAAGACCCTCGAGGTCCGTTCCTGGTTCGCGAAGCATTCCGGCGGGCGGATCGCGATCCACGCCAGCGCCAACATCGAGCTGAAGAAGGTGGAGCGGCTCTGGGCCGACGATCGTGGGGTAGCCGAGTGCTTCGCCGACGAGGGGTGGATCGATGTGGACGATCTCCGCGCCTTGCCCCGCTCGGCGATCCTCGGCAGCGTCGAGCTGCGCGGGGTCCATCGCGGGCGCGCGGTACTCGCGGCACAGGCCGCGGCGGGCCCGACCAACTGGATCGAGGACGCGCTCGAGACCGCGGTGCGCGATCCGGTGACGGGAGAACTGCGGCCAGGCCCCGCGCCGGCGCGGACGTTGCCCGTTGACATCCCCCTTGACGGCTGGGTGTTCGGGTTCGCGCGGGCGCTCGCCGTGGAGCCGATCACCGGAATCGAGGGGCAGCAGCACCTCTGGTCGTTGACGCCGGGACTCGCCGCGGAGCTCGGGGCGCGGGAGGCGAGGGCGCGGAGTGGGTCGTGGGCGCGCCCCGTGCCATCAGCCGAGCGCGTGCGGCTCGCCCGGACCGCGTGGCGCGAGCGGTTCGAGTCCGAGGAGCGGCGTCACGCGGCGGCGCTGATCCTCGAGGCGGCGGAGGAGCATGTGAACGCCGTGTTCAGGCTGGACGACGAGGACGCCGAGCGGATGCTCCAGGAGCAGCTGCGCAAGCTCTCCGGGGAACCAGGGGCGATGGGTCCGGACGGACGTGCCTGGGTGCGCGTGCCGAAAGCGCTGCGCGCGCTCTTCGGCGGTGCGACCCGCGTGCCGGCGACGCAGTTCGAGGCGGACCTGCGCCTGCTGATGTACCGGGTGCAGCGCAAGGAGCGGTCCGATGCGGCGCTCGCGAAGCTCTTCGCGGACGCGACGGCGCGGCTTCGAGAGGGACTGGCGCGGGAGGCGGCGGGGTTGAGCACGCGCTCGGCGCTGGAGGCGGAGGTGAAGCGGGAGTTCCTCCGGGAGTGGCTGGCAGCAGAGGATGCGCTGGCGCGGGGGGACCGGATGATCCGGGTGCCGGAGTACTGAGGGAGACCGCCGTCGTTCCGTTCTCCAGCTCTAGTCTGATTGCCGGGTGGTGTACGGATGATCTGGGCACGGCTCCAACCTTTCAGGGAATGGAGCTTCCGGCGATCTCGGGGCGATTCACTCACAAGGACAGGATAGTCTGATCCGCACGTGGCTTCAGAATTGGCAGCCCATCAACGGCCACATGGCCGTCGAGCCGAAGAACCTTCCCGTCGAAGGAGTGAAGCGCGTCCGCATGGTGAAGCAGTGCCGTCGCGACATAGATCGCGTCCGCTGCCTTGATACCGCGCCCCGCATCACGAGCTGCCGTCCGAATCTGGCCGGCTTTCCGCATTATCTCGGCTGATGCCGCTACCTGAACAATGTTCGGCCGCTGGAACAGCGCCTCGAGTCGAGCCACGACCCCTGGATCCTCGATCTCACCGATGACCTCGGTTTCGATCATCGTGCTTGTGATGACGATGAGTCCACTACGGTCGACAAGGTCGACAACTTCGCGGAGACCACTGACCTCGTCGGGACTTCTGCCGACTCCGCCGTCGAGGAGAGACGTGAAGACGCAGGCGTCCCAGCAAACCTTACTGCTCGGCATCCCGAATCCGGCGAACCATCTCAACCCCGTCGCGTCCGCGGCCTAGCTGCGGGGCCGCACCCCAGAGACTCGCGAGCGTGGGGAGCTGGTCGAGGTCTGGGCTCGGCCGCACCGAATCAACAACAACGGAATCTGGGAAGGCGCTTCCTTGAGGGTACTCAAGTAGACCGGACACGGTAGCATAGCGCTTCAGGGAGTCGCGCACATCGCCAAGGTGACTCAGGTCGAATATGCACTTTACGCGCTTGGCGCCGGTCGTCGGGTACAGATAGAAGATCGGAGTACTGTGGACGTTGATGGCGTCAACGAATCCAGAGATCTTCCCGACCTGTGTACTGCCATCCGCGCGCCCCACCCGGGTATCAGGGAGATTCGAAGCCTGAATGACGACTCGATGACCGTTGCTTTCGAACTCCGCGGACTTCACCTGTCGACGAAGCGGCCTCAGAAGCCGCTCGAATGCTCGCCGCGTCTCGGGGGAGTAGCCGGACGCGTGTAGTCTACCTGCCTGGAGGAACTCATATCCCTCGGCGAACTTCGTCCGAAGTGCGCTCGCGGTGCGGTCCTCATCCTCCGGAGAGGTGACCTCGAGTTCGAGCACCGCGCTGCTGATAGATAGTCCGGTGACTGTCAGCACCGGGCGAGCGCGGAACTCGGCACCTAGTTCGTTGAGACATCCCAGAACTCCGTTCAGCCAATCTGCGAAGTCCTCGGCGCGCACAAGCTCCTTATCCTGCGCGCTTCCCTTGAGCTTGAACGAGAGGCGGTGCTTCCGGGAAGGTGTCATTGCACCCTAAGTGTACGGTGAGGCGTCGCTCGCATCCACCTCACGTCAGCCTTGGCTCTGGCCGTTCCAATGACATTCGGGCGGCACCACTTCATCGGCCACAAGCATCGCGCTAGCGCCCAAGCTCTCACCTCCGAGCTACTACTCGCGAGGATCCAAAGGCGAGGCCGCCGCGGACACGCAGTAACTGTCGCCCTCAGGGTAGCACCAGTGGGGAACGGGCTTGCTGAAGACTTCAGTCATTGCGATCGCGACTTGCGCTTCGGCGACGGCGCCGCCGTAGCGGACATCCATCTCGGCCTCGTGAACGTACCAGTCGCCAAAGATGCTGTCGCAGACGCGACACCCGAATGACAGGTACTCATGCCCGACAGTGCGGCTGAATCGACGCGCGACGGGTGGAATAAGCAGCGGCTCCGTGGCGTGTTCAGCCGCAAAACGCTGTGCCGCGAGGACAACGTCTGGTCGGTACTCGCTCTTGGTATCTTCCCACAGCGACTCTTCGGGATGCGCGACTGCACCGCAGGAAGCCTTGAATCGGCGACCTAGCATGAAGGGGTGATTCAACTCGCCGCACTTCCAGCACCGCATCTCATAGAACAGAAGCTGCAGATCTTGAGTCGGCGCTGACACCGCGTCCTCGCAGAACCGAATCCGACCTCGAGAGTACTCGACCGCGAACTCTGGCAGGCTGAGGATCCGCCGGTCTCCTAGCGAGACTGTGAACTCTCCCTCGCGTCCCTCGCTCACGAAGAACAGCGGCAGGTCAGGGCGCTCGGAGGTGAGACCTCGTAGCTTCCTTCCCTCCAGAAAGAGCCAGCAGCCAACCACGCCCGAGCGCCAGAAGCGCGCGTGCCGTTCGATGGTCTTGGTGAGCCCTTGGGGTGAGAGCTGAACCTCGAACGCCAACGAGCGTCCGGAGGTCGGAACGAGGACATCAGCGCGCCACCCGCGCCCGCTCGCCTCCGAAGTTGCTCTAAAGCCTGCTCGCAGACAGGCGTCTAGCAGCGCGCGCTTGATCGCGAGGTGCTTGGGGGACTCAGAGGCGTTCGCCTTCGCTCGCGGCATGAAGCTGTCGGGGAATGCTAGGAAGCCCTGCCAACTGTGACGTGAGCCCGAATAGCTCAGGGCCAATGAGGCGGGGCTGCGCTCCCGCCGCTACTGTGATTCTCGGCGGCGGTCAGCATCAGCCGTCGTTGCGCTGCCAGTCACGAGTCGTTTCGCCGTCTTCCTTGAGGCTTGCTTCGGAGGCCCTTTAGCCTTGTTGACTCGCCTTGCTAAGCTCATCACTTCTCGCCTCCTGGGTGAGTAAAGATCTTCGAGAACCAGCTCGAGGATGTCGAGCGCGTCGAACACGCTGCCTGCCGTGACTGCGTCGTGGCTCCCGGCGTTGCCGAGCCATTTTACAGCGAGTAGCTGGTCGGCGTTGACTGGATCCTCCGTCCTGAACTGTTCTACTCGCGCATGAAGGCTCAGCCGCATCCGCTTTCGTCTACGCGTCACAGTCGTGCTGCGAACCCCTTGATCGTCAAGTAGGCGCTCGACAGCGGTTCGAATGCTATTCGCTGCACTGGCCGGGAACCCAAACACCTGAGACTCCGCTACTCGAATCTGGGCGACGACGTCCTCGGGCGTCTTTTCGTGCAGTACAATCAGGCGTGGCGCCGGAATGAACGAGTGTGGCTGATGCACCGTGAAGTATGCCTGGCGCGCCTGCTCGGGATCTTGCTCCTCAATGACTCTGGACTCGCCTCCGACAGCAACAGACTCCTGACAGCGCACGTTGCTGCATCGCAGGATCGCGACGAATACGCCGCGATCCATCTCCGGCTCGAACCAGTCCTCGTTCAATAGCTCTCTCGTCTGGGCCGTGTTTTCGCGGCGCAACGAGTCATCCATCACCGCAAGCGTCCCCAGCCCACACGATGGACATCGCCACGGCGGAGCTTGCCTCTCAACAATCGGTTGGGACCAAAGGACTCGGTCGACGGGCATCTGGGAACGAGGGACTATGCGATTGGACGGCACGGGACGCTGATCGGTACCGCATGACGTCTGCTTCTGCTCTCAATGCTCCACTAAGAAGGGCTTGGCAGGGCGTTCGCAATCAGCCTGGGCCATCACGGTCGCACCGCCAAACCCAATCCGCACCGAGTTCATCGGCAGCGGGCGTCGTTAAGCCGGCGTCACTTCTTTATCGGTGTCGATGGGGGCGGCGGAGGCGGACCCGACGGCGGTGCCTTCGGCAAGGGGGGCATGAATCCTCCCTTCCGACCCTCGTCCAGTCTCTCCGGGCGGAGCGGGGGCGGCGGGTTCGCCGGTTTGGGCTCTGTCATCATTCTCCTCCCTGAAGAGATGCGTGCCTACCTGCGTGGGGAGATCTGCGTCCTTGGCGAGCCGCAGAGTTCCGATGTTCTGTACTAGTGCGCTTGGCAAGAAGAGGTCGCGGTACGGAAGTACTTGATAGTTACTGCCGTCCACGCTCCAAAGAGCAGGGCTTCGAAGAACAAGATCCCGCTCCGATTGTGCAACTCCCTGCTCTGCGATGAGTAGCATTCCCGCGTAGACTTCGCCGGAGTGCAGAGTGACGACGACCCAACGTTCGCCGACCTCCTCGGTGATGAAGTGATTCCAGGTGCTCGGTTGACCGGACGCACCGAACCTCCTTGAAATCCACCTGTGGAGGTGCGCTCCGACGAATCCTGCGCCCGCAGCGAAGAGTGAGTGGCCGACGAACGGCACAAGGATCCTCGGCAATCCGACGGCACTGAGCGCCTCCGGATCGAACGAACCCGGAATAACGTGCAGCGCGGGAATCCCGTCGACGAACGCCGCGAACATGACGTAGAGGAAGAGTCCGATCGCGGAGAGGCCGATGAGCCGAAGCCCACTCTGCCAATCCTTGTCGCGCCAGTCAGACCCGGAAACAAGGTTGTAGAAGTAGTCTGCGAAGAAGCCGGGCAGAAGCCCGATGGCAAACACGAGTATGGTCGCAATCGTCGTCGGCAAGACTGAGATCTCCCGGTGCTCCACCTAACGTGGGCTTCTGCTGCAGACACTCCAATAAGATGCGACCGCGTAGCGGGCGCTACAACAGCGTGACTGTCAGCAGCAAGCATCGTAAGGCGCCTGCGTGCACAGCTTAGCTCGACCCGGTCGGCACGCAGTGCTCAAACTTCAGGCCGAACCTCCCTTCTAGTTCCGGATAGAGGTCGAGCATCAGAAAAGTGTGGCGGTGCCGAGCGAAGGCGGCTCTGTGGTCCTTGAGGTCTGTCCGAACTCTGAGGCGCAGGTCTGCGGACTGAAGAGGAGTGAGTTGCCGGGACCTCACGACATCTGCGACTATGGCATTCTCCCGCTCCTGCAGTGCGACGTCGCTTCCGAGTTCCGCGACATACTGTCGGAACACACGGCAGAAGAGAATCTCCGCCGTCGCGGGTTTGATCAGCCACTCGGTGTAGGGACGGCCTTCGTTCATCACTCCCAGCGCGACAGTAAGATCGAAACTCACTAACAAGGACATATAAAAGGCGCGGTTTGCAGCTAGCAGGGCGCTTGCGCTCATTGAGTCCGGTGGACCGATAATGAAATTCACCGGTGCCCGATCCGAAGGCATCAGCGCTCCGGTGAGGAACCACCCATTGCATGCCGTTGCGTTCACGATGAGGTTGTTTCGGCATCCCTCATTGATCCGGGCCAGCGCCGGTGCGATCTCGGTCCAGGTGACGACGTCGTTGTCGCCAACCTCGATTCCAGCTTCAGATCCGTGTGCCTCAATGTGGATGAGCGGACGCCAGTGCTGTCGCCGCACCGCCACTGCGATCTCATCAAGGCGCTGGAGAAGAGTCGCCTTGTTTGAGAGCGAGTGGAACACAGAGTGCATCTCGTCGTGTCTGCTCCGCATCGGGAAGATCACGTCATCGTACAGTGTTTGACCTGTCTTCGGCGCACCTGAGCCTAGGCATTCAAGTACCACCACGGTATTGAACATCACCGTCGTGCGTGAAAGCACCTCGTCGTTGTCGGCCGGTTGGGAGGACTCGGGGTTCGGCACCATTCTTAATAGTGCGCCTTGTATCTACCGTGAGCCTCAGTTTGGCACGAAGTTCTGGCCAGCGATAGCTAACGTGTACTAGACAGACCTGCCTAACCGACCGAGCTTCCCTCGGGGCTCCCGTTATGCAGGTCTGCCTAATCCTGCCCCGCGACGATGCTCGGCGCAATCACAAGACGACTTACTCCTCGGCCAGACTATGTAGCGCGGCCCCGCTGACGTCTCCCCCTGTGTGAAGTCGGTCTGTGTAGCGCGAACACGTCGGCGACTGCTCGCCGCAATACGCGCTATCGCGCAAAATCCTCCACTCCCGCCGCCGATACCCGGTGCGACACGAGCGGCCGCGCCTTCGGCACACGGTCCCCGATCACGATCGCCCGTGCGACCGCCGCCGACGCCTCTTCGGCAGCTGCACTGTCGCGCCCGAGGATCGTCGCGATCGGCTCCCCGTCCCGCACCGCCGTCCCCGGCTTCACCCGCACGAGCACACCGACGGCCGGATCCACGCGATCCTCCACCTTCGTCCGTCCCCCGCCGAGCCCGGTGATGACTCGCCCGATCGCACGCGGCTCGACACGCTCGACGAACCCTCCACGCGCCGCTCGCACCTCCACCCGCACCGGCGCCTGCGGCAGCACTCGCCTCGGATCATCCACCACGCGCGGATCGCCGCCTTGCGCCTCGATCACCTGCCGGAAACGCTCCAGCGCGGCACCACTGGCCAGCGCGCGTTCGGCGATCCCCCGCGCGCGCAGCCGGTCCGCGGCGATCCCCGCCACCACGAGCATCTCGTCCGCGAGCGCGAGCGTGACCTCGCGGAGGTCGGCCGGCCCACCGCCGCGCAACACCTCGATCGACTCCTCGACCTCCACGGCATTGCCGCACGCGACGCCGAGCGGGGCATCCATATCAGTAAGAAGGGCCACCGTCGGACACCCGTGCCGCTCGCCGAGCGCGATCATCGTCTTCGCGAGCGCCAGTGCGTCCTCGATCTTCGGCATGAACGCCCCAGCCCCGGTCTTCACATCCAGCACGAGGCCCGTCAGCCCCTCGGCCAACTTCTTGCTCATGATGCTCGCGGCGATCAGCGGGATCGCCTCGACCGTCGCGGTCGCATCGCGCAACGCGTACAGGCGACGGTCGGCGGGCGCGATCTCCTCGGTCTGCCCGATCAACACGCAGCCGAGGGCCTCCACCTGCTTCGCCGCGTCAGCGAGCGAGAGCCGCGTCCGGAACCCGGGGATCGCCTCGAGCTTGTCGAGCGTGCCCCCGGTGTGCCCCAGTCCGCGCCCCGACATCATCGGCACGGCGATGCCGCAGGCCGCCGCGAGCGGCGCGAGGACCAGCGAGACCTTGTCCCCGACGCCGCCGGTCGAATGCTTGTCCACCCGCGGGACCGTGAGGTGCGAGAGGTCGAGCCGCTTCCCGCTCTCGAGCATCGCGGCGGTGAGGGCCTCGGTCTCCGCGTCGTCCATCCCGCGGAAGAAGACCGCCATCGCCAGGGCCGCGACCTGGTAGTCGGGGACCCGTCCGGCGGCGTAGTCGGCCATCAGGGTGCGCCACTCCTCGCCCGAGAGGCGGCCCCCGTCGCGCTTCCGCTCGATGAGCTCCACCACCGTCATTGACCCACCCCGGGCGCTCCGCCAACGTTCACTGCCCCGACCGATCCATCCGACCCGGAGTCTAGCCGATGCTCATCTCGAAGGCCATGAACGCCGCGCTCAACGTCCAGGTGGGCAATGAGCTCGCGGCCTCGAACCAATACGTCGCGATCGCCGGCTACTTCGACGGCGAGGGGCTCCCCGCGCTCTCGAACCACTTCTTCAAGCAGGCCGCCGAGGAGCGGGCGCACGCGCTGCGCTTCATCCGGTACATCCTCGACGCCGGCGGGGAGCTCAAGATCCCGCAGATCCCGGCCCCGCGGCCGACGTTCAAGGACTCGGCCGACGCGGTGAAGCTCGCGCTGGAGTCGGAGCTGCGCGTGACGAAGCAGATCAACGAGATCGTGGACCTCGCCATCAAGGACAAGGACCACCTCTCGAAGAACGCGCTCGAGTGGTTCGTGAACGAGCAGCGGGAGGAGGTCTCCTCGATGGACACGCTGCTGCGGATGGTGAAGCGCGCGGGAGAGCCGGGGCTCTTCTTCGTCGAGAACTTCCTGCTCCAGGGCGGGCTCGCCGACGCCGGGCGCGACGCCGCCGACGGCGAGGGCGCGGCGGACTGAGCGGGCCGGCCGCGCGCGCCGCGGAACTGCGCCGCCTGATCGAACGGGCGGCGCACGAGTACTACGTCCTCGACAAGCCGACCCTCAGCGACGCGGAGTACGACAAGCTCTTCCGCGAGCTCCAGGCGCTCGAGCGCGACCACCCCGAGGTGCGGGACGCCGATTCCCCCACGGCGCGCGTCGGGGCCGACATCGGCGAGAGCCACCTCGCGAAGCACACGCACCTCGTGCCGATGGTGTCGCTCGACAACGCCTTCGACGAGACCGAACTCGGCGAGTGGGAGGCGCGCCTCCGCAAGCTCACCGGCGATGCGGTGGACGCCGACGGCTACTGCTGCGAGCTCAAGATAGACGGCGCCGCGGTCTCCCTGACCTATCGCGACGGCACGCTGGTCACGGCGGCCACGCGCGGGAACGGGACGGTCGGAGAGGACGTGACCGCGAACGTCCGCACGATCGCCGACATCCCGCGCCACCTCGGCGGGAAGTCGCATCCGAAGGTGATCGAGATCCGCGGCGAGGTCTTCATGACCTTCGACGGGTTCGAGCGCCTGAACCAGGAGCGGGTGAAGGCCGGCGAGGAGGTCTTCGCGAACCCGCGCAATTCCGCGGCCGGCGCCCTGCGCCAGAAGGACCCGAAGGAGACCGCGAAGAAGCCGCTCCGATTCTTCGGCTACGCCTTCGCGATGCCCGGCGTCGCGACGCTGCCATTCGACACGCAGTGGGACCTCCTCGAGACGCTCGACTCGTGGGGGATCCCGGTGGCGCCGCACCGGCGGCGGTGCGGCTCACTCGCCGACGTGCACGCGTGGGCCCGCGAGGTGGAGACGACGATCCGACCGGAGCTCCCCTTCGCGATAGACGGCGGCGTCGTCAAGGTGAACCGCCTCACGCTGCAGACGGAGCTCGGCGTCGTGGGCGGCCGCGTGCCCCGCTGGGCGGTGGCGCGGAAGTTCGCGCCCGACATCGCCGAGACGACGCTCCTCGACATCGAGGTGCAGGTGGGGCGCACCGGCGCCCTCACCCCGCGGGCCGTGCTCGCACCGGTCGAGGTCGGCGGCGCCACGATCAACTACGCGACCCTGCACAACTTCGAGCTCGTGGCCGAGAAGGACCTGCGGATCGGCGACACGGTGCAGGTGAAGCGCGCCGGCGAGGTGATCCCGCAGATCCTCGGGCCGGTCCCCGCCCGCCGCACCGGCGAGGAGCGGGTCGTGCACGCCCCGACGCATTGCCCCATCTGCGGCACGCCGGCGGTGCGCGACGAGGAGGAGGTCGCGACCTATTGCCCCAACGTCGGCTGCCCGGGCCGCCGGCTGGAGGCGCTCGCGCACTTCACGTCGCGCGACGCGATGGACATCCGCGGCCTGAGCTACCAGCGGCTCGAGCAGCTCATCGCCGCGGGGCTCGTCAACGACGTCGCCGACCTCTACGTGCTCGAGGCCCCGCACGTCGCGGCGCTGGAGCGGTTCGCCGAGCGGAGCGCGGAGCAGCTGGTCGCCGCCATCGCCGCCTCGCGGCAGCAGCCCCTCTCGCGCCTCCTCAACGCCCTCGGGATCCGGCACGTCGGCGCCGAGAGCGCGAAGCTGCTGGCGCGCTCGTTCGGCTCGATGGAGGCCCTGCAGACCGCGACGGTGGAGGAGATCGAGGCGCTCCACGGGGTGGGCCGCACGATGGCCGAGTCGGTGCACGCCTGGCTCGCCGAGCCGGCGGTGCGTGACCTGATCGACCGCCTCGCGCGCGCCGGCGTTCGGATGGACGAGCCGCGGGCCGCGACCGCGAGCGGTGCCTTGAAGGGGAAGAAGGTCGTCATCACCGGGACCCTCCCGACCCTCTCGCGGCCGCAGGCGACCGAGCGGGTCGAGGCGGCCGGAGGCAAGGTGACGAGCTCCGTCTCGAAGGCCACGGACTTCGTCGTCGCCGGCGAGGAGGCCGGCAGCAAGCTCGACAAGGCGCGCGAACTCGGCATCGAGGTGATAGACGAGGCCGAACTCTTGCGCCGCATCGGTGGGTGACCCTTCTTTGACCGGACGATGAACCCGCGCACGATCTCCCCCAGTTCGCTCTCGGCGGTCCCCCACGCCTCGATCCGTGCGCTCCGCGCGGCCCTCGTGCGCGACCTCGGCGATGGCTTCGCCACCGTGCTGCAGGAGGCGGGATACGCCGGCGGCGAGGCGGTGTTCGGCGCCTTCCGCGACTGGTGCGCCGCCAACGGCGAGGCCTCGCCCGAGACGATGGCCTACCAGCACTTCAAGGAGATGGCCGCGCGCTTCTTCGCCGAGGCTGGCTGGGGAACGGTCGCGCTGAGCAGCGTCGGCGACACCGTCGTGGCGATCGACTCCACCGACTGGTCGGAGGCGGATCCCACCGCGGGGATGCCGTATCCCTCGTGCTACTACTCGGCGGGGATGCTCGCCGACTTCTTCGGGCGCGTCGCCGACGGCCAGCTCGGCTGCATGGAGGTCGAGTGCCGCTCGGCCGGGTCCACGTCCTGCCGATTCATCCTCGGGAGTCCCGAGGTGATCGGCCACGTGTACCAGCGCCTGACCGACGGGATCGGCTACGAGGACGCGCTGAAGGACCTGCGCTAGTAGCCGCCGCCGGGCCCGTACTTCGGGTTCGGTCGGAGGTCCCCATCCACGATCTGCTCGCGATCCCACGGGAGCACGATCATGCTCTCGGTCTCGAGGGCGTGGAAATCGGGCTTGTAGGGTCCCGTCTTGAAGCTCACCGCGGTGCGGACCTCGGCGGCGCCCCCATTGATTATCGCGGCCTTCGCGAGGCGCATCGTGTCGCCGGCGTTGCAGGTCTCGTCCACGATGAGCACCCGCTTGCCGATCACGTCGGCGGGGGCCGCCGAGAGGACCGCCGGGGTCTCGCGGACGGTCGGCGACTGGAAGCGCCGCGAGACGATGATCGAGTGGAAGGGGCGGTCGAGCATCGCCGCGACGACCGCGCCGGGCACGACCCCGGCGGTGGCGACCCCGATGACGACCTCGGGGTCGAACTCGCGGGAGACCTTGAGCGCGAGCGCGCGGGAGAGCTCGCCGAAGAGCAGCCAGTCCACGTGCATCGTCTCGCGGGGTGCGGCAGGGGCGGAACGGCGCGCTGGCATGGCGATGTCCTTGGACTCGAGGGTGCTCGGGCAAGCTACCGGGCGGGCGCGCGCGGGGGAATCGCGGTTGCTGCCCCCCCGGCCCGAACCTAACTTGACCGGGATTCCCGCCCCGCCGAACCGAGACGCCATGTCTTTCTGGGACCGCCTCTTCGGCGGCCGTTCCGAGTCCGCACAGAAGCAGCACCGGCAGCGTCTCGACTACCTGAACGAGGCGCTGGTCCTGGAGCGTCAGGGGGACTACGACGCCGCGGTGACCAGCTACCGGCTGGCCCTGCGGGAGCGCCCGGACGACCTGAAGATCCTGCAGAACATGGCGATCGCGCTCTCGCGCATCGGCCGGCTGGAGGAGGCGGTGCGCGCGTACCGGAAGGCGCTCGAGCTCGACCCGACGCTCTCCGGCGCCCACTATGGGCTCGCGTTCCTGCTCCTGAAGCGCGGCGATGCGACGGGGACCGCGAAGCACCTCTCGGCCTTCCTCGCGCATCCGCCGGGAGGCCCTGACGCGGCGCGGTGGATCGCCCACGCGCAGGCGACGCTCGACCAATTGCGCGCGCCCGCCGACGGCGCGTCGCCCACCGCAGGGGAGTGACGTGGGGAAGGTCCTCTCGATCGTGAGCCAGAAGGGCGGCGTCGGCAAGACGACGACCGCCGTGAACCTCGCCGCCGCCTTCGCCCGGCGCGGCCTGAAGACCCTGCTCGTGGACGTGGATCCGCAGGGCTCCGTGCGCTACGGCGCCGGACTCCGGCGCGGGCACCCGACCTACGGCTTCGCCGACCACCTCTCGGGCGAGCGATCGCTCCGCGACATCCTGCTCCCCACCTCCCTCCCCTGGCTCCGGGTGATGCTCGCGGGGAGCGTGACCGACGCGGTGGACCACACGGCGTACCAGGAGCAGATCGCCTCATCGGACCTGCTGGCCCGGATGCTCAATGCCGCCGCGGAGCGCTGCGACCTGGTGGTGGTGGACACCCCGCCGGGGCTGGGACCCGTCACGCGCGGCACCCTCGCCGCCTCCGACCGCGTGCTGATCCCCCTCCAGGCGGAGCCCCTCGCCCTGCAGACGACGCCGCAGATCCTGCGGGGTATCCAGGATATCGTGTCCACCCACGAACGACTGGTCTTCGACGGGATCCTCCTCACGATGTTCGAGGCGGGGAATCCCGCGTGCGAGACGACCGCGGCCTACATCCGCGAGAAGGTGCCGCCGCACCTGATGCTGGACCTCGTGGTCCCGCGCACGCACGCGGTGGCCGAGTCGTTCGCCGCGGGGCAGCCGGTGGTGGTGCGCACGCCCGCCGACGAGGCGTCGCAGGCCTACGTGAACCTCGCGACGCGGCTCGCGGAGCGGATCGGGCTGTGACGGCGCGGCGCGGGACACGGGGCGCGCGATGGAGCGCCCCGATGGCGGTCGTCGTCGCCGCGCTGCTCGGGTGCCTGGACATCAGCACCGACCCCGACGCCCCGTTCGCGGTGGACTTCGACAGCATCCCCTGGCCTTCACTGCTGGCCGGCGACACGATGCGCGACTCGCTCGGCCTGGTGAAGCCGATCCGGGTCACGGCGTACAACAGCGACGGCGACGCGATAGATGGCGTGGGGACCGCCTGGTTCGTGCTCGACACAGGCGCGACGGTGGACGTGGACGGGATCCTCACGACGACGCGGCGCGACGGCTCGGTGCGGATCATCGGTTCCGTCGCCGGCCTCCACTCGCCGCAGCGCACGGTGCGCATCGCGCGGCGGCCCGACACGCTCCTCACGACGCAGGACACGAATGTCGCGTTCACCTATGCGCTGCCGGATGCGCCGTCGAACCTGACGCCGACCCTGACCGTGCGCCTGCAGACGACCGACACGGTGGGCGGCCTGGGCCCCGGCGTGCAGGGGTGGATCGTGCGCTGGCGGGCCGTGCACGAGGGGGACACCCTCGACCCGAAGGACACGTCGCTCGTGACGCTCCAGACGAGCGGCGGCGCGCGCTCGGGGACGGACACCACGCAGACCGACGGAGGGTCCACGCGCCGGCTGCGGATCTGGGCCAATCGCCTCCCACAGGCGGTGGACTCGTTCCTCGTCGTCGCGGAGTCGCGCCTGCATGGGGTGCCGGTCGCCGGCAGCCCAATCATCTTCAAGGTGAAGGTCTCGCCCCCAGCGGCGCCCTGACGGCGCCTCCCTCCGAGGGAATCCCCGCATGATCGCGTCCGGCGGCCCCCGCCCCGCACCGACCACCCTCACCGCGCTCTTCTTCGCGGCGATCGAGCGGCACGACCTCCCCGACGCGTACCAGTACAAGCGCGACGGGAAGTACGTGCCGATCCCCCACCGCGAGGTGCTGCAGCGCGCGCGCCGGGTCTCGCTCGCCCTCACCAGCCTCGGCGTGCAGCGGGGTGACCGCATCGCGATCATGTCGGAGAACCGGCCCGAGTGGGCGCTCGCCGACTGGGCGTGCCTCGGCGGCGGGATGACCGACGTGCCGATCTATCCCACGCTGCCCGCGGACCAGGTGGTCCACCCGCTCAACGACTCGGGCGCCGTCGCGATCTTCGTGTCGTCCGCGGACCAGGCGGCGAAGGTGGCGTCGGTGCGCTCGAAGCTGAATACGGTCCGGACCGTGATCAGCTTCGCGGATCCCGCCCCGCCGGGCGCGGACCTCAGCTTCCGCGAGCTGGAGGCGAAGGGGACGACGCTCGACAGCGAGCAGCGCGCGGCCGAGTGGAAGCGCGGTGCGCTCGCCGTGCGGCCCGACGACCTCGCGACCCTGATCTACACCTCGGGCACGACCGGCCTGCCGAAGGGCGTGATGCTGACGCACGACAACATCGCGTCGAACGTGCTCGCCTGCTCCGAGCTCTTCCCCGTGGGCCCCGGGGACACCGCCCTGAGCTTCCTCCCCCTCTCGCACATCTTCGAGCGGATGGGGGATTACCTCTGCTTCAACGTCGGCGTGAGCATCGCCTACGCCGAGAGCATAGACACCGTGCCGTTCAACCTCTCGGAAGTGCGACCGCACTTCGCGATGTCGGTGCCGCGGCTGTTCGAGAAGATGTACGCGCGGGTGCTGGAGAACGCGATGTCGGGGGGCGCGGTGAAGGCGCGGATCTTCTCCTGGGCGCGCGGCGTCGCGGACGCGTGGGCCGACGAGATGCTCGCCGGGCGGCGCCCCGGCGCCGTGCTCGCGTGGAAGTACGGCATCGCGCAGAAGCTGGTGTTCTCCAAGTTGAAGGAGCGCACCGGGGGGCGGCTCAAGTTCTTCGTCTCGGGGGGCGCGCCGCTGGCCCCGTCCATCAACAAGTTCTTCTACGCCGCGGGGCTGCGGATCCTGGAGGGGTACGGCCTCACCGAGACGTCGCCGGTGATCGCGGTGAACTGCGAGGCGGGCTTCCGCATCGGCACCGTCGGCAAGCCGATCGCCGGCGCGGAGGTGCGGATCGCCGAGGACGGCGAGATCCTCACCCGTGGTCCCCACGTGATGAAGGGCTACTTCAATCGCCCCGATGCGACCGCCGAGGCGATCGACGCCGACGGGTGGTTCCACACCGGCGACATCGGCGTGCTCGAGGACGGGTTCCTCCGGATCACCGACCGCAAGAAGGACATCATCGTGACGGCCGGCGGGAAGAACATCGCGCCGCAGCCGATCGAGAACCGGGTGAAGACGAACAAGTACGTCTCGCAGGCGGTGATGATCGGCGACAAGCGGAAGTTCCCGGTGCTGCTCGTCGTCCCGAACTGGGACAACCTCGAGAAGTGGGCCGGGACGATGAAGGAGATCATCTGGACCGACCGCCGGCAGCTGCTGGAGATGCCGACTGTCCGCGCGAAGATGGACAAGGAGGTGCGGAGCACGCTGGAGGGGCTCGCGAGCTTCGAGACGCCGAAGAAGATCGCGCTGCTGGAGCACGACTTCTCGATCGAGCGGGGGGAGCTGACGCCCAAGCTGAGCGTGAAGCGGCGGGTGATAGACGAGCACTACAAGGCGGTGATAGACAAGCTGTACGCGGGGGACGAGTAGGGGACCGCCGGCCGGGCGGCCGGGAGCTTGCGGCGGCTCGCCCCGGGAACGAAGCTCTTGGCCATGCGCGCGGATGACCGCCGTTCCCAAGTGAGCTCACCACTGGCCGAGCGGCGCGCAGCTGAGCCAGGTGCGCTCGCGGCGGTCGCGATCTCGACGATGGTCATCGCGACGACGTTCCTCCTCCTCGTCGCGGCGCTGCAACGCTCGGTCTCGGGGCGCTCCTTCATCTCGATCGGCGCCGTGCTGGCGATCGGCGGCGCAGCCCTCTGGCTGGCCCGGCGCGGGTCCGTCCGGATCGGCGGTTGGGTGCTGGTGCTCGGCCTCAGCCTGCTCGTCACGTACAACGCCATCCCTGCGGGAGGGATCCGGTCGCCGGGGATCAGCGCGTACGTGGTCTTCGTCCTGATGGGCGGCTTCCTGCTCGGCCAGCGCGCGGGGATCATCCTCGGGGCCGCCTGCGCCGCCCTCGGCTTCCTGCTGCTCGTCGGAGAGTGGACGGGCCGCATCCCGGCCGTCGGGATAGACCACCAGCCGATCAGCCGGTGGCTCCTCGTCTGCCTCTACATCAGCATCGCGATCACGCTGCAGCGCATGGCCTTCCGCTCGATGCGGCGAGCGCTGCAGCGCGCTGACGAGGAACTCGCCGACCGCCGCGCCGCGCAGGAACGGTTGGCGCTGGCGCATGAGGCCGGCGGCATCGGCGTCTGGGAGCGCGACGTCGGCGCCGACACGATCCGCTTCGACAAGCGTCTCCACGAGATCTACGGTTTCGAGCCGAGCCCCACCATGGAGGTGCCGCGCGACGAGATCCTCGCGCGCATCCATCCCGACGATGTGGGCAAGGTGGTGGAGGGCACGCAGGAGCGCGAGCTGTCGCTCGGGAAGTCGCGCGTCGAGTTCCGCCTCCGCCTGCCCGACGGCAGGCAGCGTCATCTCGAGTACGCGGCGATGACGATGGCCGACGGCGCCGGGAAGGCCGTGCGCCACGTGGGGATGACGATGGATGTCACCGAGCGGAGGGAGGCGGAGCGCGAGCGGGAGCGCCTGCTGGGCGCGCTGAAGGAGCGCGTGAAGGAGCTGAGCCTCCTGCACGGCGCGGCGCGCTACCTCGAACGCGACCGCCCCGTGGACGCGACCTTCCTGCGCGAACTCGCCGCGATGATCCCGTCCGCGTGGCGATTCCCCGAGGTCTGTGTGGTCCGCATCACCTACCGCGACCTCGTCGTGACCACCGAGGGCTGGCGGGAGACGCCGTGGACGCTGGTCTCGCCGATCCGGTCCGCGGGGGGCACGGGCCGCGTGGAGGTCGCCTACCTCGAGCCGCGCGCCGAGGCCGACGAGGGACCGTTCCTCGGCGAGGAGCGCGCGGTGCTCGACTCGTTCGTCGAGCTGCTCGAGGTCCATCTCGACCGGGACTACGCGGAGTCGCTGCGCCGGACCGTCGAGGGGCAGCTCCGGCAGTCGCAGAAGATGGAGGCCCTCGGCACGCTCGCCGGCGGCATCGCGCACGACTTCAACAACATCCTCACCGCGATCTCGGGGAACGCGCGGCTCGCCAACGACCTGCTCTCCGCCGACGACCCGGCGCGCGAGCACGTCGAGGAGGTCGTGAAGGCGTCGGTCCGGGCGACGGACCTCGTGCGGCAGATCCTCGCCTTCAGCCGGAAGCAGGAGGCGAAGCGCCGTCCCCTCCGGCTCCAGGGGGTCGTCGAGGAGGTGCGGAAGCTGCTCCGGACCGGGGCCCCGCCGAACGTGGCGATCGAGTCGGAGGCAGGTGCCGACCTCCCCGCGGTCCTCGCCGACGCCTCGCAGCTCCACCAGGTGATCACCAACCTCGGCACCAACGCGATCCACGCGATGCGCGAGCGCGGCGGGTCCCTCCTGATCTCCCTCGCCGCGCTGGACGTCGTGGAGCCACCGAGCGTCGGCACGATCGCATTGCGGGAGGGCCGCTACATCCGCCTCCGCGTCCGCGACACCGGAACGGGGATGAGCCGCGAGGTGCTCGAGCGCGTCTTCGAGCCCTTCTTCTCGACCAAGGGACAGGGCGGCACGGGACTCGGCCTCGCCGTCGTGCACGGGATCATCCAGGAGCACGAGGGCGTCATTGACATTGACAGCAAGGTCGGCGTCGGCACGACCATAGACGTGTTCCTCCCCGCGATCGCCGGCGAAGCGATCACCGAGGACCGGCCGGCGCCGATCCCGCGGGGGAACGGCCAGCACATCCTCTACGTGGACGACGAGGAGGCGGTGCTGTTCGTGATGACGCGGATGCTGCGACGGCTCGGCTACGAGGTGACCGGGTTCACCGATCCGCACGCGGCGGTGCAGGCGTTCCGCACCGCGCCGAGCGCGTTCCACGCCGTCGTCAGTGACTACCAGATGCCGGGGATGTCCGGCGCCGCGCTCGCCCGTGCCCTGCGCGAGATCCGCCCCGACATCCCGATCGCGCAGGCCTCCGGCCATCGCCTCGACGACTCCCCGGGTGCCGACGGAGTGATCCTCCTGCAGAAGCCCGTCTCGCTCGAGGAGCTGGCGCAGGTGATCCACCGGATGGTGTCAGCCTAGCGGATCCCTCCGCGCGCCGCGAACGAGCGGCACGGGCGACGGCGCCGCCGCCACTTCGCCGACGACCTCGCGTGCGTCACGGGCGAGCTCACGCACCCCGGCAGGGATCGCGCGCGACGCGCTCGTCACGATCCGCGCGCCGACCGCGGCGGCGCGCACCGCCGCGTCCGCGAGCTGCGCGCTGCACGTGCCGCCCACCGCGACACCGCGGAAGGTGCGGTCGGCGAATGGCACGGCATCGCCGAATCCGACGACCGTGGGGATGATCGCCCCGGTCGCCGCGGCGAGTGGCGCGCCGAGCGCGGCGTACTCGCCGAGCAGCAGCACCGGGAGACCCGGCTCGACGAGCCCGAGCAACGCCGCGAGCCGTTCGACACCCTGCGCCAGGCCCGGGGACTCCACCACGGGGACCGGCGGTGGCGCGGCCGCGGCGGGACCCGCACCCTCCGCGAAGAGATCACCGCCCTCGAAGCGGGCCTCGTAGCGGCAGACGGGACACCCCGCGACGCCGCGACGCAGCTCGCGGCCCGCGACCTCCGACGCGACGACAACGAGCGGCGACGGCGCGTGCGGGCGCGGGCAGCGGAGTCGCTCAGCGAGGTCGAGTCGCATCGCCACGTCGCGGTTGCACTTCGGTGCGCATCGTGGGTAACCTAGGGGATTGTCGGCGCGCGCACGAAGCGGGCGCCGGAACCTCCCTCACGCCCGGAGCGCGCATGCTCGAGTTCGCGCCCTCGGAACCCTTCACGCTCGGCGTCGAAGTGGAGCTCCAGATCGTGGATCGCGAGACCCACGAGCTCTCCCCGAAGGCCACCCAGCTGCTGAGCCGGTGGAGCGGTCCCAAGACCGTCCAGCCGGAGATCTTCCAGTCGATGATCGAGGTCAACACCCTCCCGCGGCCCAACGCGACCGCGGCCGAGGCCGACCTCCGCGCGACGATGGTCCCGCTGCTCAAGATCGCGCGCGAACAGGGTGTCCGGTTCATCGCGACCGGCACGCACCCCACCGCGCGTTACCAGGAACGCAAGCTCTTCCCGGCCGATCGCTACCACGGCCTCATCGCGCGCAACCAATGGATCGCGCGCCGGCTCCTGATCTTCGGGTTGCACGTGCACATCGGCATGCCGGACCCGGAGACCTGCATCGCGGTGCAGAACGAGCTGATGTGGGACCTCGGGCTGCTGCTCGCCGCGTCGACGAGTTCGCCCTTCTGGCAGGGCGAGGCGACGGGACTCTCCTCGTCGCGGATCACCGTCTTCGAGGCGATGCCGACGGGCGGGATGCCGTCGCTGGTGAAGGACTGGAACGAGTTCGCCGAGCTCGTCGGCATCCTGCAGAAGGCGCACGCGATCACCTCGCTGAAGGACCTCTGGTGGGACATCCGGCCGAGCCCTCGGTACGGCACGCTGGAGATCCGCGTCTGTGACGGCCTCGCGACGGTGCGCGAGACGGCGGTCATCGTCGCGCTCGCGCAGGGCCTGGCGCGGCGGGCCGGTCGGCGGATCGCGGCGGGCGAGGCGCGGAGCCACCCCCCGGCCTGGCTCCTTCGCGAGAACAAGTGGCGCGCCTCGCGCCACGGGCTCGACGCCGACTACGTGGTCGGCGACGACGGCAGCACCGAGGCGGCGCGGCCCTACCTCGCGCGCACCATCGAGGGGCTCGTGCGCGACGGCGACCTCGCCGGGAACGAGTCGTACATCGAACCGCTGCAGCGCCTCGCGAGCGGCGCGCCGACGAGCGCGGAGCGGCAGCGCGCGGTCTTCGAGCGCACGCAGAGCTTCGACGCGGTCACGCGGTCACTCGCGGACGAGTTCGAGGACGACATCCTCTCGGGGGTCGGCAAGGCCTAGCGCGCGCTGCGCGACACGCGGCCCCGCGGCGTCAGCTCCGCGCGAGCCGCAGCTCCTCGACGTCCACGTGCGCGGGGCGCGTGACCGCCCAGCAGACGGCATCGGCCACGTCCTCGGCGCGGAGCATCGCGCTCCGCGAGGGGAGGTGCGGCGACGCGTCGGGGGCGTACGGGTCCCAGATCGGCGTGTCGGTGGCCGCGGGAGAGACCAGCGTCGCGCGGACCCCGCTGCCCCGGGTCTCGGCGCGCAGGGTCTCGTGCAGCGCGCGGACCGCGTGCTTGCTCGCCGCGTACGCCGCGTTGTCGGGATAGACCACGCGGTCGGCGACCGACCCGATCGTCACCACGTGCCCGCTCCCGCGCGAACGCATCCCCGGCAACAGCTCGCGCGTGAGCCGGAGCGGCGCGGCCACGTTGAGCGCGAGCGCGGTGTCGAGGGTGACGTCGTCGGTCGCCTCGATCGGCGCGAGGGGGAACGTCCCCGCGGCGTGCACGACGATGTCGGGATCGGCGCCGAGCGCCGCGCGCGCCGAGGCCGCCAGCGCTGCCGCGGCACCGGGGCGCGCGAGGTCCGCGGGCAG
>CAZYUL010000046.1:0-21972 GCA_964650715.1 uncultured Gemmatimonas sp. | reverse complement strand
GAGGTGATCGGCGTGCTGGAGCCGGCGCCCTTCTTCCCGCAGCGGATCGACGCCCTGATGAACATGAGCATCAGCGAGCATCACGTGAGCGCGCTGATGCAGGACGGCCGCTCGCACCGGATGACCGAGATGATCGCGCGCCTCGCGCCGGACGCGAGCGTCGAGCAGGCGCGGCAGGAGGTGGCGGCGATCACCTCCCGCGTGCACGAGCAGTACCCGGAGCAGTACGATGCCGCGTCCGGCTACCGCGTGACGGTGACCCCCTTCCACGAGGTGCTCGGGCAGGACGCCAGGCTCACGCTCTGGCTGCTGATGGGCGCGGCGGCGTTCGTGCTCGTCATCGCGATCGCGAACGTGGGCAACCTGACGCTGATGCGCGGCATCCGGCGTGAGCACGAGATGACCGTGCGCGCTGCGCTCGGCGCCGGCACCACCCGCCTCCGCCGCCTCCTCCTCGCCGAGAACCTGGTGCTCGCGATGGCCGGGGCGGCGCTCGGGCTCGTGATCGCCTACGGCGGCGTGGACCTGCTGACGAGCTTCATCGGACGGTACAGCCCGCGCGCCGACGAGATCCGGGTGGATGGCGTCGTCCTCGCCTTCACGCTGGTCCTCGCCGTCGTCGTCGCGGTGCTGCTCGCCTTCGCGCCGAACATCGGCAACGAAGGGTCACTGGGGTCCGGCCTCGCGTCCTCGGGGTCGCGCTCGAGCGGCGGCGTGCGCCGCCGCCGACTCCAGCGCGCGCTGGTGGTCACGCAGGTCGCGGTCTCGGTGGTGCTCCTCGCCGGCGCGGGGCTCCTCGTCCGCTCGATGCAGGCGCTCGCGGCGGTGGACCCCGGCCTCGACCCCACCAATGTGCTCACGATGGAGGTGCCGGTGGACTTCACCTCCCCCGACGACATGAACGGCGCCGTGCAGCGCTACGAACGGATGCGCGAGGAACTCGCGACCCTGCCGGGCGTCAACATCGTCGGCCTCGGGTCCACGATGCCGCTGCGCAGCGCCGGCTTCCAGCTGCCGATCAAGGCCGAGGGGAAGGTCGTCGAGCAGGGTGAGGCCCAGCCGATCTCCGAGTTCCGCACCGCCGACCACGGGTACTTCCGCGCGTCGGGGATCCGGATCCTCAAGGGGCGCGACTTCGCGATCACCGACGACGCGCAGGCGCCGAAGGTGGTGATCATCAACCAGCAGATGGCGGATCGGCTCTTCCCCAACGAGGATCCGGTCGGCCGGCGCATCACGTGGACGGGCGACATCCTCCGGTTCATCGGGATGCAGGAGGAGTGGCGGACCGTGGTGGGCGTCGTGCCGAACACGAAGGACGGCGGACTCGACGCCGCGCCGGTTCCGGTGACCTTCATGCCCTTCCAGCAGGGGCCCTTCCCGGGTGGCGGGGTCGTGGTCCGCGCGGACGTCGATCCGCAGGGGATCGCGGTCGCGGCCCGCGCGATCGTCCGCTCGATCGCGCCTCGCCAGCCGATCGAGAACCTGATGACGCTCGACGCGATCCGCGACGAGAGCGTCGGGCCGCGCCGGCTGAACGCGATGCTCGTCGGCTCCTTCGGCCTCCTCGCGGCTTCGCTCGCGGCGATCGGGATCGCCGCGGTGATGGCGTTCTCGGTGTCGGCCCGCACGAACGAGATCGGGATCCGGATGAGCCTCGGTGCCGACGCCGGCCGGGTGCAGCGGATGTTCGTCTCCGAGGGGTTCCGTCTCGTCGTGCTCGGCCTTGCCATCGGGGTGGTCGGCGCCTTCGCGCTGTCGCGCCTGATCCAGGGGCTGCTCTTCGGCGTGCAGCCGGGGGACCCGCTCACGCTCGTCGCCGTCGCCGTCCTGATGACGGTCACCGGCGTGGTGGCCTGCTGGATCCCGGCGATGCGCGCGGCCCGCGTGGATCCGGCCAACATGCTGCGCGCGCAGTAGCGGATGTCGGTCGTCGGGGACCTGCTCGCCCTCCTCGAGCTCGAGCCCCTCGAGGTCAACATCTATCGCGGCGCGAACCGCGACGTCGGGACGGGGCGGGTGTTCGGCGGGCAGGTCTTCGCGCAGGCGCTGGTGGCGGCGCGGCGCACCGTGCCCGACGCGCGCGAGGCGCACTCCGTGCACGGGTACTTCCTGCGCGAGGGGGACTTCCGCGCGCCGATCGTCTACTTCGTGGACCGCCCGCGCGACGGTCGCAGCTTCACGAGTCGCCGAGTCACCGCCATCCAGCACGGCGAGGCGATCTTCCACCTCTCGGCCTCATTCCATATCGCCGAGCCGGGACTCGACCACCAGACCGCGATGCCCACGGTGCCGGCGCCGGAGAGCCTGCCGAGGGAACTCGACCTCCTCCGCGCTCGAGCCGACCGGATCCCCGAGCCCCTGCGGGCGGTGCTCACCCAGGACCGTCCGATCGACTTCCGCCCGGTGCAGCCCGCCGACCCGTTCACGCGACACGAGCCGGTGGCGGCGGAACGCGCGCAGCGGATCGTCTGGTTCCGCGTCCCCGAGCGGATGCCCGACACCCCGATGCTGCACCAGGCGGTGCTCGCCTACGCGTCGGACTACGGCTTCCTCCCCACCTCGCTGCAGCCGCACGACGTGCGCTTCCGCGATCCCCGGCTGATCATCGCGTCGCTCGACCACACGCTCTGGATGCACCGGCCGTTCCGCGCGGACGAGTGGCTGCTCTATGTCAGCGACTCGCCGGCGGCGTTCGGCGCGCGCGGATTCGTCCGCGGACAGGTCTTCACGCAGGAGGGTCGGCTCGTGGCGAGCTCGGCACAGGAAGGCCTGATCCGCCTCAAGGCCGAGGCGTGACGCCGTTCGACGCGCTCGGGGGCGAAGCGGGAGTGCGCGCGCTCGTGGACCGCTTCTACGACCTGATGGACGCGTCGCCGGAGGCCGCGACGATCCGGGCGCTCCACGCGACGAGCCTCAAGTCCTCGCGCGAGAAACTCACGCTCTACCTCACCGGGTGGACCGGCGGGCCGCCGCGATACGTCGAGCGGTACGGACACCCGATGCTGCGCGCGAGACACCTGCCCTTCTCGATCGGGGCGAAGGAACGCGACGAGTGGCTCTGGTGCATGGAGCGGGCGCTCGACGCGCACGAGATGCCGGGCGAGGTGCGCGAGATGCTCCGCGGGAAGTTGCGGCAACTCGCGGACCACATGCGGAACCGCGAGGAACCGCTGGCACCGAGCGGGGGCGGACTGCCGGTCGTCGGGGGCAGCTGAGCCTGCGGGCGGGTTGCCGCGCATCGGCGCGCCCCGCACCTTCCGTGCATCGCCCCAATGGGCACCACGCCTCCCAACGCATCGAGGATCCGCTGATGAATCCCGTCCGTTACCTCGCCCTTGGCACCGTCCTCGTCGTCACCGGCGGCGCCGTCTCCGCACCCGAGCAGCAGCCGACGATGAACTTCTTCATCACGAGCGTCGGTACGGGGAATGGCGCGAACCTCGGAGGCCTCGCCGGCGCCGACGCGCACTGTGCGCGGCTCGCTGCCGCGGTCGGCGCCGCGAACAAGACCTGGCGCGCCTACCTCAGTGCCACGGCCTCCGCCGGCGCACCGGCGGTGAACGCTCGCGACCGGATCGGCACCGGTCCCTTCTACAACGCGAAGGGCGTGATGGTCGCACGCGACATCGCCCACCTCCACGCGGACGACAACGGGCTCGGCAAGGCCGGCTCGCTGAACGAGAAGGGCGAGATGGTGAACGGACGCGGCGACACGCCCAACCAGCACGACATCCTCACCGGCTCGAGCCCCGACGGCACGCTCGCCATCGATACGCTCGACACGACCTGCGCGAACTGGACCAGCACCGCCGAGGCGCCGGCCGGCGCGTTCGTCGGCCATCACGACAAGGTGGGCGGCGGTGTCCGTCCGACATCGTGGAACTCCGCCCACCGCTCGCGCGGATGCAGCCAGCCCAACCTCGTCGCGACCGGCGGGAACGGCCTCTTCTACTGCTTCGGAGTCTGAGTCCGAAGCCCTCCTCCATCCGTCGGGTCCCGACCGATGCGTGATCCTCAGTCCCGTGGCGGACTCCCACTCGCGATGCTCGTCGCGGTGACCATCCTGGCTCCGCCGCGGGGAACCGTGGCGGCGCAGGCACCGCGCGATACGCGCCCGCTCGACGCCGGCACCGTGAGCCGAACCGGACGGCCACTGGCGATCGAGGACTTCTATCGGATCCGCACGCCGGGAGCGCCTCGGCTCTCCCCTGACGGCCGGTGGGTCGCGTTCGCCGTCACCGGCCGCGACGAGGCCACCAACCGCGAACCGAGCGAGATCTGGCTCGCCGCGACCGACGCCTCCACGCCGGCGCGACGCGTCTCCGCCGAAGGGGCGCACGCGACGCAGCCGCGATGGGATGCGGACGGCGCTCTCCGCTTCCGCGTCGAGCGTCGTGAGCTCGCCCTGCTGCCCACGTCGCCCGACGTCGTGCGCGAGGAACCGGCGCCGACCCCGGTGCCCGGCGAGACGGTGCTCCCCGCCCCGGACGGCCACTCGCGCGCGATCCTCCGGGCGATGCCACCCTCCCGCCCGCCGCGCGTCATCGCCTCTGAGTTCGAGCGACGGCACGAGGAGCGGTTCAGGGGACGTCGGTTCGACTGGCTCGACTTCCAGCGCGACGGTCAGGATTATCCAGTCCCCGACCGGACCGACCCGGTCGCGAACCCTCCGCAGGAGATCTTCCTCGCCGGCGACGCGGGCGCTGAGCGACAGCTCACCCGTCTCGGCCTGCGCCCCGCGGGCCTCGCCTGGCATCCCAACGGCGACCGCCTCCTCTTCACCGCGGACTCGGCGTATCGCGACGAGCGGCGGTATGCGGCCGCGCAGGTGTACTCGATCTCGACGGCCGGCCAGCTCACCAACCTGACCCGGGACACGACGTTCAACCACTCCGGCGCGCGCTACTCGCCCGACGGTCGATGGGTGCTCTACGCGCGACAGTACTCGACCAACACCGTCATCGCGCGCAAGCTCGACCACGGCGGCGCGACCGACCTCGTGATCCGCCCGGCCGGCGGCGGCCCGGAGCGGGTGCTCACCGCCGATTGGGACCTTCTGCCCAGCGGCGCGATGTGGGCGCCGGACAGCCGGTACGTCTACTTCACGGGGGGGATCGGCGGGGCCGTCCACCTGTTCCGCGTCCCCGTCGATGGCGGGAGCGTCGAGCAGGTCACGCGCGGGGAGCGGCGCGTGCTCTCGCTCGACGTGGACGACGCGTTCACGCGCATCGCCTACCTCGTGGGCGCCATCGAGGGCCCTCCCGACGTGCATACGGCGCGCATCGACGGCACCGAGGAGCGGCGCCTGACGCGGCTCAACGAGGCGCTGGAACGCGAGGTCGCGTTCTCCACCGCCGAGCGGCTGAGGTTCAGCAGTGCCGACGGCACGCCGATCGAGGGGTGGCTGCTCCCGCCCCACGGCTTCCGCGCGGGGGCTGCGTCGCCGACGCATCCCCTGGTCGTGATCAATCACGGCGGCCCGCACAGCGCGGACGGCTACGCCTTCGACTTCAAGGCCCAGTACCTGGCGGCGAACGGGTACTTCGTCCTCAAGGTCAACTTCCGGAGCTCGACGGGTTACGGCGAGCGGTTCCTCTGGGCCACGTGGGGAGCGTGGGGAGACAAGGACGGCCAGGACGTGATGGCCGGGGTGGACCACGTGATCGCGCGGTTCCCGGTCGATCGGCGGAGGGTCGCGACGATGGGGCACTCGTACGGCGGCTTCATGACCAATTGGCTCATCACGCAGTACCCGGACCGCTTCGCCGCCGCGATACCCGGCGCGGGCATCGTGAACTGGGTGAGTGACTACGGGACGGCCGACATCGCCCGGACGAAGGAGACGGAGTTCTTCGGCACCCCGTGGGAGCAGCGCGCCCGCGATATCATGATCCGTCAGTCACCACTGACCTACGCCGACCGCGCGAAGGCCCCGACGCTCTTCATCCACGGCGAGGTGGATGAGCGCGTGCCCTATTCGGAGGCCGAGCAGATGTTCGTCGCGCTGCGGAAGAACGGCGTCCCGGCGAAGATGATCCAGTACCAGGGGATGGCGCACGCCATCACCGGATCGTGGAACGTGGTCCACCGGATGCTCAACGAGCGGCAGTGGCTCGACGAGTACCTGAAGCGCCCGGCGATGTGACGGTGGTGGCGGTGACCGCCCTGACCTGATCCAAGGCACGGGCACCAGGCAGGTTCCACCAGCGCCAATCCTCGCGCTCCGCCGCGCGCGCGACCCACTCCGCCCGCAGGCCTTCGAGCAGCGCGGCCTCGATCGCAGGGCCCAGCCGCGAGGCGCCGGCGAGCAGCGCAGGCACCGCATCGCCGGAGAGCTTGACGTGATACGCCACGTCGAACTCCTTGCCCGACTCGGCGCGCGCGAGGTTGGTGCGGACGATCCACCGCTCGGGGTTCGCCGCGTTGAACGCGAGCAGCCACGCCGCCGAGAGCGCGAGCACGCCGGGCGCGAAGCGATGGCGCGCGTCCCGCAGCACCGTCCAGCCGAACCAACCCAGCACCAACGCGACCCACACCAGCACCGCGAGAGCGAGCACGCGGTCCGCCGTGAGGCCGAAGTGACCGAGATACAGCGCCAGCCGCTGCAGCGCGGAAGCGAGGAGCACGCCGACCAGGCCGAGGAGCAGGAGGCCGATCGCGCGGAACGAGCGGCGCCCCCCCTCCTCGTCGCGCTCGAGGAGGTCGTCAGCGACGAGCAGGACGGCGAGAACGATCCCGGCGACGACGACGAGCTCGAAGAAGCCGCTCCGGGCGTACTCGGCCACGGTGACGCCGGCGGTCTCGACGACGTACGCGCTCCCGCCGAAGAGGACACGGACCTGCAGTCCGATCCACGCGCTCAGGAGGACGGCGAGACCCACGAGCACCGGCGCGACCACCGGGAAGCGTACGCGCATCGCGAGCACGCTCGGTGTCGGCACGGCGGCGGTGAGGCTGACCAGCGCGCCGCGAAGGGCCCCCGCCGACACCCACGTCGCGAACGCGATGCCGACCGCGTGCCCGACCAGCCCGAGCTCGAAGATCCGGCTCGCCTGCTCCAGGAATCCCTCGAAGACCGGATCGGCGGACGCCAGCAGCGCGGTGACGACGAAGAGGACCGGGAGCGCGGCGATGGTGCCGATGGCGAATCCTCCGAGCGTGCGCCGATCGTCGGGGAGTATCCGGTGCGGTGCGGCGTCGCGCAGCGCGAGCACGGGAGCGCCGGCGACGGCGGTCGTCACCGCGGCCAGCCCGCCCGCGACGGCGTCGCGAGGCACGAGCGCGGCGAGGGGTCGCCCGGCCGCGCGCCATCCGATCACCGCGGCGAGCACGATCAGCGCGAAGAAGTCAACCGCGAAGAGGATCGGCGCGTCGCGGAGCACGAAGAGGGAGGCGATGAGCATCGCGGCCGCCAGCAGCAGCCGGTGCTCACGCGGCCGCCTCGGGTCGATCTCCGATCCGGGTGGCGTCGCCACCCACGCGACGGCCGCGAGGCCGACCACCCAGAGGACGAATCCGAGGCGGAGCGTGTCGGCGCGGAACACCCAGTTGCCGAGGATCCCGAGGCCGAGCGCGGCGAGGGCGAGTCGTCGGGCGAGCGTCGCGGTCATGCGCTGACCTGGAGCGGGAGCGCGCCGAACCGGCGCTCGCGCGAGGCGAACTCGGCGAACGCCGCGTCGAGGTGCGCGCCGGTGAGCTCGGGCCACATCACGTCGAGGAACATCAGCTCGGCGTACGCGCATTCCCACAGCAGGAAGTCCGAGAGCCGGCGCTCGCCACCCGTGCGGAGCAGGAGGTCCACCGGCGGCAGGATCGTCGCGCCCGTCGGGGTGCCCTGCAGGGCCCCCGCGGACGAGAGCGTCGCCTGCATCGCCGCGCGGCTCGAGTAGTCGATCGCGATCCGCAGGTGCATCCGCCGTCCGTCGGCGGTGTGCTTCTCCGCCTTGGTGATCGCGCGCCGCAACGGCAGTGGCAGGCGGTCACGGCGGCCGATCACCGAGAGCCGGATGCCGTTCGCCCGGAGCTCCGCCTGCTGACGACCGAGGTGCGATGCCAGCAGGTCGAAGAGGAGGCCCACTTCCTCGACCGGTCGCTTCCAGTTGTCGCTGGAGAAGGCGTAGAGCGTGAGCTGCTCGACGCCGCGCCGCGCGCAGTGCTCCACCACCTCTCGCACGACGTGCGATCCCTTCACGTGGCCCATCCAGCGCGGGCGCCCGTGACGCTCGGCCCAGCGCCCATTGCCATCCATGATGATCGCCACGTGGCCGGGAGCCTCCATCCCCGGCTCTCCCTGCGGTCCCGCGGTCCTCATGCTCCCCCCACGCGCTTGATGAGCGCCTCCATGTGGGCGAGGTAGCGCTCCAAGGCGCGCCGCCCCGCCGCAGTCAGCCGATACTCCGTCCGCGGGATCCGGCCGTCGAATCCCTTCTTGCACGAGACGTATCCCGCCTCCTCGAGCTTCCGCGCGTGCACGGAGACGTTCCCGTCGGACGCCTCGAGCATCGCCTTGAGCTCGTTGAAGGTGAGGCTCTCGTGCACCGCGAGCGCGCTCACGATCGCCAGCCGCAGCCGCTCGTGGATGATGCGGTCGAGCGCGATCGGCGCGAGGGCGTCGCCGTCCACCGCGCGCAAGGCGCCGGACTCCGCTTCCTGGCGGCGCGCGCGCGCCGCACTCCCTTCCCGCTTAGCCACCGTACCTCCGAGCGATGCGGGCCCCGAACGCCACCTGCACGGCGCCGAAGCCCGCGGCCATCATGAGGTCCCCGTCGAGCGCGGGGACGAAGAGCGCGAGGGCGCCGAGGCCGATGAAGCCGAGCCCCATGAGCGGGACCGCGCGGATCGAGAACGCGCCGGCGGTCGTGACGCCGACGCCATACAGGAGGAGCCAGAGACCGGGCAGCACGCGGTCCGTCACGCGGGGGTCGATCCCCGGCGTCCACGGGTCCACCAGCGCGAACGTGACGAGCGCGCCGGCGAGGATCGCCGGCCAGAATCCGAGGAGGAACTTGCGTGCGGGCACGCTGAGCACCGGCCCGTCCGCCGGCGCGCCGCGCGAGCGCATCTTGCGCAGCATCGCGAAGCCGCCGATCAGCGCACCGACCGCGGCTGCGGCGATCCACGCGGCGAGCCAGCGCTCCGGCGACGGCTGCCGCGACGCGACGAATGCGGCGACGAGCGCCCAACCACCGACGCTGACGAGTCCCCACCCCGGGACATCGGTGAAGGACGCCGCGCCTTCCATGGTGCGACGGATGAACGACAGGTCCTGCAGGGCCCGGTCATGCAGTGCCGGGGGATCGCGGAGTGGCGCGGCCATGGAGAGCAGTCTGGCAGGGTTGAGGGCGTTCGTCAAGTGCTTTGTACTGCAAAGCAGTGACGAGGTTCCCGCGTGACAGGTCACCGGGGCGCGCCTAGCTTCCCCCCTGTCCGACTTCCCCTGAGACCTCCCGTGATCACGATCACCAGCGTCGCGCTCGTCACCCTCCTCACTGCGCCCACCTCCGCCCCGTCGTCGGCTCCCGCCGCCGCCACGGTGCACGCCGGCGCCCCAGCGTCCCGCGCCGACTCGCTCGCCGCACGCGACCTGCTCGACGTCGCCACGGCGAGCGTCGCCGACCTCACCGACGACGGTCGGTACCTCGCGCTGACGACGTCGCGCCGCCGCGACGGACTCGGCGCCGTGGCCGCCAGGTCCGGCGACCCGAGCTACCTCCGGCTCACCCCGGTCACCCTCGAGGTCGTGGACACCCGCTCCCTGCAGCGCCGGTCCGTCTTCGCCGGCCAGCGCCCGATCCGCGGCGCCACCTGGTCCCCCGACGGGCGGCGCCTCGCCTACCTCGAGCTGGCCGCTGAGAGGCTCCGGATCGTCGTCTGGGACCGCGAGTCGGGCCGCAGCGTCGCCTCGCGCCTCGGCGAGGGGAGCTATGTCGCCGAGAACTCGGAGTTGCGGTGGAACGGTGACGGCACGCGGCTCTACTTCGCGCGCCGCTCCGAGGCGTGGCGGCGCGAGGTCCAGGCGCGCTTCGCCAACCTGGTGAGCGGGCCGATCACGCACCTCGGCTCCCCGACGCAGCAGCCGATCCTCCCCTGGGAGGACCTGATCCGCGAGGGCAACCGCCGGAGCATCGCCGCGTGGGACCCCGCCACGCAGGCCGTCGCGACGCTCATCCCCGAGGGGCGGATCGGCTCGTGGGAGGTCTCGCCCGACGGGCAGGTCCGCGTCTGGAACGACGACCTCACGAAGAAGACCGACTATGAGACGATCATGGGCCGCACCGAGCGGCTCGTGGCGCGCGTCGGCGCCGATACGACGACGCGCGTTCTCTTCCCCGCCACCCGAGGCGTCACGATCCAGTGGACCGAGGACACGCGGCGCTTCTTCTATGGTCGTGACGGCGCGGTCTGGGTCGGTCGCGTCGCGGAGCCCGGGAGCTCCGACACCACCCGCCGGCGGATCCTCGCCGCCGACTCCGTCCCCGCGAGCGACACCTCCGCGGCGGCGCGTGACCGTCGCGCCGCGGGACGCTGGAGCCTGGTGCGCACCTCGCCGCGCGGCGATGCGTTCATCGCGTCTCGGCGCGACGGCCTGTACCTCGTGGACACGACCGGTGGGACCACCCGCATCGCCGCCTTCCCCGACTCCACCGACCAGGCGAGCCCGCGCCCGGCGGTGATCGAGTGGTCATACGATGGGCGGCACGTGTACCTCGCGATGAACGCGCGCGACCGCTGGGAGCGCGCAATCGCCCGCTGGGATCGCCAGACCCAGCAGCTCGAGACGCTCACGCGCGACACGCGCTTCCGGACCGGCCTCCGCCTCTCGCGCTCGGGCGGCGTCGCGGTGCTGAACGTCGCCGAGCCGAATCGTCCGGCCGACCCCTACGTCGCCGACGCCGCGCTGGCCGGCGCGCGCCGGATCCACGACGCGAACCCGCAGCTCGCCGCCGGTGACCTCGCGCGCACGGAACTGGTGCGCTACCTCGACGCAGACGGCCGGCCGCAGTGGGGCGTGCTCTACCATCCGACGAACGGGGCGAAGCCCGCGCCGACGGTGATGCTCGTCTACGAGACCTTCTTCGACGACACCTTCGACGCGACGGCCAACCTGCTCGCGTCCCGCGGCTACGCGGTGCTCAAGCCGAGCGTGACCTTCGAGACCGGCTATCCCGGCGAGGCGTGGCTCAAGGGCGTGACGGCCGCCGCCAACCACCTCATCGCCACCGGCGTCGCCGACTCGGCGCGCATCGGCGTGCACGGCACCAGCTACGGCGGGTACGCCACCAACCTCCTCATCACGCAGACCAAGCGGTTCAAGGCGGCGATCAACATCTCGGGGAAGGTGGACATCATCTCCTTCTATACCGACTCGCCGCGCCTCGGCGACCGCAACACGCACGCCGCGGAGCGCAGCCAGGACCGGATCGGCGCGACGCTCTGGGAGGCGCCGATGAAGTACATCGAGCACTCGGCGGTGATGTTCGCCGACCGGATCACGACGCCGCTGCTGCTGATGACCGGGGGCGAGGACCACAACGTGCCCGCGCTCAACACGCGCGAGATGTACTACGCGCTCCGGCGGCTGAACAAGGAGGTCGAGTGGGTGAACTACGCCAACGGCGGCCACGGGATCCCCATGACCACCGAGGCGGAGTTCACGCACTTCCACGACACCCTCGTCGCCTGGTACGACCGCTGGCTCAAGTCCGCGCGGGCGGCGACGACGATGCAGTAGCCTGCTACGGCACGACCGTCGGCCCGCCGACGACGTTGGGGATGTTCCTCGACCGCAGCATCGTGTTGAAGGCGGCGAGGTCCCCGCCGAGGAGCGATTCGATCGTCGTGAGGTGCTGGCGCATTTGCGAGTTCAGGAGCGCCTGCACCTCGGCCTGCTGGTCGGTCGGCCGGAAGTCGTTCACCGTGAGCCCGCCGGTGAGGTAGTTCAGCTTGCTGAGCAGGCGCGATCCCCAGCGGACGCCGTCCTGGCCCTGCCCCGTCATCCGGAGCTCGACCAGCTCCCGCTCGGCGGCGATGAGCTTCTGCTCGAGCTCGTCGGCGGCGCGGACCACCTCGGCGTCGGTCACGCGCCGCTTCAGCGCCGCGAGCTGCACCCGCACCGCCTCGATCCGCCCGACCGCCGCCGCGCCCGCGTTCATGTCGGCGCGGATCGCGTTGAGCATCCCGACCTGCGCCTCGATGTCGGCCTGGCTGCCGGCGGTGTTGGGGTCCTTCCGGACCTCGACCGTGCGCGTGTGCTCCTGGCCACCGACGATGAGCTTGACCGTGTAGGTGCCGGGCGGCATGAGGGCGCTGACGCGTCCGGTCCCGGGCGCCACGCGGCCCTCCGGCGGCACCGGGAAGTAGTCGGCGTACATCGGCGGCGTGAGGAGGATGGTCGCCGCGCTCAGCTCGTCGCGCAGGTCCCAGGTGATGCGGTTGACCCCCGCGTTGTTCGTGCCGGTCAACGTGCGCACGAGCCGTCCCTGCGCGTCGCTGATCGTGATCCGCGGCGCCTGCGCTGCCGGCGCCTTGAGCCAGTAGTTGAGGCTCGCTCCGTACGGCGGGTCGAACCCGCGCGTCGGGTCGTCGTACGACGTGGACGGCGGCGTGATGAACCGGAAGCGATACGCCGCCCGCGGCGCGAAGAGGTGCGAACCCGCGTTCATCACCTCCGGCGTGAGCTGCTGGAGCGCCGAGAGGTCGTCGAGGATGAAGAAGCCGCGGCCGTACGTCGAGATCACGAGGTCATTGAAGTGCTCCTGCACCTGGATCCCGCTCACCGGCGCCGCCGGCAGGTCGTTCTGCAGGGGCAGCCAGGTGTCGCCGTGGTCGTAGGTCACGTAGATCGCGTTCTCGGTGCCGAGGTAGAGCATCCCACGGCGCACCGGGTCCTCGTAGATGACCTTCGCGTAGCTGAGCTGGCTCTTCGGGATGCCGTTGACGATCAGCCGCCACGTCCGGCCGTTGTCGGTCGAGCGGTACACCCACGGGTCGCGGTTGTCCTCCTGGTGCGCATCCACCGTGAGGTAGATGGTGGCCGCGTCGTGCCGCGATGGGACGATGCTGCGCACCGAGCCCCACACCGGGATCCCCGGGATGTTGCGCGTCACGTTCGTCCAGGTGCGTCCGTCGTCGCGCGTGACATGCACCAGCCCATCATTGGTCCCCGCCCAGATCGTCCCCTTCTCCAACCTCGATTCGGCGATCGAGTACACGGTGCCCCCGTACTCCACGCCGATGTTGTCGGGGGTGAGCCCGCCCGAGCTCCCCATCTTGGTGCGGTCGTTCTGCGAGAGGTCTGGTGAGATCACCTCCCAGCTCTGCCCGCCGTTGCGCGTGCGGTGCACGTGCTGGCTCCCGACGTAGATCGTGTTGTTGTCGTGCGGCGAGATCGTGAGCGGCGAGTCCCAGATGAAGCGGTAGCGCACCTGCTCGGCGGGGCCGTTCGACTGCTGCGGCCAGACCTCGACCGTGCGGAACATCCGCCGGTCCACCTCGAACCGCACGACGATGCCGCCGACCATCCCCGAGCCCGAGGCGGTTGACCAGACGATGTTCGGGTTGGTCGGGTCCGGCGTGGCCCATCCGCTCTCGCCGCCACCGACGGCGTGCCACATCCCGCGGAGGATCCGGCCCTGCGCGAGGCGCCCGTTGCTCGGACCGCGGTAGGTCGGCTCATCCTGCTTGTTGCCGAACACATTGTACGGGATCGCGTTGTCCACCGTCACGTGGTAGATCTGCGCGTTCGTCAGGCGCTGCCGGAACCAGGTGCGCATCCGGTTCTGCGTGATCGAGAGGCCCTGGTCGTGCGCGACGATCGAACGGTCGGCGTTGGTCGGATCGATCCAGATGTCGTGGTGGTCGCCGCCGGGCGCGGTCCCCTGCCCCATCACGTTGATCGTGCGCCCGCCGTCGATCGACCGCGAGAACGAGGCGGTCAGGAAGTACGTCTCATCCTCGTCGTCGGGAGCGACCGCCATCCGCGAGTAGTAGTGCGCGCGCCCCATCGCATTCCGGTCGCGGCTGATCAGCGCCCAGGTGCGCCCCCCATTGTTCGACGCCCAGAGCTGGCCGCTCTCCGTCTCCTGCCCGTTCCACGGCACGCCGTCGCCGGTCTCGATCAGCGCATACACGCGCTGCGGGTTCGATTGCGCGATCGCGACGGCGACCTTCCCCACCGGCTTGGTGGGGAGGCCGTTGCCGCGGAGCCTCGTCCAGGTCGTGCCTCCGTCGCGCGACATGAAGAGCCCGCTCCCCGGCCCGCCGCTCACGCGCCCCCAGGTCTTGATCTCGAGTTGCCACATCCCCGCGAAGAGGATGCGCGGGTTCGATGGGTCCATCGCGATGTCGGAGCAGCCGGTGCGCTGGTCCACGTGCAGCACGAGTTGCCAGGTCGCGCCACCGTCGGTCGTCCGGTACACGCCGCGTTCCGGCTGCGGCCCGTACGCCGTGCCGAGCGCGCAGACGAACGCGACGTTCGCGTCCTTGGGGTGCACGACCAGCCGCGGGATGCGCCCGGTCCTCTCGAGCCCCATGAGCGTCCACGACTCGCCGCCGTCGAGCGACTTGTAGACGCCCTGTCCGAGCGAGATGTGGCTCCGGATCTTCCCCTCGCCGGTGCCGGCGTAGACCACGTTGCGGTCGGAGGGCGCGATGGCGATCGCGCCGATGCTCTGCACGGGATGCCCATCGAAGACCGGGCGCCAGTTCACGCCGCCATCGGTCGTCTTGTAGATGCCGCCCGAAGCCGCGCCCACGAGATAGGTGAGGGGATCGCCGGGGACGCCAGCCGCCGCCGAGAAGCGATTCCCCTCCGGTCCGATGTGTCGCCAGTTGAGAGAGCGCCAGTGGTCGGCGCTGGGGCGAGCCGCAGCGCCCGCACTGGGTGCCTGGGCGACCGCGACGGTCGCAGCGATCAGGGAGACGGCGACGATCCGTGCAACTGCGCGCAACGAACGCATTCGGTCCTCGGGTGGGGGCGAGGGCGATGATTCTACCGCCGGTCGGGGGACCGGGAAAGACCGCTCGCGCGCGACCCGCCGGGAGCGCATCGTAGGGACACCCCCGACACGAAGGCCCCATGCTCCCGCTCCGGAAGATCGCGCTCGCAGCGTCCCTGCTCGCCCTCGTGGCGCACGCGTCGCGCGCCCAGCGCGGATTCGACCCGGCGCGTCTCGCGCGGCTCGACACGCTCCTCCAGCAGAACGTGGACTCCCAGTGGATCGCCGGCGCGGTCGCACTCGTGATGCGCGACGGCCACGTGGTGTACGAACGCGCGTTCGGCTGGGCCGACCGCGAGGCGCGACGGCCGATGCGCACCGATCACATCTTCCGCATCGCGTCGCAGACGAAGGCGCTCACGAGCGTCGCGGCGATGATGCTCGTGGAGGAGGGCCGCCTGACGTTGGGGACGCAGGTGCGCCGGTGGATGCCGACGTTCCCCGCGGGGATCACGATCCAGCACCTGCTCACGCACACGGCGGGGATCTCGTACGGCACCTCGGCCGCCGAGGCCGACGCCTACCGCGCGGCGGGGCTCGGCCCCGCCGCGGGATACGGCTGGTACCTCGCGCACAAGGACGAGCCGGCCTGCGCGACGCTCGACCGCCTCGGCCCGCTGCCCTTCACCGCCAAGCCGGGCGAGCGGTTCGTCTATGGCTACAGCACGGACATCCTGGGCTGCATCGTGGAGCGGGTGAGCGGGCGATCCCTCGACGCCTTCTTCCGGGAGCGGATCACCGGGCCGCTCGGGATGCGCGACACGCACTTCTACCTGCCGCGTGACCAGCGCGAGCGGCTCGTCACGCTCTATGCCGCCGACTCGACCGGCCGCGTCGTTCGCGCCGACACCGGCGCGCGGGGCCAGGGGCACTACCTGGATGGCCCGCGCCGCAGCTTCTCGGGCGGTGCGGGACTCCTCTCCACCGCGCGCGACTACGCGACCTTCCTGCAGATGCTCCTCGACGGCGGCGCGTACGGCGGTCGGCGCTATCTCGCGCCGCGCACGGTCGCGATGATGACGGCCAACCAGGTCGGCACGCTCTACAGTGCGAATGGCCAGGGCTTCGGGCTCGGCTTCTCGGTCACCGAGCGGCTCGGGGCGAATGGCTTCACGTCGGTCGGCGCCTTCGGCTGGGGCGGCGCGTATGCGACGACGTACCTCGTGGACCCGAAGCAGGGCCTCGTGATGGTGCTGCTCACGCAGACGCTCCCCAACCGCGCGACGCTCGGCGGACAGTTCCCGACGATGGTGTACCAGGCGCTCAGCGAACTGAGGCCGTAGGCCGCGGCAGGACCGCTACTCCAGCTCGTCGAGCGACCTCGGCCAGTCGCTCCGGAGCAGCCGCGACATCGCGCGGTCGGCGAGCAGGCGCCCCCCCGTCTGGCAGCGCGCGCAGTAGTTCGTCTCGTTCTCCGCGTAGCGGATCCGCTGGACCGGCGCTCCGCAGTCCGGACAGGGCTGCCGGTAGCGGCCGTGCACCTTCATCTCCGGCCGGAATGCGGTCACCGTCTCGGGGAATCCCTCCCCGACCTCGGCGCGCAGGTGGTCGGTCCACCAGGCCAGGACCTCCCGCGTCGCGTCGAACAGGCGCGCGACCTCCTCGTCGCCGAGCCGCGCCGTCGTCTGCAGTGGCGAGAGCCGCGCGCGATGCAGGATCTCGTCGGAGTACGAGTTCCCGATCCCGCTGAAGAGGCGTGGATCGGTGAGGGCGCGCTTCAGGGTGTGGTTCTCGGAGCGGAGCCGCTGGACGAACCCGTTGCGGGTGCACTGGAGCGGCTCGAGTCCTCCGCGATCGATGGCGGCGAGCGCGGCGCGTCCGGCCACGGCCGTGAGCGACGCGCGTCGCTTCGTCCCCGCCTCGGTGAGGAAGAGCGCGCCGTGGTCGAACTCGAAGGTCGCGAGGGCGGCCCGCCCCGGTGGCTTCTTCCCCGGTGGGCGCCACCGCAGCCGACCCGCGATCATCAGGTGGATCACGAGGAAGCGCTCGGCGGCGAAGGCGAGGACGATCCGCTTCCCGATGCGCTCGACTCCCTCGACCGGCTGCCCATCGAAGCTCCGGATCGGTGGGTCCACCGACCGCACGAGGAAGGGACTCGACACGCGGATCGCGCGCAGCGCGCGCCCGACGACGAATCGCTCGAGCGCCTCGCAGTAGGTTTGGATGTCCGGCAGCTCCGGCATCCTTCAGCGTAACACTCCACACCATCCTCGATGCGCTCCCCCGTCACTTCCCCCACGGCCCCCAAGGCCATCGGTCCCTACTCGCAGGCCATCTGGGCCGGCGACCTCCTCTACTGCTCCGGGCAGACGCCGATCGATCCCGCGACCGGCAAGCTCATCGCCGGCGACGTCGCCGCGCAGACCCTCCGCGTCTTCGCGAACCTCCGCGCCGTGATCGAGGCCGCGGGGCTCACGATGTCGCACGTGATCAAGTGCAACGTGTACCTCACGGACATGGCGGACTTCGCGGCGATGAACGGAGCCTACCAGACGGTCTTCGAGGCGCCGCATCCCGCGCGCACCACCGTCGCGGTGGCGGGCCTCCCGCTCGGTGCCCGCGTGGAGATCGAGCTCGTCGCGCGACGCCCTTGACCCACGCCGGGGGGCGGGGTAAAGTTAGTACGTACTAACTTTACCCATGGTCGACCCGCGCCTCGCACTCCTCGTCTTCGGCCTCGCCACTGCGCTTCTCGCCGCGCTGGCGTGGCCCCGGCACGGCCTCTGGGCGCGCGTCGCGCGCCTGCGCCGTGTCTCGGAACGCGTCCGGGTCGAGGACACGCTCAAGTACCTCTTCCACCGCAGCAGCGGGTCGCCGTCGGTCCACCCCGACGCCCTGGCCGGCGCGCTCGAGGTTCGGCGCACGGTCGCCCGACGCCTGCTCGACCGCCTGGTCGCGAGCGGACTTGCGGCACGAGACGGGGACAGCGTGCGGCTCACGGAGGCCGGACGGACCGAGGCGCTCCGGATCGTCCGGTCGCACCGGCTGCTCGAACGGTACCTCGCCGACCGCACCGGCGTCGCCCCCGCGGAGTGGCATGAACTCGCGGAGGCCGGCGAGCACGAGCTCTCCACGGAGGAGGTGGAGTCGCTCGCCGCGCGCCTCGGACAGCCGCGATTCGACCCGCACGGTGACCCGATCCCCACCGCGACCGGCGAGCTCCCGGGCTCCGTGGGGATGCCGCTCTCACGGCTCGACGAGGGGGTCGCCGGGACGGTCGTGCATCTCGAGGACGAGCCACGCGAGGACTACGAGCGGCTCACCTCGCTCGGCCTGGTGCTCGGGGCGCGCGTCGTGAAGCACGGTCGGAGCAGCGACGGCATCGCGCTCGAGGTCGATGGGAGGCGTCTCTCCCTCCCATTCGAGCTCTCCGACGCGATCAACGTCGAGGGCGGCGCGGGACGCGCGACCGAGACCGTCCGGAGCCTCGCCGACCTGGAGCGCGGGGAGAGCGGCGTCGTCCGGCGGATCACCTCGGAGTGCCGTGGCGCCCAGCGCCGTCGCCTGCTCGACCTCGGGGTCGTGCCGGGGACGACGATCACGGCCGAGATGCGGAGCGCCGCAGGCGACCCGATCGCCTATCGGATCCGCGGTGCCCTCATCGCGCTGCGGCGGGAGCAGGCGCGCTGGATCGAGATCCAGCCGGAGCCCGCGTCGGGCTCCAGTGGGGCGGCGGCCTGATGGCGACGACGATGCGGACCCGGCTGCCGGCGCGCGACGAATCTCTCGTCCAACTCGGCGTCAGGTCGGACAAGTGGGACTTCCTCGTGGCTCTGGCGGGCAACCCGAACACAGGTAAGTCCACTGTTTTCAACGCGTTGACAGGCCTTCGCCAACACACCGGGAATTGGCCAGGAAAGACGGTTACTCGGGCAGAGGGAATCTTCGTCGTCGGCGCCGACCGCTTCAAGCTCGTGGACCTGCCGGGGACCTACTCGCTGCAGGCCGCCAGCGCCGATGAGGAAGTGGCGCGCGATGCCCTGATCTTCGGGCGACCCGACGTCACCGTCATCGTCGTCGACGCGACGCGGCTCGAGCGCAACCTGAACCTCGCGCTGCAGGTGCTCGAGATCACCCCGCGCGTCGTCGTCTGCCTGAACCTGATGGACGAGGCGAAGCGTCTCGGCATCGGCGTGGACCCGGAGGCGCTCGCGCGTGAACTCGGCGTCCCGGTCGTCCCGGCTGCCGCGAGACGCGGCGAGGGGATCGACGCCCTCCGAGAGACCATCGCCCGTGTCGCGCGTGGCGACGATCCGGCCACCCCCTTCCGCGTCCGCGCCTTCACCCCTGACATCGAGGCGGTGATCGCCGAGGTCGAGGAGGCAGTGCGGCGGGCCGATCCGGAACGGGCGAACGCCCGCTGGGTCGCGCTCCGGCTGCTCAACGCGGACGAGCGGGTGGAGGGGACCGTGCCGCCCGACGTCCTCGCCGTAGCGAGCGCGGTGCGCTGGAAGCTGCCGAGCGATTTCCACGACCGGATCGCGCAGGGCATCTACGAGGCCGCCGAGGGGATCGCGGCGCGCACGAGACTCTCCGGCCTGGCGAGGGCGCGATTCGACCTCGATCGCACGCTGGACCGCTGGCTCACGAGCCCGGTGACTGGCTTCCCGCTCATGATCCTCCTGCTCGGGATCGTCTTCTGGCTCACGATCGCGGGCGCCAACGTGCCGTCGGCGATGCTCGCGTCGTTGCTGGTGGACACCGTGCATCCCTGGCTTCGCGAGGTCGCCACCGCGGTGGGTTCGCCGGCCTGGCTCACGGGCCTGACGGTGGACGGCGTCTATCTCGCCACCGCGTGGGTCGTCTCGGTGATGCTGCCGCCGATGGCGATCTTCTTCCCGCTCTTCACCCTCCTCGAGGACTTCGGCTACCTGCCGCGGGTGGCGTTCAACCTCGACGGCCTCTTCCGCCGGGTGGGGGCGCACGGCAAGCAGGCCCTGACGATGTGCATGGGCTTCGGCTGCAACGCCGCGGGCGTGGTCGCCACGAGGGTCATCGACTCTCCGCGCGAGCGACTCGTGGCGATCATCACGAACAACTTCTCCCTCTGCAACGGCCGGTGGCCGACGCAGATCCTCATTGCGTCGCTCTTCATCGGCGTGCTGGCCCCGCCGGCGATCGCCGGTCTGGTGTCCGCGTCGGCGGTCGTCGGCGTCACGCTGATCGGCGTGGCGATGATGTTCCTCGCCTCGTGGTTCCTCACCCGGACGGTGCTCCGGGGCGAGGCGACGAGCTTCTCGCTCGAACTCCCACCGTACCGGCCGCCGCGGCTCCTGCAGACGCTCTATACCTCGCTGATCGACCGCACGCTCATCGTGCTCTGGCGCGCGGTGGTCTTCGCGGCGCCCGCGGGAGCGCTCATCTGGCTTGTCGGGAACGTGGAGCTGGGCGGCGAGAGCGTGGCCGCGCACCTCGTCCGGAACCTCGACCCCGTCGCGGTCCTCCTCGGACTCAACGGCGTCATCCTCCTCGCCTATGTCGTCGCGATCCCGGCCAACGAGATCGTCATCCCCACGGTGTTGATGCTCACCGTGCTGACGGGAGGGACGCCCGAGGTCGGCGCCGGCGCGGGAGTGATGTTCGAGCTCGACCCGGCGCGGATCGGCGAGCTGCTGCGCGCGAATGGCTGGACGACGCTGACCGCCGTCAACCTCATGCTCTTCTCGCTCCTCCACAACCCGTGCTCGACGACGATCTACACGATCTATCGCGAGACGCGCAGCGTGCGGTGGACCGCCGTCGCCACGTTGCTGCCCCTCGGCCTCGGTGTCGTCATCTGCTTCCTGGTCGCGCAGTTCTGGAGGATCGCGACCGGAAGCTAGCGGACCGAGTGATGCGCGGACGCATCACTCGCTGTAGCACGACGTTCCGAGCAGCGCGTTGTGGGCTCCCACCGCGTGCCCTGACTGGCGCAATACCGTGTCCCGCGCCTTCGTCCGTTGGTGACGTGAATCGCGACAGGCCGGACCGATCACCCGAAACGGCCGTTCGAGCGGGAATCCGTTGTCACTATTCAGTTTATCCACAGCCCAAGAGTCACGGCGGGGGATGGCACGATTCTCTCACGATTGCGGGTCCGTACTCGAAGGCGTCGCCGTTCCGAACAGCCGCTTGCCATCCCAGTTCGGCGGGCGGATATTCGTTCGCGGCGCCTCCACAACCTTAGAAGGACCGGAAGACTTTGGCGATCTGCGCGCACTGTAGCACGCCCGTCGCGGACGAGGCTCGTTTCTGCCACTCCTGCGGCTCGATGGTCTCCGACGCCGAGGGACAGGCGGCGGCCACCGCGAGCATGGATCGCTCCGCGTTCGACCACCTCGAGCGCCTGCTGCGCGAGGAGACCAAGGGCGTCTACACGGTCGGCCAGATGCTCGGTCGAGGGGGCATGGCGGTCGTGTATCTCGCGACCGAGGTCGGGCTCTCGCGCAAGGTCGCACTGAAGGTCCTCCCGCCCGAGCTGACCTTCGGCCACGGCGTCGAGCGGTTCAAGCGCGAGGCGCGCACCGCCGCCGCGCTCGACCATCCGCACATCATCCCGATCTACCGCATCTCGGACAGCGGGAAGCTGTTCTGGTACGCGATGAAGTTCCTCGAGGGGAAGTCGCTCGAGGACCTCCTCCGCGAGCGCGGCTCGCTCTCGGTGGACGAGACGGTGGACATCCTCGAACAGGTCGGCGACGCGCTCGACTACGCGCACGACCACAAGGTCATCCACCGCGACATCAAACCGGCGAACGTGATGCTCGACAACCGGAATCGCGTCATCGTGACCGATTTCGGCATCGCCAAGGCGCTCTCGGAGGGGAAGCTCACCGCGACGGACTCGGTGATCGGCACGCCGTACTTCATGTCCCCGGAGCAGGGGATGGGGAAGACGGTGAGCGGCGCCTCCGACCAGTATTCCGTGGCCGTGATGGCGTACCGGATGCTCGCCGGTCACGTCCCGTTCGACGGCGACTCGGCGATCGACATC
>CAZYUL010000045.1:0-22095 GCA_964650715.1 uncultured Gemmatimonas sp. | reverse complement strand
GACTTTTTGCTGCCATCGCGCGGACTTCATTTACACAAACATCTGCACACCACTGCGTCGGCCGGTACAACTCGCGCAGCGGCTGGTACGATTCGCGCGTCGGCTGATACGAATCGCGCGGCGGTCGGTACAGATCGCGCAGCGGCTGGTACAACTCGCGCGGCGGTTGGTACGAATCGCGCAGCGGCTGGTACAACTCGCGCGGAGCTTGGTACAAATCGCGCGGCGGCTGGTACAACTCGCGCGGCGGCCGGTACGGAACGCGCGGCGGTCGGTCCAAACCGCGCGGCGGCTGGTACGAATCGCGCGGCGGTCGGTACGAACCGCGCGTCCGCTGATCCAAGTCGCGTGGCGGCGCGTACAGGTCGCCTGACCGCCGGTACGACTGCGTGGCCGCGCGAACGGAGTCGCTGTCCGTTGGTACGGCGCGCCTGGCCGCTCTCGGCCGCTCCTGACTCGCGACGGGCTGGACGCCCGCTCCATCACCGAAAGCGCGGCGCCACGTGCCTCTCGTACCATCGGGACGGCGGGATTCGAACCCGCGACCCCCTGAACCCCATTCAGGTGCGCTACCGGGCTGCGCTACGTCCCGTCCGACTCGCTCGGACAGAGCGAGAAGACTAAACGGTCCACGCCCGCATCGCCACTCGCGCGCCGCGCCACTCCCCTACTCCACCTTCAGGCTCCGCACCGGGTCCACCCGCGTCGCCCAGCGCGCCGGGATCCAGCACGCCACGACCCCGACCAGCAGGAGCAGGCCCGCCACGCCCCCGATCGTCCCCGGGTCCCGCGCCTCCACTCCATATAGAAGCGAGTCCAGCACCCGCGCCCCGAACAGCGTCGCGGCCAGCCCCGCCGCCAAGCCGACCGCCACGGCCGCGAACCCGCGCCGCAACACCATCCGCAGGATGTCCTCCGGCGTGGCCCCGAGCGCCATCCGGATCCCGATCTCCCGCGTCCGCTGCCGTGCCGACTGCGCCGCCACCGCGTACACCCCCACCGCCGCGAGCACGAGCGCCAGCACCCCGAACCCGCCCAGCAGCCGTAGCACGCCATCCTCGCGCGCCATGCTCGCCTGACGGACGTCGGCCAGCGTCCTCACCTGCGCCACCGGGATCAACGGATCCATCTCCCGCAGGACCTCGCGCACCAGCGGCATCGCGTCCATCGGCGCCCCGCTCGTCCGGATCACCACCCAGTTGCTCCGCCCCCAGTCCTGGCTGCGACTCTCGAACACCTCGGCCCGCGCCGGTTGCGACGGACTCACCTGGTGCTGGTCTCCCACGACACCGACGATCTCGTACCAGATGGAGGTCGAGTCCACCACCCGGTTGTAGGTGACCCGCTTCCCGAGCGGATCCTCGCCCGGGAAGAACTGCGACGCGAAGGTCTGGTTCACCACGATCGCGAAGGGCCGGTCGCCGCGGTCGGTCGCGTCGAGGTGCCGGCCGCGCAGGAGCGGGATCCCGAGCGTCTCGAAGTAGCCGCCATCCGCCCGGCGATGGAGGATCTCCGCTCCGACCCGGTCATCGCTCCATCCCTCGACGCGGAACTGGCTCGACCAGCTCGTTCCGAACAGGGGGAGCCAGCCGACGGTCCCCGCCCGCTCGATCCCCGGCCGCGCCTCCAGCGCCTCGAGCAGACGATCGTAGAACGCGAGCACGCCGTCTCGATCCGGATAGCGCACCACCGGCACCGTGAACTGCACCGCGAGGACGTTCTCCGTCCAGAACCCCACGTCCACCAAGCGAAGGCGATACGCGGTCTGCGCCATCAACCCCGCCCCGGCCACGAGGAGCACGGCGAGCGCGACCTCCACCGCGACGAGCCCGGTCGTGAGCCGCGCGGACCGCGAGCCCCCCGCCGCCCCGCGCTCGGCGGACTTGAGGGTCGCGCCCCCGCCCTGGCGCAGCGCGAGGAGCACGGGGGCGGCACCGAAGAGGAGCGCGCAGAACGCGGTCGCCCCGAACGCGACGAGCGCGACGCGGCCGTCGAATGCGAGCGAGGTCGCGGCCGGGACGCCGAAGTCGGTGAGGCCGAGGAACTTGAGCGCGCCCCACCCCACGGCGACACCGAGTGCGCCGCCCGAGAGTGCGAGGAGCCCGTGCTCGATCGCGAGCATCCCCGCGATGCGCGCGCGTCCCGCGCCGAGCGCGCTGCGCACGGCGATCTCGTGCTGCCGGCCGAGGGCGCGGAGCAGGGCGAGGTTGGCGACATTGGCGCACGCGAGGAGGAGCAGCGCGGCGACGGCGCCGGCGAGGATCACGAGCGGACGGCGCAGCTCCTTGGTGAGGAATGCGCGCAGGGGCATCATCCCCGCCCCCATGACACGATTCGTCGCCGGATAGTCGCGCTGCAGGCGCTGGACGACGACCTGGAACTCGGCGTCGGCCTGCTCCGGCGTCACGCCGGGGGCGAGACGCGCGATGGGACGCACGTAGTGCGCGCGACGGAAGGAGACCGCGGCGCGCTGGGCATCGGTCCAGCCGAACGGCTTCCAGAGGTCGGTCCCGGCGATCGGGAACGAGAAGCCGCGCGGCATCACGCCGACGACCTGCACGGTGGAGCTGCCGAGCTGGAGGGAGCGGCCGATGATGGCGGTGTCGGACGCGAAGGTCGTGGACCACGCCTCGTGACTCAGCATCACGACGTCGCTCGCGCCGGCGAAGGTCTCCTCCCAGGTGAAGGCCCGACCGAGCGCGGGACGCGCACCGAGGACGTCGAAGAAGTTCCCGGTGACGTCGCCGTACTGGAGGAGGATGGGCTCGCCGTCGCGGATGTAGGTGACGCGACTCACGAACCGGTTGAAGGCGGCGACATCGTCGAAGGCGGCGACCTGTTCGCGCCAATCGAGCACGTTGGCCGGCGCGGCATCAGCGTCGGTCCACCCGAACTCGGGATTGGTCTCATACAGCATCTGCAGGCGGTCGGCATCCGCGAATGGCAGCGGCCGGAAGAAGAGCGCGTTGGCAGCGGCGAAGACGGCGACGCTGGCACCGATGCCGAGCGCGAGGGTGAGGAGGATCGCGCCGACGAACCCGGGCCGGTGTCGCATGCCCCGCAGCGCGTAGCGGAGGTCGCGCGCGGCGTGTGACGCCCAGGCGAAGTAGCGCGCGTCGCGGACCTCCTCGCCGTAGCGGTCCACGCCGCCGAACTCGGCGCGGGCGCGCCGCCGCGCGTCCTCGGGCGACAGCCCGGCGGCGATGTGCCGCTCGGTCGCCTTCTCGAGATGGAAGGCGAACTCGTCCTGCATCTCGCGATCGGCGTCGGCGCGCCGCGTGAGCGCCCGGAGGCGCCGTCCCCACCGCTTCAACAGACCCATCGTCCGCTCTCCTCTCAAGTGGTCCGGAGCACGACGTCCACGAGGGCGACGTAGCGCTGCCATTGCCTGGTCTCGTCGCCGAGCGCGCGGCGGCCTGCGGTGGTGAGCTCGTAGTACTTGGCGCGGCGGTTCTCGTCGGTCACGCGCCACTCACTCTCGATCCACCCCTTCTCCTCGAGGCGCTGGAGCGCCGGGTAGAGCGAACCTTGGCCGACCTGCAGGGCGTCCTTGGTGAGTTGTTCGAGGCGCTGGGCGATCCCCCAGCCGTGGTTCGGCTCGAGGGAGATGGCCTTGAGGATGAGGAGGTCGAGGGTGCCGCGGAGGACGTCGGGGGGAGGGGTCGGGCGGGACATGGTGAGGAGCGAGGAGCGAGGGGAAGGAACGAGGGGAAGGGGCGAGGGAGAGGGGCGAGGAGCGAGGAGGGGAAGGGGAAGGGGAAGGGCGGCGGGGGCGTGATCGGTGGTTGTCGGTATTCGACACCACAGGATACAGAAGGGTTGTGTCGGAAGTCAACAACAGCGACGTGCGGGTGCGCGTCTGGCGGACCGGCGGCCGATGGCCTAGCTCTTCCGGCATGCGACGGCTCGTGATGACCTCCGCCCTGATCCTCCTCGCCTGCGGCGACGCCCATCCCCCGCTCGAAGCCATCTGGTACGTCCGCAACGACTCCGCCGGCATCGCCAGCTTCGAGGCGAACGCGACGCGGATCTCGATCATCGCGCCCCAGGTCTATTCCATAGACAGCGCCGGCACGATCCGCGGCGGGACGCACCCGCGGATCGTCGAGATCGCCCGGGCCAATGGGGTCAAGCTCGTCCCCCTCGTGATGAATCCGGGGTTCGACCTCGGCATCCTGCACCACATCGTGACCGATCGCACGGCCCGCACGGCATCGGCGCGGAGCATGGCCGAGCTCTGCCGGCGGGAGCGGCTCGACGGCATCCAACTCGACTTCGAGAATCTCCACCTCTCCGACCGCGACGCCTTCACGGCATTCGCGCGCGAGGTGGCCGACTCGGTGAAGCGCGCCGGCTGCGGGATCTCCGCCGCCGTGGTCCCCCGCCCCACCGACGACCGCGGCGCGCGGCCATACCACGAGTACCTCTACGACTACTGGCGCGGCGCATTCGACTACGCCGCGCTCGCCGACACGCTCGACTTCATCTCGTACATGACGTACGCGCAGCACACCGGCGGCTCGACACCGGGGCCGGTCGCCGGATACCCCTGGATGGTCGCGTCACTCGACTACCTCCTCGCGCTCGGCGTGCCGCCCGAGAAGGTCTCGCTCGGGATCCCGGCGTACTCGGACCACTGGTACCCGCACTACGACCCGCGCACCGGCTCGGCCCACGGACGCGGCGACGATGTCGGCTACGCGCCGTTGATGCGGGTACTCGGCGACGCGGGGGTCACGCCGCTCTGGGAACCGGAGCAGCGCGCGTGGTACGCGATGTGGGAGACGGACGGGGTGTTCGAGCACGCCTGGATCGAGGACGCGCGGGCGTTCGAGGCCAAGCTGGAGCTGGTGCGGCGGCACGGCCTGCGCGGGTACTCGGTCTGGCTTCTAGGGCTGGAGGACCCCCGGACGTTCGAGGTGGTGGGGGCGGTCGCGCGATGAGTGGCGGGCTGAGCCGGGCCGTCGCTGGCCGAACGCGGCCGGGCGCCGTACGTTCGTCGCGCCCCGGAGGGCGGTGATTCCGGGCTCCTCAAGCCCGCCATGCACACCGAACGCCTCACCGCCGCACTCGAAGGCCGCTACAGGATCGAGCGTCAGCTCGGCATGGGCGGGATGGCGACGGTGTACCTCGCCGCAGACCTCAAGCACGAGCGCAAGGTCGCGCTCAAGGTCCTGAAGCCCGAACTCGCCGCCGTCCTCGGCGCCGAGCGGTTCGTCGTCGAGATCAAGACCACGGCGGCGCTGAGCCATCCGCACATCCTGCCCCTCTTCGACAGCGGGAGCGCCGACGGTTTCCTCTACTACGTCATGCCCTTCATCGAGGGCGAGACGCTCCGCGACAAGCTGAACCGGGAGACACAGCTCGGTGTGGACGAGGCGGTACGGATCACGAGGGAGGTCGCCGACGCGCTGGACTATGCGCACCGCCACGGCGTGATCCACCGCGACATCAAGCCCGAGAACATCCTGCTCCACGACGGCCGCCCGATGGTCGCCGACTTCGGGATCGCGCTCGCGGTCTCGGCCGCGGCGGGCGGCCGGATGACGGAGACCGGTCTCTCCCTCGGCACGCCGCACTACATGTCGCCGGAGCAGGCCACCGCCGAGAAGGAGATCACGGCGCGGTCGGATGTGTACTCGCTCGGCAGCGTGCTCTACGAGATGCTCTCCGGGAACCCGCCGCACGTCGGCGCCTCGGCGCAGCAGATCATCATGAAGATCATCACCGAGTCGGCCGCCCCGGTGACGCAGTTCCGGAAGACCGTGCCGCCGCACGTGGCGGCGGCGGTGGCGAAGTCGCTGGAGAAGCTCCCGGCCGACCGCTTCGAGAGCGCCAAGGCGTTCGCCGATGCGCTGGGGAACACCGCGTTCACGACGGCGACGGTCAGCACGGGCGACGCGGTGACCGCGACGAACGCGCGTGCCCTGCGCAGCCGGCCCTTCCTCGCCGCGGCCTCGCTAGCCGCGGTCGCGACCATCGCCGCCGTCTGGGGCTGGATGCGCCCCGCCCCGCTCCGCGAGGTCTCCCGCTTCACGATCCAACTCTCGGACAGCCAGCCCCTCTCGCCGGCGGGAACAGCCTGGCGCGTGGCCCTCTCGCCCGATGGCCGCACGATGGCCTACGTCTCGGGCGGCGGTGTCGGCGCGCTCGGCGGCTCGCGGCTCGTGGTCCGACCGATGGACGCCCTCGAGGCGACCACGCTCCCCGGGACGGAGAACGCCGCCAACCCCGCGTTCTCGCCGGACGGGAAGCGGATCGCGTTCGTGACCTTGGCGAGCCCCCGCGCGCTCAAGGTCATCAACCTCAGCGGCGGTCCCCCGATCACGCTCACCGATTCGCTGGTTGACCTGGGGGGCGTCTCGTGGGGGTACGACGGGTACATCTACTACGATGGGCACCTCGAGGGCGACGGCGTCGCGCGGATCCGCGAGACCGGTGGGCAGCCGCCCGAGGTCGCGTCGCGCCCGGACACGGCGGCGGGCGAGGTCTACCACAATGCGCCGGAGCCGTTGCCGAACGGACGCGGGGTGCTCTTCAGCATCTCCCGCGGCAATCAGGCGGCGGTGCGCGACATCGGCGTGCTCGACCTGCGGACGGGCACGCACAAGGTGCTCACGCGCGGATTCATGGCGCGCTACTCGCACACCGGCCATCTCGTCTACGTGACCGACGGCGGCGCACTGATGGCCGCGCCATTCGACGCGGACCGGCTCGAACTCACGGGGGACGCGGTCGCGATCGCCGATGGCGTCGCGACGCTCGGCACCCGGGTGGACCTCGTGCTCTCCACCACCGGGGCGCTCGCATACGCGGCCGGGGGCGTCTTCGGCTCCCGCCGCGAACTCGTGTGGGTCTCGCGCGACGGACAGGTGAGCCCGGTGGACCCGGAGTGGAGAGGGGAGATCGGCGCGCGACCGACGCTCTCGCCTGACGGGCTGCGCGTCGCGCTCGCGCTCGGCCAGCCGGGCACGCGACAGCTCTTCGTCAAGCAGCTCGACCAGGGCCCGCTGCAGCGGGTCACGACCCAGGCGTCGGCCCCGACGTGGTCCCCGGACGGGAAGTTCCTCGCGTACACGGGCCCGAGCGGGCTCCGCCGCGTGCCCTCAGATGGCAGTGGGCCACCGGAGCGTGTGACCACGGCCGGCGGCAGCCCGGAGTACTCGCGCGATGGCACCTGGCTGGTGTTCCAGCGTGCGGCCGACATCGTGGGCCTGCGCACCGGAGGTGACACGACCCCCGTTGTGCTCGTTTCCGACCCCGACGGACAGTCGGCGCCGGCACTCTCCCCGGATGGTCGGTGGATAGCCTATACGTCGAACGAGACGGGGAACTTCCACGTCTACGTCCGACCGTTCCCCGACACGAGAGCGGCGAGGCATCAGGTGTCAGTGTCAGGCGGGATCTTCTCCCGCTGGTCCCGCGCCGGGAATGAACTCTTCTTCGTGGACCCGGTCGGGATCCAGTTGATGAGCGTGACGGTGACGCCGGGTCCGCGCTTCGATGCCTCGGTGCCGAAGCCGCTCTTCTCGCTCGCGCCGATGATGCCCCTCGGCTTCACGTTCTTCGACGTGCACCCGGACGGCCGGCGGTTCCTCTTCACGAGGGGAGATGGCGCGGGCACCACCGCCGGCGACCGGCTCGTGCTCGTGCAGAACTTCGACGAGGAACTTCGGGCGAAGGTCGGTCGCGGCCGCTGAACCGCACGCGATGTCGGGTCCCGCAATGCGCGCACGCATCTGCCAGCGAGCAGCATCACGCGACCCGAACCGGAACCTGCCGTGCCCACTCCGCCGGATCCTCGATCCCTCGTACGCCTCGACATCCCGACGACCCTCGTCCCCGCGCTTCTCGTCGCCGGCCTCCTCGGTTGCGCCGATCGGCTCCCGGTCGAGGCGAACCCGACGCCGCCGATCCCGGTCTCGCAGGTCCGTGAGGTGGTCGCCGCGCTCGCGCCGGTGAGCTCGGTGGACATCGCGCAGCTGCTCCTCGGCGTACCCGCCGGAGGCGTTGCCGCCGCAACGACGGACTTCTTCACCGACACGACGGCCTGCCCTGCCGGCGGGATCACGGTCGTCACCGGGAAGATGGAGTTCAACGACCCGCCGGATCCCATCACCTTCGACGTTCGTGACGACTTCCGCGGCTGCGGCACCTCGGATCCGAGTGGCCGCACGTGGGTGTTCGACGCGGACACGCCGCTGCGCGCGCATCTCGTCCTGCTCACGGGTGAGACCGGCGACGAGCCGTGGCTCACCGGAAGCCTCACCGGTCGGGTGCGATTCGTGGCGCTCGGCGCCGTGGGCACGTGCGACTTCGCGGTCGCGCTCAACGGGGTCGGCGACGACATCGTCGTCAGCGGGACCGTCTGCGGCCAGGACGCTTCGGCGCTCGAAGTCCCCGACTGACAGCCCTCCTTCGAGGGATGCATATTGCCGGGGCCCCTACCGGAGTCCCGCATGGCAGTACGGAATCGGATGGCCCTCTCCGCGGCCGTAGCGCGGAAGGCACTCGTCGCGCTCGCGGCCCTCGCGGCGCCGCTCCTCCCGGCCCTCGCAGCCGCGCCCACGCTCGGCGCCCAGACCGAGGCGTTCCTCACGCCCAACAACGGCCCCGACGTGCTGCCGATGGGCACCATCCGGGGCGAGCAGGTCCGCCGCCTCGTGATCCGGAACGCCACGATCGTCTCCGGCCGCGGCACGCCCGGCACCAACCGCGGGATGCCGCCCGAAGGCCCGGTGGACATCGTGATCGAGAACGGCGTGATCACCGACATCGTCCTCGCAGACGCGGTGAACCTGCGGAGCGCGGGTCCGGACTTCCGACGCCCGACCGGCGACCGGATCATCGACGCCAAGGGGCAGTACGTGATCCCCGGCCTCGTGGAGATGCACGCCCATCTGCCCACCGCCAACAGCGACTACGGCCCTCGCGGGCTCGACTTCGCGTACCGGCTCTACCTCGGCCATGGGGTGACGACCGTGCGGGACGCCGGCACCGGTGGCGGACTCGCCCGGATGACCGAGCAGCGACGGCTCTCGGCCGCGAACGGCGTCGTCGCACCGCGACTGGTCCTCTGCCAGCGCTGGCCCCTCCCCCTCCGCCGCTGGGACATCGGCGACACGCCGGACAAGGCGCGCGCGATGGTGCGGGAGATGAAGGCCGCCGGCGCCGACTGCATCAAGGTCTCCAAGTCGCCGGGGCATTTCCCCGACGTGATGGCGGCCATCGCCGACGAGTCCAACAAGCTCGGCATCTTCACGATGGTGGACCTCAAGGTCTCCGAGACCGACGCGCGGATCGCCTCCGAGGCCGGCGTGCGGAGCATCGAGCATTGGTACGGCGTCCCCGACGCCGCGCTCAGGGGCTCGCAGGACTTCCCCACCGACTACAACTACTGGGACGAGCTCGACCGATTCCGCTACGCGGGGCTCCTCTGGAGCGAGGCCGCGAAGGACCCCGAGCGCCTCTCCGACGTCATTGACCTGATGGTCAAGAACGGCACCAACTGGAACCCGACGATGGCGGTCTATGAGGACAACCGCGACGTCTGGCGCTCCGTCGGCCTGCCGATCAAGGAGACGCTGATGCACCCGTCGGAGGTCTCGCTCGGCCCCGACACCACCCTGCACGGCGCGTTCAAGCGCGAGTGGAAGACGAGCGACGAGATCAATTGGAAGCGGAACTTCGCGATCTGGATGCAGTGGGTGAGGACCTATCACGAGCGCGGCGGGCGACTCACCGCCGGGTCCGACGAGGGAGGGATCGGCGGCATCGCGCTCATCCGTGAGCTCGAACTGATGCAGGAGGCCGGGATCCACCCCATCGATGTGATCAAGGTGGCGACGACGAACGCGACGTCGGTGCTCGGGATGGACCGGCACTGCGGCATCCGCGTGGGCTGCCGTGCCGACCTCGCGGTGGTCAACGGGAACCCGCTCGACAACTTCAAGGTGATGTACGGCAGGGGTTACGGAGTGACGGGCCTGGTGCCGCGCGAGGAACAGTGGCGTCATGGGGGTGTCACCTGGACCATCAAGGAAGGAGTGGTCTTCGACGCCCAGGCCTTGTTGCGGGAGGCCGAGTGGTATGTGCAGCAGGAGAAGGAACGCCTGAAGGCGGCCGGCGTGAAGGTGATGGGCCACTGACGCCGCGGACCGCGACCCCGCCCGGCCTCGACACGATCGAGGTCGAGACCGGCCGCGCCGTCGCGATCGTCGGAGCGGGTGCGCGCCTGCGCGGCGCGAGCGACGCGTTCTCCACCACACTCCGCACCCGGCGCGAGGAGCTCTTCGCGCGACCACTGACCTCGGCGGTGCGGCTCGAGGACCGCCCCGCGCTCGCCCACGCGATCGAGGCCGTGGCCTCCGGCGACTGGCCGAGTTGCGCGCTCGAGGTGCTGGTGCTCCAGCACGCGCGCGAGCCGATCCAGGTGCGGCTCGAGCTCGAGCCGGAGCGGCAGCAGCAGGTCCGGATCACGGCGACCGACCTCAGCGCCGAGCGGACCGCCGCGCGGGTCCTCGCCGAGCAGGAGGAGAACCTGCGGGCGATGACGGCGCTCTCGATCGACATGTGGGCGCTGATAGACGCCGAGGGACGCATCCGCGTGGTCAGCGACTCGGTGGCGGTGCATCTCGGATGGAGTCCCGCCGAGGTCCGCGACCGGAACTTCACTGAGTTCGTGCATCCCGACGAGGCCGAACGCGTGCTCGGGACGTTCCAGGAGCTGGCGCGCGACCCGACGACCGTCCGGACCCTGGTCTCGCGCGCGCGGCACAAGGACGGCGGGTGGCGGAACCTCGAGAGCACGATCTCGGGATACAACCCGCGACTGCTGGGGAGTTCGCTCTTCGTCGTGAACGCGCGGGACATCACCGCGCGCCAGCGCGCGGAGGCGGCGCTCCGCGAGGTGGAATCGCGGTACGCGGAGGTGATCGGCCACTCGCTCAGCGGGGTGGTGGTGATCCAGCGCGGGCGGCTGGCGCACGCGAATGCGCGGTTCCTCGAGCTCACCGGCCTGTCCCCGGAGCAGGTCGCGCGGCACCCGCGGGCGCTGGCGCTCGTCACGAAGCCGTCGCGCGCCGCGTTCCGTCGCGTGCTGGAGGAGCTCGCGAGCGGCGGCACGCGAGCGACGCGGATCGTGGTTGATGCGCTGCACGCCGATGGACGGACGATCCCGGTCGAGATCGCCACCGGGGTGGTGGAATACGAGGGCGGCCCCGCACTCCTCTGCACGGTCACCGACCTCACCGAGGCGCGGGCGATGCAGGAGCGCGTGGCGTCCGGTGAGAAGTCGCAGGCCATCGCGCACCTCGCCGGCGGGATCGCGCACGACTTCAACAACCTGCTGATGACGATCGTGACCTGGACCGATCTCGCCGCCGACGGCTTGCCGGAAGAGGTCCCCGCCCAGGAGGCGCTGCGCGAGATCCGCACGGCGGCGGACCGCGCCGCGGATCTCGTGCGCCAGCTCCTCGCGTACGGCCAGCGGCAGCGCCTCGACCCGACACCGCTCGACCTCGCCGAGGCGATGGTGCGCCTCAAGCGGTGGATGGACCGGACGATCGGGACCCGGCATCGGATAGACCTGACGGTGCCGGAGGATCCGTGGCTGGTGCGCGCCGACCGCGGGCAGATCGAGTCGGCGGTCGCGGCGCTCGTGCTCCACGCGCGCGACGCGATGCCTGCGGGAGGCGCGATCCAGCTCGCGATCGAGCACGGGATCCTCACGCGAGAGCGGGCGATGGACCTCTCCCCGCTCCAGGCCGGCGAGCATGTCGTCATCGCCGTCCGGCACCGCGGCCCGCCGCTCGACGAGGAGTCGCGACGCCGGATCTTCGAGCCGTTCTTCTCGACGCGGAGCCGCTCCACGCACGTCGGTGCGGGGATCGGCCTCGCCGCCGTGCTCGGCACGGTGCGGCAGTCGGGCGGGATGATCGACGTGTCAAGCGTTCCCGACGAGGGAACGACCTTCCGCTGCTACTTCCCGCGACTCGCATGAGGCGACAAGTTCTCCGGGTTACGGCCGATGACGACCGCTCCCGTGAACCCCGCGATCCCGTACTGCCTGCTGCTCGTGGACGACGAGCGGGCGCTGCTGCGCGCCTTCGCGCAGTCCTTCGTGCGCGCGGGATACGAGGTGCTCGAGGCGAGTGACGTCCCGGGCGCTATCGCGCACTGGCAGGCCGCCCGCGAACGGATCGCGCTGGTCCTCTCCGACGTGCAGATGCCGGGACCCCCGATCGAGGATCTCATCGGCCTCGCGCGGCGCGAGTCACCCGGCGTGCCGATCGTCCTCATGTCCGGTGAGGTCGGCGACGGCGAGGAGCGGATCGCCCGGCTGCGCGCGTCGGTGAACGCGCTCCTCGCCAAGCCGATGTCGCTCCGCGACCTGCGACTCGAGGTGGAGCGCCACCTGCCGCGGGGCTCGGCGACCTGAGGACCTCGCTCGGCGAGCTGGCGTCGCTCTTCCTCCGGCTCGGAGCGACCGCGTTCGGCGGCCCCGCCGCGCACGTGGCGATGATGGAGGACGAGGTGGTCCGCCGACGCGGGTGGATGTCGCGCGAGGCGTTCCTCGACCTCGTCGGGGCCTCGCACCTGATCCCCGGCCCCAACTCGACCGAGCTCGCGATCCATGTCGGCTACGCCCGTGCGCGGTGGGCGGGACTCGTGGTCGCCGGCACCTGCTTCATCCTGCCAGCCCTCGCGATCGTCTGGGTGATCGCTGCCGCCTACGTCCGCTACGGGTCGCTCCCGGCCGTCGCGGGGATCATGGCGGGCGTGAAGCCGGTCGTGATGGCGGTCATCGGGCAGGCGCTCTGGGGGCTCGGACGCACGGCCCTCAAGTCGGCGATGACACTCACGATCTTCGTCGCCGCGGTGATCGCGATCGCCCTCGGAGTGCACGAGCTCTGGGTGCTGGCGGTGGCCGCCGCCGTCGCGATCGTGGACCGGCGCGTGACGGCGGGTGGCAACCTCTGGGGCGCGCTGGGCTTCGCGGCGTTGCCGACGGTCACGACGGCGACCGGTGCGGCGGCGACCGGTGCGGCGGCGGCCGGTGCGGCGGCGGCCAGCGCGGCGTCCGTCGGGCTCGCGACGCTCTTCCTCGTCTTCCTCAAGGCCGGCGCGCTCCTCTTCGGCAGCGGATACGTGCTGCTCGCGTTCCTCGAGGCGGACCTCGTCCAGCGGCTCGGATGGCTCTCGCAGTCGCAGCTGCTCGACGCGATCGCCGTCGGACAGTCCACGCCGGGACCGGTGTTCACCACCGCCACATTCGTCGGGTACGTGGTGGCGGGACATCCCGGCGCGCTCATCGCGACCGTGGGGATCTTCCTGCCGGCGTTCGTGCTCGTCGCGCTCACCGCGCCGGTGCTCGAGCGGCTCCGCGCGAATGCCGACCTGCGCGCCCTGCTCGACGGCGTCAACGCCGCCTCGCTCGCGATGATGGCGATGGTGACGATCGCCCTCGCGGTGGAGGCGTTCCCGCTGCCGACCGGCGCGGGGGCCGGCGGCCTGGTGCGCTCGGCGGTGCCGGTCGTGCTCTGCGGTGCGTCGCTCTGGCTGCTGGTGAGCCGGCGCGTGAACTCCGCCTGGCTCGTCCTCGGCGGTGCGGCGGTCGGCGTCCTACTGCTGGGCGCCGGCTGAGCGGAGCGCGCGCTCGGCGTGCACGCGGCAGCACGCCGGCAGGTCGTCGCGGAGGAACTGGAGGGTGCGGCGCACCTTGTCCATGAACTCCGCCGTGGCCGGCACCTCGTGCAGGTGAGGATGCCCACGCCAGGCCTCGTGGATGAGCGCGTCGATCCGCTGCGCGTCCGCGGCGGACTCGACGCGGAGCGGATTGCCGTTCGTGTACCCCTTGCCTTCGGCCGGCACGCGGAGGTGGATCACCGCGTAATAGCCGCGGAGCGCCTCGTCGCGGGCGACGCCGACGCCCTCCCAGAGCGTGCCCGGCGCGGGCCAGTAGGCCGAGCCGTCCACGACCCCGCGGTCGCAGAGCAGGATCCGTGCGCCGTCGGCCACCGCGGCGGCCTCGAGCTCGCGCTGCACGTGGAAGATGGCGCGCTGCCCGGCGCGCCTCACCTCGTCCGAGCCGTTGCGCGGGAACCCGCCGCCGAAGACGATGCCCGCCGACTCGGGGAGGATGCGCACGTGCTCGCAGAGCGCCTGCCGGAGGAACTCGAGCACGGCGGTCTTCCCGGCGCCGGGGCCACCGGTGAGGACGATCTTGCGGAGCGGATGCTCCTCCCTGCAGTCACAATGGACGCTCATGCCGGGCTCGTTCGGGGTGCCTGAGGAACGTGCGTGCGTGACGCCTCCGGAGGCAGGGGGGATTCCCCGGCGCGCCGCCGGTCATTCCCCGATGCCGCGGTTGACGCCACCGAGGGCGGCGGCTAACCTGCGCGGACCGATGCAGCGCACCGCCGTCTCCGCCGCGACCTACTACGTCCGCTATTACGCGCCCCGTGACACGGGACGTGGGAGCGGACCTGCGCGCATGTAGACGAGCGCAAGCGACTGCGACCCGACGCGGCCCGTGGATGATCCACGGGCCGCTTTCGTTTTCCCCCACCCCTTCTCTCGAGGACCCGATGCAGACCGACCACGTTCCGTCGCCCGCCCACGCCGGACCGGAGACGATCCCCCAGCAGCACGACCGCTACACGGGCGAGGATCACGCGGTGTGGTCCCTGCTGTACGGCCGCCGCATCGAGGCGCTCGAGCGCACGGCGAGCCGGGTGTTCCTCGACGGCATCGCCACGATCGGCCTCGACCGGGACCGCGTCCCCGACCTCGCCGACGTGAATGTGCGGCTCGGCGCGCGCACGGGATGGAGCGCCGTCGGGGTCCGCGGGTTCATCCCGGCGGCGCAATTCTTCGCGAGCCTGTCACGTCGCCGCTTCCCGACCACGCTGATCGTGCGGCCCCGCGCCCAGCTCGACTACCTGCCGGAGCCGGACATCTTCCACGACGTCTTCGGGCACGTGCCGCTGCACGCGGACCCGGTGTTCGCCGACTTCCTCCAGCGCTTCGGCGCGCTCGCGGCCGCGGCGCGGACGCCGGAGGAGACGGAGCGGATGGCGCGGCTCTTCTGGTTCACGGTGGAGTTCGGCCTGATCCGGGAGCGCGGCGCGGTGCGGATCTACGGGAGCGGCTTGATCTCGTCGCACGCCGACGCGGCGAATGCGCTGGGACCCGATTGCGAGCGGCGTCCGTTCGATCTCGAGGCGGTGACGGCGCAGCCGTTCGCGATCGATCGCGTGCAGGAGGTCCTGTTCGTGATCGAGGGGTTCGAGCAGCTGTTCGAGGCGGTGGAGCGCCTCGAGGCGGGGCACTCGGTTCCCTGATCGCCGGGCGGCGCTGCGACGAGGGAACGCGCGGGGCGGGAGCGACGAAGGTCCCCACGGCGACCGCCGGCGGGGACCTTCCGAATGCAGAGCGGGCGACCGGACTCGAACCGGCGACGTCCAGCTTGGGAAGCTGGCATTCTACCAACTGAATTACGCCCGCGTGACCCGGAGTATACCGAGGGCCCGCGGAGGGGACAAGGATGCTCGCGGGCGCTGCGTCCGCGCCGCATCTTCGGGGCGTGAGACCAGGGCGATCCAGCAGCCGGCAGCAGCCGTGAGCGGTCCCTTCTCGGGCATCGACCCGCGGAGCGCCACGCCGCTCTACGTGCAGATCGCCGAACGCGTGCGGCGCGCCATCGCGACCGGCGAGATGCGACCGGGCGACGAGCTCCCCACCGTCCGCTCCCTCGCCACCCGCCTGCGCGTGAATCCGGCGTCCATCACCCACGCCTACCGCGAGCTCGCGCGCGAGGGCCTGGCCGAGCTCGGGGAAGCCGGCAGCGCCGGCGGAGCGCGGATCGTGAGGACCCTCGCACCCGAGGCCCTCGCCGAGCGCGCGGCGGGACTGCCGGGTACCGGGACGCGCCACGGCGCCGGAGCCGGCACCCGCGCCGGACGGCGATCCCAACAGGTCGAGCAGCTCTCACAGCTCGCGCCAGGCCACGTGATCGACGACCGGTTCCAGGTGGGCCGCCTGCTCGGCGCGGGGGCGATGGGTGCGGTGTACCTCGCCCACGACCGCGAGCTCGACGAGGAGGTCGCGCTCAAGGTCCTGCCGCCCCTCGACACGAGCGACGAGACCGCCGTCCGCCGCTTCCTCAATGAGATCCGCGTCGCACGCCGCATCTCGCATCGGAACGTCGTGCGCACGCACGATGTCGGCCGGTGGTCGGGGGGACTCTTCCTCACGATGGAGTACGTGCCGGGTCACACCCTCCGCGAGCTGCTCGACGCGCGGGGCGCGCTGCCGGCGAACGAGGTCGCGACCCTCGGCGCCCAGGTCGCCGACGCCCTCGTCGTCGCGCACGAGCAGGGTGTGATCCATCGCGACATCAAGCCGCAGAACCTCCTCCTCGACGCCAAGGGACAGGTGAAGGTCCTCGACTTCGGCATCGCGGTGATCCAGGGGACCAGCGGACAGCTCACCGAAGCCGGACTCGTCGTCGGCACGCCGGCGTATATGGCGCCGGAGCAGCTGCTCGGCGAACCCGTCACCCCGGCCTCGGACCTCTACTCGCTCGGCGTCGTCCTCTACGAGGCGATCAGCGGCGCGCTCCCGTTCACCGCGGCGACGCCGATGGCGCTCGTCGCGCAGATCGTGAACCGCGCCCCGGCACCCCTCGCCGACGTCGCACCCGGGTGCGATCCCCGGCTGGAACGGCTCGTGATGCGGCTGCTCGCCCGCGACGCCACGGAGCGTCCGCACTCGGCGCTCGAGGCCCGGGACGAGCTCCGCGGCCCCCCGACGACGCGCCGCCCCTCCCGCCCTGGACTGGCGTAACCCACTGCGCGGCCAGCGCTTGCGCCGTGGGGCTTGACGGCTCGATGGGATAGTCATACTGTATCACCACACCAATACACAGAGTGTGGGTCTTCTTGTTCTCACAGATCGACTCCCGCAGCCCGGTCCCCATCTACGCGCAGATCGCTGACCGGATCCGCGTCGCGGTGGCCTCCGGTGAGCTCACGCCCGGCGAGGGCCTCCCCTCGGTGCGGGCGCTCGCGACCCGGCTCCGGGTCAACCCGGCGACCGTCGTCCAGGCGTATCGCGACCTCGAGCGCGACGCGATCGTCGAGATGCGACAGGGGGCCGGCACCTTCGTCGCGGCGGTCGGCGCCGAGATGCGCAGTCGCGAGCGGGCATCCGCGGCGCGCCGACTGGTGCAACAGATGCTGTCCGAGGCCGCACGACTGGGCCTTTCCCCCACCGAGTTGAGGGACGCCCTCGACCGGGAACTCCCGGAGACCAAGTGAGCGACGCCATCAAGATCCGCGACCTGGCGTGGCGGGCGGGACGGGAGTTCGCGATCCGCGAACTCTCGATGACCGTCCCGACCGGCGCCATCTACGGATTCCTCGGACCGAACGGGTCCGGCAAGACGACGACCATCCGCCTGATGCTCGGGATGACGCCGCCGGCGGACGGCACGATCGAGGTGTTGAGCCACTCGATCCCGCGGTTCGCGCACCGCGCGCTCGCGCAGATCGGGTACGTCCCCGAGCGGCTGCACCTCTACGGCACGCTCACGGTCGACGAGTCCATCCGCTACCATCGCGCCTTCTATCCGACGTTCGACGGCGAGGAGTGCGAGCGCCTGCGGCGCCGGTTCGGGCTGCGCGAGGACCAGCCGGTCTCGCGCCTCTCGAAGGGCGAGGCCGGCAAGCTCATGATGATGCTCGCGCTCTCGCAGCGCGCCGAGCTGCTCGTGCTCGACGAGCCGACCGATGGCCTCGACCCGGTGATCCGCCGCGAGGTCCTCTCGGCGCTCGTCGAGTACGTGGACGCGAAGCGGGCGACCGTCTTCATCTCGAGCCATCTCGTCCACGAGCAGGAGCGGATCTGCGACTGGGTGGGGGTGATGGACGGCGGACGGCTGATCGCCGAGCTGCCGATGCAGGAGTTCCGGAGCGGGATCAAGCGGCTGCGCGTGGCGCAGGCCCCCGCGGCGCGCGATGCGGCCCCCTTCGCGCTCCTCTCCCGCGAGGAGCTCACGATCCACGACGAGGAGTGGGTGGTGCGCGGGTGGCAGCCGGAGATGCGCGAGTGGTTCCAGCGCTCGGGGGCGGAGATCCGCGAGGTGCAGGACCTCGACCTCGAGGAGAGCTTCGTCGAGCTGCTGCGCGGCGCGCGCGTCAACACCCCGGAGGTGAAGTGATGTTCAGCCAGATCCTCACGACCCAGCTGCGGTGGACCCGTACCCTCTTGGTCGGGTTGGGCATCCTCGCCTTCCTCCTCCCGGTCGGCGCCTGGAACATCGCGTCGGGGGGCCGCGTCGAGGGCGACGCGATGGCGTTCGCGCTCCCGTTCATCGAGGGATTCAGCCTCGTCGGCCCGCTGGCGGTGATCATCGCCCTGCTCTCGGGCTTCCTGATGGCGGCGCTGCCTTGGGGGCAGGACCACCAGGGGCGCCACGTGTACGCCCTCTCGCTCCCGATCCGCTGGTCGCGGTACGTCGGCATGCGGTACGTCGCCGGCGCGGTGCTCCTCGCGACGACCGCGATCGCGCTCCTCGCGGGCTCGCTCCTCGCGCTCTCGCTGGTGACGCTCCCGCCGGTGCTGCGCGCCTATCCGTTCGCGTTCGCGACGCGCTTCTTCGTCGCGACCCTCCTCGCCTATTCGCTCTCGTTCGCACTGCAGTACCTCGGCGGCAAGCGCGCGGCGCCGATCCTGCTCGGGATCCTCGTGACCTGGCTCGTCGGCGGCATCGTCCTCGACCTGATCGGCCTTGATGCCCTCTCCGGCGCCATCGTGCGGTTCATGATGCAGTGGCCCGGCCCGTTCGCGATCTTCTCGGAGCCGTGGAGGCTCGTGGATGTCTAGGCATCGCGTCCCACTCCTCGTCGCGCTGCTGACCTCGAGCGCCGCACCGCTGGCGCTCGCGGCGCAGGACCCGGTCGCGCGCGCGGCGATACTGCAGCGGGAGTTCGAGGCCGCGGTGCGCGCCGAGCAGGTCGCAGACTCGACCCGCGACGCCTTCTGGAAGGAGCGCGACGCGAGTCGCAACCGGCTGGCGCGGATCGGCGGCGTCTGGCTCCGCTTCTCACTCGAGGAGGTCGTCTCCGAGGACACCGCGGTGATCGCGGAGGGGCTCCGGCGCGCGCAAGCGCAGCTCGTGGAGCGATTCGGCCAGGCCGGCGAGCGGCTGACGCCGGGGGACACCATCGTGGTCCGCGGCTTCGACCGCAGCGTGGGGAGTGGCCTGCGGGCGCGGTTCCTCCGCACGGCCGCGGGTTCCCGGGGGTTCGGCCGCGTCGGCGTTCCCCGGGTGACCATGCTGCGGCGCCCGGGGAACGCGTCCTATGGACTCCACTACCCGTTGCGGGTCGCCGACGTCGAACGGATGGCGCTCCGCTGGGCCGGCGAGCGGCTCCCCTCCCTCGGCGGGTTCGGCGGGAGCCAGGTGTCGCTCGCGAGCGAGCCGCAGGTGTGGCAGGAGGCGGGTCGCGAACTCGCGCTCTCGTGGGCGACGACCGGGCGCCGTTGCCTCGTCGGTGCGCTCGGCGCCTGCGAGCTCGTGATGACGACGCGCCCGGCATCGGGTCCGGCGCCGGCGTGGATCGAGGCGCAGGACCTGCAGTCGGCCGTTGCCGCGTCGATCTCGCCTCCGTTCGCCGACTCGCTGTTCGTCGCCGACCGCCGGCGCTGCCTCGATACCGATGTGACGCTCTGCCAGTCGGTGCTCGACCGCATGCAGCTCCGTGACCCCTTCAGCCCCAAGCTCCGCGCGAGCCTCGTGATGCACGCGCTCGATCTCGGCGGGCGTGAGGGGTTGGCGCGCCTCGCGGACGGCTCGCGCGGCACCCCGCTCGCGCAGGCTGCGCATGCGGCGGGGATGAGCGAGTCGCAGCTCCTCGCGTCGTGGCAGGCGCGCGTCTCGGCGGCCGCCGAAGGGGCGCAGGAAGGACCGTTCGCCGGTGTCGTCGCGACCGCAGGGTGGTGCGCGCTGCTGATCGGATTCACGCTCCGCCGGAGGCCGACATGGCTCTGAACCGGCGTGCGGGCGCGGCCATCGCCGTCGTGGCGACGGCTGGCCTCTTCTTCTGGCTGATCCCCGACCGGGTCGCGTCGCGTCCCTGGTGGGAGCAGGCGTACGAAGGTGACTCGGCGGCATTGGCGAACGAGCGGGCGGCACGCGCCGCCCTCGTGCGGCGGGCCCAGTTGGAATCCCAGTGGAGGCGCGCGCACGCCCACGCGCGCATCGTCGAGGTGCCGGTCCGTGCCGGCCTCACGGTCGTCTCGGATCCCGCGATCCCCGCGGCGACCCGGCGCGTCTTCGAGGAGGCGGTCCGGGCCGAGCTCGACGCGATCGGCGCGACCGTGCCACGGCATCCGATCGTCCTCCGGATCGAGTCGGATACCACCTCGATCGTGGGGTTCCACTACCGCACCGGCATCGTGCTGCCCGCCACGGCCGACGGCGCCTGCGGCGTGTTCATCACGGTCCCGAGCCGGCAGCGTCGGGCTCCCACGATCTCCGCCTGGGATCGCGTGCTCGGGACCTGCGCCTTCTTCGCCGCGTACGGGACACCAGGACCGGGGATGCGCGACTGGCTCCTGCGGACGCGCGCGACCGCCGCCGAATACCTGACACCGCCGCCGGCGATCGCCGGGGCACCGCAGGTCGTCGCGATCGCCCCGTGGCGCAGGGAGTACGAACTCGCGGCGTGCCGGGCGGGCGTCGCGGCGTGGTGCGAGGAACTCATCGAGCGGCGTGGCCTCCGGCCGCTCACGATGATCGAGTCCGCCCTCGGGGATTCCATCGTGGCGGCCCCGAACGTGGCCATCCGCACGAACGGCCTGTTGGCCGGCGAGCGTTCCGTCGTGAACGGGGGATTGCTCACCGCGCTCGCGAAGGAGTTGGGCGACCGACGGTTCGCGATGCTCTGGACGAGTGATGAGGGCCCCTCGACGACCTACGCCGCGCTGGAAGGGCTGCCGCTCTCGACGTGGGTGAACGAGCACGTCGCGGAGCACGTCGCCCCGTACCGGCGGAGCGCGCTGCCGCCGTCAGCGACGCTGCCTTTCACGCTGCTGCTCGGTGTCGTGGCGATCGGGGTGACCTTCAGGGTCGCCCGCCGCGAATTGACGTGACGTGCGTCACCGGGCCGCGCCCCCCGGCGCGGCTCGGTGACCCGCGTGCTTGCTCGCGACGGGTGGCACACGTATAATCGGCGCCACGGCAGGCGCCCGGAACGGCCGTCATGCCGGACACTTCCACTAGCGGAGCCACCATGCGATCCCCCGTGTCACGCGCGCGCCACGCCCTCGTCCTGACGGCCCTGTTCGGCGTGCTGGCGTGCGACAGCTCCACCGAACCTCTCATCCTCACCGAGGAGGAGGCGGCCGACGCGTTCGACGCACTGTCCGCGATCGGCTTCGGGTTCTTCGGCGGGGGTGGGTCCTCGCTCGCGTCGCTCAAGTCGGCGGAGGACCTCGCGAACGCCATCGAGACGATCGACGAGACGATGCCGTGCCCGAACGGCGGCACGGTCACGATGGAGGGTGAGGTCGAGGAGACGGAGACCACGTTCAGCGTGGACATCAGGCAGGACTACGACAACTGCGTCTCGACGTCGAGCAGCGAGCGGGTGTGGACCTTCAATGGCGATCCGAACATCCGGACGCTGCTCAACGCGACGGAGAGCTCGTTCAGCGGCTCGATCAAGGGCGGCATCGAGTTCTCGTCGGAGGGGACCACCGGCACGTGCAAGATCGACATCAAGATCACGACCAACGGGATCAACGGTAAGGTCTGCGGGCGCTCGATCGACGAGTCGTTGTCGTCCTGACCGGACGAGCCGCGCGAAGCGGAGAACCCCACCGACACGTCGTGTCGGTGGGGTTCTCTCTTTTCCGCGTCCTCTCGGCTTCGTCGACCCAGAGCCACAGGTGGGAATTGAACCCACGACCGCTCGATTACGAATCGAGTGCTCTACCCCTGAGCTACTGTGGCGACGTGCGTGGAACCTTGCCATGCCCTGGCGCGGACTCGAACCGCGACGCCTTGCGGCACCACCCCCTCAAGAT
>CAZYUL010000044.1:0-22456 GCA_964650715.1 uncultured Gemmatimonas sp. | reverse complement strand
CAGCAGCAGTGCCCGGATCGACCACTCGCAGTTCTCAGGTGACCAGCAGCAGTGCTCGGATCGTCCACCTGCATTTGTCAGGTGACCAGCAGCAGTGCTCGGATCGTCCACCGGCACCTTCCCGGTGACCACGGCAGCGCTTCGAGTGCCCACCGCCGCCGCTCGGGCTGTCCGCGGGCCCCTCTACCCTCTCCCCCGGGATTCGGGGATTCGGCGGCCTGATTGCTCACTGTGTGAGGCAAGGTGTTCAGTGCCAACGCCTTACGTTTCTCCTCCGAATTCCGCGAATCCCGCGATTCTGCGCATTTCTGAGGAGAACTCCACCGAGCACCACCTGGATCGCGCCTCCCTCACACCCACCTCCCATCTGCGCCTTCTCCATCACAAGCGGTCGCGCTCGTCCCGACGTAACGTGGGGCATGACTAGCCTCCGCCCCCTGCTGCGCACCGCCGCCCTCCTCGCCAGCGCCGCGACCATCGCCTGGACCGTCGCGTCACCGCTCGTCGCGCAGACCCGACGGCTCCCCGACCTCACCCAGCACCTCGGCTTCGCCCCCGGCACCGACCGCAAGCTGCCGAGCTGGCAGCAGGTCACGAGTTACTTCGCCGCCCTCGACGCCGCGTCGCCACGGGTCAGCGTCCGCACGATCGGCCGTACGGTGCAGGGCCGGCCCTTCATCGTCGCGTTCATCGCCGATTCCGCGACGCTGGCGAACCTCGAGCGCTACCGAACGATCCAGAACAAGCTGATGGACCCCCGGCTCCGCGCCGCTGCGGATGACCGCGAGCAGCTCATCGAGTCCGGGAAGAACGTCATCCTGGTCACCTCGTCCATCCACGCGAACGAGGTGGGTGGCTACACGACGCCCCTGGTGCTGGCGGACCGCCTCGCCCGCGCCGCCGACGCCGAGGCGCGGCTCATCCTCGCGAACACGATCATCATGCTGGTCCCGAGCCAGAACCCCGACGGCGTGGACATCGTCGGGGACTGGTACCGCGCGACGCTCGACACGCCGTCCGAAGGGACGGTGCCGCCGGTGCTCTACCACTTCTATACGGGACACGACAACAACCGCGACTGGTACGCCTTCACGCAGCCGGAGACGCGGGCCACGGTGGACTCGCTCTACGGGCCGTGGACGCCGCAGATCGTGAACGACATCCACCAGATGGGGGGCGGCGGCGCGCGGATCTTCATGCCCCCCTACATGGACCCGATCGAACCGAACATAGACCCGATCCTCACGCAGGCGACGAACGCACTCGGGCACGAGATGGCGCGGCGACTGATCGCCGACGGCAAGACCGGCGTGGTGACCAACGCGATCTACGACCAGTGGAGTCCGGCGCGGCAGTACTCGCTCAACCACCGAGGCGCGCGGATCCTCACCGAGACGGCGAACGCCCGTCTTGCGACGCCGGTCGAGGTGTCGTTCGAGCGGATGGGTCCCGGGCGCGGTTACGACCCACGCGCCGCCGCGATCAACTACCCGGCTCCCTGGAGGGGCGGCACCTGGCGCTACGGCGACATCGTGGACTACCAGGTGAGCGCCACCTGGGCGCTCTTCGTGAGCGCCGCGCGCGACCGGCGCGCGTGGCTGGAAGGCTACGCCACGATGGGGGAGCGCGCGCTCGGACCGCTGCCGGCCTGGGGGAGCGAACAGTGGCCGAGCGCATTCGTGATCCCCAAGGCGCAGGCGAGCGCGCAGGCGCTGCAGCGTCTCGTGTGGACGCTGCAGCACGGGCAGGTCGAGGTCCGCGAGACGACCGCCGCGGTCACGGTCGAGGGGAAGGCGTATCCCGCCGGGAGCTATGCCGTGCTCGTGAGGCAGCCGTTCGGCTCCTACGCGAAGGCGCTCCTCGAGCGCCAGCGCTATCCCAACCTGTTCGAGTATCCGGGAGGGCCACCCAAGCGCCCCTATGACGTGACGGCGCACACGCTGCCGCTGCTCTTCGGGGTGGAGGTCGCGGCGGTGATGGGCGAGGCGCCTCCGACCGGCACCCCGGTGCGCGCCGTGGAGTGGCCGCGACTCACCGCCGCAGGACTGTCCGACAACACGACGCGGCGGATCGCGGTCTACAAGAGTCACGACGCGCAGATGGACGAGGGATGGACGCGGTGGGTGTTCGACACGTATCGCATCCGATACACATCGCTCTTCGATCGCGAGGCGCGCGCGGGGAACCTGCGCGCGAAGTACGACGTGATCATCCTCCCCGAGCAGTCGGCGCAGGGGATCGCGCGCGGCGCCGGGGCGGCCTATCCCGACTCGCTCCGCGGCGGGCTCGGTGAGGCGGGGGCGGCCGCCCTCGCCGCGTTCGTCGAGGCGGGAGGCACCCTCATCGCGTTCAACGACGCGAGCGAGTACGCGATCGAGACGCTCAGGCTCCCGGTGCGGAATGCCCTCGCCGGCGTGCGGAACACCGAGTTCTACGCGCCGGGATCCATCTTCGGCGTGGAGCTCGATCGCGGGCACCCGATCGCGCGCGGCTTCACGGCGCCGGTGCCGGCGGTGTGGTTCGAGAACGGCGCTGCCTTCGAGGTCACCGACGCGAGCGCCGCCGTGGTGGCGCGCTATCCGGCGACCGGGGATCCGCTGCTGTCGGGCTGGCTCCTCGGCGGCGAGCGTCTCAACGGCAAGGCGGCGCTGGTGGAGGTGACCAAGGGTCGAGGACGGGTGGTGCTCTTCGGGTTCCGGCCGCAGTATCGCGGGCAGACCGAGGCGACGCTGCCGCTGCTCTGGGGCGCGATGCTCGCACCGGCACCACGCGTCCAGCCCTGATCGCCACGACCGCCCCCGGCCTCCCTCACTCCCCTGAGACCGCATCACGATGAGACCCGCCGTCACGCGCTTCCTCTGCCTCGTCGCCCCGGCGCTCCTGTCGGCGCAGACCCCGTCCACCGCGCTCACCGAGGGCCTGCGGTTCCGCACGATCGGCCCCGCGGCGATGTCCGGGCGCTTCGTGGACCTCGCGGTGATGGAGTCCGCGCCGCACGTCCTCTATGCCGCCTCGAGCACCGGCGGACTCTGGAAGACCACCAACAACGGCACCTCGTGGAGCGCGCTGTTCAACGACGGGGGCACGCACTCGATCGGCGCGATCGCGCTCCACCAGCGGGACACCTCGATCGTCTGGCTCGGCACGGGCGAGCGGGCGAACCGCCAGAGCTCATCGTGGGGGGACGGCGTCTACCTCTCGCGCGACGGCGGCGCCACCTGGCGCAACGTCGGGCTCCGTCAGTCCGCGCACATCGGCCGCATCGTCCTCCATCCGGAGCGGACCGACGTCGCCTACGTGGCGGCGATGGGCCAGCTCTGGGGCCCGAACGACGAGCGCGGGCTCTACCGCACGAGCGACGGCGGCGCGACCTGGCAGCGCATCCTGCACGTGGACGCGAACACCGGGGTCGTGGATGTCGCGATGGATCCGTCGGACCCGAACATCCTCTACGCGGCGTCCTACCAGCGGCGGCGCACCGCGTTCGGGTTCGACGGCGGGGGTCCGGGAAGCGCCCTCTGGAAGTCCACCGACGGCGGCGCGAACTGGCGCAAGCTCACGCGCGGGCTCCCGGCCGGCGAGTACGGGCGCATCGGCATCGCCATCTTCCGGGGCGACCCCCGGATCGTGTACGTGAGCGTGGAGCAGGGGACCCGCTACACGGCGTCCACCGCATACGAGGAGCCCCTCGCCGGTCTCTTCCGCTCGGACGATCGCGGCGAGTCGTTCACGCACCAGAGCACCTGGAATCCGCGGCCGATGTACGCGAGCCAGGTGATCGTGGACCCGGTGGATCCCTGCCGGATCTACATGATGAACTTCTTCTCCGTCTCGACCGACTGCGGCCGGACCTCGCGCAACCTGCCGCAGTCGCTCCACGGCGACGACCGGTACATGTGGATCAACCCCGCCGACCCGCGGCACATCATCAAGGCGGATGACGGCGGGATCGGCATCAGCCACGATCAGGCGCGCACCTGGCTCTACATCGCCGACCTCCCCGTGAGCCAGTGGTATCGTGTCTCCTTCGACATGCGGAAGCCGTACCGGGTCTATGGCGGCCTCCAGGACAACGGGTCGTGGGCCGGTCCCTCCGCGACCTACCGCGGGGAGGGGATCACGAACGACGACTGGGTGAAGTGGGGCGGTGGCGACGGGTTCTTCAACGTCGTGGACACGACCGACAACCGCACGCTCTACACCGCGTCGCAGTTCCTCGGCCTCTCGCGCGTGGATCTCGAGACGGGCGAGGAGCGGCCGATCCGCCCCGGGGATCCGCGCGGCGCCATCGCCGCGAGGCGCAACTGGACGACGTGGGGCGACCGCGCCGCGCCGCCGCAGCGGCTGGGCAACGAGATGGCGCCCGCGAACTGGGACGCGCCGATCATCATCTCGCCGCACGACGCCCGCACGATCTACACGGGGACCGACATCCTCTGGAAGAGCAGCGACCGCGGCGACACGTGGGTCGCGCTCGGCGACCGCACGACCGGCATCGACCGGCGCACGCTGCCGATCATGGGGCGGCTCCCCACCGCGGCCACGCTCTCGCTCGACGACGGCGTCCCGTACTGGCCGTCGGTGAGCACGATCGCCGAGTCCCCGCGGCGTCGGGGCGTGCTCTGGGTCGGCACCGACGACGGGAACGTCCAGCGCAGCGCCGACGACGGGCGCACCTGGACGGAGATGGCGGCGCGCCTCCCCGGCCTCCCGCGCGGCGCGTGGATCAACGGGATCGAGGCGTCCCGCCACGCCGACGGCCGGGCGTACGTCGTCGCGAACAACTATCGCAACGGCGACTTCGGCAACTACGTGTATCGCACCGACGATGACGGCGTGAGCTGGACGCGATTGGACGCCGGTCTTCCCGCGGCCCGCGTGGCGCGGACCCTGCGCGAGGACCTCGTCAACCCGGACCTCCTCTTCCTCGGCACCGAACTCGGGCTCTTCTGGAGCAACGACCGCGGTCGCACCTGGGCCGAGCTGCGCGGCGGCATGCCGCTGATGGCGCACAACGACCTCTTCATCCACCCCCGGGAGCACGACCTCGTCCTCGGGACGCATTCGCGCGGCATCTGGATCCTGGATCACGTCGCTGCCCTGCGCGAACTGACGCCGGCGATCGCCGCGCGGGCGGTGCACGTCTTCGCCACCCGGCCCGCGGAGCAGATCCGGTACCGTGACGCACTCGGGCATGTCGGCGACGTGTTCTATGCCGCACCGAACCCCCCGGCGGGGGGGCTCGTGGACCTCTGGCTCCGCGAAGCGGGACAGGCCACGGTGACCTTCCACGACGCGGCGGGCGTGGAGGTCGCACGCGTGACGCTGAGTGGCCGCGCGGGACTCAATCGCGTGGTCTGGGACCTCCGCTACGCCGGCAACGGCCCGTTGGTGCACACCGGTCGCTACGAGGTGCGGGCGACCGCGGGCGGCACGACGGCGACGGGGTCGCTCGAGGTGCGCGAGGATCCGCGGATCCGCGTCGCCCCGGAGGTCCGGCGCGCGTGGGTGGAGACGATGCGATCGCTCGCCGCCCTGCGGAACGAGACGCGCGCGCTCGCGCAGCGGAGCCAGGCGGCGCTCCGGGCACTGGGGGCGGACGCGCCCGCGGCCCGCCGCGCCACGCTCGCGGAACTCTCGCGCGAGGCGACGGAACTCGCGTCGCGGGCGGCGCGGCTCTACGGCGGCGCCGGTGGCGAGGTGGGCCCGCTCACCGGCCTGCAGCGCGAACAGGAGGCGTACTTCCGGCAACTGCTCGCCGAGCTCACGAGGACCGCGGCCAGCGCCGCGGTCCCGTGAGCGCGTGCGGTCCGCGGAATGACTTCAGCGAGATGACGCGGGGCGCGGCTACCGATCGAGTATCAGCTGCGTCGCGCTCGCGTAGGCGTGCAGAACGCCGGAGGCATCCTCGAGCCGCGCCTCGGTGACGGCGGTCGTCCGCCCCTTGTGCACCACGTGGGCGGTCGCCGTCAGCGGACCCGTGTCGGGCTTCACCCCCTTCACGAGGTTCACCTTGTACTCCAGGGTCGTGTAGCCGACGCCCGCCGGCAGCAGCGTGTGCAGGGCGACGCCGAGCGGCGCGTCGAGGACGGCGCCGTACCAGCCACCGTGGACCGTGCCGATCGGGTTGTAGCACCAGGGGCCCGCCTCGGCCGAGAACACGGCCCGCCCCTCGCTGACATCCACGATGCGGAATCCGAGCGTGGTGGCGATGGGGACGCGGGTGCCGGACGCGATGAGGCGCCGGAGGAACTCCATCCCGCTCATCGCGCGCAGGTCGCGCGCGATCTCCTGCGGTTCGTCGAAGGTCACGGTGCGCGTGATCGGCAAGCTGGCCTCGGCGGGTGGACGGGACCACGAATCTAGGCGCAGATTCCCCACTTCGTGTCCTCCACCTCGGCGAACCCAGCGGCGAGCAGCGGCGAGCGGCTCCTCGCCCTCGATGTCTTCCGCGGGATGACCGTGGCGGGGATGCTCCTCGTGAACCAACCGGGGAGCTGGGGCGCCATCCACCCGCCGCTCGCCCACGCGGCGTGGCACGGGTGGACCCCGACCGACCTCATCTTCCCGTTCTTCCTCTTCATCGTCGGGGTGACCACGCACCTGTCGCTGCAGTCGCGTCGCGCGCGCGGTGACGACGAGGCCGCCATCACGCGCCAGGTGCTCCGGCGCGGCGCCATCATCTTCGCGTGCGGACTCTTCCTCGCGGCCTTCCCGTTCTGGCCGCTGACGCGCATCACCGAGGTCCGGATCCCCGGCGTGCTGCAGCGGATCGCCCTGGCCTACGTCGGCGCGGCGATGCTCACGCGCCGCGGGAGCCTGCGGCAGCAGGTGCTGGTGCTCGCCGGACTGCTCTACGGGTACTGGTTCGCGATGACCCTCCTGCCGGTGCCGGGACAGGGCGGGATCGGCGCCAACCTCCTGGACGATCCGAGCCGGTCCCTCGCCGCCTGGATCGATCGTGCACTCCTCGACGGGCATCTCTGGAGGCAGAGCCGCACGTGGGACCCGGAGGGCCTGCTCTCGACGGTCCCGGCGATCGGGACCGCGATGCTCGGGGTCTTCGCCGGACGCTGGCTCGGTTCGTCGCGCCCGCCGTCGGAGCGCCTGAACGGACTCTTCGGCGCGGGGGCGCTGGCGATCGTCGCCGGGCTCATGTGGGGCTGGTCGTTCCCGATCAACAAGTCGCTCTGGACGTCGAGCTACGTGCTCTTCACCGGCGGGATGGCGGCGGTCACCCTCGCGACCGTCCTCTGGATCACCGACGGACACGGACTCCGCCGGTGGTCGGCACCCTTCGCCATCTACGGTCGCAATCCGCTCGTCGCGTTCGTCGGCTCGGGCCTGATGTCGAAGACGATCTACTCGCTCTGGCGCGTGGAGTCCGAGGGGCGTCTGGTCTCCGTGCAGTCCGTCGTCCACCGGGAGCTCTTCGCGCGGTGGCTCGCCCCGCGTGACGCGTCGCTCGCCTTCGCGCTATCCTTCGTGCTCCTCTGGCTCGGGATCCTCTGGTGGCTCGACCGGCGCGGGATCGTGATCAAGGCATGAGGCGGCACGACGCGCTCCGGTGGGCGCTCATCGCGGCGATCGCGATCGCCGGGTGCGCGCGGCCATCGGTCGCGCCGCTCAGTCCGTCCGCGCTCCCGTTCCCCGCCGACACCGTCCGCACGCGCTCGCTCGGCGACGGCGCGCGATATCACTTCCTCCACTCGCGCACGGGTCCGTGGGCCGTGCACATCCTCGACGTGCGCCTCGACCGCTGCCAGACCGCGGTCGCGGTGAAGGGCGGCAAGAGCGCGATCGGGCGGACGAGGACGAGTGAGCTGCTGCGAGGACTCGCGGAGACGCACGACGTGGTGGGAGGGGTCAACGCCGACTTCTTCCTCTTCACGCCGCCGGGCGTGCCGACCGGCGCGCACATCAGCGGCGGTCGCGTCATCACGCCGCCGGGGCGCCATCCCGTCTTCGCGATCGACTCGGCCGGCCATCCGCGCATCGAGGTGGTCTGGGCGGTGCGGCCGGACACCTTCGCCGTGGACGATCCGCGACTGAACACGCTGCGCCTGATCCCGTTCCATCCGGCCGAGGCCGTGGGAGGACGTCCGGTGCTCGCGAAGGACAGTGCGCTCGGTCCGTCGGTCGACACCGAAGGGGGGCCCGGATTCGCGACGGGCCGGCATCCGCGCACCGCCGTGGGGATCGCGGAGAGCGGGCGTCGGCTGCTCCTCGTCGTGGTGGACGGTCGGCAGGCGCCCTACAGCGACGGGATGACGCTGCGGGAGCTCGGCAGCCTGATGCTCGCCCTCGGTGCGCCCGAGGCGCTCAACCTCGACGGCGGCGGCTCGACGGCGATGGTGATCGCGGAGGCGGAGGGGGGCCAGGGGATGCGGGTGGTCAACCGCCCCTCGGATCCCACTGGCGAGCGCGCGGTGGGGAACGCGCTCGCGATCGTGCGCACCTGCGCGCCGACCAGATGACGGGACGGCGCCTGGGGAACCCGGGACGGATCATCGCGGTCATGCTGCTCTTGGGACCGCTCGCCTGCGACGAACCGACCACGCCTCGCGATGCGAAGGTCGCTCTCGAACTGCGGCTGACGGCGCCATTCGTCACCGGGCCGATCTGGACCCAGCTCGACGATACGACGATGGTGGCCGACTGCAGCATCGAGTACCGCATCACCGCGACGGGGAGAGGCACGGCGACGTGGACCGGGATCGAGTTGCGTCTCTTCGGCGGTCCCGACCGCTCATCCCCCATCGACACCTACGTCGGCTCGGCGGCGGAGGCCGCGGAGTCCTGGGGGACCGCGGCGGTCGAGGCCGGCGAGGAGCATTCGACCTACCTGCGTCTCGCCCTGCCGTTCGCGTATGCCGTCGACCTGGTCATGCGCTTCGCGCACGAGAAGGGCGCGGTCGCCGACTCCGCGAAGGTGCGGGTGCGCTGCGAGCCACCGTTCGCGCCGGACGCCGCGCCGCCTCGCGTGGACTCCCTGGTGCTGCATACCCCCGGACCCGTGGAGCCCGGCGACAGCATCCACCTCTCGTACCGCGTCTCGTCGGCGGCCGGTCTCTGGCGCACGCGCGCCTGGGTGGCCTCGACGTGCTTCGGCGAGCAAGCGCACTTCGAATCGGGCATCGCGGTGCGGAGCCGATCGGTCGCCGTGGTCGTTCCGGCGGACTGCCCGCTGGGGGACTCCCTGGTGGTCGGTGTCACCACGGAGGATGTCCTCCTCCGCGACACGACGCAGATCGGCTCGCCGCGGCTCTTCTCGCGGGACACCCGCGCGCCCGCGCTCTCCGTCAGCTTCTTCGCGCCGCTGACCGGGACGTTCACCGCGGAGCCAGACGGCGACGCCTTCATCGGCGATCGGCTGCGCCTTCGCGTCGAGGCGGTCGATGGCGGACTGCTGGATCACCTGACGATCGGGGCTTCCACCACGACGGTGGTGGACACGATCGGCCTCCTTCGCCAGTCCTGGACCGCGGACACCTCGCTCGTCGTCCGTCCGGATTGGCTCGGCGAACCCTCACTGCGCTTCCGCCTGGACGATCGTGCAGGCAATGTCGCCCCTGAGCGGATCACGGCCCCCGGCGGACTGCGGATCCATCCTCACCGCGACGCGGTCGTCCGCGAGACGGACCTCTCGCTCGGCATCTACTACGAAGGAACGCTCCTGCTCGCGGAGGCGGCCGATGTCGCGGTGGTTCGGCAGGAGGACATCCGCGTCGTCTCGCTCACGGGCGGGCAGGTGCTCCGCACGATCACGCCGCCGGCGATAGCCGCGGGTCTCGATGTCTCGCTCACCGGCGACACGCTGTTCGCATTCCTCACCGACGGTTCGATCGCGGCCGTAGACCTGACGACGACCGAGACCGTGATGACGCGGATCGGGGCCGTGGATCTCAGTGGGGACCCGGCACACCAGGCCTTCGGGATCGTGGCGCTCAGTGATGGGAACCTGCTCCTCTCCGTCAGGCGCTACCCGCCGTCCTCGGTGCGACTCATCCTGTTCGACCGACCGGCCGGCACGTCCCGATTCGTCGATGAACTCGGAGTGGGTGGGCCGCGGCTCGCACGGGACCGCACCGGCACACGCGTGATGCTCCAGGCCCCGACGGAGAACTGCGCCCAGCGCCTCGACGTCGCGGCGTGGAGCCTCGGCGCAGCCCGGTGCGACCTGCCCAACGTGGCCCGCGCGGTCCCGGCGGCCGACGACCGGTACGCCATCGGCGCGTCGGTCGTGAGCGGCGCGACCGGCGCGCTGCAGGCGATGGATGCCCCGCAGCGCTGGTACGGCCCTCCCACGGTGGCCGAGTTCGATCCGGATGGGTCGCACCTGCATTTCTCGTCGGCCTTGCTCGGCGTGAACGAGATCGGGACCGGCACGATCGTCCGCGTGCGGCTGGGTGACGGTCAGATCGTCGATCGGATCGTCGTTCCCCGTTACCCGACGGCGCTCCGGATCACGTCGGACGGGCGCCGGATGGTCGTGCTCTCGGTGTTCGGTGGCCGCACGACGCTGGCGGTCATCGAGCTGCCGTAGGTGACGGCCGGGCCCGTCGGCCCCCGCCGTCGCCGCTCGCGCGCGGACCGCTGGCCGTCGAGGGAATCGGGTGCGAGCTTGGGTACACTCACCACCCCACCCCTCCCGCCATGCGCGCTCCCGTCCTGCTCGTCCTCGGCACCGCGATCCTCGCGGCGCCTCGCGTGCCCACTGCCCAGTCCCTCGAGCCGGTGCGGCTCGACTCGGCATTCCTCTCGAACTTCAGTTGGCGCAACATCGGCCCCGACCGCGGCGGCCGCTCGATCGCCGTGAGCGGTGTGCGCGGCCGGCGCAACGAGGCCTACTTCGGCGCCACCGGCGGCGGGCTCTGGAAGACGCAGGATGGCGGCGAGAGCTGGTTCCCGGTCACCGACGGCCAGATCAGCTCGGCCTCGGTCGGCGCGGTCGCGGTGGCCGAGACGAACCCCGACATCGTGTACATCGGGACCGGCGAGACCTGCATCCGCGGGAACATCATGCCGGGGGATGGCGTGTACCGCAGCACCGACGGCGGCCGGACGTGGACGCACGTCGGGTTCCGCGAGTCGCACGGGATCTCGAAGATCCGGATCCACCCGACCGATCCGAACATCGTGTTCGTGGCCTCGTTCGGGAAGTACAGCGCGCCCAGCCAGGAGCGCGGCGTCTTCAAGAGCACGGATGGCGGTCGCACGTGGCGGCGCGTGCTCTTCCGCGATGACCGGACGGGCGCGATCGACATCGCCATCGACCGCACGGATCCGAACGTGATGTACGCCGCGCTCTGGGAGGCGTACCGCAAGGAGTACCAGATGTCGAGCGGCGGACCGGGCTCGGGACTCTTCAAGAGCACCGACGGCGGCGAGACCTGGGTGGAGATCACCCGCGCGCCGGGGCTCCCAACGGGGATGGTGGGGCGCATCGGCGTCGCGCTGACCGCGGCGAACCCGCAGCGGGTGTACGCCCTCGTGGAGAACGAGAACGGGGGCCTCTTCAAGAGCGACGACGGCGGGCGCAACTGGAGCCTGGTGAACGCCAATCGCTCGATCCGCCAGCGCGCGTTCTACTACACGCACATCTTCGCGGACCACAAGAACGCCGACGTGGTGTACGCGCAGAACACGTCGCTCTTCCGCTCGACGGACGGCGGCAAGACGCTCCAGTCCATCGGGAACGGGACGCACGGCGACCACCATGACATGTGGATCGACCCCGACGACCCGGCCCACCTCGTCCTCGCCAACGACGGTGGCGGCGCCGTCACGACGACCACGGGCGGTGCCTGGACGGCCCAGGACTTCCCGACACCGCAGTGGTACCACGCGATCACGACGAGCCATATCCCGTACCACGTCTGCGGCTCGCAGCAGGACAACTCGACGCTGTGCGTGCCCTACAACTGGAACCTCGGCGCGTTCAACGCGATGCGGTCAGGTGGGGGCGGTGGTGGGGGCGGCTTCGGTGGAGGCGCGGGAGGCGCGGGACGGATCGGCGTCCCGGGGCCGGGATACCGCGACATCGCGTCGGGAGGGATGGCGGTCTCGTACCAGGCGGGAGGCGGCGAGCCCGGGTACATCGCGCCGGACCCGCGCGACCCCGACCTCTTCTACGCCGGGACGAACAACGGCAACTATCTCGACAAGTACAACCGACGCACCGGGCTCGCGCGCGAGGTGAACCCGTATCCGTGGTTCTACTCGGGGGAACCGTCGAAGGAGATCAGGGAGCGGTGGCAGTGGACCTTCCCGATCATCTTCTCGAAGGTGGATCCCACGCGGTTGTACGTCTCGTCGCAACGGCTCTGGATGACGCAGGACGGTGGCCAGACGTGGACGGCGCTGAGCGGCGACCTCACGCGCCACGCGCCGGAGACACAGGAGAAGTCGGGCGGTCCGATCACCGGCGACATGAACGGGCCCGAGGTCTACGGGACCATCTTCGCGGTCGGACCCGGCAAGCTCGACGTGAACGTGATCTGGACGGGCTCGGACGACGGCCTCGTGCACGTCACGCGCGATGGTGGCGCGACGTGGACGAACGTGACGCCGCCGGGGATGCCCGACTTCGGTCGCGTCAGCCAGATCGATGCCTCGAGCTTCGACTCCGGGCGCGCCTATCTCTCGGTGCGCAAGCCGCTGCTCGACGACTTCTCCCCGTACATCTTCCGCACGACCGACTATGGCCGCACCTGGACGAAGATCGTCAACGGGATCCGCGCCGACGACTACGTCCACGCGGTGCGCGAGGACCCGACGCGGCGCGGCCTGCTCTACGCGGCCGCCCAGCACGGGGTGTACATCTCCTATGACGACGGGGCCAACTGGCAGTCGCTGCGGCTGAACATGCCGGACGCGCCGGCGGCCGACCTCATCGTCGAAGCGAACGAGCTCGTCATCGGTACGCACGGACGCGGCTTCTGGGTCCTCGACGACATCGCGCCGCTCCGGCAGGCGACGCCCCGCGTGCTCGCGGCCGGGGACCATTTCTTCACGCCGCCGGCGGCGGTGCGGTCAGGGACGCCGGTCAACATCACGTGGAGGCTCGCGAACGTGCCGACGCGCCTCACGCTCGAGGTCCTCGATTCGGCCGGTGCGGTGCTCCGCACGATCGAGTCCGCGCCGGCGGGACAGGGACCGGTGGCGGGTGGTGGCGGGCGGCGCGGCGGGGGCGCGGCATTCGTCCCGCGGAACGCCGGGTTCACCCGGTTCAGCTGGGACCTCCGCACGACGCCGATCGTGGGCTTCCCGGGGATGATCCTCTGGGGCGCCGGGACGGCCGGGCCACGAGTCCCCTCGGGCACGTACACACTCCGGCTCACCGCCGACGGCAAGGTGATGACCGCGCCGATCACGGTGAAGAAGAACCCGTTCCTGCCCGAAGTCAGCGACGCCGACCTGATGGCGCAGTACCAGTTCGGCCGGATGGTGCGCGACAAGGCGACCGAGGCCAACACCGCCGTGATCGAGATCCGGCGCGTGAAGGCGCAGCTCGATGACCGGCTGACGCGCAGCAGCGACCGGCGGCTCCGGTCCACCGGGGAGACGCTGCGGACCAACGCCTCTGCCGTCGAGGAGAATGTCTACCAGGTCCGCAACCAGAGCGGCCAGGACCCGCTCAACTTCCCGATCAAGGTCAACAACCGGCTCGCGACGCTGCTCTCGATGGCCGAGCGCGGGGACGGACGCCCGGTGTCGGGGATGCCTGACATCTATCGGATCCTCGAGACGGAGCTCAAGGGGTACACCGATCGCCTGAAGGAGGTGTGGTCGCGTGACCTGATGGCGGTGAACAGGGAACTCGCCCGACTCAACCTGCCGCTGCTGGACCCGAAGTGCACCGAGGTGAAGGGCTGCGGGCCGACGCCGTGAAGCGGATCCTCCTCTGGGGGGGCGGCGCCCTCGCGGCCCTCGCCGTCGTGCTCGTCTTCCGGACGGTCCGGGCCGCTGGCGCCTCGCCGGTCCCGGCGGTCGCGGCGGTGGCGGTCTCGGTGGACTCGGCGGGAGCCGTCGAGCGATTCGCATCGGCCATCCGGGTGCCGACCGTCTCGTACGACGAGGCATCGCGCACCGACAGCGCGGCCTTCCGCGCGCTGCACGAGACCCTGCGCACCGCCTTCCCGCGCGTGCACGCGACGCTGACGCGCGAGGCCGTCTCCGCACTGTCGCTGCTCTACACGTGGCGAGGCGCCGACACGACCCTCGCCCCGGTCGTGCTGATGGGCCACCTCGACGTCGTGCCGGTGATCCCGGGGACGGAGACGAGCTGGACGCATCCGCCGTTCGGTGGCGTCGTCGCCGAAGGATTCCTCTGGGGCCGCGGCACGCTCGACGACAAGGTGTCGGTGCTGGCGATCCTCGAGGCGGTGGAGGGAGCGCTCGCGGAGGGTGTGGTGCCGCCGCGCACCGTGTACCTGGCGTTCGGTCACGACGAGGAGTCGGGCGGGGCGGGGGCGCGGGCGATCCGCGACACGCTCGTCGCGCGCGGCATCGGGAAGCCCGCGTTCGTGCTCGACGAGGGCGGAGCACTGATGGACGGTGCGCGGGTCGGGCTCGACGGTCCGGTGGCGATGGTGGCGGTCGCCGAGAAGGGGTTCCTGACGCTGGACCTCTCGGTGAAGGAACCGGGGGGCCACTCGAGCACGCCCCCGCGCGTCACCGCGATCGGTCGCCTCGCCGCGGCGATCCAGCGGCTCGAGCAGTCACCGTTCCCGGCGGAGCTCGATGGCCCGTCGCGGGCGATGTTCGACGCGATCACGCCCGGCCTCCCGTTCGGCCAGCGGCTGGTGATGGCGAACCTCTGGCTCTTCGAGCCCTTGGTGAAGGCGATGCTCGTGCGCGACCCGCAGACGGCGGCGATGCTCCGTACCACGACCGCGCCGACGATCATCCACGCAGGCGTGAAGGCGAACGTGCTGCCGATCGACGCCAAGGCGTCGGTGAACTTCCGCCTGCGACCGGGCGACACGCAGGAGTCGGTGATCGCGCGGGTGCGGGATATCATCGCCGACACCGCGGTCACGGTCACGCCGTCGGGCTTCGCGACGGAGGCGTCACCGGTCTCCGACCACACGGGGCCCGGCTTCGCGCTGATCGAGCGTTCGCTGCGCGAGGTCTACACGGAGCCCGGCCTGCGGATGGTGCCCTTCCTCGTGATGGGCGGCACCGATGCGCGCTACTGGGCGCCGGTCACGGACCAGACGTTCCGGTTCATCGCGTCACCGACGGAGGCGGATGCGCTCACGCGGGTGCACGGGACGAATGAGCGGATCGCGCTCGCGAGCTACCTGACGGCGGTGAGGTTCTTTCGGCGTGTGGTGGCGAACCTGGGAGCGCTCTGAGAGGAGCGAGGAGCGAGGAGCGAAGAGCGAGGGGAAGGGGAAGAGGGAAGGGGTGAGGGGTGAGGGGCCACCAGCGCGCCGAGGGGTTACCGGCGCGCCCCTTCCACCTTCCACCTTCCACCCGCAGTCATGCGAAGATCCCCTGTGCCTGCGCCAGCTTCTCGATCGGCGCGCTCTTCGGCATGAACTCGTGCGCCACGTAGCCCGTGAACCCCGTCTCGGCGATCGCCCGGGCGATGCGGGGATAGAAGAGTTCCTGCGTGTCGTCGAGCTCGTTCCGCCCCGGCACGCCCGCGGTGTGATAGTGCCCGATCAGCTCCTTGTACTGCCCGATCGTGCGCACGACATCCCCTTCCATGATCTGCATGTGATAGATGTCGTACAGGAGCTTGAAGCGCGGTGAGCCGAGTCCGCGCGCGACCTGCGCCGCCCACTCGGTGCGGTCGGCGTGGTAGTCCTTGTGGTCCACCTTGCTGTTCAGCATCTCCATCACGACGGTCACGCCCAGCCGCTCGGCCGTCGGCATGATGCGCTTGAGGCCCGCGACGCAGTTGGCGATCCCCTCGCCGTCGGCCATCCCGCGGCGGTTGCCCGAGAAGACGATCATCTGCGGGATGCCGGCGCGCGCGACGAGGGGAAGCAGGCGCTCGCTCTCCGAGACGAGCTTGTCGTGCAGGTCGGGGCGGTTCCACCCGTCGGCGATCGGCCCGGGGCCGTTGGCGACCGCGCAGGCGAGGCCGTGCGCCTTCGGGACCTCCCACTCGTTCTCGCTCAACAGGTCGATCGCGTGCAGCCCGATCCGCTTGCCTTCGCGGCAGAGCTCGTCGAGGGGCATGCGGGCGAAGCACCAGCGGGCGACGCTCTGGCGGTAGGGGACGTCGGAGGCGAGATGCACACCGATCGCATCGAGTGCCGCGCTCGCATCGCCGATGCTCGGCGCGATCGTCACTCCCGCCACTGCGGCCGCCCCCGCTCTCAACGCCTCCCGTCTCGTCGGACTCACAGCTCCCCCCGGTTGATCCGCTCCACCGCGCGCGCCGCAGCCCGCGCCGTGATCGCCATGTAGGTGATGCTCGGGTTCTGGCAGGCGCTGCTCGCCATGCAGGCGCCATCGGTCACGTGCACGTTCGGCACCTCCCAGAGCGCGTTGTCGGCGTTGCAGACCGAGACCTCCGCGGAGCGACCCATCCGTGCGCCCCCCATCTCGTGGATGCAGAGGCCCGGCGGCACGTTCGGCCGGTTCTGCCGGATGTTCGTCGCGCCGGCGGCCTCGAGCATCTCGGTCGCCGAGGTCGCCATGTCGCGCATCATCGCCCGCTCGTTCTCCCCCCAGCGACAGGTGATCCGGAGCGCCGGGATCCCCCAGGCATCCTTCACCTCGGGGTCGAGGGCGAGTTGGTTCTCCTCGCGCGGCAGCTGCTCCCCCCAGCCGTTGATCGAGATGTTCCACGGATTGAGCTGCGTGAGGAGCTTGCGCTTGTACTCGGCGCCGATGCCGGTGCCGCCCCAGCGGCCACGCCCCGACCCCCCCTGCATGCCGTAGCCGCGCAGGAAGTCGGGACTCGCCGGTGATGCCTTCGTGTTCCTGAACCGCGCGACGTAGATGCCGTTGGGGCGCCGCCCGTCGGTCGTGCGATCCTCGAATCCTGGCATCGTGCCGCTCGCGCCCCAGAGCATGTGATGGTCCATGACGTACTTGCCGAGCGTGCCGCTCGCGTTCCCCATCCCGCTCGGATGGGTGGCGCTCCGGGAGTTCATGAGGATCCGGGTGCTCTCGAAGGCCGAGGCGCAGAGGAAGATCACGCGCGCCTCGAACGCGATCTCCGCCCTGGTCTGCGCGTCGATCACGCGCACGCCGCGGGCGCGGCCGGAACGGGCATCGGGGATGACCTCGGCGACGACGCTCCACGGACGGACGGTGAGCCGTCCCGTCGCCTGCGCGGCCGGCAACGTCGATCCGTTGCTCGAGAAGTAACTGTGCGTGATGCAGCCCCGCTCGCACGGGCCACAGTAGTGGCAGGCCGCGCGCCCGTTGTGGTCGGCGGTGAGGATCGCGGCGCGGCCGATCGTGAGCACACGCTGGCCGCCGAAGGCGGAGAGGATGCGGTCCCGCGCGACCTGCTCGACGCAAGTGAGCTGCATCGGCGGGAGGAACTCGCCGTCGGGGAGTTGGTCGAGTCCCTCCGGCGCGCCGGTGACTCCGATGAACCGCTCGACGTGGGAGTACCAAGGCGCGAGGTCCGCATAGCGGATCGGCCAGTCAGTGCCGTGCCCGTCCTTCGCGTTCGCCTCGAAATCGAGGTCGCTCCAGCGGTACACCTGCCGTCCCCACGTCAGCGAGCGTCCGCCGACCTGCCGTCCGCGGATCCACCGGAACGGCGCATCCTCGGGCGTCGTGTACGGGTTCTCGCGATCGTTCACGAAGAACTTCGAACCCCACTCGTCGCAGGCGTAGCACTCGCGCTGGATCCGCTGGTCGCGCTCCAGGGCAACGCGGTCGCCGGAGCCGCGGAACCGCATCTGGTATGCGGGTACGTGCTCGACATAGTCGCGCGCAGGGTCGATCGGCCCACCGGCCTCGAGCACGAGCGTCTGCAGGCCGCGCTCGGTGAGTTCCTTGGCGGCCCACCCTCCGCTGATCCCCGAGCCGACCACGATCGCGTCGTAGCGGCGACGTTCCTGCTGGACGCGGCGCTCAGGCATCGGGGTGTCCGTGCCGCGGAGCGCGGGCGCGCCCGTCGCCCTCTCGCGCGAGATCGTAGCGGGCCTCGTTCATCGGCGCGCCCTGTTCGGCGTCGCTCCCCCCCGGCGGCGCCGGGAGCGGTGCGCATCCGAGGTAACGCCCCGGGATCACCACGGTGCGGAGCACCTCGGTCTGGACACGCTCGCTGGCGAACCAGCCCTGGACGGTCAGCCCCTTGAGACGCCTGAACGCCGCCTTCGCGGGCAGCGCGCGATCCTCGGGCCCCTCGGCCCACGCGGCCTCCCGTGTGCGCGCCGGCTCGTCGAGGGCCGGCCAGGGGCGCCCCTCCGCGGCGATCGCATGCGCGTCGAGCGCGGCCAGTCCTTCACGAAAGGCCACCCGGTCCTCCTCCGTCATCCACTCCGCGGCGATCAGCTCGACGAAGGCCGGCACGGCGACGTCGAGCGCGCCCGGGGTATCGGTGCGGGGGAGCACGGCGTCGGCGATGGCTGAGACCGTGGCCCGCTCATCGGCGCGGAAGAGCGCGCCCTGTTGCGGCGCGCTCGTCGCCCGCAGTGCGAACGCCGCGGCCTCGCGCTCGGAGGGTTCGGCGCCGCGCACGACGGCCGGCAGCGAGGCGGCGCCGAGCACCTGCAGCGCGGCGCGACGGGTCAGGGTCATCGAGGCTCCGGCGGGTGGTTCCTGGCGCGAAGTTACCCCGCGCCGGTCGGGGCCGACAGAGCGAAGCGGAGGGCGCGGCGCGGCCGGCGGCGCAACCTATTCGTGGCGCACCTCGTATTCTCCCGGAAGCGGCTCCGTCACGCCTGCGGGACGGCCCGCGCTCGCCAGGCCGCTCACCTCGCATCCCCCGACATCATGCTGCTGCCGGTCCTCGCCTCGCTGGCCATCCTCGTCCCCGTCGTGCATCACGGACGCACCGGATCCACCGCGGTCCGGCCTCCCCGGGCCGCCGCGACGATCACAGTGGACGGCGTGCTCGACGAGCCCGTCTGGCGCGACGCGGCGATCCTCACCGGCTTCTCGCAGTTCGCCCCACAGGATGGCATCCCGGCGGCCGACTCGACCGAGGTGCTCCTCTGGTACTCGGCCACCGCGATCCACTTCGGGGTGCGCGCCTGGGCGGACCCGGGGACCGTCCGCGCGACGCTCGCCGAGCGCGACCGTATCGGCGCCGACGACCAGATCCAGCTCCTGATCGGCACGTTCAACGACGGACGGCAGGCGATGATGTTCGCGGTGAACCCGCTCGGCGTGCAGGCGGACGGGAGCATCGTGGAGTCGGGGAACCGGGGCACGAGCGGGATGCTCGGGGCGGCGACCGTGGCGCGCGAGGGGGCGGACCTCTCGCAGGACTTCGTCTTCCAGTCCAAGGGCCGCCTCACCGAGTACGGCTACGAAGTCGAGCTCACGATCCCCTTCAAGAGCCTCCGCTTCCAGTCGAAGGCGGAGCAGACCTGGGGGTTGAACGTGGTGCGCCGGGTGCAGCACGCGGGGTACGAGGACAGCTGGGCGCCCGCGCAGCGTGGCAACTCGTCGTTCCTCGGCCAGTCGGGGTCGCTCAACGGGCTCACCGACCTGCACCGCGGCCTCGTGCTCGACATCACTCCCGAGCTCACGGACCGCGTGGATGGCGTCCCCGGCGCGAGTGGCTGGGATTACGAGACCGGTCGGCCGCAGCTCGGCGCGACGGTCCGCTGGGGGATCACCAACAACCTCACCTTCAACGGCACCGTCAACCCCGACTTCTCGCAGGTCGAGGCCGACGCGAGCCAGGTCTCGTTCGACCCGCGACGGGCGCTCTCCTTCCCGGAGCGGCGCCCGTTCTTCATCGACGGCATCGAGCAGTTCCAGACGCCGAATGCGCTCGTCTACACTCGCCGGATCGTGCAGCCGGAGTTCGCGGCGAAGGTCGCGGGGAAGGTGGGGACGACGAACGTCGCGCTGATGACGGCGGTGGATGACCGCATCGCGTCTCGCACCGGGGGCGACAACCCGCTGTACAACATCCTTCGGGTGTCGCGCGACATCGGCGCGCAGTCCCGCCTGGCGATGACCTACACCGACAAGGTGGACGGCGCTGCGTCGAATCGGGTGCTCAGCGTCGACGGTCGGACGGTGCGGAATCGCATCTATTCCGGCTCGTTCCAGCTGGCGGCCGCGCGCAACCAGGTGGATGGCGAGGTGACGACCGCGCCGCTCTGGGACCTCCGCGCGGCGCGCGACGGCCGCGCCTTCGGCGTGCGGAGTTCGTTCCGCGGGATCGCGCCCGACTTCATCACCCAGAGCGGGTTCATCTCACGCACCGGGGAGGTGTACGCGAACGTCTCGCCGCGCTACACCTGGTTCCAGCCGCGCGGGAGCCGGATGGAGAGCGTCTCGGGCAGCATCCTGGTGGACGCGACCTGGAACTACGACAACTTCACGCGCCGCGGCGACATCCGCGACAAGAAGCTGCACTTCAACACCGACGCGACCTTCCGCGGGGGATGGACCGCTGGCGCGTCGCTGCTGCTCGAGACCTTCGGCTACGACCCGGGATTCTACGGCCCGCGCTACCGGATCGAGGCGCCCGATGGGATGGGCGGGCTCGACACGCTCCCATTCGTCGGCACGCCGCGGCTGCCGAACCGGGACTGGGCGATCCGGCTCGGCACGCCGCGATTCAGCTGGTTCCAGGCCTCCACGTTCCTGCTCTACGGGATCGACGAGAACTTCGACGAGTGGGCGACCGCCGACATCTTCTTCGGCTCGGTGACGCTGACGGCGCGACCCTCCGAGCGGCTGCGGATGGATGGCACCTGGCAGATGCAGCAGTTCTGGCGCCGGACCGATGGGTCCATCGTCCGGATGCTGCGCAATCCGCGGCTCAAGGTCGAATACCAGGTCTCGCGGCCGTTCTTCGTGCGGGCGATCGGGGAATACCGCGCCGACCGCGTGGATGCGCTGCGCGACGACACCCGCACGGGCCATCCGCTCCTCGTCCGCGCGGGTGACGGCACCTTCGTGCGGACGACCGCGGGCACGAGCAACGCCTTCCGAGGCGACCTGCTCCTCGCCTACACGCCCCAGCCCGGCACCGTGTTCTACCTCGGCTACGGCGCGCGGATGGGGGAGCCGGCCGCGTTCCGGTTCGACGACCTCGACCGGACGAGCGACGCCTTCTTCGTCAAGGCGTCGTACCTGTTCCGGCGCTGAGGGGCGCGGGCGCGCCTCCCGGACCGATGCGCCCCGCGGCCGCCTCGCGCTCGGCCAGCGCGAGGGCGAGGTCGGCCGCGAACTCCTCGGCGAGGACGCGGTCCGCGCGTCTCACCGGGATGGTGAACTCGGCGGGGTGATCGAGTGCGAGGGCGTCCGCGCCGGCGAGCGCGGCGAAGCCGCCGAGGTCGGACGCGATCAGCACGCACTCGCGCCCGCCGAGGAATCCACGGCGCCGGACCACCGCAGCCGCGATCGCCGAGAGCGGCACCACCACCTCGCGCACGTCACCCACCTCGCGCTCGCTGCCGATCACCTTCCCGAACCGGTCGGTATTCCGCGCGACGCGCCATTGCACGACGAGGCGGTCCCCGTCGAGATGCACGAGTCCCTGGAAGGTCTCGACGGTCGAGACGATCTCGGCCCCGAACCGGTCCGTCGATCGCTTGAAGATGAAGGGGAGGGAGGCGCGCGTGGTCATCTCACGAGGGCAGCGCAACGCCGCGGAGGTGCGCGATGAACCGATGCGTGAGATAGGCGAGGGGCCAGAACAGGATGACGAATCCGCTCAGCGTCACACCGATGACGGCGGTCCCGATGCCCTCGCCGAGTGACCCGAGCGCCGATTGGCCCACGCCGCCCGGCCACCAGTCCCATACGGCGACCGCGACCCCGAAGAGCACGACTCCCAGGTACAGCGACACCAGGCCGATGCCGGTGCGTGCGCGCGGTCGGCTCGACTCCCACCAGCGCTGCGTGGTGCAGCCGACTGCGAGTCCGATCAGGGGCGACGCGACGACCCCCGTGTGGATCGCCGGACCGAACGCGCGCGCCCCGAACAGCCACGCGACGATCCCCCAGCAGGCCCCGGTCATCGCCGAGAGCAACGCGAGGACGGCGGTGGATCGCACCGACTACTCCTTCTTGCCCTTGCCCTCGGCGGTCTTCGCGGCGGGCCCAGTGAGTCCCGCGCCGGAGGCGGCTTCGCCGGCAGCGTCCGTCATCCGCCCGACATAGCCCGGCAGCTCCACGCCGGCGATATCGCGGAGCACGTTCATCATCGGCGGCAATGTTCCGGCCATGCTCTGCAGGAACCCGCTGGCGCCGCCCTTGCCGCTGCTCGCGCCCGAGTCCCACACAACGACCTTGTCGAACTTGATGTTCGAGATCGCCTTGGCCGAGGTCTCGGCGAGGG
>CAZYUL010000043.1:1887-22488 GCA_964650715.1 uncultured Gemmatimonas sp. | reverse complement strand
GTGGCAAGGAGCTCTCGTTCAACAACCTGCTCGACCTCGAGGGGGCGATGCTGGCGATCGAGCCATTCGCCGGGGAGACGGCCTGCGCGATCGTGAAGCACACGACGCCCTGCGGCCTCGCCACCGGCGGCTCCCCCCTCGAGGCCTATCAGAAGGCGCTCGCCTGCGACCCGGTCTCCGCGTTCGGATCGGTGATCGCCTTCTCCTCGGCCGTGGACGAGGCGTGCGCGCAGGCGGTGGCGAACCTGTTCGTCGAGTGCGTCGTCGGACCCGAGTTCTCCCCCGAGGCGCTCGCGGCCCTGGGCGCCAAGAAGAACCTGCGGGTGCTCGTGGGCGACGCCCGCAGCCAGAAGGGCGACCTCGACCTCAAGCGCGTGCGTGGCGGGATCCTTGTGCAGGAGCGCGCGCCGGCGTCGCTCGACGACGCGGGATGGAAGGTCGTGACGAAGCGGCAGCCGAGCGTCGGAGAGCTGCGGGACCTCCTGTTCGCGTGGCGCGCGGTCGCCAGCGTGAAGTCCAACGCGATCGTCCTCGCCCGCGACGGTGCGACGATCGGGATCGGCGCCGGCCAGATGTCCCGCGTGGACGCGGCGTTCCTGGCCGTGCACAAGGCGCGTGCCGCGGGGCACGACACCACCGGGGCCGCGCTCGGGTCGGACGCATTCTTCCCCTTCCGGGACGGGGTGGACCAAGCCGCCGAGGCGGGGGTACGCACGATCGTCCAGCCCGGCGGGTCGGTGCGGGATGAGGAAGTGATCGCCGCCGCCGACGAGCACGGGATGGCGATGGTGTTCACCGGACAGCGGACGTTCAGGCACTGAGAGGATGGTGGAAGGCTGAAGGAGGAAGGGGCGCGCCCCTTCCTCCTTCCACCATTCACCTGCAGTCCCGTAGCTTTCCCCGACTCGCAACCCGAGACTGATGTCCCACGAGCTCGACTACCGCCCGTCCTACCTCGCCGCCGCGATCGCGGCCGGCCTGACGTTCCTCCTCTACCTCATCACGCTCGCGCCCGAGACGGCGATGTGGGACACGAGCGAGTACATCACGGCGGCGCACATCCTCGGGCTCCCGCACCCGCCGGGGAATCCCTTCTTCGTCCTGATCGGCCGCGTCTTCGCGGTCCTCCCGATCGCCCCGTCGGTCGCGATGCGCGTCAACCTGCTCGCCGCGCTCTCGAGCGCGGTCTCGGCGGGGATGTGGTTCCTGATCACGGAGCGCGTGCTGGTCGGCTGGTTCGACAAGCGCTGGCAGCGGATCGTCGGCGGCTCCCTCGCCGTCCTCATCGGGGCCACCGCGTTCACCGTCTGGAGCCAGTCGGTGGTGAACGAGAAGGTGTACACGGTCTCGCTCGCGGGCCTCGCGATCTGCGCCTGGCTCACCGTCCGCTGGTGCGATGACCCCGACGGGCCGAAGGCCGATCGGCTGATCGTCCTGATCGCCTACCTCTGCGGCCTCGGCTATGCCAACCACATGGCCGGACTGCTCGCGGTGCCGGCGGTGGCGATCGCGGTCCTCATCCGCCGCCCCGCCACGCTGCTGCGCTGGAAGCTGATCCTCGCCGCGGCCGCGGCCCTGATCCTCGGCGGCACGCCGTTCGCGATGCAGCCGATCCGCGCCGCGCACTTCCCGGCGATGAACCAGGGCGAGCCGACCGCCTGCACGAACGGACCGGAGATCTCCTGCACCTTCTCCAAGGAGACCTACGACGCCTTCATGTACAACTTCAACCGTGGGCAGTACGGCAAGCCCCCGGTGACCGAGCGGATGGCGCCGTTCACGGCGCAGATCGGGATGTGGTGGCTCTACTTCAAGTGGCAGTGGATCCGCGACGCCCACGGCGAGAATCCCGGACTGCAGGGCGGCCTCGCCGCGATCTTCCTCGTGCTCGGCATCATCGGCGGCTGGGTGCACTACAAGCGGGACCCCAGGAGCTTCGCGTTCTTCGGGCCGCTGATGCTCACGCTCACGCTGGGCCTGATCTACTACCTGAACTTCAAGTACGGCGCGTCGCAGGCGCCCGACCTCGGCGACACCGTGGATCGCGAGGTGCGCGACCGCGACTACTTCTATCTCTGGTCGTTCTCGGCGTGGAGCGTCTGGGCCGCGCTCGGACTCGTCTATCTGTGGGAGTCCATCGCCGTCGTCTTCGGCAGCGAGGAGGTCGAGGTCGGCAAGGAGACGTTCGACCTCCCGACCAAGCGCAGCTGGCTCGTGACCTCGCCGGTCCTCGCGATCGCCTTTGTCCCGCTCTTCGCCAACTGGGACGCGAGTTCCCGCGCCGGTGAGACCGACACCGCGGACTTCGCGATCGACCTGCTGAACTCGGTGGAGCCCTACGGCATCCTCGTGACGGTCGGCGACAATGACACCTTCCCGCTCTGGTACGCGCAGGAGGTCCTCGGCATCCGCAGGGATGTCACCGTCGCCAACACGTCGCTGCTCAACACCGACTGGTACACCAAGCAGCTGATCCGGCGGCCGGTCTACGAGTACGACGCCGAGGCGGGACCGGCGGCGTACCGGGGCCGCGAGTGGAAGAAGCCGACCACACCGGCGCTCAACATGCCGGCGGCGGAGGCGAACCGGATCCCGATCGCGCAGGAGCTGCGACAGGCTCGCGTGTTCACGCATGGGAACATCCGCGCCGTGATCCAGCCACGCCTGCTCACGCGGGCCGACATCCTCGTCCTCCGGATGCTCGCCGACAATCCCGATCGCGCGATCCACTTCAGCCGCACCTCGGCGTCGCTCGCCGAGGAACTCGGGCTCGGCGCCTACACGGTGATGCAGGGTCACGCGCGTCGCGTGATGCCCGACAGCGTGGTCGCGTCGGATCGCTTCGTGCCGGTGCCCGGGGAGGGCTTCGTGAACGCGCCTCTCTCCAAGGCGCTCTGGGACGAGTTCCGCGCCCCCGCCGCACTCATCCGGAAGGGGGACTGGATCGACGCACCGTCGCGCGGCATCCCCTACCTGATCATCAGCACCGGGATCGCGACCGCCGAGGGCCTCGCGCGCGCGGGCCAGCCAGCGGCAGCGGACAGCATCCTCCAGGTGAGCCGCGAGGTCGCGATCGCGATGCGCTTCGGCGACATCGCCGGCCAGCTCCCGGAACCGATGCCGATCCCGACCGGCGACTCGATCCGCCTCACCCCGGTCCCGCCCCCGACGCCCTGACGCGAGGGGAGCGCGATCAGGGCCAGGGTCAGGGGGCGGAGAGTGGGTCCAGCCAGGCGCGCGCGTCGGCGAGCGCCTCCCGGAGCGTCGTGAGCGCGTGCGTCACGGCAGCCGCGTCGGTGCCGCGCGCGGCCACCTCCGCGGTGACCGCCGCCTCGGCCAGTTGCGCCGCTCCCATCTGACGCGCGCTGGCGTGCAGCGCCTGGGCGAACGCGGCCGCCTGGTCGAGGGCGCCGGCGTCGCTCGCCTCGGCGATCCGCTCCACCTGCGCCGCCGCGAAGCGGCTGAAGGTCGCCGTCATCTCCCGCACGAGCTCCTCCCCGCCGACGACGCGCAGCTCGTCGAGCGCGCGGCGAGCCTCCGCGGGAGGTCCACTCATCGCGGGCCGACTAGGATTCGGGTCATGACGCTCCGTCCCACACGTCTCCTACGCACGGTCGCGATCCTCGTTGGGGTGATGCTGCCGGCGTCCGCCCGGGGTCAGCAGCCCTCCGCCACGCTCCGGATCATCGTCGAACACGACGGCGCCCCCGCTGCCCAGGTCGTCGTACGGGCCGGCACGGTCGCCACGCAGACGGACGCCGGCGGCGCCGCGGTCCTCCGGCTCCCTCCCGGTCGGCACGAGGTGATCGCCGCGCGCATCGGCCTCGCCACCGCCTCGCGGATGGTCACGCTGCGCGCCGAGCAGGACACGACCATCCGCATCATCCTCGAGGCGTCGGCCGAGGAACTCGAGGAGGTCGTCGTGACCTCCACCCGCGGAGAGCGACGGATCGAGGATGAGCCGGTGCGGGTCGAGGTCATCGGGCAGGAGGAGGTCGAGGAGAAGCTCCTGATGACGCCCGGCGACATCGCGATGCTGCTCAACGAGACGTCGGGACTCCGGGTGCAGACCACATCGCCCTCACTGGGTGGTGCGACGGTGCGCATCCAGGGGCTCAGCGGGCGCTACACGCAACTGCTCAGCGACGGCCTTCCGCTCTTCGGCGGCCAGGCCGGCGGACTCGGACTGCTCCAGATCCCGCCGATGGACCTCGGCGCGGTCGAGGTGATCAAGGGAGCCGCTTCCGCGTTCTACGGGTCGCAGGCGCTTGGCGGCGTGGTGAACCTCATCTCGAGGCGACCGGGCGCGGATCGCGAACGCGAGGTGCTCCTGAACCGCACGTCGCGCGCGGGCACGGATGCCATCCTCTTCGCCTCCGCGCCACTCTCCGACCAGCTCGGGTACACCTTGCTCGCGGGCTTCCATCATCAGGAGCGACGGGACGTCGACGGCGATGGCTGGACGGACCTCTCGGGCTACCGGCGCGGGGTCCTGCGCCCGCGGGCCTTCTGGAGCGGTGCGCGCGGGCGGAGCGTCCTCCTCACCGCTGGACTGATGCACGAGGAGCGCGAGGGTGGGACGGTCACCGGAGCGACCGCGCCGAACGGCCTGCCGTTCCGCGAGGCGCTCGAGACGACGCGCCTCGACATCGGCGCGGTGGGCCGCGCACCGATCGGCACGGGCTTCGGGACCGTGCGGGTCTCCATCGCGTCGCAGTCGCAGGACCATCGATTCGGTCCCGTGCCCGAGCAGGATCGCCACGGCACCCTCTTCGCAGAGGTGAGCTTCCTCCGGCCGGGAGAGCGGTTCAGCGCGGTGTTCGGGGCGGCGCTCCAGCACGACACCTACGCGAACGACGACGTGAGCGGCTTCGACTTCACGCACACGGTCCCGGGGATCTTCGCGCTGCTCGACGTCGAGCCGGCGGAGTGGCTCGCGCTCGCCGCCACGGCCCGCCTGGACGCCCACAGCGAGTACGGCACCGTCCTCACACCCAGGCTCTCGGCACTCTTCCGCGCCCGCGAGGGTTCGGTGCTCCGCGGCTGGACCACCAGGCTCTCCGCCGGCAGCGGGGTCTTCGCGCCGACGGCGCTGACCGAGGAGACCGAGGTGACCGGCCTCTCGGCGCTCGTGCCGCTCGGCGACCTGCGGCTCGAGCGCGCGACGACGGCATCGGTGGACGTCGGCGGACCGCTCGGGGGCGTCGAGCTCATCGTCAGTCTCTTCGGCGCCGAGGTGCAGCATCCGCTGGGGAGCATCGAGGTTCCGCCGGTCGTGCCGGGTGGGCCGACGCGACTCGAACTCGTCAACGTCAACTCGCCGACTCGGACCGTCGGCGGCGAGCTGCTGCTCCGGTACGTCGCCGAGCCCTGGCACGTGACGGCGTCGTTCACGACGCTGCGCGCCACGCAACGCTCGCCGGAGACCCAACTCCGCGAGGACTCGCCGCTCGTGCCGCGTCACGCCATCGGCGTCGTCGGCATGTACGAGCTCGAGGGTCGCGGTCGGGTCGGCGTGGAGCTGTACGTGACGGGGCCGCAGGCACTGGAGCACAATCCCTATCGGATCGAGAGCCCGACCACGGTGATCGTCGGCGCGCTGGTCGAGCACCGCGTCGGGCCGGCGCGGCTGTTCGTGAACTTCGAGAACCTCACCGACGTTCGACTGACCCGCTACGACCCCCTGGTGCTGCCGACGCGGGGACGCGGGGGCAGATGGACGACCGACGCGTGGACGGAGCTGGCTGGGCGGACCATCAACGGCGGCGTCAGGCTCGCGTTCTGATTATCGTTGGGGACGAGCCTGGAGGGCTGGCAGAATGGCTATTGCACCGGTCTTGAAAACCGGCGTCCGCAAGGACTTACAGGTTCGAATCCTGTGCCCTCCGTCCCACCGCTCTCGCGCCCGTTCCGCTGCCGAGGGTCTCGAGGAACTCGAGCGCACGCTCGACGTCGCGTCGCACGCTCCCGAGCCCGAACGACACGCGTAGCGCGCCGACTTCACGGTCACCCATGCAGGCGGCGAACGCCGGCACCGTGAACTCGTCACCGAGTGTGTCGAGACAGCGGGCCATCGGCGACTCGGCGAACGCGAACGCCCGCTCCGAGCAGCCGGGATTACAGAAGCATCCGCCGCGAAGTGCCACGCCCGCCCCGCGCGCCGACTCCTCGACCTCCCAGAACGGGATCGGCCGTCCGTCCGAGCGCAGCAGGTTGAACGCGACCGTCGCACCGCGATCGGACATGTCGCGCGGTCCGTGGATCGCGGCGCGCGGTGCGCCGTTGCGGTGACGCAGGGTGGTGAGACCGGCGAGGAAGAGCCGCGTGAGCTCCTGGACCTGCCGCGCGAGACGTCCGCGGCCCCATCGGCGCACCGCATCCAGCGCCATCGGCACGGCGCCGAGCGCGTGGAAGTTCGGCGTCCCGTCCTCGAAGGCCTCCGGGCCCTCGGCCAGCAGGTGCCGCTCCTGCGCCACCGAGACCCAACGCACCGTGCCGCCGGCGAATGACGGCCGACGGAGAGCTCGCAGCGCCTCGCGACGCGCCACGAGCGCGCCGACCCCGGTGGGATAGCCGCTGATCTTGTAGAGGGAGAGGCAGAGGAAGTCGGGCTGGATGACCCGCAGGTCCACGTCCGCGGTCGGCAGGTACGCCGCGGCATCGAGCAGCACGCTCCATCCCGCCGCTCGCGCGCGGTCCACCAGCTCGAGAGGGTGCCTGACGCCGGAGAAGTTGCTCTGCGCCGGATACGCGAGCAGCGAGGGACCATCCAACCGATCCCCACCCCATGCGGCAGCCAGCTCGGGGTCGTCCAGCATGCGCAGCTCGCCGTCCAGGCCGATGACGCGGACCGCTGCGCCGCGCGCGCGCGCCTGCTCCCGGATCCCGTTCACCGAGTTGTGGTTGTCGGCTGCGTAGGCGTACACACTGCCGGCGCCGAACGGGAATCCTTCCCCCACCAACCGGCACGCCGCCGAGGCGTTCGCCGTCAGCACGACGGTGTATTCGGCGGGATCGGCGTGCAGGAACGCCAGGATCGCCGAACGCGCCGCGTCCACATCCGCGGTGGATCGCTGCGACGGCGCGGATGCCGAATGAGGATTGCCGAGGATCGCCCCGCGCAGCCGGTTCGCATCGGCCTCGAGCAGCGAGGCTGCGAATGGGGGCGCGCCGGTGTAGTCCAGGTAGGTCACCCCCGCGTGATCGAGTCGCGAGAGCTCGCGCGCGCGCCACTCCTCTGCCCAGGCGTCAGCATCCCCGCCTGCGTCCGTCGGAGCATCCACCGGCGCGCCGCGCGAGCCGCCGGCGGCGAAGGCGACGGTCAACAGGTGTTCCGGCGGCGACGCGCCGGCGGTCCCGAGGTACTCCCGAGCGGGACGACGGACGGCGCGCCACTCGTCCGCGGCGTGCCCCCGAACCAGATGGAGAGCTCGCGCTGCCGCGCTTGCCTCGCTGCGGCCTCTCCGGTGAGGCCGGGGACGATGAGGGGCGCCATCACCTCGTCCTCCCACGCCGCCATCCCGTCCCTCAGCACCCGCGCGTTGGTGATCCCACGCATGCGCAGCAGGACCCACGCCTGGGCCGCGTGCGCGCCTCCGTCGCTGTAGAGCACGACGAACTCGTGGGGGGCGATCGGCAGCGCGGTGAGCCGCTCCATAGTGACGACCTCCGCTCCGGGGATGAGATAATCCGCGGTGTCCACCTCCTCGCGCACATCGAGGACGCGGAGTCCGGGCCGTCCGGACTGGATCCATCCGGCGAGTTCGAGCGCTTCGACGTGGTCGGCCTCGCGAACGATCTCGCCGGCGATCGCGTCGAGACGCGCCGCGCCGGCCGAGGGTCGCGCGTCTACGGCCGCGTACGCCAGCGCCAGCGTGAGCGCGACGACCTCGAGATGCGACAGCTTCCACCACGGGCTCGGCTCGCTGTCGCCGGACGTGGCGACGGGCGAGCCGGCACTCACGCGCCTGGCCACCCGGACCGCGGCGAGCGCGAGCAGGACGACGAGGGTCGCGATGACCCACGTCGGCGCGCCGAGATCATCGCTCAGGAGGCGTCGCTCGTCGGGCACCTCCGCCACCGCGTCGGTGAGGATCGGCCAGAGCGCGGCGGTGGCGAGCGTCCCCGCCAGCACGCCGACCACGGCGGCGACGCCATCGCGCCGCCCCGACGCCGCCGCCACGCACGCCGTTCCCGGGCAGAGCGCGGCGATCCCGAACCCGCCTCCGAAGATCACCGCGCCGATCAGCTGCCCGCCGAGGTCCGTCGGGGGCGTCGCCATCGCCTCGATCGCGATCACGCCGAGCGCATCGGCCCACAGGAGGCCGAGCATCGCCGTCACGATCGCGCCGAACATCACGAGGATCACGGTCCAGTCGCGCCCGACGAGCTGGCCGCGGATCACCCGCGCGTCGCCGAGTCCGGCGCGCTCGAGGATCGCCCCGAACGCGAGTCCGACCGGGATCGCGGTCACGGCGGGATGGAGGTCGCGCCACGCCACCTAGACCTCCGAGCCCCGGAGGAGTCTCGTCACGAGGATCGCGGTGCCGAACGCGACGGGGATGAAGAGCCACGCCCCCGTCGTGAGCAACGCGCCGCCGGAGAGCGCGAGCCCGGATGTGCAGCCGTACGCGAGCCGCGCGCCGACCCCCATCAGCGCGCCACCGGCGAAGGCGCGCCCCATCCGTGCACGGCCCGCGCGCCCGTCCCCCGGCCGGAGGCGTCCGGCGAGCCAGGCGCTCAGCGCCCCACCCATCATCACCGCGAGCACCTCGAGCACGATCCAGTCGCCGAGGAGCGCGACGCCGGTGGGTAGGCGGTCGGCGAGGGCACCGTCGGCGGGAACGGCGCCGCCGGCCTCCAGGAGGCGCCCCGCGGTCACCGCGAACGCGCCCGACGCGCCGATCCCCCGCTCGGCGACGACGAACGACGCGAGGAGGACGAGGCCGAGCGCGAACCCGGCGCGCGTCGGCTCGACGTATCCGCGCATCGAGCTACCGGCGCGGCGCGGAACCGCGCCGCTCGTTCTCCAGCGGTCCGCCCTTGAGCTCCCACTCGTTCATCGAGCCATCGTACAGCCTGATCGGATGCCCGAGCAGACGCGCGGCGAAGAGGACGGCGGTCGCCTGCTGGCCGACGTGGCAGTATGCCACGATCGTGTCTCCCGGACGGATGCCGGCCTCGGTGAAACGCCGCCGCAGCTCCTCCCGGGGCACCATCCTCACCTGGTCGTCGAACACGGTGTTGAACGGCACGTTCTTCGCGCCAGGGATATGGCCGGCGTCGTGGTTCATCCCGTTGTCGCGCATCCCCGGCCCCTCATAGAACATCGGGGCGCGGGCATCCACGAGCTTGAACCCGCTCGACGCGAGCGCACCGCGCATGAAGTCGTGATCCACGACGATCGACCGGTCCGGCGCGATGGTCAGGCGTGCGGGCGTCGCTGCCGGAGGCACGTCGGTGGTCGTCGGCAGGCCGGCGGCGCGCCATCCGCGCGTCCCGCCATCGAGCAGTCGCGTCCGCGCTCCGAGTCCCGCCGCCTGCAGGCTGAAGACGACCCGCGTCGCCGGCGAACCCCAGTCCTCGCCGGGGATGACCACCACCCGACTCGCATCGCCGATGCCCAGCCGCTCGATCCGGCCGCGCAGGTCATCCACCGGGGGCAGTTCGAGCGAGAGCGCGCCCTCGACCCTGGGCATCGAGAAGTCCTGCATCGTCACGTACCGCGCTCCGGGCACGTGGCCGGCGTCGTAGTCCGGCTTGGGTCCCACGTAGAGGAGGACCAGCGAGGGGTCGCCGAGCTGTCGCTGCAGCTCCGCGGCCGAGATGAGCAGTGACTCGCCGGTCGCCTGCTGGGCGGAGGACGGGGCGGGCGTCGCGCCGGCCAGCGACACGAGGAGGGCGAACGGCGCGACGATCGAACGGGGACGCATGGATGGCTCCGGGTCGGTGGATGCACCGGAATCCTACGAGCCCCTCCCGCTCCGTCTGGTGAAGGCGCCGTCGAGGAGTTGTCCCGGAGTTGTGCGACCGGTCAGCGCTGGAAGCGGTATCCGGCCTTGTACACGGTGAGGATGTGGCGGGGCTCGTCGGCGTCGGGCTCGATGCGGCGTCGGAGCTCGGCGACGTGGGAATCCACCGTGCGGGAGAGGACGAGCGGCCCGTAGCCCCACACCTCGCGCAGCAACTCGACGCGCGACGCCACCCGTCCGTCTCGGCGGATGAGCGCGAGGAGGAGATCGAACGCCTTGGGCGTGAGGGACACCGGCCGGCCGGCCACGTGGACCGCGCGCGCCGCCGGATCCACGCGCACGGCGCCGAACTCGATCACCTCATCGGCCGGGCCCGCGGCGCCGAGCTGCGCCCGGCGACGCAGCAGGGCATGCACGCGCTCGAGCAGCTCCGGCAGGCTGAACGGCTTGGTGACGTACTGGTCCGCGTCGAGCCGGAAGCCGCGGATCTTGTCCTCCTCCGCGCCGCGTGCCGACAGGATGAGCACTGGCGTCTCGCGCGACCGCCCGCGGAGCGTCCGCAGGACCTCGAAGCCGTCGCGGCCCGGCAGCATGAGGTCGAGGATCACGAGGTCGGGCGCCCAGGTCTCGGTCACGCGGACCGCCTGGTTGCCGTCCGCGACGACGCGCGCATCGAGGCCCTCGACGCGCAGGTTGTGGGCGAGGAGCTCGGCGAGGTCGCGCTGGTCCTCCACCACGAGCACGCGTGCCATCAGCGCCGCCCCGTCCAGAGGTCCACGACGAAGCGCGCGCCGCCACCCGGCGCCCGCTCGACGCGCGCGTCTCCGCCGTGGGCGTGCGCGATGTCACGCACGATCGTGAGGCCGATCCCGCTCCCCCCGGCGGCGCGAGCGACCGCCTCCGTCCCGCGCTCGTATGGCTCGAAGATCCGCGTCGCCTCGACATCACCGACGCCGGGGCCGTCGTCGGTGACCGCGATCCGCGCGCCGTCAGGCAGCGCGGTCACGTCCACGCGGACCACGCCGCCACTGCGCCCGTACTTCACCGCGTTGTCGAGCAGGTTCAGCAACACCTGCCGCACGGCGCCGGGCTCCACCTCGCAGAGGACCGGGCCGGACGCCTCCACCGCGACGCGCACGCCCTGGGGGGCCGCGAGGGGCTCGAACTCGGCCACCACGCGACGCGCCTCGTCCGCCACATCGAGCCGCACGCGCGCCATCGGATCGTCGGACGGACGGCGGGTGAAGCGCAGGAGTCCATCCACCAGGTGCTGCAGCCGGAGCACCTCGCGGTCAGCGAGCTCCACCGCAGCGCGCCGCATCTCCTCGTCGCGCTCACGGCCGAGTCGCAACGTGTCGAGCACCAGTCGCACCTGGGCGAGCGGTGTGCGGAGCTCGTGGGAGACGTTCGCGACGAACTGCTCGCGCTCGGCGACGAACCGCGCCTCCCGCCGGAGCTGCACCGCCGCGACCGCCGTGATCGCCACCGCCAGGAGGAGCAGCAGCAACAGGTATGAGACCCGCGACGACGGCGTCTCGGCGAGGAAGAGCGCCTCGCGCATCGTCGGGCGGATCTGCGCCGTCACCGTCAGGCCGCCGAAGGTCGCATCGAGCTGCGCGACGTCCGCGTCGGTCACGGGCAGGAGCGGTCCGTTCGCATAGAGCGAGGGCCCCTCCGGGTGCGCGACGCGGATCGCCAGCATCTCGTCGTTGGACCGCCCGCGCAGGAGCGCGGGGGGCAGCAGTGCGCCGCTGGCTAGGACGCCGCCCAGCAGGTCCTCCACGGCGCGCGGTCCATACTCCAGCGCGTACACCACCGTGTCGCCCCACGCCGTCGCCATCGCGCGCGAGACCACCAGGCTGGTCTCTCCCCCGGAGCCCGCGAGCGTGGCGAGGTATCCCCACGTCGTACGCGGATGTGTGCGGGTCGCGGCGGTGAGCAGGCGATTGGTCGCCGCGCGCTCGCCCGGCGTCGGCGGCAGCGGACGCGCTCGCGCGGGGACCTCAGGCACCGGGTCGCCGAGCCAGCCGGGGCGTGGCGAGTGGTTCACGGCGACCCCGAGCGTGTCGCTTCCGAGCACGAAGGCGTAGGCGCGGGTCGGCACCGGACCACGCCGCGGGACGTGGCACTGGCACGCCGGGTCCCAGCGCATCGCGTGGCCGATCCAGTGGACGTCGGGGACTCCCGGCGCCTCGTGCAGCCCCTCGCCGTGATTCACTCCGCCCAGCAACTCATCGGCGGCCGCGCGCATCTCGGCGACGAGGTGCTCGCGGTAGCTCCAGGCCGCCACCGCGCCGTACTCGCGCATCAGCCGCTCGCTCACCTCCTCGGTGACCCGCCCCTGCCGGAGGACGAGCAGGACGAGCAGCGCGACCGAGGCCAGCGCCCCGACGAGCAGGAGCTGGAGCCAGAGCGTGGTCCCGACGGCGCGACGCGTGGACATCGATCCCAAGTTGGCGACGCCGGGCGCATGCGGCGACGGTGGTCTTGTGAAGGAATCGTGAAGTGCACCGCGCCTTGCTTCACCCTGTCCGGGTCGCGAGATTCCCATTTCGCTCTGGACCGGCAGTCGTGGTGTCGGCCGAGGGGAGACGTGGCCGAGAGGCTGAAGGCGGCGGTTTGCTAAACCGTTATACGGGGTTATACCTGTATCGAGGGTTCGAATCCCTCCGTCTCCGTATCGCGGGCCCGCCGGACACCGTCGCCGGTCGGGCCCGCGTCCCGTTCCCGCCGGGCGCCTCGCCACTCCCGACTGACGACCCGACGCCCCGCCGCCCGCCGATGACCGCCCCACCGCGCCTCCGATTCGCCCCGTCCCCCACCGGCTACCTCCACGTCGGCGGCGCGCGGACCGCGCTCTTCAACTGGCTCCTCGCGCGCAGGACCGGTGGGACCTTCCTGCTCCGCGTCGAGGACACCGACAAGGCGAGATCCACCGACGAGTCCACGCGCGCGATCTTCGACGGACTGCGCTGGCTCGGGCTCGACTGGGACGAGGAGGTCGTGTTCCAGGGCGCGAATCTCGAGCGCCACCAGGCTGACGCGCGGCGGCTCCTCGAGACGGGTAAGGCCTACCGTTGCTTCTGCACCGCGGACGAGCTGAATCAGCGTCGTGCCGATGCCGAGGCGCGAAAGGAGGTCTACACCTACGATCGCCGCTGCGATCGCCTCGATGCCGACGCGATCGCGCGGCGCGTGGCCGCGGGCGAACCGCACACGATCCGGTTCCGCGTCCCCCCCGGCGAGACCGCCTGGGACGACCTCGTGCACGGGCGGATCGCCTTCCCGAACAAGGACGTGGACGACCTCGTAATCCTCCGCTCCGACGGGACCCCCATCTACAATCTCGCCGTGGTCTCCGACGACATCGCGATGGGGATCACGCTCGTGATGCGGGGGGACGACCACATCTCGAACACGCCGAAGCAGATCCTGCTCTACGAGGCGCTGGGCGCCAGCCTCCCGCGCTTCGCCCACCTCCCGATGATCCTCGGTCCCGACGGGAAGAAGCTCTCCAAGCGGCACGGCGCGACGGCCGTCGGCGACTACCAGCACCAGGGGATCCTCGCGAGCGCGATGGTGAACTTCCTCGCGCTGCTCGGCTGGTCGCCGGGCGGGGAGTTCGACGAGGTCATGACGCTCGACCAGCTGATCCACGCCTTCACCGCTGAGGGGCTGCTCAAGAAGGCCTCGGTGTTCGACCTGAAGAAGCTCGAATGGATGAACGGCCAGCACCTCGCCCGGGTCCCGATCACCGAGGTCGAGGCGCGCGTGAATCCGCTCGTCGTCGCGGCCGGCCTCGCGACCGAGGACGACCTCCGCGCGCGCCGCGACTGGTGGCACATGCTGCTCGAGCTCCTCCGCGTTCGCGCACGCCTCCTCGACGAGATCGTCGCCCAGGCCCGCCCGTACCTCACCGACGACTTCGCCTACGATCCCGACGCCGTGGCGAAGCAGTGGAAGGACCCGAAGACGACCCGCGACGCGCTCGCCGCGATCGGCGACGCCCTGACCGCCATCCCGTCGTGGGACGCGGTGGCGATGGAGGAGCGGCTGCGCGCGCTCGCCGAGTCGCGGGGCGTCGGTGCCGGCAAGCTGCTGCAGCCGCTGCGGGTCGCGCTCGTCGGCTCGGCCGCGTCGCCCGGCATCTTCGAGGTGATGTTCCTCCTCGGACGCGACCGCACCCTCGCGCGGATCGCACGGGCGGACGCCCACCTGTCGGCGACCGCGGCCTGAGTCCCCGCGCGCGATGACCGCCCCGCGCGCCCCCCTCACGCCCGTCGAGCGCAGCCTCTGGCACTACCTCGTCGACTTCCTCGCCGAGCACACGTACCAGCCCAGCGTTCGCGAGGTGGCGCAGCACTTCCGGATCCCCTCCACCAAGACCGTCACCGACCTCATCGCGTCGCTCGAACGGAAGGGGTACCTGCGTCGCGAGAAGGGGAGACGCCGCGGAGTCGTCATCGAGGGATTCGCCGGGGGACTCGGCACGCAGCCGGTCCCCGTCGTCGTCCTCGGGCCCGGGGGCGCGCTCGTCACCGAGTCGCACCTCACGCTGGACCGCTCGATGCTGCCCGCGGATGAGGCGTACCTCGTCCGCGCGATGGCGGAGGACGCGCCGCACCTCGCCATCCGGATGGGTGACCTCGTGCTGGTCCACCCCGGCGCCCGCGCCGACGAGCGCGTAGCGGTGGCAGCGCGGGTCGGCTCGGTCATCGTGATCCGCGCGCTCGACCGTCGCGGCGGTGCCCTCGTGCTCGAAGCACCAGGGAACGGTCGCGACGCGATCGAGCTCGGCGCCGGGGACGACTTCGCGATCCTCGGGCCGGTCGCAGGGGTACTGCGATCGAGCGCCTGGGCCGAGGCGGGCACACCGGACTCCTGACCCCTTCCGAGATGCGACGTCGCAGCACCTTGATCACCCTAGTCGTCGGATCGTCGCTCTTCCTCGGCACGGGGGCGGCACGCCAGTCCCCCACGCCGCGTGCCACGATCGCCGCCGCGATCACCGCGCTCGGCGGCGAGGGCGCCGTCGCCCGCCTGACCTCCATCCGCATCGAGTCTGAGGGCACCAGCGACCGAGCGGCCGTGCTGCAGGGCCGGTCACCCGACCAGGCGGATCCGACGCCCTATCTCAGCGCGGTCAGCGTGGACCTCGCCGGTCCTCGCGCGGCGCTCGAGTATCAGGAGCCGCGCGCCGACGGCACCGAGCGCTGGCGCCGGTTCGAGTACCACGACGGCGTCCGCGTGGTGGTGGACCACGCCGCGCGCGCGACGAGCCGCGGCGCCTTCCCGTCCGCCGCGCGGATGCGCGCCGAGCTCGCGCGACGGGTCCCGCACCTCCTCCTCGCCGAGGCGTTGCGGAACGATGCCCGGCTCGGCGTCGCCGCGGACACCACGGTCGCCGGTCGCGGCACGCGCGTCGTCACGTACGCGCCACCGGACCAGCGCGTCCCGCTCCGGCTGTACATCGACCGGGAGGAGGCGCGGCTCGTCGGCGTCGCATACACGATGGAGTATGCCGGCTTCGCCGACGTCCCCGTAGCCCTCTGGTTCGATGCCTATCGCGAGGTCGCGGGAGTCGGACCGTTCCCCACCGGCCATCGGCTGCTCGTGGACGGTCGCGCGCTGGAGGTCGTGCGCTACACGCTCGTCACGGCCGACCCCGCCGCCGTCGCCGCGGGGTTCGTGATCCCCGAGGAGATCGCCGCGCGTGCCGCGACCGGGGGCGCCGTCACCCAGCCGGCGCCGGGCGTCTTCGTCGTGCACGGCTTGAACGGCCTGACCGCGATGTTCGTGGAGTTCCGCGACTTCGTCGTCGCCGTGGAAGCGCCGGCGCAGGCGTACCTCGAGTTCGCCGCGGTCCCTGCCGGTGGCCTGCCACCGGGGGACACGGTCGCCGAAGGGATCATCCGGCGTATCCGCGAGGCGATCCCCGGCAAACCCATCCGCTACGTCACGGCGTCGCATCATCACAACGACCACGCGGGGGGCGTGCGCGCCTTCTGGGCCGAGGGCGCGACGCTGCTCACCACCCCGGGGACGCGGGGGTACTTCGAACGGCTCGCCTCGCGGGCGAGCACGGTCGTGCCGGACCGTCTCTCCCGCGCGGGCCCCGCGCCGCGCGCGAGGATCGAGGTCGTCGCGGATCGGCGGGTGATCTCCGACGGGGACCGCACCCTCGAGGTGCTCAGCTTCGGCCGCAGCCTGCACACCGACGAGAGTCTCGTCGTGTACCTGCCGCGGGAGCGGATCCTCTACCAGGGCGACGCGTTCTACTTCGACGGCGAGGCGTCGTTCCCGCCGCGCGCGCGCGTCAGGGTGATGCGCGAGTTCGCCGAATGGGTGCGCGCGCGCGGTCTGTCGGTGGAGCGTGTGTACGGCACGCACCTGGCTGGCTACGCGACCGCGCGGCACCTCGAGGCGATGCTCACGCCGTAGCGCTACGGACGGGCCGGCACCACCGGATCCGCGACACGCCGCTTCTCCTCGGCCTCGCGCCGCTCCCGCTCCTTCCGCTCCCGCAACGCGCGCACCGCGGCGCGGAACTCGTCCTCGCGCTGCATGCGCGACGCCTGGTCCAGGATCTCCTCGCGCATCGAGCTCAAGCGACGCGCGCGCTCGGTGGCCGTGGGGTTCGCCTGGTTCGTGTTCATCGGGAGCAGCGCGAGGATCGCCGTCGGGATCGAGAACTTCCCGAGCCGGATGAACTGCGGGTCGATCCCATAGCGCTGGCCGTTGCGTTCGAAGGTCCAGTCCCCAGGCGCGCGACCCGGCGGACCCTCCACCCGCGTGACCGAGTCCACGTACGCCGCGGCATTGGCGTGCAGCATCGCCCGCAGCGAGTCGGCGCGGGTGAGCGGGAGCACCGGCCCGGTCACTTCGCCGGTGGGCGAGCGCCAGAGTCGCGGATCGTTGAACGACGGACGGATCCCCTGCGTCGGCCCCCCTCCGCCGACCAGCGGCCCGACACCCCGCGCGGGATCGGCGCGCGTCTCCGGCGCGACCGGCGGCGTCGCGGGCACCTCCACCGGCGCCACGAGCGGGATCGCCGGTTCCGTCGCCGGTGCGAGCTCCTCCGACGGCGCCCGTCCGTCACCGCCGGCGCGCGGCGCCTCGGTGCTCGGCGCGCCCGACTCCGGCACGGTGGTGACGAACGTGATGCGCTCCGGCGTCACCACCCGCCCCTGGTCGTCGCGCAGCAGCTCGAACGCCACCGGCACCACGAGCGCCGGCACGACGAGCACCATGATCGCGAGCTGCAGGAGGAACGCCGCGATGGACGCGCCCGGATCGCCGCGGCGGCGCGGGATCAGCCTGAACTGCCGCTTGGCGCTCACCCGTCCGCCACGACCGGCGAGCGGACGACGCTCCATCCGGGGACCTCGACCTCGACCAGGTCGCCGGGCGACAGCGGCCCGACGCCCTCCGGGGTGCCGGTCGCGATGACGTCGCCCGGTTCGAGCGTCATCGCGCTCGATATGAACGAGACCAGGAACGGGATCGAGAAGGCCATGTCCTTGCTCAGTCCCCGCTGGCGCTCCGTACCGTTTACCCGGGTGACGACCTCGAGGGCCGCGAAATCGGGGCTCCCCCGTCCTTCGTTGCCGATCGGACAGAAGGTGTCGTAGCCCTTCGCGCGCCACCACTGGGGATCGCTCTTCTGCAGGTCGCGCGCCGAGACGTCGTTCACCGCGACGATCCCGCGGATCGCCTCGGCGGCCTCTTCCTCATCGGCCTTTCGGATCCGCCGGCCGATGACGACGCCGATCTCCCCCTCGAAGTCCACCCGTCCGACGCCCGCAGGGAGCACGATGGGGTCGCGGTCCTCGATGACGGAGCTGACGGGCTTGAGGAAGACGAGCGGCGTGGACGGGACCTCGTTGCCGAGCTCCCGTGCGTGTTCACGGTAGTTCCGCCCCACGCAGACGACCTTCCCCGGCCTCTCCATGCCTGAATCTACCCCGCCAGCCCAGCATCGGCCTGTCGGTAGAAAGCCGAGAGCTCCTCGCGCAGCATCGCCCAGGGCCCCTGGATGCGGGTCGCCGACGGGAGCCCCTCGATGAGTCGCCGACCGTAGCCCTTCGTCACCACGCGCGGATCGCAGATGACCACGGCGCCGCGATCGGTCGCGGTCCGGATGAGGCGCCCGAAGCCCTGCTTGAGTCGGAGCGCGGCGTGCGGCACCATGTACTCCGCGAAGGCATCGCGCCCTTCGGCCTCGATCGCCTCGCACTGCGCCGCGGTCATCGGCTCCGTGGGGACGCGGAACGGGATCTTCGCGAGCAGGAGGCCCCGGAGCGCGCGTCCCGGCACGTCGACCCCTTCCCAGAAGCTCGACGTCCCGACGAGCACGGCATCGCCGTGGTCGCGGAAGCGGTGGAGGAGGTCATCGCGCGGGGCCTCGCCGTGCACGAGCAGGGGATGCCGCCCGGCGACACCGCGCTCCCTGAGCGCGCGCGCGGCCTCGCGCAGGTCGCGGTGGCTCGTGAAGAGCAGGAAGACCCCGCCACCGGCGAACTCGATGAGGTCCGCGGCGGCATCCACAGTGCGCCGCAGGTGCGCAGCTCCGTCGGCGTTCGGCGCCGGGAAGTCGCTCGGGATCGCCAGCATCGCCTGTCGCGGGTAGTCGAAGGGTGACGCGAGTGACGCGGTCACCGGCTCGAGGGCCTCGTCATCGAGCCCCAGACGTCGGGTGATGAACCCGAAACCATCGCCGACGGAGAGCGTCGCACTCGTGATCACCGCGGTCTCGACGCGGCGGAAGAGGTCCTCGCGCAGGATCGGGGCGAGGTCGAGGGGCACGGCGGTCGCCGCGACATTGCGCTCGCCGCCCCGCAGCTCGAGCCAGCGGACCCGCGGCGCGCCCTCGCGTCCCGGCTTGAGTGCGGCGCGCAAGGCATCCCCCGCGGCCTGCAACCGCCGGGTGACCCCACGGACCTCGTTCAGGAGCGGCGCGAACTCCTCGGCGCGCCGCTCATCGCCTTCGAGGCGGTCGCGCACGAGGCGGAGGCCGTCCCCGAGCAGTTCGATCTCGGCGAGGAGGTCCTCGAGCGCGGCAGTGAGTCCCGCGCGCCAGATCGGGTCGTCGTCGAACGCGTCGGTGAGCCGCACCTGGGCCTCGCGCTGGTCGGCCATCCACGCGCCCAGCAACTCGCAAAGGGCCGCGCTCTTCAGGCGCGCCGCCTCGAGGGACGGGAGGAGGCGCGCGCGCACGAGGTCGAGGCTCGCGACCGCGAGGAGGTCGTCGGTGCGCGCGAGGGCGCGCTCGAGCGCGGGGAGGAGCCCCTTGCCGCGACGCTCGAGCCGCGCGAAGAGGCGCTCCATCCCGCGGCGGGAGACCGTCTGGCCGAGATGATCGGCGGCCGCGTCCTCGAGGTGGTGCCCCTCGTCGATCACGATCCGCTTGAAGGCGGGGAGCACGGCCGCGTCGTCCCAGCGCTGCGAGGCGCGCCGCACGGCGAGGTCCGCCATCAGCAGGTGGTGGTTCACCACCACGACGTCGGCCTGCGCGGCGGCCCGCCGTGCCTTGAACACGAAGCACTGGTCGAAGTGCTTGCACCGGAGCCGGGTGCAGAGGTCGCCCTCGGCCGCGACCTCGTCCCACACCTCGTCGCGCGGCGGCGTCGGGAGATCGGCGAGCGAGCCGTCGGTCGTCCGCTCCGCCCACGCCTCGATCATCGCGAGGTCGGCAGCGACCCCATCCTCGAAGAGCGCCGGCCCCTGTTGGCGCGCCTGCTCGAGCCGCATCAGGCAGAGATAGTTGCGCCAGCCCTTGAGCAGCGCGAAGCGCACCTTCTGGTCGGTGAGCGTCGCCTCGAGGAACGGGAGGTCCTTCCCGGTGAGCTGCTCCTGCAGGGTGATGGTGTTCGTGCTCACGACGGTGCGCTCGCCGCTCTCGGCGGCCCAGCGGAGGGCCGGGACGAGGTAGCCGAGCGACTTGCCGACGCCCGTCCCCGCCTCGATCAGCCCGATGCCGCCGCGCGAGAAGAGCTGCGCGATGAGCCGCGCCATCTCGCGCTGGCTCGGACGGTCCTCGTAGCGGCCGAGGCGGCGGGCCACCGGGCCCCCGGGCCCGAGCACGCCCGCCACGTCGCCCGGCGCGAGTTCCACCCGCGTGGGTGCGCGCGGGACCTCGACGACGACGTAGAGCCGCGACGCCTCGTTGTCCACGATCGCGAAACCGATGCCGTCGTCGTGCATCCGCGCCGCCACCGCGAGGTCGGCGTCGGAGGGCTCGAGCCATCCGCTGGGATGGTTGTGCAGCAGCAACTCGCCGCGATTCGCGAAGCCGGGGAGGGCGAGCACGCTCTGCACGTCGCCGCGCGCGGCGACGCGGGCCGTCACCACGGTCCCCTCGTCATCCACCGCGCAGACGAAGCAGACCTCACGCCCCCCGGAGAGGCGGATCGCCGAGCGGATCGCGCTCGCGGCACCGGCGGCGATGCGGCCCGCCTCGCCATGCGGCGCCTGGGGGGTCGCCGGCTCCCCCTCCTGCGCGACGCCCGTCGCGTCGCGGAGGCGGCGCGGCCGGCGCGTCACGTCTTGAGCGGCTTCTTCTTCGCGGCCGGGAAGAGGACGTTGTTGAGGATCAGCCGGTAGCCGGGGGAGTTCGGGTGCAGCGCGAGGG
>CAZYUL010000043.1:0-1877 GCA_964650715.1 uncultured Gemmatimonas sp. | reverse complement strand
ATCTCACGGATCCCCGATGTTGTGCTGCGGATCCTCGGGGTCGTGCCCGCCGAGGTAGGTCCACGAGCCCTGCCCGAAGGTGCCGTGGATGTACTTCACCCACGGCGCGCCCTCCTCGTGCGCGAGCACGGTGACCCCCGGCTTCAGCACGCGGCGCATGAAGGACGTGGTCACCCCATAGTAGTCGTTCAGCACCGTCCGGTGGTCCTGCACGAGCATCGTCGCCACGGGATCGAACTTGGCCGAGAAGCCGAAGAGCGTGAAGGTCCCCAGCGGCTGGCGGCGGGAGGGGACGTTCACCTGGTGCCCATCGATGTCGCTCATCGCGTTGACGCCACCAGCCTGCTCGAGTCGCGCTCCCTGCACCGCGAAGGTCCGCTCCCAGTCCATCTTGGCGTCGGCGTCGGGATCCATCGGCGAGTTGTCGGAGTACTGGCCGGCGATGTCCACGTCGCGCCCGGCGATCGCGAGTTCAAGGGTCTCCGTGGCGCCGCACATCGCGAAGAGGAATCCCCCGCGCTCGACGAACCCGCGGAGCCGGTCGGCCACCATCTTCTTGAGGGCGGGGATGTCGGCGAGCCCGTGGCGTCGCGCCGTGGCGAGGTCGCGCTCGCGCGCCTGCACGAACCAGGGGGCGTCGCGGAAGCCGAGGAAGAGCTTGTTCTGCTGGCCGGTGAAGTCCTCGTGGTGCAGGTGCACCCAGTCGTACTGGGTCAGTCCGGCGCCGAGCACGTCGTCATCCCAGATCTTGGCGTACTCGATCCCCGCGTAGGTGAGGGCGAGGGTGACGGCGTCGTCCCAAGGTGGCGCGTCGGGGGGCGTGTACACCGCGATCCGCGGCGCCTTCTCGAGGGGCACCGCATCCATGTTCCCCTCGGCGATCTCGCGTCGCATCGCGGCCACCGCGTTGCCGTCGGCCACCTCGAAGGTGACGCCCGCCAGCGCGGCGTTGCGCCGCACCGCGGGGAGGTCCGGCACGAGGAACGCGCCGCCGCGGTAGTTCAGCAGCCATTCGCTGCGGACGCCGTCCCGCAGGGCCTGGAAGGTCACGCCGTAGGCCTTCAGGTGATTGACCTGGGCGTCGTCCATCGGGATGAGCAGGTGCTGCGCCTCGAGCCGCGTGGCCACGAGCAGCGCCGCGATGACCGCCGCGTTCCTCACTCCGTCACTCCGGTGCGCAGGGCATCGAGTTCGCGCCGCGCCTGCGGCACCAACGCGCTCCCTGGATAGTTGATGATCAGGTGCTCGAGTCGCGAGCGCGCGCCGGGGATGTCGCCGCGCCGCCGGAGTCCCCGCGCCCACTCGAGGTGCGCCTCGGGGGCCTCGGGCGCGGTGGCGTACTCGCCCGCGAGCCGCTGCCAGAGCTGCATCGAACGTTCTTCGGCGCCGCGGGCGGTCTCGATCCGCGCCGCGAGCGCGAGCAGCAGCGGCGCCGCATCGGGGAGCCCCGGCACCGCCGCCTCGAACCGCCGTGCCGCCTGCGCCGAGTCGCCGCGCGCGAGCGCGTGGAAGGCGCCGCCGATCGCAGTGGAGGTGTCGGCGCGTGTGCGATTCAGGAGCGAGAGCGCGGAGACCGCGTCCTGGCCGGGCACCTCGGTGTTGCGGAGCGCGAGCCGCGCTCCCGCGAGGTCGCCCTCGAACAGTGCCAGCCATCCCGCAACCGCGTCCTCGGCGTCGAGCGGCGCGTCCTTGAGCGCGGCGCGCGCGCGCGCGACGTCGCCCGCGCGGATCCAGGCCCAGGCGATGGTGCGGCGATGCGGGCGGACCCCCTCGGCGCCGAGCGCGGGCGCGGCGGCGGCGAGCACCCGTTCGGCCTCACGCGCCTCGCCGAGCCGGGCGAGCGCATCCAGCTCGATCGGGAGCACGTCGGCGCGCCG
>CAZYUL010000042.1:0-23362 GCA_964650715.1 uncultured Gemmatimonas sp. | reverse complement strand
GCGCGTCGGGACTCGTGATCCCGTAGCGGATCACCTCCGCTGTGGCCGGCGACGGCAGCCGGTTGGCGCCGGGATCGTCCGCGCAGAGCACCACGTACTTCGCGCGCGAGACGAACTCGGCGAAGGTGCGGTGGATGTCGTCGAGGTCGCGGTAGATGTCGAGGTGGTCGGCCTCGACGTTCGTCACGACCGCGACGTCGGGGGTGAGCGCGAGGAACGAGCGGTCGTACTCATCGGCCTCCACCACGAAGACGTCAGCGGGCACCGCGGGCTGGCCGGCTCGCTTCCCGTCCACCTTCACCTCGCCGCCGCGCCGTGGCGCCGGCGAGAGGTTGCCACCCCACGCCGTCACGCGGGCCCCGACCACGCCGGTCGCCGCGATCCCCGCGGCGCGCAGCGCCTCGGTGGCCATCACCGTGGTCGTGCTCTTGCCGTGCGTCCCGGCAACGCCGACGAGGAATCCACCCGCGGTCGCCTCGGCCAGCGCCTCCGCGCGCCGGATCACCTCGAGGCCGAGCGCCTTCGCGTGGAGGATCTCCGCGTGATCCTTGGGGATCGCGCTCGAGACGACGAGCGCGCGATGTCCCTCGAGGTGCTCGGGATCGTGCCCCTTGGCCACCGCTATCCCGTGTCGAGCGAGGTCGGCCGCGCCCTCGGGGTTCTGATCGCAGCCGGTGACCATCGCACCGCGCCGGCGCAGGAGTTCCGCCAGCGCGGACATGCCGGCGCCGGCGATCCCCTGGAAGTGGACGGGACGCGGGTCGGAGGAGGAGAGGAGGGGCAAGGAAAGGGTGCGGAAGGCGGTGCGTGGGTAGGACGACCACGCCGGCGTCGGCGCATCGTGGAAGTTCGCCCGACGCGCACCGAGGTTGGACCCCCCGCTACCCCACCAGCGCCAGGATGTAGCGCGCGATCTCGTCCGCAGCCTTGGGGCGACCGCGTCCGCGAGCCGCCGCCGCCATCGCCGCGAGCTTCCCGCGGTCCCCGATCAGCCCGCCCAGCTCCGCGTCGAGCCGGTCCGGCGTGAGATCCCGCTCCGGCAAGTGGCGCGCGGCACCCGCCGCCTCCAGCGCTCGCGCGTTCGCCGTCTGGTGGTCCTGCGCCGCCGTCGGCAGCGGCACGATCAGCATCGGCACGCCCCACGCGCTCAACTCGCTCGTGCCCATCATCCCGCCGCGCACCAGCGCGACGTCCGCGGCCGCGTACGCCTCGGCGATCGGCGCGATGTATCCGAGTACGCGCACATCGGGGCGGTCGAGGTGCTTGTACGCGTCGAAGTGTGCGCGCCCAGTGGCCCAGAGCACGCACACCCCCTTCGGGAGGCCCCGCTCCACCCACGCCGCCACCACGCGATTGATCGCGCGCGCGCCCTGGGATCCGCCGAACACGAGCAGCACCATCGCCGACGCCGGGAATCCCCACCGCGCCCGCGACTCGGCCCTCCCCGGCGTGATGTCGGGCGGCGGCTCGATCGGATTGCCGGTGTCGCGATACACGCAGCCGCGGTGCGGCAGCAGCCGTTCGGCCTCGGGGTAGCCCAGGTACGCCTCACGCGAGAGGCGCGCGCTCCACCGCGCGGTGATCCCGGGCACGGCGTCGCCGATGTGTTGCACGAGCGGGATCCCCCGCCTCCAGGCCCAGAGCGACGTGACGCCGGCGGCGTAACCGCCGGTGCCGACGACCACCACGGGATCGTGGCGGCGACGCAGTGCATCCAGCGACCCCCACGCCGACACCGCGCCGCGCAGCGTCCGCCAGTTCTTCCAGACCCGTGGCCGGTAGAGCGGGTGCAGGTCGAGCAGGAGGTGCGGGAACTCGGTCGTCGGGAGCACGTCGCGCTCGATGCCGCGCTGCGCGCCGACGAAGAAGGGCCGTGCGTCCGCGCGGCGCCGAACGATCGCCCGCGCGATGGCGAGGCCCGGGTAGAGGTGCCCGCCGGTGCCGCCGCCCGCGAAGAGGATGTTCACGCGACGCCCCCCGCGCCCAGGGTCGCGCGCTGCGTCGCGCGCACCGCTGGCGTCACCGTCGCGCGGCGAGCGGGTCGGTGGCCCGGTCGCCGACCACGCGCTCCTGGGTGCTGCCGATGTTCACGAGGATCCCCGTGATCAGCAGCGAGAGCAGGATGTTGGACCGGCCGTACGAGATGAACGGCAGCGTGAGGCCCGTCGTCGGGAGGAGCCCGATGACCACCCCGAGATGCAGGTACGCGGTCACGAGCATCGTCACGGTGAGCCCGACGGCGGTCAGCTGCAGGAACGGTGTTCGCGCGGCGCGCGCGATGCGGAAGCCGAGCCACCCGAACATCGCGTACGCGACGATCAGCCCGAGCATTCCCACGAACCCCCACTCCTCGCCGACGTTGCTCCCGATGAAGTCGTTGTAGGGCAGCGGGAGGAACCCGAACTGCTGCCGTCCCTGCCCGAATCCCACGCCGAAGAGCCCCCCCGACCCGACCGCGATCAGCGACTGCTGCAGCTGGTGGTTGACCTGCTCGACCGAATCGGCGGCGCCGGCAGCGAAGCCCATGATACGGCGGATGGCGTACTCGAACCGTTGCAGGTACTGCCACCCGAGCGGGAGGCCGATGATGCCGAGCACCACGAAGTGCCCGATCCGCGCCCCCGCGGCGAAGAGCATCACGAACATCACGCCGGCGTAGAACACCGCCACCGAGAGGTCGGGCTCGAGCGCGGCGAGCGCGCCGAGCACGCCGAGGATCACGAGGAACGGGATCAGCCCCTTCGAAAGGCGGCGCAGCCCCTCCTCCCCACCCTTCTTCACGATCAGCATCGCGGTCCAGATCACGAGCGCCAGCTTCCCGAACTCGCTCGGCTGGATCGAGCCGCCGAGCAGGAACCGACGCGAACCGTTGATCGGCGGCGCGATGGACTTGGTGAAGGGCAGCACCGTCAGCAGGAGCGCGAGGATGGTCAGCCCCATCAGCGGCCAGGCCCAGGCGCGCCACCGCTCGGCGTCCATCTTGGCGGCGATGGCGAAGGCGACGAGCCCCACCGCCACGCCCGTGAGCTGCCGCAGGAGGAAGTGCCAGCTCGGACGCCCCGCCTGCATCGCCACGCCCGCGCTCGCCGAGTAGAGCGTCGCGAGACCGAAGCAGAGGAGCGCCGCCGTGATGATCACGAGGAACTTCGCCTCGGCGGACATCCGCCATCGCACGCGACCCGCGATGGCTCCGGTCGTGCGGGGCGTCGCGTGGCCGGTCGCCGCCGGATAGGGGATGGCGGAGGTCGTCACGCGTCCTCCCCCAGCGCGAGCCGGCGGAAGGTGGCGCCGCGATCCTCGTAGTTGCGGAACATGTCGAAACTCGAACAGGCGGGGGCGAGCAGGACCACGTCCCCAGGCGCAGCGACGGCGCGGGCACGGGCGATGACCTGCTCGAAGGACGATCCGAGGCGCTCGACCGGCACGAAGGCCTTGAGGTCCTGCTCCACGAGCGGGGCCGACTCGCCATACGCGAGCACGAGCTTCACGTGGGGACGCATCGCATCGAGGAGGTTCGTGTAGGGCTCGCCCTTGTGCCGCCCCCCGAGGAGGAGGACGGTCGGACGCGTCATGGCCTCGAGCGCGACCCGCGCGGCGCCGATGTTCGTCGCCTTGGAGTCGTTCACCCAGAGGACGCCGTCGCGCTCCCCCACCGGCTCGAGACGGTGCGGGATCGGCTTGAAGCTCCGCAGTCCGCCGGCGAGTCGCGCGCGCCCCACCGCCTGCTGCTCCTCGGGGAGGGCGTGCCAGACGGCGAGCGCCGCGGCGAGCGCGTTGGCGACGTTGTGCGCCCCGAGCAGCGGGAAGAGGTCACGCTCGAGCAGGGGCGACCCGCCCACCACGAGCCGGCTCGCCTCGCTGTCGTACCAGGCGTCGGCCGCGGCCTCGTGCATCGAGAAGCGCCGGGCGATCCCGGGGACCCCCGCGGTCCGCCGCATGACCTCGGCATCGTCGCCGTTCACCACGCGGATCGACTCCCCCGTCGCGTTGCGGAAGAGGAGGTCCTTGTCGGCGTAGTACTCCTCGAGCGACGCGTAGCGGTCGAGGTGGTCTGGCGCGAGGTTCGTGAGCACGGCGACCCGCGGAGCGACCCCGGGGGTGTCGTGCAACTGGTACGAGCTGAGCTCGACCGCGATCCATTGCGGCTTGCGGTCGCCGAGCGCGACCTCGCTGAGTGGCGTGCCGATGTTCCCGGCCTCGACGGTCTCGCGCCCCATCGCCCGCAGGAGGTGGGCGACGAGCGCTGTCACCGTCGTCTTGCCATTGGTGCCGGTGACGCCGATGTACGGCACGCCGGGGAGGGCGCGGAGGGCGACCTCGATCTCGGAGAGGACCTCGACGCCGGCGGTCCGCGCGGCGACCAGCGGTGGCGCCTTGGGCGGCACCCCGGGACTGACGACGACGGTGCGCGCACGCGCGATCCGGTCGAGGTCGTGCCGCCCCGCCTCGGCGGCGATCCCCTCGGCAGCCAGCTGCGCCGCCGCGGCGCGGACCTCGTCCCCCGCCGAGGCGTCGCTCGCGTACACCGGCTCGCCGCGGCGGGCCAACAGGCGGGCGGCCGCGACGCCACTCCGCCCGAGCCCGATGACGGCGACCTCGCTCACCGGATCTTCAGGGTCGAGAGGGCCACGAAGGCGCAGAGGATCCCGATGATCCAGAACCGCACCACCACCTGCGTCTCGGGCCACCCCTTGAGCTCGAAGTGGTGATGGATCGGCGCGCGGAGGAAGACGCGGTTCGCCTTGGCGTATTCGAGGCCGTGGCGACGCTTGCGCCACTTGAACACCGAGCGCTGGAGGATGACCGAGAGCGTCTCCGCGACGAACACCCCGCCGACGATCAGCACCAGGAACTCGCTCTTGAGGAGGATCGCCACGGCGCCGAGCGCCCCGCCGAGCGCGAGCGAGCCGGTGTCCCCCATGAAGACCTGCGCCGGGTGCGCGTTGTACCAGAGGAAGCCGACCGTCGCGCCGAGCACGGCGGCGCAGAAGATCGTGAGCTCCCCCGCCCCGCGGAGGTAGAAGATGCCGAGGTACTCCGACGCGTCCACACGGCCCATCACATAGGCGAAGACGGTCATCGTCAGCATCGCGATCGCCATCAGTCCCGTCGCGAGCCCGTCGAGCCCGTCGGTGAGGTTCACCGAGTTGCTCGTGCCGATCATCACGAAGGTCACGAACCCCACGTAGAGCACCGGGATCGTCGGCACGATGAGCACGTACTTGTAGAACGGCAGCGTAGTGGACGCGCCCGGGAGTCCAGAGAGCGGGAACTGCCAGAGGTAGAGCCCGAGCGCGATCCCGATCGTGAACTGCCCGATCAGCTTGTAGCGCTCCACGAGCCCGCGGTTCTCGCGGCCCTCGCGCTTCTGCTTGAGCTTGAGGTAGTCGTCGAGGAACCCGATCGCCCCCATCAGGACGGTGGCGCCGAGCGCGAGCCAGACGTAGCGGTTGCGGAACTGCATCCACAGCAGCGTCGAGCCGAGGACCGCCGAGAGGATGATGAGCCCGCCCATCGTGGGCGTCGTCCCCTTCCCGGCGTGCGAGTCGGGCGTCCCTGCGCGCACCACCTGGTGCACCTGCATCGCGCGGAGGCGCCGGAGGATCATCGGGCCGACGACGAACGAGATGAGCAACGCCGTGATCACCGCGCCGGCGGCCCGGAAGGTGATCATGCCGAAGAGCCGGAAGGGCCCGAACTGGTCGGTGAGCGGGAGGAGGAAGTACTGCAGCATCAGGTCGGCGCCGTGGCCCAGTTGGTGAGGAGCGGAACGAGGCGCTCGAGCTTCACGCCGCGCGAGGCCTTCAGGAGGATCGCCGCGTCGGACGCGAGCCGCGGCGCGAGGAGGGGCCAGAGATCGTCCACGTCGGTCGCGGTGATCACGCGCGGATCGGATGGCGCGAGGGCCCGGAGCGCCGCAGCGAACTCACCGATCCCGCCGATGAGGTCGAGTCCCGCCGCGAGCGCCGCTTCCGCGACCTCCCGATGGGCCCGCGCCGTGTGCACCCCGAGCTCCCGCATGGTCCCGAGCACCGCAACGCGTTGACGCCCGCCGCCGACCGCGCGCAACAGCTCGATCGCGGCGCGCGCGGAACCGGGGTTCGCGTTGTACGCGTCGTTGAGCAGGAGCGCCTTCCCCAGCGCCTGCACCGCCGACCGCATCGCCGGCTGCGGCATCGCGGCGATCCCCGCCGCCGCGTCGGCCGCGGCGATCCCGAACTCGCGCGCCACCGCGAGCGCGAGCGCGGCGTTGCGCAGGTTGTGGATGCCGCGGAGCGGCACCATCACCCGTACGTCCTCCCACACCAGCCACCCACGCCCGTCGGGCTCGACCCCGTGCTCCCCCGGCAATGCCGCCGCGATCGTGCGCGACGCGCGACGCCGCGCCTCGGCCACCACGTCCGGCTCCGCCGCCGGCACCACCGCCAGCGCGACGCCATCGAGCAACGACATCTCCTCGGCCATCACCCCAGCCAGGTCACCGAAGCCCTCGAGGTGCTCCTCCTGCACCGTGGTCACCACGCCCACATCCGGCGTGATGATCCCCCGCAGCAGCTCGATCTCGCCCGGAACGTTGGTGCCGGCCTCGATCACCGCGACATCGGCACCGTCGGGGAGCGCGAGCAGGGTCAGCGGCACGCCGACCTGGTTGTTGAGGTTGCCGCTGGTCGCGTGCACCGCGAACCGCGCGCCGAGCGCGGCCCTCAGCAGCTCCTTGGTGCTCGTCTTCCCGTTGGAGCCACCGACCGCGATCACCGGGCGTCCCCAGGCGCGCCGGCGGTACGAGCCGAGCCGGCCGAGCGCGATGAGCGTGTCCGTGACCTCGTACACGGGGACGCCGAGTCCGACGGCGCGGCGCGCGTCGTCCACGACCAGGGCCGCCGCACCCGCCGTCACCGCGTCAGCGAGGAAATCGTGCGCGTCGAACCGCGCGCCACGGAGCGCCACGAAACATTCCCCCGGGCGGATCGCGCGGGTGTCCGTGGTGATGCCAGTGATCCGTCGTGGGTCGCGGGGGCCGCCGCCCAGGGCCTGCGCGATCCGGGTGAGCGTCCAGAAGGGCGCCGCGCCGGGGACGTGGCCGGCATCCGCGGCCCCGACGCCGCTCACGACGCGGCTCCCCGGGCGGATCCCAGGATCTCCGCCACCACGAGCTTCTCGTCGAACGGATGCGAGGTCGTCCCGCGGATCTGGTAGGTCTCGTGACCCTTGCCCGCGAGCAGGACGACATCCTTCGCCGGGTCCGCCATCGCGATCGCGTGGGCGATCGCCGCGCGCCGGTCCTCGATCCGGTCGTACGAGCCCGCCGGCAGCGCCGCGACGATCTCGTCGATGATCCGCTCGGGGTCCTCGGTGCGGGGATTGTCGCTCGTCACGACGACGTGGTCGGCCCTGGCCTGGGCGGCCTTCGCCATGAGGGGCCGCTTGCCACGGTCGCGGTCGCCGCCGCAGCCGAAGAGCGCGATGAGGCGGCCCGGCACGAACGGCCGCAGCGCCACCAGCGCGCGCTCGAGCGCGTCGGGGGTGTGCGCGTAGTCGCGGAGGACCGTCGGGTGCTCGCTGAGCACCTCGAGGCGGCCCGGCACCTGCGGCAGCGATTCGAGGCGGCGCGCGATCGCCGGGACATCCATCCCCAGCGCGAGGGCGGCCGCCGAGGCGCCGAGCGCATTCGCGACGTTGAAGTCGCCGATGAGGGGGAGCCGGACGGCGGTGCAGTCACTCCACCGGCAGAGGTTCCAGACGCTCCCCCGCGGCTCGAACCGCACCTGCTCGGCGCGCACCTCGGCGTTGTTCGCCGCGAGGCCGAAGAGCATGGTGCGCGGGGCATGCGGGAGGCCGAGCCACGCCGGGTCGTCGGCGTTGACCACCGCGACCCCGTCGCGCGCGAGGAGCCCGACGAGGCGCGCCTTGGCCGCGAGATACGACTCCATCGTCCCGTGGTAGTCGAGGTGGTCGCGGGTGAGGTTGGTGAACACGGCGACGTCGAATCGCACGCCGAGCACGCGTTGCTGGTCGAGCGCGTGTGACGAGACCTCCATCGCGACGCGCTTCACCCCCGCGTCCACGAGCGCGCGCAGGACGCGCTGCAGCTCGATCGGACCGGGGGTCGTGAGTCCCGCCCCGCCGGGGAAGTCGCGTCCCTCGCTCCCGAGGAGCACGCCGAGCGTGCCGACGCTCGCCGTCGGCGTCGCCGGCGCGTCGAGGAGGTGCCGCACGATCCCCACCGTCGTCGTCTTGCCGTTGGTGCCGGTCACCCCGACGAACTGCAGCCGCGACGCCGGCTCGCCGTAAAACGCCGCGGCCGCCACCGCCGACGCGACGCGGCTCTCCCGCACCAGGAACGCGGGGAGCCCCGTCCGCGGGATGCCGCGGGCGCTGCCGGCCTGGCCGGGCATCTCGTCCTCGAGCGACTCGGGGGGCGCCTCGATGATCGCGAGCGCCGCGCCTGCCGCCTCCGCTTGCGCGAGGAACTCGTGGCCATCGCGCGTGGACCCCTTCACCGCGACGAAGCAGCAGCCGGGCTCGAGCCGGCGGCTGTCGTCGGTGATCGCCGTGATCTCGCCGGGGAGGGTTCCCTGCACCGAGACGAACTGGCCGGCGCGGGAGAGCGCCTCGCGGATCCGCTGCGTCGAGACGCTCACGGCGTTCTCATCGTTGCGAGGAGAGCCGGACGGTCGCGCCGACCGGGAGGACCGTCCCCGCGGCGGGTTGCGTCGCGCGGGAGGGCGATCTCACCAGTGCGACCTTGAACCCCGCGCGGTGGAGCTCGCGCACCGCCAGCCGCGTGGGAAGGCCGGAGACATCGGGCACCGCGCGGCGCTCGTCGAGCACTTCCTCGGGCGCGCTCGTCGCGCCGAGTTCGATCACGACCGCCTCGACCGGCGCCTCGCCGGGCGCCGCGCCGGGCGCCGCGCTGGGCGCCTCCACGCGCTCCGCGGCGCGCGAAGGCCCGGGCAGGGCGACAGCCTCCTCGTCCGCCGCCTCGGCCACCCGTACCGGCGGGGCGACCCGCTCGCGCAACTTCGACGGGTCGAGCGCGCCGTCGCGGGCGGCGATCACCGCCTGCAGGACCGCCTTCGTCACCGGCGCGGCGACCCGTCCGCCATAGTAGGCGTCCGCGGGGTCGTCGAGCTTCACGAGGATCACGAACTGCGGATCGTCGGCCGGGAAGAGTCCGACGAAGCTCGCGGTGTACGAGCCCGCGACGTAGCCACCTCCGTCGGTCGAGACGCGGCGCGCCGTGCCCGACTTCCCGGAGAGCTCATAGGTCGACAGCTCGGCGGACTTCGCCGTGCCGTCGGTGACGACCTCGCGGAGGAGGCCGCGCAGTGCCTTCGCCGTCTCCTCGCTCATGATCCGCCGGACGACCCGGCGGCGGGCGCGGAAGGTCACGTCGCCATCGGGGTCGCGGAGTTCCTTCACCAGCACCGGCTCGAGCAGCTCGCCGCCGTTGGCGATCGCCCCATAGGCGAGCGCGAGTTGCAGCGGCGTCACGGCGATCTCATACCCCATCGCGAGAGAGCCCTGCGAGAGCAGCGACCACTCCTTCACCGGGCGCAGGCGGCCCGATGACTCCGACGGATACGGCACCCCGGTGATCATCCCGAACCCCGCATCGCGCAGGGCCTCGTACTCCTCGCCCGGCGTCAGCCGCTCGGCGAACTGCACCATCCCGATGTTCGACGAGTGGCGGATGACGGTCGCGAAGTCCATCGACGGCGCGCGGTGGATGTCGGTGATCGTACGGCCGTGGACGCGATAGGTGCCGTTGTAGGTGTCCACGCGGTCGTCGAGCTGGACCCGCCCCCGCTCCAACAGCGCGGCGGCGACGAACGGCTTGATCGTCGAGCCCGGTTCGTAGGGCTCGGTGAGGGCGGTCGCACCGGTCGCATCCGCCCGTGCGCGACGGCTCGCCAGCGCGCGGATCTCCCCGGTGTGCGGGTCCAGTACGACGATGTCGCCGCCGCGCGCGTCGAGTTCGCGCACCGCGTCGGCGAGCGCCCGCTCGGCGATGTCCTGCAGGCCCTGGTGGAGGGTGAGCACCGCGCTGCGGCCCGGCGTCGGCGGCTCGTATCCCTCCTCCGGCGACGCGAGGGCGCCCTGACGCCCCGCCTTCACGAGGGTGGCCTTCCCCGGCGTCCCCCGCAGGAGTCCGTCGAGCGCGAGTTCCACGCCGCTCGTCGCGCGCCCCTCCCGGTCCACGGTGCCGATCAACCGCCGCAGTCCGTCGGTCGCCGGCGGCACGCGCTCGAGCACCGGACGCGGGTGCACGCCACGCATCGCGGTGACATCCTCGACGTCGGTCGCGAGGAACTGGCCGGGGAGCTCCACCCACTTCCGCTTGGTGTCGGTGGCGCGGCGGACGAACTCCGCCGGCACCTTCAAGCGCCGCAGGGCCTCGGCGAGCTCACGGGGCTTCCGCACCTCGTTCGGCGCGACGTCGAGCCGCACGAGGGGGCGGCTCTCGACGAGCACGGTGCCCGCCGCGTCGAGGATCGCCCCGCGGGGGGCCGGCAACTCGCGGGCGACCACCTGCTGGCCGCGCGCCCGCTCCCGCCACCGATCGGTCTCGCGGAGCTGGACCGTGGCGGCGCGGACGACGAGGGCGAGGGCGAAGACGACGAAGGCGCCGTGGACGACGCCGACGCGACTGACGCGGATCACTGGCGGGTGGTATCCCGGGTGGGGCGTGGCAACCGGATGACGAGACTCTCAGGCGGCACGCGCATGCCGAGCCGTTCCTCGACCGTGCGCGCGAGCCGTGCGCGTCCCGAGGCATCGCGGATCGCCCCTTCCAGGGCGGCCTGCTGGGCATCGAGGGCATCACGGCGCTGCCGAAGCTCCCGGAGCTCACGCGCCTGCGCGAGCCCGGTGCTCCGTCTCCATATGACGCCCGTGGCCACCAACAAGAAACCGAGCAGCGCCAGCACCACCACCGACCGAGCCCGCACCCCTATCCCTCCCCGTCGCGCGCCTTCCGCCAGACACGCAGCCGCGCGCTGCGTGCACGCGGGTTCGCGGCGACCTCCGCGTCCGACGCCGTCACCGCCTTCCGCGTCACGACCTCCCCGAGCGCAACGCCCCCACAGGTGCAGATCGGTTGCCGCGGCGGGCAGGTGCACCCGGTGCTCCAGTCGCGGAAGGCGTGCTTCACGATCCGGTCCTCGCCCGAGTGGTATGCGATCACCGCGAACACGCCCCCTGGTCGGAGCCGCTCCCGCAGGGTGACGAGCCCGCGCGCGAGCCCGCCGAGTTCGTCGTTGACCGCGATCCGCACCGCCTGGAAGAGCCGCGCGAAGTCCGCGGGTCCGCTCCGCGGCCCCAGCACCGCGCGGATCGCGCCGACGAGGTCATCGCTGATCGCGAAGGGCGCGCGCTCACGGCGGCGCACGACCTCGCGGGCGAGCCGGCGCGCCTTGGGTTCGTCGCCGTACTCCCTGAAGATCCGCGCGAGCTCCGCTTCCTCGGCGTCATTCAGCAGTCCGCTCGCGTCGGGACCGGCCTCCACCGCGGCGCCATCGCCCGCCTCCATCCGCATGTCGAGCCGCACGCCGGGCCGGAACGAGAACCCCCGCGCCTCCGCATCTATCTGATGGGACGAGACCCCGAGGTCGAGGAGGATGCCGTCGAATGAGGTACCGGAGAGTCCGGCGATCGCGTCTATCTCGTCGTGGTTCCCGGCGACGGCCCTGAACCGCCCCTCGCGCGCGAACCGAGCGAGCCGGTCCTGCGCGACCGCGAGCGCGCGCGGGTCGCGGTCAACACCCGTGAGGTGCCGTTCCGCCGCGGCCGCGAGCAGGGCTGCGGCGTGGCCGCCGCCGCCAAGGGTGCCGTCGAGCACCTCGGTGCACCCCGCGAGGGCGTCCACCACCTCGCGCACGAGGACGGGGGCGTGGAAGGCGGATCCGGTGCCGTCGGCCGGCGCCGCCCCAGCGGTGGCTTCGCGATCACTCACCTCGGAAAGATGACGTAGCGGCGACCGGAAAGCAGAAACCCGGGGCCGCTCGCGAGCGACCCCGGGTCCTGCGACCGCGTACGAACCGGCGGTCGGCGGCGTGCGGACGCCTCACTTACACAGCGTCTTCACCGTCTGATCGAGGTACGGGACCAGCGAGGTGTTGAGTGCGTTGAGGATCTGCCCCGCGCCTTCCGGCGACGCGCGCCCGCCCTGTTGCGTGTACAAGAGCGCATCGAGCGCGTGCTTCTGCGACCGACGCGCCTCGTCGCAGCTCTTCGTCTCCTGCAGGTTCTGCGCGATCGCCGAGGCGATGTAGAAGTTCGACACCCCGATGAGGAACTTCGCGTTGGTCTGCGACGCCGCGTCGGTCAGGGTGCTGTCGGCGAAGTGGAGATACGGGAGCCCCACCGTGAACGCTGCCTCGGTCTTGTTCGTGTCGGCGGAGGCGGCTCGGAAGAACCGGTTCCCGATGTTGAGCGCGAATCCACCGATCGTGTTGGCGTCGTCGCCCGCGGTCTTCGCCTCGCGCAGCGCCTGGAGCGCGCTGTCCGGCTGGTTGAGCTCGTTGTACGCGACCGCGATCTGCGTCCAGCCGTTCGGGATCCGTGGATTCACCTGCAGCGCCCGCCGGGCGGCGGCGATGGACTGCTGCGTCTGCCCCGCGTTCTTCAGGGCCTGCGCATAGAACTGCCACATCTCGGCGTTGTCCGGGAACTTCTGCGTCGCGCGGGCATACGTCTCGGCCGCCTTCTGCGGCTGGCTGTCCGCCACGTACAGCGCCGCGAGGCGAGTGAAGAACGCGACATTGGCGAGGGCGGTATCCATCTGCACCATCTGCTCGCCGGTCTGGATCGCCGGCTTGAAGTCGCGCGCGGCCGCGAGCACGGTGAACTGCAGCTGGATCAGGCCGAGGTCGCCGGGGTTGTCCTGCACGGCCTTCAGCACGACCCGCTTCGCCTCGGTGTAGTCGCCGCTCGCGGCGAGCGCGTCCACCACCTCGGCGGCGAGCGTCGCGTTGGTCGGCTCGAGCATCAGCAGGCGGATCAGGTACTCGTTCGCCTTGGCGACGTTCCCTTCCGCCTTGTACGTCTGCGACGCGATGGCGAGCGCCGCCTTGGCGTTGTTGTCGATCCCGAGGATCTCCTCGGACATCGCGATGACCTGGGCGTTCGGCGCCTTCTGCGTCAGGAGCACGTTGAGCTTGCAGTAGCGGACGAGCGTCGCGCGGGGATAATCCTCGATCGCCGCATCGGCGACACGGATCGCCTGCTCGAACTGCTGGTTGCGGGCGTGCTCGATGCAACGCTTCTCGTTCTCGAGCTGCTTGCGGGCCTGGCGGATCTCGTCCACGAGCTCGATCGCCGCACGCTCCGGCCGGTTGCCCGACTTGACCGGCAGCGGCTGCGACAGCGCCGGGTCGCGGGTGAGAACGAGATGCGCCTGCACGCGCCACGCATCGCCGTCGCGCACGACCTGGCCGCGGACATAGTCCTCGGCGCGGAGGATCTTGGCCAGCGCCGCCTCGTCGGCGGAGCTCAGCGCCTGGTTGATCGGGAATCCCGACTGCTCCAGGAGCGGCACCTGCTCGTCCTTCGTGATCACCCAGAGGGTGCGCGAGGGATACGAGTTGTGGAGGCGGGTCCGGAGCTCATCGGCTGCATTCGGGCCGGCCACACGGTCCGGCGACCCGAAGACCTGCACGACCATCCGCGGCGTATCGGCCCGCGGTGGGGGACGCGTCGGACGAGCGGGCTGCGCTCCGAGGTCAGCGACTCCGCCGGCGACGAGCACGGCGAACGCGGCAAGGGAGCGGGCGTGGAGCCGAGACTTCACTGTCATCTCCTCCAAGGCGTTGAACTTTCTACCCCACAAGGCCTTACGGGGGTTCCCCCCGGCGGGCCAGTGAAGATGGGCGAAGAGGGACTCGAACCCCCGACACCCTGCGTGTAAGGCAGGTGCTCTGACCAACTGAGCTATTCGCCCCGCGAGCCGTCCCCAGCCCGAGGGGAGGCTACTTCACTTCAGGATGGCGACCGGGATCAGGATGCAATAGCCGATCACCAGCAGGATCGGGGCCAGCGTCACCCCTCCCCGCCACAGATCCGCATAACCCAATGCCAACGCGGCCGCTGCCAGACCCCACCAGAGGCCTGGACGGGACCGCGGCTGCTCCCCGGACGTCGTGGACGCTACCATAGGGGGGTGATTCTAGGCCAACCATAGAGGCGTGTCAACCAAAGTGGACGGCCTTCACGAACCCTTAATGCGCCCGTCCTCGGGCGGGTCCGGCACCACCTCACCCAGCAGCGCGGCCAGAGCGCTCTCCCGCTCGCGCGCCTCCTGCGCGGCGTCGGCGGCCCGCATCTGCGCCAGCCGCTGCTGCTGTCGCTTCCGCCGGCGCCACCACATCGGCCCGAGCAGTAGCACGAGGAAGACCGACAGGATCGAGAGGTCCGCCAGCAGCGCGAGGGCGCCGTACTGCCGCCTGACACGCGACTTCCACCGCTGCTCGAACTCGACCGAGGTAAGACCGTACGCCGCCCGGAGGGCGCGCTCGAACGAGCCCTGCGACCGCCAGTAGGAGAAGAAGAGCGAGAGCCCGCGCTCGGGATCGAGTGACGCGAGCTCGGCCACCGCGCGATGCGCCAGCGCGTACGCGCGCTGCGCCGTCTGCGAACCAGCGTAGAAGCCTGAATCCAGCCCGGCCAGCGTCGGGACCCCGCGCCAGACCAGGCCGAAGCTCGTGGCGAGGACCTCCTCGCGCCCCCACTCTCCGGCCGCGTACGACGCATACCCCTCGTCGAACCATCGTGGCACCGCAGGACCGAGCGCTTCGCTCAGGACGAGATGGGCGAGCTCATGCCGGAGGACCTGGCGTGGCTCCCCCGCGTCGGCGCCGGCGTCGCGTCCTTGCATCACGATCACCTGCTCGCGAGGGAACGCGATCGCCGCGCCCCATTCCGGCGCGCCCTCGCCGACGTAGGCGCGGAACATCGCCTCGTCCTGCGCCAGCCAGATCCGGACGCGCGCGGTCGGGCGCGGCAGCCCCGGGAAGGTGTCGCGACCAGCGGCATCGCGCAGCAGCGCGCGCGCGAGTCGCTCCTCGGACGGGAACGCGACCACCGAGAACCGCCCCTCCACGTGCACGGCGGCGCCAGCCGGGATCCCGCGCATCGCGAGCACGAAACCGGGGGGCTCGGTGGTCGCCGGTTCGACGACGGGGGGCTGTGCCGGCAGTCCGCGCGACGTCACCAGCGCCAGCGCTGATGCCGCGAGGACCGAGACGAGCGCCCGACCCGCGATGCGAGCCTGGCCCCCGATGAGCGCCTGGACGCGTCTCAGCTGCGCGGGAGCTCCCCGCCGGCCTCGACGATCTTCAGCACCTCGCCGCATCGCTTCCCCCACGGATTGAACTTGTTGGCGGCGAATCCCTGCGCCCACACCTTCTTCGCCTCGTCGTGCTCTTCGTTCAGCCAGTGCGCGCGTCCGAGCTCGTAGTACGCCTCGATCAGGTTGGGGCCGAGCCCGAGCGTCTTCCGGAAGAAGGTCTGTGCGTCCTCGTACATCTCCCGCTCGAGATAGACCAGGCCGAGGTAGAAGTGCGCGTAGAGCGTCGCCTTCCGGTCGTTGTCGAGCCGGATCGCCTTCGAGAGGTGCTCGATGGCCTCGCCGAAGATCCGCTTCTTGAGGCAGATGTACCCCACGTTGATCCGCGCGAGCGAGTTCGCCGGCTCGCGCACCAGCACCTTCTGGAAGTTCATCAACGCGTCGTCGTACTTCTCCTGGAGCATCTGCGCCCACCCGAGCAGCGCCTCGCTCTGCGGGTCGCCGGGGGAGAGCTCGATCGCCTTGAGCAGCGCCTGCTCCGCCCCCTCGTGATCCCCCAGCGAGAGGCGGCTCCACCCCTTCTCGATGAACGTGCTCGCACCGATGTGGTCGGCGTGCACGACCGGCTTCTCGCCGCTGAACTGGGGCGCCATCGTGAGCGCCGCCGACTGCGACTTGAACTTCTCGACGAGCCCCTTGATCTCGTCCCTCAGCGTGGAGAGGTCGGCGATCTGCGCCTCAACCGCCTTGAAGAGTCCGATGATCTCGGCCTTCACCGCCGCTGGGTCGGCGTCGGCCAGCCCCGCGTCGAGCCTCTTGTCGATCGCCGCGAATCGCGCCCGGTACGCCGCCAGGGTCTCGTCAGCCATCCCGTGCCTCCGTCGCCAGCATCCGTTCCATCGCGATCCGCTCCGTAGAGGTCAGCAGGCGCCCGGTGTCGAGGAGGATGATGAGATCCCCTCCGTCGCGCACCACGCCCTCGAGGTATTCCTTCGCCAGTCCGTGGTAGATCGCCGGCGGGGCCTCGATCGCCGACGTCTCCACCGTCCGTACCGCGCGCACCGTATCGACCAGCACGCCTACCTTCGACTCCCCGGCCTGCACCACCAGCACCCGCGATGCCTCCGTCGCCGGCGTCACGGGGAGGCCGAGGCGGATCCGCAGGTCCACCACCGGGATCGCCGCCCCGGCGTGGTCGATCACGCCGAGCAGCCACGGCGCATCGCTCGGCAGCACCCGCGGCGGCGCGTGACGCAGGACGCGTTCCACCGCGAAGATGTCCGCAGCGAGTGCCTCGCCCGCCGCCTCGAACACCACCAACTGCCGCTTGGTCGTCCCGCTCATCCCACCTCCGCCGTGAGCCGTGCGAGCACCGCGGCGCGGAGCGCTCCCGTGTCCACGAGCGCCGCGAGCCCCGACGGGAGGTCGAGGAGCGCGTCGAGCATCCCTGACGCATCCGCGCCGGTCGCCGGCACCGGTCGCCGCATCGAGGGGTGCGCGACATCCGCGTCGAGCACGTCATCCACCATCACGCCGGCCCGGTCGCGGTCTACCTCGAGCACGAGCATGGCGCCAGAGCCCGGGTCGCGCCCGACGCCGACCAGCCGGCCGAGGTCCACCACGGGGAGCAGGCGTCCCCGATGGACGCACTGCCCCACGACGCCCCTCGGCGCGAGCGCCACCGGAGTGACCTCGGGCGCATCCACCGCCTCGAGGACGTCGCCCAGGGGGAGCGCGAACCGCTCGCTCCCGACGCGGACGACGAGCACCCGTTCCACGCTCATCTGGCCACTCCCCCGCGCTCCCCGAGGAGCGCGGTGACCGCGCCCGCGACCTCGCGCAGCGGCACCTCGCGGTCGGCGCCGGCGTCGCTGAGCGCCTGTTGGGGCATCCCGTAGATCACCGAGGTCGCGCGATCCTGTACGACCGCACCGCCGCCTCGCGATCGGATCGCCCGCAGGCCCGCGCTCCCGTCGCGCCCCATCCCGGTGAGCACCACGCCGACGCAGCGCCCACCGAACGTCTCGGCGATCGAGGCGAAGAGCGGATCGGCGGCCGGTCGCACGCCGTGCACCGGCGGGCCGTCGTCGAGGACGATCGTCGCGCCCACCGAGCCCGCCGCGACCCGCATGTGCCGGCCACCCGGCGCGAGGTACACCCGCCCCGGCTCCACGGTCTCGCCGTGCAGCGCCTCGTGCACCGGCAGCGATGCGAGCTGGTCGAGTCGGCGGGCGAGCCCGGCGGTGAAACCCGGCGGCATGTGCTGCGCGATCAGCACGGCGGCGTCGAGCTCGGCCCCGAACGCCGGCACCACCTCGGCCAGCGCCCGCGGTCCCCCGGTCGAGCACGCCATCGCGACCGCCGACGACGCCGCCCGCGGACGGCGCGCGAGTGGAGCGGGAGTGCGCAGTCGCGGTCGCGCGAGCATGGGCACCCCGGCGACGTTCGTGATCGCCGCGGCCCGCAGCGCCTCCTCGATCCGTCGCCGGCTCCCTTCCCAGGCCTCACGCGTCGAGCCCTCCGGCTTCCGCACGAACTCCACCGCGCCCATCTCGAGCGCGCGGATCGTGAGGTCCACCGACCCCCGCGTCGTCGCGGCGCTCACCATCACGACCGGCCGCGGGGACTCGCTCATGATGTAGCCGAGCACCGAGAGCCCATCCATCCCCGGCATCTCGATGTCGAGCGTGACGATGTCGGGCTCGAGCGCATGCATCAGCCGCAGCCCCTCCTCGCCGTCGCGCGCGCTGCCGACCACGCGGAAGCCCTCGATCCCGTCCACCAGTTCCTCGAGCACCGCGGCGAGGAAGGCGTTGTCGTCCACGATCAGCACGCGGCGGTCAGAGGACACGTTCCCCTCCCCGTACCGAGCGCACGTGGACCTCGCCGCTGCGGACATCCATCACGACGCTTCGTCCGGTCGTGCCCCCCGTCTCCTCGCCGACGACGGCGATCCCCGCGCGGGCCAGCGCCTCGCGCGCGGCGGCGACGTTGCGCGGTCCCATCTGCTGTCCCGCCGTCGCGAGCATCGTCCCGAAGAGCGAAGCGCCGCCCGCGAGCTTGGCGGTGATCGCGCCCCTCGCGCCGAGGGCCCGCATGTCCTCCACGAGCAGGGGCACGGCGGTCGAGGCGAAGCGCGCGGCGTTGCTCGAGTCGCGCGCGGTGCTCGGATCCGGGAGCAGCACGTGCGCGAGACCCGCGATTCGCGACACCGGCTCGTGCAGCGCGATCGCCACGCAACTGCCGAGGCCGATCGTCACCAGCCGGCCGGCGCCGCGGGCCACCGCGTGGTGCGCGATGCGCACGTGCTGGTCGGTCACGCGGCCCGCCGGAAGAGGCGCTGCCGCTGGTCCACCGTCTCGAAGAGCGCGCGCGAGGGGCCGAGCAACGTCTCCACCTTGCCGAGCATCAGGTAGCCGCCGGGCACCAGCGAGTCGTGGAACTTGCGGAGGAGCGGCTCCTGGCTCTCGCGACCGAAGTAGATGACGACGTTGCGGCAGGCGATCAGGTGGAACCCGCCGGCGGGCGCCGGTTCCTGCAGCAGGTCGCGCCGCTCGACCTCGACCAGCGCGCGGAGCTCGGGCACCGCGGTGTGCGGCGCCACCGGCGTGAAGTACCGGTCGCGCAGCGCGCGCGGCAGCTCGGCGAGGGCCTCCGTCGGGAAGGCGCCCGCGCGCGCCCGCTCGAGCGACGCGCGGTCTATGTCGCTGCCGAGGATCCTCAGCGTGCGGAGCCGCGCCAGCGTCCCCGTCCGCTCCGCGTGCGCGTGGAAGACCGCGGCCAGCGTATAGAGCTCCTCCCCCGAGGAGCAGCCGGCGCTCCAGACCGCGAGCCGCGGCAGGCCGAGCTCCCAGAGCCGCGGGATCACCATCTCGCGCAGCGCGTCCCACGCCGCCGCGTCGCGGTAGAGCTTCGTGACGTTGATCGTGAGCGCGTCGAGGAGCGGCTCGTACTCGCCCGGTTCGCGGTCGAGCAGCGCGGCGTACTCGGCGTAGGTGGCCACGCCCCGCGTGCGCATCCGCACCGCGATCCGCCGCTGGAGGCATCCGTCCTTGTAGTTCGCGCAGCCGAAACCCCGCTCGCGCGCGATCTTCTCGGTGAGCGCCCGGAATCCCGCCTCGTCCCTGATCTCGCGGGTCACGACACCTGCTTGGCGGCCTCGAGGCGCGCCCGCGCGTTCGCGTGTGCCGGATCGAGCACCAGCGCGCGCTCCCAGGCCGCCATCGCCTCGGCCGGCTCGCCGTGCGCCTCACGCAGGTCGCCGATGCGCGACCACACCTCGGGACCGAGGGTCTCGTGGTGCTTCACCGCGCGGAGGTACTCCTCGAGCGCCTGGTCGCGCTGGCCCTGATCGTAGAGCACGTCGCCGCGGTTGCGGTGCAGCGGCGCGAGGCCGGGGTCCTCGGTGATGCCGCGGTCGATCGCCGCGAGCGCCTCCGCAGGTCGGCCCGCGGCGGCGAGCGCGACCGCGAGGTTGTTGTGCAGGGCGGCGGCGTGCGGGTGCGCCTCGGTCCCCTCGGTCAGCAGGGCGATCGCCTTCTCGAGCTGACCCGAGAGCCCCGCGGCGAGTCCCGCCGAGTGGAACCAGACGGGGCTCGGGGGCTTGGCGCCGAAGAGGGGGCGCGCCCGCATGAAGTGCGCGTCGGCCTCGTCGAACCGCCCCTCGCGCAACGCGAGCACGCCGAGCGAGATGTGGACGCGCGGCTCCTCCTCCCCGCCCCGCGTCATCGCCTCCTCGAGGGCGGCGCGCGCCTCATCGAGGCGGCCGAGTCGCTCGAGGGCGAGCGCGAGGTTGTGGAAGACCGCGGCCTTGGCGCCGCGCTGCCGCGACGCCGCCTCGAGGTGCGTCAGCGCCTCCGCCCAGCGCCCGAGCCGCAACTGCGAGAGCCCGAGGTGGAAGCGCGCCCCCACATCGTCGGGCCGGAGCTCGGCGACGCGGCGGAACTCGCGCACGGCCTCGTCGAGCATCCCCGTCTTGTAGAACGCGACGCCGAGGTTCCGGTGCTCCTCGACGCGCGTGTCGGCGGCCGCCGCCTCCTGCGGCTTCGACTTCCCCACGCGGTGCAGGAACCCCGCGGTGGCGAGGCCGAACAGCGCCTTGCCGACCTCGAACTCGATCAGGCCCGACTCGTCCACCAGCGACGCGACGTCACGGCGCCCGTCGACCAGCGGCACGAGCTGCCGCTGCTCCTGCGTGAGCTCGGCGCTCGATTCCATCAGCCGCCGCCGGTCCACCTCGAAGACGATGTCGAACGAGGGGATCTTCTTCTCGATGAGGCTCCACTCGTCCACCCGCCGCGCTCCCTCGAGGAGGAGCGACTCGGGATTGATCGAGACGAGGAAGTCCTGCTCCTCGGGCCGGATGTCGGCCTCGAAGTTGAACGACCCCTCGGTCCAGGTGAAGAGGAAGTAGACGGCCTCCTCGATCTGGATCCGGATCTGCGCGTGGAGCGCGTCGCGGGTGATCATCCCCCGCTCCACCAACAGCTCGCCGAGCCGCTTCCCCCGGGACTTCCCCTGCGCGTCGATCGCCTCGTCGAGCTTCTGCTGCGTGAGCAGTCCCCCCTTCACGAGGATGTCGCCGAGCCGGTCCCGCCGGTTGACGATGCTCGCGTAGGAGATCTTCCCCTTGTCGAAGTAGATGGACCCGAAGTTGTTGCGATGGGTGACCGAGAGGCAGCCGCTCTTCTTCCCCATCGAGAGGAGCTGCAGGACGTCGGGGAGCGACGCCTCCTTGAGGGAGCCCTTGATCGCCATCTAGCGCAGCTCCTCGACGAGCCGGCCGCCGATGTCCGGCCACTCCCACACCACGCGCTCGCGGTCGAGGAAGGTGCGGTCGCCGGCCGCGTGCGCGGCGGCGGCGGGCGCCATCGTCGCGCTCGCCGACGCGCCCAGCCCCAACTCCTCGCGCGCGAGCGCCGCGTCGAGCGGCGTCCCGCGCGCGTCGGCGGCCGCCGCCAGCCGGTTCACCACGCCGATCAGCTCGCGCACGCTCTGCACGGGCGGGTCGCAGACGACGTCGAGCAGCTCGGGCGGCGCCGGCCGGCCGAGACCGGCGAGGAACCGCGCCACGAGCTTCTCCCGCAGGGGCCGGTCCGGGGGCAGGATCTCGGCCATCAAGCCGCCCTCGAACCGCGACCGCAGGCGCGCCGCCAGCTCGGGGATCTCCGCCGGCGGACGGTCGCTCGAGAGCACGATCTGCTTCCCCGCCTCGGCGAGCGCGTTGAAGACGAAGAAGAACTCGTCCTGCGTGCGCTCCTTCCCCGCGAGGAACTGCACGTCGTCCACGATGAGCGCGCCGGCCGAGCGGTACCGCGTCCGCCACCGCTCCACGGTCCCCGCCTGGATCGCCGCGATCAGCTCGTCCACCAGCACCTGGGCGTGGACGCACGAGACCTGCACCATCCCACCGGAGCCCTCGGCGATCGCGTTGCCGATCGCGTGCACGAGATGGGTCTTGCCGACGCCGCTGGTGCCGGTGACGAGGAGCGGGTTGTAGCGCGTCCCCGGCGCCGCGATCACCGCGTCGGCGGCATGCACCGCGAGCTGGTTGGCCGCGCCGACCTCGAAGCCCTCGCGCGTGAACGCCGGGTTCGGTCCCCCGGGCGGCGTCTCCCCCGCGAGTGCGCGCTCGACGAGGTCCTCCGCCTCGGCGAGCCGCTCGGGGTCGTAGAAGACCTCGTGCCCGCCCAGCGATGGGTCGGCCGCGACCGCCTGCGCCTCGAGGGCGCGCAGGTGCTCGACCGCCTCCACGAACATCGCGGTGAGGGCCGGCACGTCGGGGTCCCGCGGCAGCGCGAGTGCCCGCTCGAGGACGCCGGTCCGGTATCCCTCGCCGCTCCAGTAGGCAATCGTCTCCCGGAGCCGGACCTGCCACGACTCCACGTGCTGCTGCACCACCGACGTCACGTCGGTGAGGAAGTTTAGGAACTCGCCCGAGCTGCCGAGCACCGGCGTGTTCCCGGGCGACGGTGTCGAGGACCTCCCGGTGCCTCCCATCGCCTCGGTGGCGATCCACTGGTTGAGCGCGCCCTGCAGTTCGCGCACCGAGTGCACGCCGCGCTGCGCGAGGGCGTCGAGCGCGTCGTCGGGCACCACCACGCCCCGCTCCTCGCACGCCGCGCGGAGGATCGCCACGCGCGCCTCGTACTCGGGAACGCCGACGTCCACCACCAACCCGCCCGAGAGCCGCTGGATGAGCCGTTCATCCACGTCGGCGATCTCGTTCGGCGGACGGTCGCTCGTGCAGATGATCTGCCGCCCCGCCTCCTGCATCGCGGTGAAGAGCCGCAGCATCTCCGACTGCATCTCGCGCCGTCCGGCGAGGAACTGGAGGTCGTCGAGGAGGAGCATCTCCACATGCGCGAGCCTCCCGCCGAAGGACTGGGTCTCCCCCGCCGACACGGCGGCGTGCCACTGCTCCGAGAACTCGTCGAGCGTGAGCGCGAGGATTTCGGCCCTCGGCTGCAGCTCCTGCAGGCGGTGGCCGGCGGCGGTGAGGAGGTGCGTCTTGCCGAGGCCCGACCCGCCATAGATGAACAGCGGGTTGTACGTGACCCCGGGCGCCTCGGCGACCGCGCGCGCCGCCGCCGCGGCGAGCCGGTTGCCGGCGCCGATCACCAGGCGGTCGAAGGTCAGTCGCGGGTCGAGTCGCATCTCAGCGTCCCGCGCCCCCTGCACTCAGCTTCCGGAGCACCAGCTCGGAGATCCCGCGCAGCGTCTCGAACACGCCGGGACCGTGCAGCGCATCGGCCGGGAACGAGGGCACGCCGCGGAAGTTCAGCGCCTCGTCGAGCTCGGCGACCGGCGTGATGATCTCCGGCGGGAGGTCCTGCTTGTTGTACTGGATCACCAGCGGCATCGTGCGCGCGTCCACGCCCTGCTCGGCGAGGTTGGCGTGCAGGTCCTGCATGGACTCGATGTTCTCCTCCAGCTGGCGCGCCTGGCTGTCGGCGACGAAGACCACGCCGTCCGCACCCTGCAGCACGAGCTTCCGCGTCGTCTGGTAGTACACCTGTCCCGGCACCGTGTAGAGCTGGAAGCGCGTCGTGAAGCCGGAGATCGTCCCGAGGTCGA
>CAZYUL010000041.1:0-23575 GCA_964650715.1 uncultured Gemmatimonas sp. | reverse complement strand
CGCTGCGCGAGCCCCTCGGCGATCGCGGTCTTGCCGACGCCGGGCTCCCCTATCACCACCGGGTTGTTCTTCGTCCGGCGCGAGAGCACCTGGATGACGCGACGGATCTCCTCGTCGCGCCCGATCACCGGGTCGAGCTTCCCCTTGCGCGCGTCCTCGGTCAGGTCGCGGGTGAACTTCTTCAGCGCCTGGTACTGGTTCTCGGGCGTCTGGTCGGTGACCCGGTGTGCGCCGCGGACCTCCTCGAGCGCGTCGAGCAGCCCTTTCCGGGTCACCCGCTGGGCCTTCAGGAGGTTCGGCGTCTCCGCGCCCTTCACCTCCGACAGTGCGAGGAGGAGGTGCTCGGTGGAGATGTACTCGTCGCCGAGACCCTTCGCTTCCTTCTCCGCGGCGTCGAGCACCGCGTTCATCTCGCGGGCGAGGCCGGGCTGCGCGTCGCTCTGCTTGGGGTACCGAGCGATCTCACGCTCCAGGGATTCCCGGAGTGACGGGATCCCCACGCCGAGCTTCTGAAGGACGGGCACCACGATCCCCTCATCCTGCCCGATCAGGGCCTGGAGGAGGTGGGTGTCGTGGACCTGCGGATTCCCGTTCCGACGCGCCTGGGCGATGGCGTCGGTCAGGGCCTCCTGGGACTTCACGGTGAGGCGGTCGGGGTTGACCACGGAGGGGCCGAGGAAAGATGGAGGATGGAAGATGCGCGGCCGAACCTGCGGCTGCGTCCGCGCACATCTCCCGTGCGGGGCAAGAAGCACTCCGGACGCACTACGTCATTTCGGCCTGCAAGGTGACCGGCATGTCAGTCCCCCCCGCCGATTCGTCGCGCCGTCAGGGTTCTTCGGGCACCGTCCCAAAGGTGCGTCCGTCGCCGCTCCGGTGCGAGATGCCGCGGCGATCGCACCACTCGAGGAACGGGATGAGCCACTTGCGTGTCACCCCCAGCGGCTCGCGGAGCTCCGCCGGGGGGTAGCTGTGCCCCGGCCGCACATGGGCGCGAAGGCGCGCCAGCAGGGTCGCCAGCCCCTCGCGCGCGTACCAGCGATCGAGCGCGACCTGAACGACTGCGCGCTCCTTCTCGAGCAGCTTGAGCAGGGCGGGCACCTCGGGCCCGTGCTGCGCGATGAGCTCGCTGACGCTTGGCGGCTCGGGGCCCGCTGCACGCAATGTCTCGATGAGGAGCGCGCGGGCGTCGCCGGCCGCGGCACCTGCGCCCGCCACATACCCGGGGAGGCGGATGGCGGCCCCCTCGACGATCACGAGATTCGCGCGCTCGGCGCGCCGGATCACCTCGTCCGCGAGCCACGGTTCGGCCTTGAGCCCCGCGCGGGCGGTCTGCCGGTCGAGGCCGGGTGACAACGGCGAGTCGCGGTGCGCCGCCTCGATGATCGAGAGGAGGCGCGCGCGCAACGCATCGAGCACGGCGGTACGGACCGCCCGCTCGCCGAGACGGACGACCTTCGGGACCTCCTTCAGGGACTTCTCGACCGCGGCTGGCCGCATCCCGAGGCGCACGGCCAACGAAGGGACGTGGACGCCCGCCGCAGCTGCCTCGACGAGCATCCACTGCAGGCGGTCGAACTCCGAGGCCTGCGCGGCCGGCCAGGGCTTCGCGCGAGCGCTGGGAGGCAGCGGATCGGTGATCACGCCACCCCCGATCGTCGTGACGGGGGAGCCCCCACGCAGCACGAATCGGTCCCCGCCCCTGGCGACGACCGACGCGTCCGTCTTCACGCGGACCGGAACGGTGCTCCCCGGTGCGACGCCACCACGCGCGACGACCCTGGCCCCCACTTCCGCGGTCCCGAGGTGGAACCGTAGCCAGCGCCGCGGCCCCAACGCCGGCGCCCCCGGCAGCAGTGTGACATCCGCCCGGAGCACCCGGCTCGGCGCCCAACCCTCGTCCTGGCCGACGAGGACCGCATCGTGAGACACTTCCTCGCGATCGACGCCGGCGATCGCGAGCGCGACCCTCGCCCCCGCGCCGACGCGAGCAGCGCCCTCACCGTGGGATTCGACGCTCCGGACCCGTACGATCCGGTCCAGCGGCAACAGTCGCAGGATCCGATCGCGCTCGACGGTCCCGGACCAGGCCGTCCCGGTGACCACGGTACCCGCGCCCGCGACCGAGAAGACGCGATCCACGGGGAGTCGGAACAGGTCGTCCGCCGTGCGCGCGGGCAGCGCGAGCCCCGCCTCGACGATCGCGCTCCGCAGCGCGTTGAGTCCGGCTCCGGTGTGGGCGGAGACCGGGATGATCGGGGCCGCCGCCAGCGCCGAGCCCTCGAGTGCCGCGCGGACATCGTCGGACGCGAGGGCGAGGAGGTCACCATCCACGAGGTCGGACTTCGTGAGCGCGACGAGACCGCTCCGCACGCCGAGGAGCGTGAGGATCGCGAGATGCTCTCGCGTCTGTGGCATCACTCCCTCATCGGCCGCGACGACGAGCAGAGCGAGGTCCACTCCCGTCGCCCCGGCGAGCATCGTCCGCACGAAGGCCTCGTGCCCAGGGACGTCCACCACACCGATGGTCCCGATCCCGTCGAGCCGGAGGGGGGCGAAGCCGAGGGTGATCGTGATGCCGCGACGCTTCTCCTCGGCCAGGCGATCCGTGTCCACGCCGGTCAGCGCGCGGACCAACGCCGTCTTGCCGTGGTCGATGTGCCCGGCCGTGCCGAGGATCACCGGCCTGCGTCCTCCCACGCCATCCAGGCGCGCAGCGCCCGCCCGTCCGCGAGGTGTTCCTCGAGGAACTCCCTCAGCAGTCGCTGATGGGCGCGGCGCGCGCGCGCGTCGAGCGGGGGCACCGATCCCCCGGCGGCCCACGCGAGCAGCGCCACGCGGGCGTCGGGGGGCAGCGAGCGGCCACGGGGCGCGAGCGCGGCGCAACGCGGGCACAGCGCACCGCCGGCGCGGTGCGCGAACCGCACGGTCTCGTCCGGCGCGAGCGGGCGATGGCAGGCGGCGCAGTCCTCGAGCTGCGGCGCGAACCCGAGTTCGCCGACGAGCTGCCAGGCGGCACCGAGCGCGTTCGGCACCACCTCATCGTCGCTGCTCGATGCGACAAGGGCGAGCCCGGCGGCGAGCACGTCGTGGATGGCGCCGTGGGCGTCCTCGGCGCCGAACCTGAGGCAGAGCTCCGCCAACGCGGAAGCGGCGTTGAACCGGTTGAGTGAGGCTGCGAGGTCGGGGCGCGACCGCGTGACGTCGAACGCCGAGAGGGTGTGCAGGTCTCGCGAGGGATGCAGCGAGAGGTGCGCCACACCGCCCGCGAAGAGGTCGAGCCCTTGCCCGAACCGGCTCCGCGGACGGCGTGCCCCGCGCGCGATCGCACTCAACACGCCGGCTTCCCGGGTCGCGAGGCGCACGATGCGCGAAGTCTCGCGATAGTCGAAGCCGTGGAGGACGATCGCCTCGGTCTGGATCACCGCTGCAACTTAAGACCCGCGAAGAGCGACCGCCCCGGCGCATCGAATCCCGCGACCTGTTGGAACCGCGCGTCGGTCGCGTTCTCGACCCGGAGCGAGAGGCTCATCCCGCGGGCGTCGAGCCAACCCGGCGCAAGCGTGGCGCCCATGTCGACGGTGGTGTACGCCGGCATCGTGACCGGTGTCGCGGGGAACGACGAGAAGTCCCGGTCTGAGCGCTCCCCGACCCGCGTCAGGCGCAGGCTGAGGGACGCGAGGCGACCGAACCCGCGGACCGCACCGAGCGAGACCACGCGCCGCGGCCGGCGCACCAGCGGCTCGCCCGCGACGAAGTTCGCCGACGTCCCGCTGTCGAACCCGTCGTCGGTGACGCGCGTCTGGGTCCAGGTGTACGCGAGATCGAGGCGAAGACGCCGCACCTCCGGCACTGTGACCTCGAGTTCCACGCCGTCCGCGTTCGCTGCGGCGACGTTGTAGTAGTTCGGGTCGCCGGGCGACGGCGGCGCTCCGGTGTACTGGATGAGGTCCCGGAACCGCTGGGCGAAGGCGGTCACGCGAAGGAGGGCGAGCCCGCCGACGATGGTCTCCACCCCGACATCGGCCGACCGTGCGCGCTCCGGCCGCAGCGCGGCGTTCCCGACCACGAAACCGGTCGCGAAGTTCTCGAAGAAGCTCGGCGCCTTGAACGCGTTCCCCGCCGAGAGCCGGAGTCGCGTCGCAGCGCCCAGCCGCCAGGCCGCTCCGAGGCGCGCGGTCCGGAAGCTGCCGAACGCGCTGTTGTCATCCAGCCGCGTCCCGCCACTGACGGTCAGCCGCCCGTGTTCAACCTGGGCCTGCGCGTACAGTGCGCGGGTCTCGCGGGCCGCGCGGAAGGCGTCGGGGAAGTCACCGTACTCGCTCTCGGTGAGCGATTCGCTGCGTTCCGTCTCGCGGCTCCACTCGCCGCCGACCGCGAGCGAGCCCCCGCGATGCCGTACGAGGTGTCGCAGGTCCACCGTGCGGCGGACCACGACCCCTGTCGCGTGGTAACCGTAGAACCCCAGTGTGTCGCTCGCATCGTCCGCCCCGTCCCTCGTCCGGGGCCGGAGTTCGCTCGTCGAGAGTGCCAAGCGGCTTTCGTGCGAGGGGCTCCAGCGGTGGGTGGCATCCAGTCCCACGATCGCGCGGCGCTCCGTACGCGCCGCGTTGCGATCCTCGAGGGCGCCACTCGATCCGGTGGGATAGCGGTACGTCGAGGTCCCGTGCCGCGCCGTGAGGCGGGCGTCGGTCGCTCCCCCCTGCCCTGCGGCAACGGACGCGACAAGCATCTCGTTCCGGTACCCGTTGTTGAACGCGAGCACCCCGTCGCTCGCGACGTGCTCGCCCGAGAGTCCGAGGGCGACCGACTCGATCGCACCCGAGAAGGCGGCGAGCGCGCGGCGGCCCCCGTACGAGCCGCCGCCGACCTCGGCGCGGACCGCTCGACGCCCGGTGCCTTGGCGCGTGAAGAGCTGGATGACGCCCGTGACCGCCTCGGAGCCGTAGAGCACGCTCGCCGGGCCGCGCAGGACCTCCACACGCTCGACGTTGTCGAGTCCGATGCGCCCGAGATCGACGACGCCTCCAGGCTCGTTCAACGGGACCCCGTCCACGAGCACCCGCACGTAGTTCGACTGTCCCCCTCGCAGGAACAGCGAGGTGGGCGAGCCGAACGAGGAGGTACGCGCGACCGCGAGCCCTGGCACGCGCCGCAGCGCCTCGGCCAGCGTCGTCACGCCCTCGGCCCGGAGCGCGTCGCCGTCGAGCACGGTGGCAGCCGAGGTGGCGTCACGGCGCATCATCGGATCGAGCGTCGCCGTGACGACCTCGGCCGGAAGCGTCAGGGTGTCACGGGCGACCTGCGCAGGCAGCGGATGCGCGAGCGCTGCCGCAGTCAACACGATGGTGTGAACGTGGATCGCCTTCACGCGGGACATCAGGATCCTCCGAGGGGATGGTGATCAGCGTGTCCCGCGCCCCCGCAGGGGGACGAGGACCGGGGCACCGACGGCGGGATCCCGCGCGACCACGAGTGGCCACTCGTAGACGCGCTCCAGGACCTCTCCGCGCATCACCTCCGCCGGCGTCCCGGCGGCCGCGACGCGACCGTGGTGAAGGAGCACGATGTGGTCCGCGAAGCGGGCCACGAGGTTCAGCTGATGGCTCACGAGGAGCACGGCCTGTCCCTCCCGCGCCAGCTGGTCGAGCAACTCGAAGACCGCCATCTCGTGCGCGACGTCGAGGAAGGTCGTCGGTTCGTCGAGGACGAGGGCCTGTCCTCCCTGCGCCAGCGCCCTCGCGATGCGGACACGTTGCCACTCGCCGCCCGAGAGCTCGTCGGTGCGGCGCTCGAGGAAGGCTCCCACGTCGGCGCGTGCGGTCGCCCGTGCGACTGCGGCTCGGTCCTCGGCGTCTCCCGCGGAGAACGCGCTTCCGTGGGGAAAACGCCCGAGCGAGATGAATGCCCGCACCTCGAGCGGGAAGACCGGTTCCTCGCGCTGCGGGACCACCGCCATCCGTGTCGCGACCTCCCGCCGTGGATACGCCGCGAGCGGTCGTCCCGCCAGTTCGATCGTCCCCCGGGTCGGCAAGATGCGACCGAGGAGCGCGCGCACGATGGTGCTCTTCCCCGAGCCGTTCGGGCCGACGATGGCGGTGATGCGACCCGCGCGCGCGTCGAAACCGACATCGGCGACCGCCGACGGCGACGCGCCGGGATACCGCAGCTCGAGTCCCGAGGCGCGGATCATCGGATGCCCCGCAGGCGCCAGAGGAAGAACGGCACGCCGAGGAGGGCGGTGACGGCGCCGAGGGGGAGTTCCGACGGACGCAGCACGACCCGCGCGACGGCATCCGCCGCGACCACCAGCGTCGCGCCGAGCAACGTCGAGGCGACGATGGTGCTCCGCGTCGTCACCGCGCCGAGCGCGCGCGCGATGGCGGGAACGACGAGCCCGACGAAGCCGATGAGCCCGGCCCCCGCCACGGTCGCTGCCGCGAGCAGCGACGCCGTGAGGTAGACACGGCGCGTCGAACGCTCCACATCGAGGCCGAGGGAGGCGGCCGCCTCCTCGCCGAGGGCGAGCACATCCACCTCGCGCGCCCACGCCACGAGCAGCGCCACGCCGATCGCCACGTATGCCGCTATCCAGCGGACGCCTCCCCATTGCGCGTCGCCGAGGGAGCCCATCATCCACCAGAGGGCGCCGCGCACGGTGCTCTCGGGCGCGCGGGCAAGCGCCACCATGATCGCGGCGTTCGCGAAGGCCCCGACGACGACTCCCGCCATCACCAGGATCCTCGGGTCCGCGCGACCTCCGGCGGCCCGTGCGACCAGGAGGACGAGCATGACCGCCGATGCCGCTCCGACGAACGCGGCGAGCGGCAGGAACGCCAACGACGTGACACCGAGCACAACGGTCAGGACCGCGCCCACGGCCGCCCCTCCCGAGACCCCGAGGAGGTACGGCTCGGCGAGCGGATTGCGGAGCGTCGCCTGCAGCGCGGTGCCGCTAGCCGCGAGCCCCGCGCCGACCGCGATTCCGAGCGCGATCCGCGGCAAGCGGAGGTCGCGCACGATCGAGGTCGCCGTCGGATCGGCCGCGCCGAGGAGCGCCCGCCAGACCTCCCCCGGGGCGATCGGGACCGAGCCGATCCCCAGCGCGATGAGTGTAGTCGCGACGAGGGCGGCGACCAGCAGCGACCAGCGTGCTGTCGTCACCGCGCCGTGTCGCCGAGGATCAGCGCGCGGAGGTGCCGTGCCGCCTCCCCCATCCTCACCCCGGGCCGTCCGACGAGCATCGTGTCGGGCACGAGCACCCGCCCCTCGCGCACGGCGCGCAACGACGCCCATCCCGGGTGCGCGCGGATGCGCGCGGCGGTGAGCGGACCGGCGAGGATCACGTCGGGATCGCGTCGCGCGACCTCCTCGAGAGCCACCTGCGGCGACGGCGAGGCCGCATCACCGAAGGCGTTGCGGACGCCTGCGGTGAGCAGGAGCTCACCCAGGAAGCTCCCTCCCCCGATCGTCATGAGCGGCGCCTCCCAGACGTGCCAGAAAGCGACCGGTGCCCCCGACGTGTCCGCGCGCGCTCGCACCGCCGACAGGCTCGCCATCACCGTGTCCACCACGAGGGCACCGGTCGCGCTATCTCCCACCAATCGGGCGAGGACCGGCACGACGCGCGCGAAGTCGCCGATCCGGTCGGTGCGGATCGAGACGGTCATCACGCCGGCGCGACGGAGTTGCTGCGCGGCGATCCGGTTCGCAGGCGTGGCGTACAGCACGGCGAGGTCCGGGCGCTGGCCGAGCACCGCCTCGACGTTCGGTCCCATCCCGTCGCCGAGGTCCGGGACCGCGAGCGCCGCCGGCGGGAACTGGTCCCAGCGGGTGCGACCGACGAGCCGGTCCCCCGCGCCGAGGGCGAAGAGGAGCTCTGTCGTGACCGGGTTCAGCGAGACGATGCGACGCGCCGCGGAATCGAGGCGCACCGTGTCCCCGAAATCGTCCACGAAGACCGAGTCCGGGGCGGCGACGCGATCCCGCGCGCACGCGGCCGCAGCGAAGGCCACCAGGGTCGTGAGGACGAGCCAGGGGAACGGGATGCGTGGCCGGGACATGCGAAAGGCTCCTTCCAGGATGGAGGAGCCTCGATGCACGCGGCGCGTCCCGGCGTGAGCGGATCCGCGCGAGCGCCACCGATCCTCCCCCGAGGACCAGAGTGTGGCGCGAACGTGGGTCGTCTCCTGGCTCCGGGCCATCCGCTCGCCTTCCCGACCCTCTCGTGGTCAGTGGCGTGGTTGAGCGGACTTCAGTTGCTGCCCGTCACAGTGGCGGGGCCGCGCCGGTCTCTCACCGGCTTCCGTGTCCCGCGTTCGCCTTCGATTGTGGTGCGAAGCTAGGCGAGGCCGTCGCGCTTGGCAAGCGCGTCAGCGAGGCGGCCCTTGAGCCGGGCGCGCGCGAGGAAGTGCTCGTTGCGCTGCTGCTCGGTCGGCTGTGCGAGCGCCTCGAAGCGCGCGTCGAGCGCCGCGATCTCGAGTGCGAGCGCCTCGGGGTCCCGTTCGCGACGCCTCGCGAACGCCGCCGGACCGCGCCGGAGGAACGCCGCGCCGAGGCCGAAGAGCATCGCCGCGCCGACCGCCGTCACGATGAGCATCAGCCGCAGGCCCGACGATGGAGCCGCGCCGGGTGCGGTCACGCGGAAGGTCTGCGCGGCCGTCACGTCCTGCGCGAGGAACCGGCGGAACGGACGGCCCTCGACGCTCACCGGATCGACCGGCACCAACCCGGCGCCCTCGGCACCTCCATTCGGGTCCTCGATGAGCACCTCGAGGACCGGCGTCGGCGATTCGAGGAGCACCTCGAGCGGCGCGTCGGCCGCGATCTCGTAGAAGAACGACACCCGCTTGAGCCCCGGTGCCAGTGGCGCGTTGACCCGCACCCGACCGTCCACCGCGCGGATCGCGTCCGGCGAGACGTCGCCGTCCCCACCCGTCACCTGGGTGATGCCGGGCGGGAGCGGCGCGTCGAACGTGGATCCTTCCGCGCCGCGGGCGACGCGCGTGAGCGTCGTGTCGTTCGAGATCTCGTAGACCTCGATGACCGTGCGGGTCGCCTCGGTCTCCGGGGCGGTCATGATCAGGTGCCGACCGCGCACGGTGATCGGGATCGGCGCGCTGCTGGTGTCATGCACGACGAGCTCGGACGGTCCACCGCTGGTCGCCGCCTCGCGCGTCGGCGTCGTGAAATACGCCACGCCCCCGCGGTTGCTCGAGACGAAGTAGATGGCCGAGCTGTCGCCGCTCGTCCGGTACCGGAATCGGAATCCGCCGTCGGCGCGCGTCCGCATCGAGTCGAGCGGTCCTGCGGTGTCCGTCGCGACCCGGTGCAGGACGACCCAGGTGCCGCCGACGGGGCGCGTCCCTCCTCCGCCGGTGGGGAGGATCACGCGACCCTCGACCAGGCGCTCGACGCCCTGCGCCGCGAGCATCGGCGGCAACAGTGCCGCCACCGCGATGCGTCGCAGCGACCGAACCGGCGTGCCGAGGCCGAGTGGCACGCTACGGCGTGAAGCGCCCGAAATCCTCCGGGCGCAACTGCGCGAGGTGACGCTTCAGCTCGTCGGCCGAGAGGTGGTCGTCCTCCCCGACCGGGGTGAGCCCAGACTCCCGGGCATCCTCTTCGCCATCGGTGAAGAGGCCGGCCGCCACGAAGATCGGCGCCGCCAGGCGCAGCGCGATCGCGATCGCGTCCGAGGGCCGCGCGTCCACCACGATGGCGTGCCCTGCGCGCGTCAGGTGCAGCTCCGCGTGGTAGGTGCCATCCACGACCTTGGTGACCTGCACCCGGCGGAGGAGGCCGCCGAGCCCCGTGATGAGTTGCTGGGCGAGGTCGTGGGTCATCGGCCGCTCCCGCTTGATCCCGTTGAGTTGGGCGGCGATGGACTCCGCCTCGGGGCGCCCGATCCAGATCGGGAGGACCCGCTCGCCGGACTTCTCCTCGAGCACGACCACGAACGCCTGGGAGGAGGCGTCGAGCCCGAGCCGGGAGACCGTCACCTCGACCATCCGCCGGCCGGGTTCAGCGCCCGCCGACGGCGCGGCGCAGTTCGGCCACCTTGTTCGTCCGCTCCCACGTGAAGAGCGAGACCTTCTTCCCGTGCCGCTCCGCCTTCGCGGGCGTGCGGCCGAAGTGGCCATAGGCGGCGGTCGGGCCATAGATCGGCTTGCGCAGGTCGAGGGCCGCGATGATCCCGCGCGGCGTGAGGTCGAAGACCGATTCCACCGCCCGCATGATGCGCCGCTCGTCCACCGTCCCCGTGCCGAAGGTGTCCACCATCACCGAGACCGGCTTCGCGACGCCGATCGCGTAGGCGAGCTGCACCTCGCACTTCGAGGCGAGCTTGGCGGCGACGATGTTCTTCGCGACCCAGCGCGCCGCGTACGCGGCGGAGCGATCGACCTTGGAGGGATCCTTTCCCGAGAACGCGCCGCCGCCGTGGCGCCCCATGCCGCCGTAGGTGTCCACGATGATCTTGCGCCCGGTCAGTCCCGCATCGCCGTGCGGGCCGCCGACGACGAACCGTCCCGTCGGGTTGATGTGCAGCTTCAACCTCCGCGCGCGGAGTTCCACCGGGATCGTCGCCTCGATGATGTCGCGCTTGACCGCCTCGTGGATCGCGCGGTTCCCGACCTTGTCCGAGTGTTGGGTCGAGATGACCACCGTGTCCACCTCGACCGGCCTGCCGTCCTCGTACACGACGGAGACCTGGGACTTGCCGTCCGGGCGGAGCCACGGGAGCGTGCCATCCTTCCGCCGGTCGGCGAGGGCGTGCGTCAGCCGGTGCGCGAGCATGATCGGCAGAGGCATCAGCTCCTCCGTCTCGTCGCAGGCGAAGCCGAACATCATCCCCTGGTCGCCGGCGCCGCCGGTGTCCACGCCCTGGCCGATGTCGCGCGACTGTTGACCGAGCGCGTTGAGGACGCCGCAGGAGTCGGCATCGAAGCCGATGCCCGCCTCGGTGTACCCGATGCGCTTGATGGTGTCGCGCACCAGCGCGCGGAGATCCACCCAGGCGGCCGTGGTCACCTCGCCGAAGATCGTGGCGAGGCCGGTCGTCACCATCGTCTCGCACGCCACGCGGGAGTGCGGGTCCTCGGCGAGGAGCGCGTCGAGGACGGCGTCCGAGATCTGGTCCGCGACCTTGTCGGGGTGGCCTTCGGTGACGGACTCGGACGTGAAGAGATGACGATGCAGCACGGGTAGGCGGATGGGTGGTGATGGAAACACGGCGGGCCGGCGACTCACGCCGGCCCGTCGGAGCGCGTCGGAAGGATAACCGGCCTACGAGAGGCCCAGCAACCCGTCGAGCAGCTCCTCCCCCAGCTCGCGTGCGAGCGCCTGCCGGAGGATGACCTCCGCCTCCCGGGGCGTCGCTGCCGCGAGCGCGCTGCGGGCCGCGGCCGCGGCGGCGGCGCTGCTCACACCGCGGACGATCCGCTTCAGCGCGGGCAGGCTCGACCCCGCCACGCTCAGCGTGCGGATCCCCAGCCCGATCAGCGCATAGGCCATCAGTGGTTGCGACGCCATCTCGCCGCAGACGCTCACCTCCAGGCCCGCCGCGTTCCCGGTCTCGGCGGTGTGGGCGATGAGGCGGAGGACCGCGGGATGGAGCGGCGTGTACCGCGTCACGAGCGATGCGTTGCCGCGGTCCACTGCGAGCGTGTACTGCACGAGGTCATTCGTGCCGATGCTGAAGAAGGCGACCTCCGCCGCGAGCGTGTCGGCCGCGACGGCGGCAGCGGGGGTCTCGATCATCACCCCCAGCGGGACGTCGGCGCGGTAGCGCGCCCCCCGGCGCTCGAGTTCCGCCGCCGACTCCTGGAGGAGGAACCGCGCCTGCCTGACCTCGTCCACCGAGACGACGAGCGGCAGCATGATCCGCACATCGCCATCGGCGGCCGCGCGGAGCAGCGCCCGCAGCTGCACCTTGAAGAGCTCAGGCTCGTCGAGGCACATCCGGATCGCCCGCCATCCGAGGAATGGGTTGGGCTCGTGGGGGAACCCTCCGATCGGGAGCTTGTCGCCGCCGATGTCGTAGGTCCGGATCACCACGGGGCGGTCGCCGAACGCGCGAAGGACGCGGAGGTACGCCTCGGTCTGCTCATCCTCCGTGGGCATCGTCGTGCGGCCGACCACGAGGAACTCGGTGCGCATCAGTCCGACGCCCTCGGCGCCCCGCGCCGCGGCCGGCTCCGCTTCGTCCGGCAGGTCCACGTTCGCCCGCAGGACGAGACGCTGTCCGTCCACCGTCACCGCGTCACCGCCGGAGAGGGCGTCGAGCTCGGCCTGCGCCTTCGCCTCGCGTTGCGACCGCTCCGCGAACTGCGCCAGCACCGCCGCGGTCGGGCGCGGGATCAACGTTCCGTTCGTCCCGTCGAGCACGACGCGGTCCCCGGTGGCCACCTTGGCCGTCGCGTCGAGCAGGCCGACCACCGCCGGGAGTCCCAGGGATCGGGCGAGGATCGCCACGTGGGACGTGCGCGTCCCCGCATCGGTCGCGATCCCCGCGATCGCACGCCGGTCGAGCTGGATCGTCAGGCTCGGCGTCAGGTCGTGCGTGACGAGGATCGCGTTCGCACCCGGCGCGAGCTCGACGGGGTCGTGGTCGGGCAGCTGCAAGAGTAGCGAGAGCAGCCGGATGTGCACGTCCATCAGGTCGCCGACGCGTTCGCGCATCATCGGATTGGCCGACCTCGCGAAGTGCTCGCGGAACTCGAGCATCACGAGGTCGAAGGCCTTCTCCGCGGAGAGGTTCTGGCGCACGAGCCCCTCAACGCGTCCCCGGAGGTCGGAATCCTGCAGGATCGCGACCTGCACGTCGAAGATCGCGGCCTCCGCCGCCCCCGCCTTCTCCTCGGCCCGGGCCTTCACCACGCGGAGGCGCTCGATGGCCTCCTCGGCGGCCGCGCGGAAGCGCTCGATCTCGGCGTCCACCGCGCCCGCCTCGATCATCCGCGACGGCACCTCGGGCACCTCCCACCGGAGGAGGTGGGCCGTGCCGACCACGATCCCCGGGGAGGCGGATACGCCGTGGATCGTCGTCGGCATCGTGTCAGTGCTCGCCGAAGCTGGAGGCGATGAGCGCGGCGAGCGCCTCGAGCGCGGGGTCGGCGTCCTCGCCGTCCGCCTTGATCCGCACCGTCGCGCCGCATTCGGCGGCGAGCATCATCACGCCCATGATGCTCTTCGCGTTCACCTCGAGGTCGTCCCGCGCGATCGTGATGTGCGACTTGTAACGCCCCGCCGTCTTGACGATCTCGGCGGCCGGTCGCGCGTGGATCCCGTTCGCATTGACCACCTGCACGGCACGTTCGGGCATCAGCGCACCACCGAATAGAGGATGAAGAGGGCGAGGGCGATGGTCGCGAGGCGCCAACCCTCGATCCTCCGGTGCAGCAGCGTCACCACGACCGCCCCGGCGGCGACCGCGGCCAGGACCACACCCAGCAATGCGCGACCGGGGCCGATGATCCCCTGTGCCGCCACCGGCAGCGCGACCCCCGCCACGAAGGCCGTCGCCCGCGACACCTGCGCCGGTCCCTGCCGCAGCAGCGGGTTCCCGAGCGCCTGTGCCACCCGGAGTCCGTGGCGCCATCCCGCGTGCAGGCCCCAGATCCGCAGCCCGATGTGGACCACGTTGAAGGTGACGAGGAACGTGAGGAGCACGCCAGTCGGCGAAGCGCCGAGTCCGAAGGCGAGGAGGGCGAGGGCCGAGCAGAGCGGGAGCCATCCAGCCCAGATGAGGCGGTCCCCCACTGATCCGAGGGGCCCGGGCGCCGCGACGCGGAAGCGCTCGATCTGCGTCGCCGGCGTGCCGTCGAGCTCGGCGCGCGCCAGCGCCCCGACCGCGACCGCGGCCAGGTAGGGATGGGCATTGAAGTAGCCGCTGTGACGGGCCATCGCCGCGCGGTACGCGTCCCCGCGGGGACCGCCGGGCAGCAGGCGCAGCGCGGGTTCCATCGAGAACGCGATCCCGTTCCCCAGCATCGTCTCGTAGTTCCAGCTGCCTTGGATCGCGAAGGTGCGGAGCAGCATCGCCGCGCGCACTCGCAGTGGGAGCGACGGCGCCGTCACAGCAGCCCCGCCGCGATGCCGAACCCGACGGCCAGCCCCGATGCGAGGAACCAGGCCGCGCCCGTGGTCGTCCGGACCACCTTCCACACCGCCGCGATGCCGACCGCCGCCGCCGCCGACACCACCGTCGCGCGGGAGATCGTCGGGGACATCGAGAAGACGCCGAGTACGGCGCGATGGACCGGGGCGAGGGCGAGGAACCCGACCATCGTGACGACACCGCCGCGGATCAGGTCGGCCGAGAGTCCGGCGATCTGCAGCGCGCTCACCGCGCTCCCCGACCCGCGCGCGATGCGTGCCTGCTGCCGCTTCGCCCAGAGCGCATTCCACCGGCGGAGGGCGACCATCGAGCTCCCGCTGAACGACGCCGCGACGAGGGCCAGCAGGGCGGAGGTCGTCATCGCGGCAGCGGTGCCCTCTGGGGTCATCGCGAAGAGCGCGCCGCCGATCACCGCCGCCGATCCCCATTCGGGGTACCGCGATGCGCCGAACGGGAGGGTCTCGAGCGCGAAGAACTCGAGCGCGACCCCCATCGCGAGCCCGCGTCCGGGCTGCCCGATGAGCGCACCCGCCATCGTCGCGGCGACGATCGGTCGCGAGATCATCGCCTGCGGGAACGTCACGACGTCCAGCCCGAGCACCGCGCCGAGCACGACGAGCGGGACCAGGTCGAGGAGCTCGAGCGGGCTCACCGCTTCGTCCCCCCGTCGAGGAGGTCCTCGAGAGGCACCGGGGCCGCGCTCGGGACGTCCTGCGCCGTCACCGCGATGCCGCGCGCGGCCAGGGCCCGCAACTCGGACTCCTCGGCCGGCGTGAGGTACACGTAGCGCGCGCGTGCCTCGCGGCCCGGCTTGTGATGGATGCCCCCGACGGTGACCGCGCGGATCCCCGGCGCGGCATCGGCGAGTCGCGCCATCGTGGCGATGTCGCCCGTGAGGAGCATCCCGACGCGGCGGTCCTCGCGGTAGGAGGGGAGGCGGCGCGCCGCGTCGGCGACCGCGTCGAAATAGAGGTCCATCTCCGGCGGGACGCCCATCCGGTAGAGCTCCTGCTCCCACTCGGATCGCGCCACCTCGTCGTCCACGAGCACGAGGAACCCGATCCCGCACGGTTGGCCCCATCCGACGACGACCTGCCCGTGGATGAGCCGGTCGTCTATCCGGAAGAGGTCAAGCGTCACGCGGTCCCTCGACCTGCGCGAGGGCGTCACGCCCGCGCTCCGTGGCGGACCTGAGGTCGCCGCCGCACGCGTACGCGAGGAGTGTCGGCAACCCGACGCCGGTGATCACGGTCAGCCCGGGGTCGTCACGGGCGACCCGCCGCGCCGCCAGGGTGCAGCTACCCGCCGGGAGGTCGGTGAAGACGATCCGCGCCCCGCTGTCGCGGAGGCGCGCGCGCAGGACCTCGACGAGCGCGTCGATCGTGAGCCCCGTATTGCTCACCGGCACGAACGTGTCGCCGAGCCCGGAGATCTGCGCGACCGCCGAGATCACGCCCTCCGCGAACTGGCCGTGACCGGCCAGGATGGCGCGCCGCGGCTCACTCGTCGTCATCGAGGAGATAGCGCTGCACCTCGGCCTTGCCCATGAGGTGCCCCTTGAGGCGCTCGTTGAACACCTGCGCCGGGTCCATCCCGCTGAACCGCATGAGGTGGTTCATCGCGATCACTTCCGCGATCACCGTGATGTTCTTCCCGGGGTTCAGCGGGACGGTGATCTTCGGGATGCTCACGCCGAGGATCGAGGTGGTCGCCGTCTCGAGTCCGGTGCGCTCGACCACCATCCCCTCCTTCCACTGCTGGAGGTCCACGATGACCTCCACGCGCTTCTGCTGGCGCACCGACCGGACGCCGAAGATCGACCGCACGTCGATCAGCCCGACACCGCGGATCTCCATGTAGTGGCGCTGCAGCGGGTGCCCCGAGCCGATCAGCACGTCGGGGCCCTTCCGCTTCGTGATCACGAGGTCATCCGCCACCAGGCGGTGCCCCCGCTCGACGAGGTCGAGCACGCACTCGGACTTGCCGATGCCGCTCGGTCCGGTGAAGAGGAGGCCGACGCCGTACACGTCGGCCAGCGACCCGTGCAGCGACGTCGCCGGCGCGAAGGCATCCTCGAGGAAGGGCGCGATGCGGTGATAGAACTCCTGCGTCTTCAGCCGCGAGCGGAGGATGGCGACACCGGCCTTCGTCGCGGCGGCCTCCAGGCCCTCGGGGAGCTCGAGCCCCTTCGTGACCATCACGCAGGGGATCGGATACGAGAAGAAGATGTCGAAGATTCGCTGCCGCTCGGCGGGCGTCAGGGAGCGGAGGTAGCTCACCTCGGTCTCGCCGAGGACCTGCAGGCGCTGGTGCACGAAGCGCGCGGTGTACCCGGCGAGGACGAGGCCGGGACCGCTCGCATCGGCGGTGGGGACCTCCCGCGCGAGGCCGTCGAGGCTCCCGAGCACATCGAGCTCGAGGAGGTCCCTCGTGCGCTCGACGAATTCGCCGATCGTCAGGGTGGCCACGGGCGCGCCTCAGCCGCGGGCGCGGGCCTTCTGTCGCGCCCGGGCCTTCGGGAGCCCCTTCCGCTCGCGCGAGGCCTGCGAGAGGATCCGAGCGATCGCCTCGGCGAGCGCCGGCCCGAAGAACCTCCCCTCCCCGCGCGCGATGATGTCGTGCTGTCGCGGCGCCTGCAGCATCAACGAGACGCGGCGGACCGCCCCGTCCTGCTCGAACCGGATCACCGCGGACACCACCCGGGGAATCCGCTTGGCGGCGCGACGCACCTGTCGCTCGGCGCGGAGCCGCATCGCCTGCGACACCTCGGCATCATGCACGTTGAGCTGGATCTCCACGTTCAGCGTCCTCCGGTGACGAGCGACCCCTGCAGGTGCGCCTCCGTGGCGCGAGCGCAGCGGTCCCAGGTGAAGGTCTCGGCGAAGGCCCGGGCACGCGCGCCCATCGTCGCCACGAGAGTGGGATCGTCGGCGATCCGACGGAAGGCCGCGGCCATCGCCCCGACGTCGCCGTGCGGCGTGAGGAAGCCGGTCTCGCCATCGCGGACGGACTCGCGGATGCCGGGCGAATCCGAGGCGACCACCGGTGTGCCGCACGCCTCTGCCTCGACGTTCGTGAGACCCCAGCCCTCCTTTGGGGAGGCGAGGGCGACGGCCCAGGCGCGCCGCAGGAGCGCGAGCTTCTCGGTCTCGCTCACGAAGCCAAGGAAACGCACGCGCCCAACGAGGTCAAGCGAGCGGACGAGCGCCTCGAGCGACGGCCGGTAGTCCCCCGCCCCGGCGATCTCGAGGATCGCCTGGGGGCGCGCCATCGCCGCGAAGGCTCGGATCACGATGTCCACACCCTTGTACTTCTTGAGGCGACCGAGATAGGCGAACGTCGGGTGTGCCGCCCGGACCGATGGATCGGGGGTGTAGTGGTCGAAGGAGACTCCCGGCGGGATCACCACGACCTGTCCCCGCGCGAGGCCGCGCGCGACGAGGTCGTCGGCGGTGCTCTCGCTGATCGCCTGGAAGGGAACGCCCCGGTAGAACCACGGGAGGGGGCGCTCGGAGAGCCAGACCGCCGCGGCGAGCGCCGGATTGAGCTCCTGGAACGCGGCGCCGCCGAAGAGGTGGGGAACGACCGCCACCACCCGGCGGGCCCCCCATCGCGTCGTATACAGCGGGACCTTGTTGATGTCCTCGAAGAGGATGTCGAAGTCGCGGCCCCTGAGGTGACGGTCCCAATGGCCGCGGACACGGAACGGGAAGGTCTGGCGGGTCCCGACACGATGGATCTCGACGCCGTTGCGCGAGGCGCGCGGCGGACAGCCGGCCCAGCCGCCACAGAGGAGCACCACCTCGTGCCCCCAGGCGGCCAGCCGCTCGAGGATCTCGTGGAGGTGGGTCTCGGCGCCCCCGCCGAGGGGATTCTCGATGTCCTGCCAGTTGACCGCGCAGATCCTCACGTGAGCCGGCCCATCCGGCGCGCCAGCGCGTCGAGCACGCCGTTGACGAAGCGGGCGCTCGTCGCGCTGCCATAGCGCTCCGCGAGCCGCACCGCCTCCTGGATGACGACGCGCGGCGGCGTGCCGCCCTGCTGCAGTTCGGCCGCCCCGAGTCGCAGGACTGATCGCTCGATATGGCCGAGCCGGTCGAGCCGCCAGTTCGTCGTCACCTCCGCGAGCTCGTCGTCGATCCCGGCACGCCCGGCGGCGACGAGGTTCACGAGCGCCTCGGCGAAGGTCCGCTCATCCGGTGCGACGGCGAGATCGTCCCACACGAGCATGGCTACCCGCGGCAGGTCGCCCCCGGCGCCGCGGACATCCCACGCGTACAGGGCCTGCAGGGCACGGGAACGGCCACGCGTCTCAACGCGCGCCGGCATCGTCCTCCTCCCCTTCGGCCAGGTCGAGCCGCGCGAAGAGGTCCGCCATCTCGAGCGCGGCGAGCGCCGCGTCCCAGCCCTTGTTGCCGTGTGCCCCACCCGCCCGTGCCACGGCCTGCTCCATCGTGTCGCAGGTGAGGAGGCCGAACCCGATCGGCACGCCGAACTCTCCCTGCAGGAGCGCGAGGCCGCGCGCAGACTCACCGGCCACGTAATCGAAATGCGGCGTCTCGCCACGCACGACGGCCCCGATCGCGATGCAGGCGTCGTAGCGCTCGGTCTGCAGCGCCTTCGCGACCGCCGGGGGCAGCTCCCAGGCCCCGGGGACCCAGAGCACATCCACGTCGGCGAACGCGACGCCGTGGCGCACGCAGGCATCCATGGCGCCTTCCACGAGCTTCTCGGTCACGATCGAGTTGAACCGCGCCGCGACGATCACCACCCGGCGCCCCGCGCCGGCCACCGCCCCGATGAACTCGGCCATCAGATGGCCCGCAGGTGGCCGAGCTTCGAGCGCTTCGTCTCGAGGTAGCCGGCGTTCTCGTCCGTCGCCGGCGAGATGATCGGCACCCGCTCGCCGAGCCGGAGGCCATAGCCCTCGAGTCCGACGAGCTTCTTCGGATTGTTCGTGATCGGGCGGATGGAGGTGAGGCCCAGGTCGAGCAGGATCTGGGCCCCGATGCCGTAGTTCCGGAGGTCCGGGGCGAAGCCGAGCCGTTCGTTCGCCTCCACCGTATCGGCGCCCGCATCCTGGAGCGCGTACGCCTTGAGCTTGTTGAGCAGGCCGATCCCCCGCCCTTCCTGGTCGAGGTAGACGATCACCCCGGCCCCCGCTTCGACGACCAGCCGCATCGCCTCGTGGAGCTGCCAACGGCAGTCGCAGCGCAACGAGTGGAAGGTGTCGCCCGTGAGGCACTTGGAGTGCATGCGGACCAGCACCTCCTCCTTGCCGGCGACGTCCCCGTGGACGAGCGCCACGTGCTCGTGGTGGTCCACGTCGTTGCGGTAGCCCACGAGGCGGAACTCGCCGAACTCGGTGGGAAGGCGCACGTCAGCCGCACGGTGCACGAGCCGCTCATGACGCAGGCGATGGGCGACGAGCTGCGCGACGGTGATGAACGTGAGGCCGTGCTGCTCCGCGAATCGTTCCAGCTCGGGCCGGCGCGCAGAGGAGCCGTCCTCGGTGAGGATCTCGCAGATGACACCGGCCGGCTGCAGCCCGGCGAGCCGCATCAGGTCCACGGCGGCCTCGGTGTGACCCACCCGCTGGAGCACGCCCCCTTCGCGCGCGCGCAGCGGATGCACGTGGCCGGGCCGCCGTAGGTCGCTGGGCTGTGAAGACGCCGACGCCGTCAGGCGGATGGTCGTCGCCTGGTCGCTGGCGCTGATCCCCGTCGTCACGCTGTGCCGGGGTGCCCCGTCCACCGTGACGGTGTACGCCGTGCGGAGGGCGTCGGTGTTCTCCGGGCCCATCATCGGGAGTCCCAGTTGCTCAACGCGCTCCGGCGAGAGCGCGACGCAGATCATCCCCTTCGCGCGCATCAGGAAGTTGACCATCGTCGGCGTGATGGACTCCGCCGCGCAGATGAGGTCCCCTTCGTTCTCGCGATCCTCGTCGTCGGCGACGACGATGAACTTGCCGGCCCGGAGGTCGTCGAGGGCCTGCTCGATGGTGCCGAACATTGTCATTGACTCAGGAGGGGCGCCGAGAGGCGCTTCACGTACTTCGCGATGACATCTGCCTCGAGCTGGACCCGGTCGCCCACCTGCCGCTCGCCGAGCGTCGTGTGCGCGCGGGTGTGCGCGATGACCGATACCTGGAGAACGCCGGGCCGCGGCAGCGCGTTCACGGTGAGACTGACCCCGTCCACCGCGACGCTCCCCAGCGGGACGAGGAGCTCCTCGACCTCCGCGGGGACCTCGAGGTCGAGGAGGAGCGCCTCGCGCTCCTCGGCCCGCGCCACCACCTGGCCCACGCCGTCCACGTGGCCCTGCACGATGTGGCCGCCGAATCGGTCGCCGACCGCGAGCGCGCGCTCGAGGTTCAGGCGCGTTCCCTCGCGCCATGCCGGGATCGTGGTCCGCTCGAGGGTGGTTCCGACCGCAGAGACCTCGAACCACCGCTCACCAGCGACGCGCACCGTGAGGCAGGCGCCGTTGCAGGCGATACTCTCGCCGAGTTCGATCGCGTCGAAGGACGCCGAGACGCGCAGCGTCCGGGCACCGTTCTCGTCGGACGCCTTCGTGACAGTGCCGACCGTGGTGATCAATCCCGTGAACATGGCCCCGCGGCAGTGGAATCAGCGGCCGGTCGGCGCGTAGACGGTCATGTCATCGTCCCCGAAGGTCCGGTGCTCGACGATCCGCCAACGCGCCGTGACCTGATCCGGCGTGACGCCCCCGAATGCCGGGAGCGCACCAGCCCCCAGGAGGACCGGCGCCCGAAAGATAACCAATCGGTCCACCAGCCCGGCGCCCATCAGCGCGCCGGCCAGGCCGGCCCCTCCCTCGACCAGCAGATGCCCGACACCCGAGCCGCGCAGGACGCGCAGGCCGGACGTCAAGTCGGCCCCCTCGAGCGTGCGGACGCCGGCGGCTTCGAGCCGGGCGCGTCCCGCCGCGCCGGGGGTGGCGATCACCCACGTCGGGACCTTCCGTGCGGTCCGCACGAGCCTGGAGTCGGTCGGGAGCCGTGCGTCGCGATCGAAGACGACACGGATCGGCGCGACGCGGGGTCGGCGCCCGGCGCGGACCGTCAGCTGCGGGTCGTCGGCCGCGGCCGTCCCGATGCCCACGGCGACGGCGTCGGCCCCCGCGCGGAGGCGATGCACCTCGCGCCTTGCCGCCTCGCCCGTGAGCCATCGCGTCGTGCGATCGGGGGGAGCGATCGCCCCATCGAGCGACATCGCGAGTTTGAGCGTCACGAACGGGCGGCTCTCGTCCTGGTGGCCGAAGAGGAACGGCGCGTTGAGGTCCTCCGCCGCGGTGCGCTCGACGCCCTCCGTGACCGCGATGCCCGCCTCGCGGAGGCGGTCCGCCCCACCCTTCGCGGCGGGGTCCGGGTCGGACGCGCCGATGACCACGCGACGCACTCCGGCGGCGATCAGGGCATCCGTGCAGGGTGGTGTCTTCCCGTGGTGCGCACAGGGCTCGAGCGTGACATAGACCTCCGCGCCCCGCGCGGCTCCGCCGGCCTTCTCGAGCGCCGCGACCTCGGCGTGCGGCCCACCGAAGACGGCGTGCCAGCCCTCGCCGGCGACGCGGCCCTCACGAACGACGACGGCGCCGACCATTGGGTTCGGCGCCGTCCGTCCCCAGCCACGCCGCGCGAGGACCAGCGCGCGGCGCATCCGGGCCCCGTCGTGCGGGGCCGGTGGCGGGGAAAGGGGGGAGTGCTCCTCGATCAGAACGAGATGCGGAGGCCGACCGAGCCATAGAGACGGGACTTGTCCGCGGGCTCGTCGAAGTTGTTGAACGTCGTGACGTCTCCGCCGCTCACCTGACCGACCTCAGCGATGATCTTCGCCAGGAGGAGGTTGATCCCGACGGAGCCGTACATGGTGGTGCGCTTGAGCTCCTGCGCACCGTTCGCCGTGAACCCGTTCCCCGCGGCGTCGCCGGTGATGATCGCCGCCGCATCGTACGTGTCCTGGCCGTAGCCGGCACTCAACTGGAACAGGAGCAGGTTCTTCTGCGCCGAGAGGCGCCAGGAGGTCGTCTTGACCGTGAAGTCGTTGATCGCGAAATCCGCGTTCGCGGCAGACGCCGTCAGGTCCACCGTCGGGAGGTCCCGCACGAGATACGAGAAGGAGACGCCGGGAACGACGAGCGACTGCTCGAGGATCCCGATGCGCGCGCCGAGCCCGACCTTGATCGATCCGTCGGTGGGCGTGATGGAGGCACCATCCCCCTCGATCTCGGGGAGGTAGGTGACGCTGCCAAGGAGGTCAACACCGCCGATCCGCGTGACCCCGAGCGGGAACCCCTTGTACACGCCGAGGGCGAAGTCCACACCAGGAAGGCCGAGGATCTGCGAAGGCGCCTCGATGTCATCGGCCTGGGCGGCGCCCAGATTCACGTTGACTGACGAGAGGTCCGGGAGGTTGCCCATCACCGCGTTCGCGCGGAGGGCGACGGCGAAGTGCGGGAATCCACCGAGGGTGCTTCCGATGCCGAGCGTGTGGCTGCCGCCGACGAGCGACGTGCCGAGCTGCGGCATCATGTAGGCCCACAGGTCGGCCGCCTTCTGGCAGGCGTCCTGCGTGATGTCATTCGCGCAGTTCTGCGCACGCGCTGGGGCGGCGGAAGACGCGAGGACGGCGAGAGCGACGGCAAGGCGACGCATGTGTGCGGACTCCGGTTTCAAACGAGGTGGACCCGTCCCGACCCGGGGCGGGTGTGGCCGATGACCCAATTATCGACGCCGGCCTGCGTCGCCAAGTCACGGACCACGGTGGCGCCGGCTGCGTCGGTGATCACGATCATCCCGATGCCCTGGTTGAAGGCCCTGTACATCTCGGCCGCCTCCACCCGCCCGGCTTCCTGCAGTACCCGGAAGACGCCTGGGATCTCCCAACCGCGCGTCTCGACCACCGCGTCAATATGCAAAGGCAGTGCCCGATCGAGATTCCCCGGGATGCCTCCTCCGGTGATGTGGGCCATCGAATGGATGTGACGCAGGGCCGGTCCGAGCACCTTGAGGTACGAACGGTGTGTCGCGAGGAGTACTTCTGACACGCTCGCCCCCCCCGCCTCCGGGAAGGGGTCGTGCGGACCGAGCCGGAGCTTCTCCGACACGATCCGGCGCGCCAGGGAATACCCGTTCGTGTGCAGCCCCGTGCTGGCCAGACCGACGAGGATGTCCCCCTCCCTGACCCGGGCACTCGTGATGACCTCGTCCTCTTCCACCCACCCGGTGATGAACCCCGCGAGGTCGTAGTCGGGCGGTGTGTAGAGCCCCGGCATCTCGGCCGTCTCGCCACCGATCAGCGCCGCCCCGTTCTCGCGGCAGCCCGCCGCGACGCCAGCGACGATCCCCTCAACGACCGACGGGACGAGCTTGCCGAACGCGACGTAGTCGAGGAAGAACAGTGGGCGCGCCCCCTGCACGAGGATGTCGTTGACGCA
>CAZYUL010000040.1:3199-23802 GCA_964650715.1 uncultured Gemmatimonas sp. | reverse complement strand
CCTTCATCTGCTCGCGCAGGAACATCTCGCGCTGGCGCTCGCCGAGCTCCTCCTGCACCTGCGTCTTGATGTCCTCCTGCGCCTCGAGCATCGAGATCTGTCGCTGCACATGCACGAGCACCTTGCGCAGCCGCTCCTCCACCGAGAGCGTCTCGAGGAGTCCCTGCTTCTCGGGCACGGAGAGCTCGATGTAGCCGGCGACGAGGTCGGCGAACTTGCCCGGCTCGGTGACCGAGTCGAGCACCTGGTGCACGACCTCCTCGGGGAGGCCGCGGCGCTCGCCGAGCTCGGCGGCGCGCTCGCGGATCTCCTTGTGGAGCGCCTCGAACGCCGCCTCACGCTCGTCGAGCGGCGTCATCTCCTCGCTCGCGACGACCACGGCCGAGAGGAACCCCTCGGTCGTCGTGTATTGGAGCGAACTCGCGCGCTGCTCGCCGTGGAGCAGCAGTTGCACGCCGCCGAGGCCGCGCTGCACCTGCCCGATGCGCGCGATCACGCCCATCGAGTAGAGGATCTCCGGCGCCGGCTCCTCCGCGTTGTCGCGCTGGGCGACGGCGAAGACCAGCCGGTCCCCCTTCAAGGCGGACTCGATCGCGCGGAGCGTCCCCGGGCGCCCCGCCGCGATCGGCGCGGTGAGGCCCGGGAAGATGACGGTCCCGCGGAGGGGGAGGACCGGAAGGGTCTGGCGTGTGCTCATCAGGACGGTCAGCTCGGGGCGCGTGTGGGAGGTGATGAATATCCCCGACGAGCAAGGAGCGTTCCGCCCTGACTTACGACGTTTTGGCGGGGAATGCAACTTTCTCGCGCCGTACTGACGTAGGTCCTGTCACGGCGGCGACCAGCACGGGCGCGCGTGGTGCGGGCGCTCGCTGGGTGATATCCTTGTCCATCTCGCCCTCCCCCGTTCCCGTCGCCGTGAACGAACCCCGCATCAGCCAGTCCGACGCCGAGTTGCGCTCGCACGTCGTGCGTGTGCTCGACGCGCAGTACGAGGTCGAGAAGGAGATCGGCCGCGGCGGGATGGGCATCGTCTACCGGGGGCGCGACAAGCGGCTCAAGCGACCGGTCGCGATCAAGCTGCTCCCGCCCGAGCTCGCGTTCCGCTCCGAGATCCGCTCGCGCTTCCTCCGCGAGGCGGAGATGGCCGCGCAATTGAGCCATCCGCACATCGTCCCGATCTACTCCGTGGACGAGCGCGAGGGACTCGTCTACTTCGTGATGGCGCTCGTGGACGGCGAGAACCTTGGCACGCGCATCGCGACCCGCGGTCCCGTGCCCCCCGACGAAGCGCGGCGGATCCTCAAGGAGGTCGGCGACGCGCTGGCCTACGCGCACTCACAGAACACGGTCCATCGCGACATCAAGCCCGACAACATCCTGATCGACCGCCACACCGGGCGGACGATGGTGACCGACTTCGGCATCGCCCGCGCGGTCACCGAAGGGGCCGAACAGAAGCTCACCGGCACCGGGATCGCGATCGGCACACCGGCGTTCATGTCGCCCGAGCAGTCGGCCGGCGAGCGCGACATCGACGGCCGCACCGACCTCTACTCGCTGGGGATCGTCGCGTACCAGATGCTCTGCGGCGACCTGCCCTTCAACGCGACGAGCACGCCGGCGCTCCTCGTGAAGCACCTCTCGGAGCGGCCGGTCCCGATCGACCAGCGGGCCAACGTGCCGCCGGACCTGGCGCGCGCGGTGATGCTCTGCCTCGAGAAGAACCCCGACGACCGGTTCCCGAACGCGCGCGCCTTCGTCCAGGCGCTCGAGACCGGCAACGTGCCGTCGCTGCCGGCGCGGGCGCCGGCCGCGTACCCGCAGCCGGCGCCGTCGTGGCCCGCCCCGCAGGGGAACGCCTGGTCTCCGCTCCCGGCGCCGGTCGAGGAGGGCCCCACCCTCGAGGAGCGGCAACGGTGGTCCACGCCGGCGGTGGTCGAGTTCCGCAAGGCCCTCGCGCCGTTCCTCTTCGTCACCACCGCGCTCTTCGTCGTGCAGCTCATCGGCGGGCCGAGCCTGCTCTTCATCTCGGCCTTCTGGGCGATCGGCGTGGCGTACAAGTACGCGCGCCTCTGGAGCGACGGCTACGACTGGCGCGACGTGTTCCGCCAGCCGCGCGACAAGATGATCGTGGATGTCGCCGCCGAGACCATCGACGATGCGAAGGCGATCTTCAACCGCGAGAAGCGCGCCGAGGTCCGCGAGCGCGCGCGGCGTCGACGGTTGAGCACGGGCGCGGACACCGTCGGCGGGGGCGCGGTCGCCGGCGGCGCGGTCGTGGCCGCGCTCTCAGCGGGCCCCTACGGCGGCACGGCCCGCCAGGCGCTCCTCGACCGCGACGAGATCATCCGACTCTTCGGCGAGCTGCCCAAGTCCGACCGTGAACGGCTCCCCGACGTCGTGCCGAGCGCGCAGCGGCTCGCCGAGACGGTGATCGGGCTCGCGACCAAGCTGACCGAGTCGGAGCGCGAGTCCGGCAACACGGGGGTGGAGGCGATCGACAAGGAGATCGCCACGCTCGAGGCGCAGGCGAACCCGCTCGAGGGCGCGGCGAGTGAGCTGCGCGTGAAGCGCCTCGCGATGCTCAAGCGCAACCGCCGCACCGCGTCCGAGGGGGCGCGGCGGCGCACCGAGCTCAAGGCGCGGCTCGAGAACTGCACGCTCGCGCTGCAGAACATGAAGTTCGACGTGCTCCGCCTGAAGACCGGCAACGAGAGCTGGCAGCGCGTGACCTCGGTGGCGGAGGCCGCGATGGCGCTCGCCCGCGAGGTGGACAGCGCCATCTACGTCGGGGACGAGCTCGCGCGCCTGCAGCGTCCCGCCACGCGTGGCTGACGACGCGCTCCGGGAGCGCTGCGTCGCCGCCGTCGCCGGCCTATACCAGATCGAGAACGAGATCGGCCGAGGCGGGATGGCCGTCGTCTATCGCGCGATGGACCTCCGCCTCCGGCGGAAGGTCGCCCTCAAGGTCCTGCCACCCGAACTCGCCTTCCGCGACGAGGTGAAGTCGCGGTTCCTCCGCGAGGCCGAGATGGCCGCCCGTCTCTCGCATCCCCACGTGGTCCCGATCTACTCGGTGGACGACACCAGTGGCGTGGTCTACTTCGCGATGGGACTCGTCGAGGGGGAGTCGCTCGCCGCGCGCCTCGGGCGCGAGCCGCGCCCGCCGGTCGAGGTCGTGCGGCGGATCCTCCGCGAGGTCGCCGACGCGCTCCACTACGCGCACCAGCAGGGCGTCGTCCATCGCGACATCAAGCCCGACAACATCCTCATCGAGGCCGCCACCGGACGCGCGATCGTCACCGACTTCGGGATCGCGCGCGCCGCCGAGGGGGACCAACGCCTCACTGTCACCGGCATCGCCGTCGGCACGCCGGCGTACATGAGCCCCGAGCAGGCGATGGGGGAGCGCGAGGTGGACGGACGCGCCGACATCTACGCCCTCGGCATCGTCGGCTACCAGATGCTCGCCGGCGAACTGCCGTTCCAGGCGACCAACACGCCGGCGATGCTCATGAAGCACCTGAGCGAGCGCCCGCGTCCCCTCGCACAGGTGCGCGACGACCTCCCGGCCAACCTCGTCCACGCCATCGAGCGCGCCCTCGCGAAGGGTCGCGACGAACGCTGGCCGGACGCCGAGGCCTTCCGCGTCGCGCTCGCCGCCGATGCGCCCGAGGCGGCGCTCCCCGCGCGCCTCCCGACGCCGCGCCGGAGCCATCCCGCCACGGTCGGCACCGTCCAGGGACACCTCGAGGACGACCCGCTCGCGCGACTCCAGCACTCCACTCCCCTCCCGGCGCCGCCGTTCCCGCCGCTGCCGCGGGACTGGATGTTCGATCCGGCGACGCGCGAGAGCGGGAAGGAGATCCTCCGCCGATGGCGTGAGGAGCAGCGCCGCTGGCGCGAGGAGGTGCGCGGGAGGCCGCGCGCCGTGCGCGAGGAGATCCGGCGCGCCTCGATCGAGCTCCAGGCGATCGAGCTCGAGAAGCGCTCACCCGAGGAGCGGATCCGCAACGTGCGACGGCGGATGGCCGGCACGGCGGTCACGCTCACGATGCTCGCGGGGATCAATGCCTTCCTCACGCCGGGGTTCCCCTGGGTGCTCTTCCCCGCGCTCGGGATGGGTCTCGGCGTCGCGATGAGCCTCTCGAAGCTCTGGGCCGACGGGATCCCGCTGCGCGATGTCTTCCGCCGGCCCGCGGCGCCCGCGGTCCGTGGTCACGAGCAGCCGCTGCGTCGCATCGAGGCCAAGCTGCCCGCGCCCGCGGCTTCGTCCGCTGCCGAGGCGGTCCTCGAGGGCGTCCCGCGCGACGTGCTCGAGGGGCCCCACGGACGCGCGGTGCGCGACGCCTTCGCCGCCCGCGCGCAGATCCGCTCGGTGCTCGCGAGGCTCCCCGACTCGGAGAAGGCGCTGCTCCCCGAGATCCTCCCGACGGTCGAGTCGCTTGTCGAACGCGTGCGCACGCTCGCCGGCGCGCTGCACGCCCTCGACGCGGACGCGTCGCCCGACGCCCTCGTGCGGCTCCAGGCGCGGGTGGCGGACGCCGAGAAGCTCCCCGCCGACGCCCCGGAACGCCTCCGTCGCATCGAGCTCCTCGAGCGCCAGCTCAAGACGCTCACCGAGCTCGCCGAGCGCCGCGGCGCGCTCGCGCAGCAGATGGAGAACTCCCTGCTCGTGCTCGACACGATGAAGCTCGACCTGATGCGGCTCCGGAGCTCGGGCCTCGAGTCACGCCTCAACGACGCCGGTCCGGCGACGCAGGAACTGCAGGCGCTCGCGCGTGACGTGCAGCGGGTCGCGGAGGCGGTGGATGAGACGAAAAGGCAAACGTGAGGAGCGAAGAGCGAGGGGAAGGAGCGAGAGATGAGGGAGAGGGGCGAAGGATGAGGGAAAGGGTGCTGGGCGGCTCCTCGCCCTCCTCTCTCATCCCTTCCCCTCGCCCCTCGCTCCTTCCCCTCGCTCCTCGCTCCTCAGCATGGTCTCGATCCGTGCTACCACCCGCTCCGGGGCATCCTCCGGCACGAAGTGCCGGGCGCCCGATACGATCTCGAGTGTGGATCCGGGGATCGCCGCGTGCAGTCGGTGAGCGTGTGCGATCGGGTGGAACGGGTCCTTCTCGCCCCAGAGGATCGCCGTCGGGATCCCCAGCGCGGCGTATCGAGGGGTGAGTCCCGATGTCTCGTCGCTCCGTAGCGACCTGAGGTGGCGCACGAGGACATCGCGGCCCTGCGCGGTGGTGAAGGGCTGGAGGCAGGTGTCGAGCGAGAGACGGCTGCGTTCCCGGTCGGCGAAGCCGCGCAACACCGAGCCCTGGACGAGCCCGGCGAGGAACCCCGCAGGCGCGAGGCGCGCGACAGGGAGCAGGGTGCGAGCGAGGCGGGCGACGCGGCGCGGGCGCGCTCCGCAGCCATCACTCGAGATCAGGGCGACCCGCGACACCCGCTCCGGGGCCGCGACCGCCACGGCCTGCGCCACCGCGCCACCCAGTCCGTGGCCCACGAGGCAGGCCTTCGGGATCCGCAGGTCGTCCAGAAGCCCGACGATGATCCGCGCCAGGTCCCCGACGTCGCCCGTCGGAGCAGGGTCCGACCGGCCGAATCCGGGGAGGTCGCAGACGACGAGCCGGTGACCGTCGGGGAATCCGCGCACCACCGCGTGCCAGAGTCGCGATGACATCGGGAAGCCGTGCAGAAGCACCACGGGATCGCCTACACCTCGCGTTCCCGCCGCGTAGTAGTAGACTCTCGTGCCCCCGACATCCACGAACTCGCCGCGCATCGGGCGGAATCTGGCGCTTTCGGAGTAAAATGGTATCCTTTAGCGCCTCGGCGGGTACTGGGAACGCGGGAGAGTCCCATCTCGTTGCTTGGTAAGGCTTTAGACACGGATTCCAAGTTGACCACACCTGTCGTTTCGCCGGTCTCCATCTTCGCGCCGCCACCTCCCCCGCCGCCTGCGGTGACGTTCCCGCTCGGCTGGTTGCTCGACCACGCTTCGGGTCCCATCCAGTACCGCTCGGCCGTGGAGGTGGCCCGGCTCGGGAGCTCGATCCCCGGCGACATGAGCCTGCTCCCCTACACGGACGCCGCGGCGCTCGAGCTGGCGGTGCAGGCCTCGGTGGACGGCGTCTGGAATGGCGCGATGCTCACCCTCCCCACGCAGCGTGCCGAGCACTGCGAGGGGATCGGCACCGTGCCGGCCTTCCGTCGCCTCACCGAGTACGGTTGGGACAAGGATGCGCCGCCCCTCATCCACACGCGGCGGGTGCTCTTCCGCCTCCTCGCGGAGGACAACGATCGCTCGCAGCTGTTCGAGTACGCGCCCACGAAGCCGAAGGTGGAGGAGGAGCTGCTCCTCCAGCAGCGGCAGGTGCTCAGGGAGGCGGCGGGCGCCGCGCTCGCGGGTGGTGGGTTCGAGGGTGATCCACGCCTGCGCGGGCTCGCGCGACGCACGATCGACCGGATCGCCGACTACCTGCGCTCCCCCCTCGCGGAGAAGCCGTGGATCCGCGTCGGGAACCGGCAGGTGCTCCATCCCGAGGCGTTCCCCCCGACGATGCACGCGCTCCACCTCATCGCGCACATGCCGCTCTTCCAGAGCGAGCACTACGAGGCGATGGAGCTGCTCTACGAGTACCTCACGAGGACCCTGCCGCGGCAGGATCCCGTCCAGCAGGTCGGGACGCAGCTGTTGGCGATGCCGCAGCTCGTGCTCGGCGACCTCCTCCCGCACCGCAACGCCGTCGAGTCCGACGTCCCCGCAGCCCTCGCCTGGCTCGAGCTGATGGCGCGGCTCGGCTTCCTCCGTCGCAACGAGAACTGGACGCGGATGTTCGAGCGGTTCGTGGACGACTGCGACCGCGAGGGAGTCTGGCATCCCCACAAGGGGATGGCGATGCCGCGGTCGGGGAATCCCTACGTCTGGCCGATGTTCCCGCTGGAGCGGACGCGCGGCGGGGACGAGCGCTGGTGCGATGTCACGTTCCGCATCGGACTCATCGCGAGGTTGTCCGGGCGCGAGATCGTCCTGAGCTGAGGGGCAGGCGGACGATGGACGGCGGGGAGGGGCGCCGGGTGAAGGCGGGCCGGCGACTCCCTCCCTCGCGCTGGTTCCCTGCTGGGGTCGCGGGGATCACGGCCGGGCGCGTGACGCTCCCCGATGGCGTCGCGCTGCGCGTCTGCGAGGCGGGGTCACGCGACGGCCCGCCGGCGCTGCTCCTCCACGGTTGGGGCGCGACCGCTCATCTCTGGCGGATGAACATCCTGCCACTCGCCGTGGCGGGGCATCGGGTGATCGTCCCCGATCTGCCGGGGCACGGACTCTCCGACGCGCCCGAGGGGCGCGACGAGTACACGCTGGGGCGATTCGTCGCGCGGATGGTGGCGCTGATGGACGTACTCGGGGTGGAGCGCGCGGCGATCGCGGCGCAGTCACTGGCAGGGAAGGTGGCTGTGCGCCTCGCGCTCGATCATCCCGAGCGTGTCGCATCGCTCGCGCTCTTCGGTCCCGTCGGCTTCGGTGTCGTGCCGCCGTGGCGCGCGTTGGCGGCGATCCTCCCTCCGCTCCCGATGGCGATCGCCCCGCGCGTCGTGCCGCGGTGGGTCGTCTCGCTCGTGCAGCGGCGCGTGCGCGGCCGACTCGTCGCCGCCACCTCCGCGGAGCTCGACCAGATCTGGGCGCCATCGCAGTTCCCGGCCATCGTGCGCGCGCAGCACCGCATGACCCGCGAGTTCGACTGGCGGCTCTGGGATGAAGGCGACCTCGCGCAGGTGCGGGCGCCGGTGCACGTCGTATTCGGGACGCTCGACCGCACCGTGCGGCCGGATCGCGCGGAACCCCTCACACGCGCGCTCCCCCGCGGTCGCTTCACCTGGGTGCGCGATGGCGGGCACGTCGTGATGGAGGAGTCGCCCGACGAGGTGAACACGATCCTCCGCGACATCTCGCGAGGGCGCGGGCTAGATTCCGCAGGATGACCACGACCCTCGCCCAGGCGGAGGCGAGCACGAGCGGCATCACCTTCGCCGACCTCGGGCTCAGCGCGCCGATGCTCGCGTCGCTCGCCGCGGCCGGCTACACGAACCCCACCCCGATCCAGGCGCAGGCCGTGCCCCTCGCGCTCAAGGGGCGCGACCTCATGGGACTCGCGCAGACGGGGACGGGGAAGACCGCCGCGTTCACGATCCCGATCATCGAGCGCCTGATGGATGGGCCGCACCGCACGCGGGCGCTGATCCTCACGCCGACGCGCGAGCTCTGCCAGCAGGTGGAGGCGAGCTTCAGGAAGTACGGCACCGGCACCGGCCTCGACGTCATCTCCGTGTACGGCGGCGTCGGGTACGACGGGCAGACGAGCGCGCTCCGCGACGGGGTGGACGTGATCGTCGCGACCCCCGGCCGGCTCATCGACCACCTCGAGCGGCAGAACGTGGCCTTCGACGACCTCGAGGTCCTGGTGCTCGACGAGGCCGACCGGATGCTCGACATGGGGTTCGCGCCGCAGATCAACCGCATCGTCGGCGCGATCCACCCGTACCGCCAGACGCTGCTCTTCTCGGCGACGATGCCGCCGGAGGTGGAGGCGCTCGCGCGGAAGTACCTGCGCAAGCCGGTGGTGGTGCAGGTGGGCCGGCGGTCGCAGGCGGCGAACACCGTGCGGCACTACGTGTACCCGGTGCCGAAGCAGAAGAAGACCGAGCTGCTGGCGCACCTGCTGCGCGAGATGGGGGCGCTCGAGTCGGTGCTGGTGTTCACGCGCACCAAGGCCGGCGCGGACCGCGTCGTGCGCCACCTCCGGGACGCGGGGTTCGAGGCCGAGGCGCTGCACGCCGACAAGTCGCAGGTGCAGCGCGAGGACGCGCTCCAGCGCTTCAAGGACAACCGGGTCCGCATCCTCGTCGCGACGGACATCGCCCAGCGGGGCCTCGACATCTCGGGGATCTCGCACGTGATCAACTACGACGTCCCCCAGCAGGCCGAGGACTACGTGCACCGGATCGGGCGCACCGGTCGCGCGGCGAAGGAAGGCGACGCTTTCACCTTCATGTGCGCGGACGAGATCGGGATGGTGCGGACGGTGGAGCGGGTGATCGGGCAGGAGATCCCGCGGGTCTCGGTCCCGGGGTACGACTTCGGGTCGTGAGCCTCACCAGCTCGTCCGCATCCGGCCCAATCGGCTGACCGTGACGGTCTCCGCGCGCTCGCCGATGGAGACGATGATCGTCGAGTTGGAGACGCCGTACCCGAACCCCGACGGCGCGTAGGTGATCGTGTCCTTCGAGGCCCGCAGCTGCACGCGGTGCAGGTCGCGCAGCGCACGATGGAAGAGGGTGTCGCGACCGGCCTCGATGCGGATGCTCCCCCGCGCCTCGTCCACGATGACGTGGGCGTAGTCGGATCGTCGGATCGCCGCGGCGCGGCCCAGGGTCAGCGCCCCGGCGACCTCGTGTCCCGCTTGGTCGAGCCGGAGGCGGTCCAGTGCGGCCCCGGCGCGCGGCACCGCGATGCCGGCCACGAGTCCGATGAAGGTGCAGGTGAGGACGAGTTCGGCGAGGGTGAGGCCGCGACGCACGGGACGCTCCGGACAGGACGCCGCACGCTGCATAGATTCGGCCGGAGGACCGACATCGAATCCACGCCGACGGGTGCACCGTATGCCGAACCCCCGACCCCTCCGCCGCTCGCTGCTCTCTGCGTCCCTCGTGGCGCTCCTCCCTGTCGCCGCCTGCTACACGGACCCCAGCGAGGAACTCGCCGCGATGCAGGCGACGATAGACCTGCAGGACACCCTCAACGAGCTCGGGATGCGCACCTCGGAGCTGCAGTTCGCGCTCGACTCGCTGCGGATGGTCGTCGTTCGCCAGGATTCGACGATCGCGCGCCTCGCGAACCTCGCCGGCGTCCCGTATCAGCGCTGAACCCCTACCGCCCTCATCCCCCGGTCATGCGCCTCGACATCGAATACTGCACGCTCTGAAACTACGAGCCCCGGGCCATCGGTCTGATGGCCGCGCTCCGCGAGACCTTCCCCGCCGCCGAGGTGTCGCTCACGCCGTCGGGCGGCGGCGTGTTCGAGGTCCGTCTCGACGGCGACCTGGTCTTCTCGAAGAAGGCCCTCGGGCGGCATCCGCAGCCCGGTGAGGTGGTCGGACTGATCCGCGCGCGAGGGAACTGACCGCCCGGCCACCGCGCCTCGGTGGGACCTTCCGCCGCCCCCCAGCGGACCACACCTTCACCGCGCGCCCGCCTCCCCACTCCTCCCACCCCACACCAGCCGTCCGTGCGCCTCGCCATCTCCACCGGCGGCGGTGACGCCCCGGGTCTCAACGCCGTCATCCGCGCCGCGACGCTCTCGGCCCTCTCCCGCGGCTGGACCGTCCTCGGCATCAAGCGTGGTTACGCCGGGCTCCTCGGCGAGGACGAGGTGATCCCGATGACCGCCGACACCGTGCGCGGCATCGCGCACCTCGGCGGGACGATCCTCCGCACCACCAACCGCGGGAACCCGTTCGCCTACCCGGTGCAGAAGCCCGACGGCACGTGGGGCGAGGTGGACCGCTCCGACGAGCTCATCGAGAACGCGCGGAATCTCGGCATCCAGGCCCTGATCACGATCGGCGGCGACGGCTCCCTCGCGATCGCCCAGCGCCTGGTCGAGAAGGGGATGCGGATCGTCGGCGTCCCCAAGACGATAGACAATGACGTGAGCGGCACGGTCACCACGTTCGGGTTCGACACCGCGGTGCAGACGGCGATCGAGGCGATCGACAAGCTCCACACGACCGCCGAGAGCCACGACCGCGTGATGGTGCTCGAGGTGATGGGGAGGGACGCGGGGTTCATCGCGCTCCATTCGGGACTCTCCGGCACCGCCGACGTCGTGCTGATTCCCGAGATCCCGTGGCGGCTGGAGAACGTCTGCGAGGCGGTGATGGACCGCGACCGGAGCGGACGGAAGTTCGCGATCATCGTCGTCGCCGAGGGCGCGACCGACGAGAGCGGCGAGGTCTCGATCATCGGCGATTCGATGCCGGGACAGAATCGGCGCGTCGGAGGGATCTCTCAGCGGCTCGCGCGGCAGATCCAGGAGCGCACCGGCAAGGAGTGCCGCTCGATGGTCCTCGGTCACCTCCAGCGTGGCGGGATGCCCACCGGGTACGACCGCCTGCTGGCGACGCGATTCGGCGGCGCGGCGGCGCAGGCGGTCGCCGACGCGAAGTGGGGTCATATGGTCGCCCTGCAGACGCCGAACATCGTCACGGTCCCGATCACCGAGGCGCTGCGCCAGCCCAAGCGGGTGGATCCGGCGCACGACGTGGTCAGGACCGCGCGCGCGGTCGGCATCTCCTTCGGGGACTGACGGGCGGTGACGCGCACCGGCGCTGAACGTGCCCGTGCCGACGGGGTATCTTCCCTCGTCCTGTAACGATGTCACGCACCCGCACCTCCCTCCTGCTGCGCGCGAGCGCGGTCCTGCTCGTCGCGGCGCCGGTCGTCGCGCCGGCGCAGACGCTCGTGCGTGAGGCCGCTGCCGACAGCGCCGCCGGTGTGCCGCGGGGCATGATGCCTCCGGTCGGGAAGTGCCGTGTCTGGATGGATGGCGTCCCCGCAAACCGGCAACCCGCGCCGACCGACTGCGCGACCGCGCTCCGCCAGAAGCCGCGGAATGCCCGCGTGATCTACGGCCCGAACGCGGCGGATCCACGCGAGGCGGGGCTCGACGCGGCCGCCGAGCGGAAGCGCAGCCTGCTGACACCGATCGGCCAGCGACGTCCCCCGCTCGTGCAGGAGGACGCCCGTGTGCCGGCGCGCGCGCCCGCGCGTGGTCGCGCCCAGCCGACCGTGCGTAAGCCCGTGCCCCCGAAGCCGGCGCCCGCCCCACGGGACACGAAGCCCGTGCCCCCGAAGAAGCCGGAGCGACCGTAACCCGCCCGTCAGAACCGCTGCGGTCCGTCCGTGATCCGTACCTGCCCCCCGATCACGAGGCGTTCATCCGGTCGGGGGACGCGCGCGGCCGCATCATCGTCATCGCCCCCACGCGCGCCGCGTGCGAGACGATCGAGCTCGGATTCACCCTCGACATCGAGACGCTGCTCTGGCGCACGCGCGGCGCGGAGCTGAGCGCGTTGGCGGCGCGGCTCGTCGAGTCCGCCGTCCGGCCACGTCAGGGGTTCGGGATCGTCGCCGGCACCGGCACGGGGAAGACCCTCTCGATCAAGCCGATCGCGAAGGTGCTCCTCGGGACCGACGACCTGCGCGTGGGCGTCGTGAACCGCGAGCGCGAGGCCACGCCCGAGACGCCGAGCTGGAACGTCGTCATCGTCACGACCGGGATCGCGCGGCGCTGGTTCCAGGACGGCGACATCCGCCCGCACGATACCCTCGTGGTGGACGAGATCCACCAGACCTCGGCCGAGCTCGAGCTCTGCCTCGCCCTCGGCAAGCGGACCGGCTGCCGCTTCATCTGGCTCTCGGCGACGGTGGACCCGGCCTTCTACGCGCGGTACCTGGATGCGGCCGAGGTCGTCGAGTCGAGCGCGTTCGATCCGGCGAAGGCGGCGCGCGTCGAGGTGGACCGCCGCAAGCCGGTGAGCTTCCTCAGCGACAAGTTCCTCCAGCAGGCGATCCGCGAGCGGCGCGGCATCGGTGTCTTCCTGCCGACCCGCGCGGGCGTCGAGGAGGTCGCCACCGACGTCGCGGCGCGCTACCCGCGGATGGCGGTGACGTTCTACCACGGCGGGGAGCCGATCCGCGTCCTCCGCCCGTTCCTCGAGGGGAGCGTGACGAAGCCCTTCCTGCTCGCGATGACGGCGGCAGGGCAGAGCGCCCTCAACGTGCAGGGGCTCGACACGGTCGTCATCGACGACACCCGTTTCACGAACATCGTGGAGCGAGGGCGCAACGTGCTCACGCGGCTGCACCTCGGGGCCAACGAGATCCTGCAGATGGCGGGACGCGTCCACGGGCGCGTCGCGGGGGGGCGCGTCTTCATCCTCTCGGACCGCGACATCCGGTTCGACCGGCTCGAGCCGACGGCCCCCGAGTTCCAGCTCGAGGGCGACTCGGAGCGCGTCGCCCTGACCTGTGCCGCGCTCGGCGTGCGCGCCGACGAGCTCGACCTCCCCGTGCCGCTCGACCGACAGTCGTACCGCGCGGCGCTCGCGCTGCTGGAGTCGCGAGGCATCGTCGAGGGCGGCCGGCTCACGGAGTACGGGCGGAAGGTCGAGGCGATGCCGGTGGATCGCCCGTGGGCCGAGCTCCTCGTGCATTGCGACGACGAGCTGCTCCCCTACGTCGCGGTGATGGCGAGCGTGGAGTCCCTGCACCGGATGACGCGCGAGGAGCGCGACCTCGCCGGCCTCGTCGTCGCCGGGAGCGACCACCTCACGACGTACAACGTGTACGCCGAGGCGTTTGCGAAGTGCGGATACGTGGGTGAGGTGTACGGGCTCCCGCGGCACCTCTTCGACGAGAGCGTCGAGCGTTGGGCGGAGGGGCGCGGCGTGCTCGTGAAGTCGGTGGAGGACGCGGCCCTCGCGATGGCGAGCATCTACCGCGCGGTGCGCCTCCCGCTGCCGACGCAGATGCCGCGCACGACGCGCGCGATCGAGCGAAGGTGGGTGGAGCTCCTCGCGCGGATCGCGCCCCTCGCGCTCGTGATCGACGAGGAGACGGTCACCGGCGAGGAGGCGCGGGTCTCCAAGACGAGCGTCTGCGGGAGCTGGGGCGCGATCGCCGGGACGCTGCGCTACTTCGCCGACCGGTTCGGCGTGCCCCGCGCATCCATCGAGGGCACGCAACTCCCGCCCGACGTCGTCCGCGCCAACGCGACGCGACACGCCCCGCGCCTGGTCTACGATCCACAGCGCCGCGAGCGACCCTTCGCGCTCGAGCACCGGCTCACCTACTTCGGGTTCGAGCTCGAGCGGGACCGCGAGACGCTGGAGGAGTTCCCCGAGGCGATGCTCCCCGAGGCGCGGCGCGCCCTGGCCGAGGCGCTCGCGCGCGGGGAGGCGCGGCACCACGCCGTGCCGCGCAACCGTCCCGCGGTGGACGAGCTGCGCGAGGTCTGGCGCCGATCCGGCGGTGCCACGCCCCGGTTCGGCCTCGCCGAGCTCACCGACTGGTACGCCTCGCAGCTCGCGGAGGTGCGCGACATGCACGGGTTCCGCGCCGCGCCGCTCCGGCTCGATCCCGATGCGCTGGTCCCCGCAGCCGAGCGCGCGCGGTGGATGTCGCTCCCGGGGGCGGTGGAGATCCGCGATCGCACCGTCGCGATCCACTATGACGTCGAGGAGCACGATGGCGCCGTCACCGGTGTCGCACGACTGCAGCTGCCGGAGAAGCTCGCGCGCACGCTCGTCGCCGAGGAGCTCCCCGAGCTCGACCGTCCGCTGCGATTCGTCGTCACGCGCGGTGCGCGCGGCGCGATACGCGCCGACTCGCTGGGGGAGATGCAGGCGCTGCTCGAGCAGCCTTGGTCGAGCGAGGAGCGCGAGCGGCCTCGCGGCCGCCCGGGGCAGGATGGACGCGGCCGGCGGGACCGAGGTCGCCCGCCCTTCCCCAAGGGGAAGCGCCGTCGCTGACGACTGGCGGTCCAACTTCTTGTCCAACTTGTAAGTCGTTCAAGAACATACCGTTAGCGTGATATCGAGCTCCGGCGTTTGGTATTAGGACCGACCGGTCCTATCCTTCGCGCCGTGAACCAGCGCCGGACTCAGATCCTCGACGCCGCGGCAGAGATCATCGCCGAGCGTGGCTTCGTCCAGACCTCCGTGGACGACGTGATCGCGCGTGCCGGCCTGAGCGGGAAGAGCCACTTCTACCACTACTTCAAGTCGAAGGACGCGCTCGGGCACGAGGTCATCGCCCGGCAGTTCGACGTCCTCGGCGAGCGCGGGCTCGCGATCCTCCGCGACGAGTCCCTCGATCCGATCGAGCGACTCCCGCGCTTCATCGACTCGGTGGTCGCGCTCCAGGTGGAGCGCGGGCTCAGCAGCGGCTCGCCGTTCGGGATCATGGCGACCGAGATGGCGGGGCAGGACGAGGAGTTCCGCGTGCGGATCGCACGGGTGTTCCGGGGCTGGACCGACGAGATCGCCGCGCTGCTCTCGCGCGACCCGTCGCGCCTCGAGGAGGGCGTGGACCCGCTGCGACTGGCCCGCTTCATCGTCGCGACGCTCGAGGGCGCGACGACGATGGCGCGGATGAAGCGGGACGAGAGTGTGATGCACGGCGTGGCGACGGACCTCAAGCGGTTCGTCGCGGGACAGGTGCGGCGCGCGGCGCCGCGGTGAGCATCCGAGGAGACGAGACGATGGCGACGATGGCGGCGGGGTTGGGGTACTTCGGGATCGACGAGGTCGCGCCGGAGCGCGAACGGGCCGAGCGGCGCGCGCGCTTCGATGCCGAGGCGATGCGCCAGCTCGACGCGCTCTACGCGTTCGCGCTCAAGCTCACCCGGGTGCGCGAGGATGCCGAGGACCTGGTCTCCGACACGATGGTGCGCGCCTTCCAGCGGTGGGAGCAGTACCGCCTCGGCTCCAACATCCGCGCCTGGCTCTTCACGATCCTCTACCACGCGTTCGTCAGCCGGAAGCGGCGCGTGGACGCGCGCGAGGTCCAGCCGCTGGGGGACGAGGAGGGGCGCGAGCTCTTCGAGCCGGTGGGCGAGGCCGATCCCGAGGGCGCGTTCTACGACTCCTTCGTGGATGAGGAGGTCGTCGCGGCCATCCAGAAGCTCCCCGACGAGTACCGCGAGGCGGTGATCATGAGCGACCTGCACGGCCTCAAGTACGCCGAGGTGGCGTCGGTGCTCGGGATCCCCGAGGGGACGGTGAAGTCGAGGCTCTTCCGCGGCCGGCGGATCCTGCAGGCGCAGCTCCGCGAGTACGCGGAGCTGATGGGCTACATCAAGCCCGCTTCCGCCAGCGCTGCGCCTTAGCGCGGTTGCCGCAGGTGCGCATATCGCACCACCGGCGGGTGTGCGAGCGGGTCACGTCCACGTAGAGCCGCGGACAACGCCGGTCGGCGCAGCCGCGGATGCGGGGCAACTCACCGCGCACCAGCGAGTCCACCGCCGATTCCACCACCGGGATGACGAGTCCGCCGAACGCGTCGCCGACGGGGACGAAGCTCCGGGCGTAGCCGCCGTCGGGGAGGGCCTCGACGCGCCGCGTGCCGACCGAGCGGCCGAGCACGCGGTTGATCTCGCCGAGCGCGACCTCGCGCGCGCGTTCCCCCTGGTCGGTGCGTCCGCGCTCGCCGAGGGCGCGGAGCGCCGCCCGGATGCGGCGGGCCTCGACCAGCGCGGCGGCCGCGCCGGAGGGCTGTTCGATGGCGCGCCGCTTCAATGCCGCCGCGCGCTCGACGTCCACGATGCTCGCGGCCTCCAGCCAATCCACGTAACGCGCGAAGTCGTCGATCGTGTCCACGCGCGTGCCGAGCCGCGCGTCGTCCGTATTCACGAAGTCGAGCCAGAGCCGCCCGCCGACGAAGGTGAACCCGGCGGGACGCGATCGTTCCCCTGTCGCCCGCGATGCGCGCCCGGTCATCACGCGAAGATAGCGAACGCCGCCTAGATTCGGCGGGTGCTCGACGGCGTGCGGACGGTCGCGGTGGGGTCGGCGAACCCGGTGAAGCTCGCCGCGGTGCGCGCCGTGGTGCAGGGCGCCGCCCGCGACGTGACTGTGGACGCGGTGCCGGTGCCGAGCGGCGTCGCCGACCAGCCGTTCGGGGATGACGAGACGATCCGCGGTGCGCGCCAGCGCGCCCGCGCCGCGCGCAACGCCGCCGACGCCGACCTCGGCGTCGGGCTCGAGGGGGGAGTGGTGGACGGCCCCGACGGGATGCGCAGCTGCGCCTGGTGCGTCGTCGTGCACCGGGACGGGCGCGAGGGGGTCGGTGGGTCGCTCGCGATGCCGCTCCCCGTGGCGGTCGCGCGGATGGTCCGCGACGGCGTCGAGCTCGGGCACGCGATGGACGCGCTCGTGGCGTCGCGCGGCACCAAGCACGGACTGGGCGCCGTCGGCATCCTCACCGACGGGCGGATAGACCGGCAGGGCGCGTACGAGGTGCTCGTGACCTACGCCCTCGCCCCCTTCCTCACGCCCCAGCTCTACGCGCGCTGAGCGGTCACACCTTCGCGGCCTTGGGCGGCCGCAACACCAGCACGGGGCGCGCCGCCGAGCGGATCAGCTTGTCGGCCACCGAGCCGATGAAGACCCGCGAGAGTCCGCGTCCCTGCGATGCGATCGCCACGCAGTCGGGCTGGGTCTCCTTGATGTGATCGAGCAGGCACCGTGTGGGGGAGAGCTGCACCCTGAGCGTCGCGGTCACCTCGAGGCCCGCCGTGCGCAGCGTCGCGGCTTGCGCGTCGAGCTGCTCCTTGGCGCGGGCCGAGACGGCGTCTATCCCGAACGGATCGGGCTGGTCGGCGGCGAGCGTGGTCGCGACGTCACCCGGCACGTAGGGAGCGACCACGCGGATCAACTCGACGCGAGCCCCGAAGATCACCGCCATCTCCCGCGCCGCGGGGAGGATCGCGTCCGCGTGCGGGCTCCCGTCGAGCGTGACGAGCAGCGAGCGAGGCGCGAAGGGTGCGCCGCCGTGCGCATCGTTCTCGGGGAGCGCGAGCACCGGGCGGTGCGAGTGCCGCATCACGTGGTCGGTGACCGAGCCAAGCCATCCCGGCGTGAATCCGCCGGCGCCGTGCGTCGTCATCACGATCAGGTCCGCGCCGATGCGCTCGGCGGTGTCGCAGATCACCGCCCCCGGACTCCCGTCCTCGGCGTGCGCGGTGATGCGCACGCCCCACTCGGCGCCGTAGCGCTTGGCCGCAGCCTCGGTGTCCTCGCGGGCGCGCTTCCGCAGCGCCTCGTCGGCGGCGAGGAGCTCGGTGGAGAGGAGCGCCCCCTCTGCGGTGGCGGCCGCGACCGCCACCGAGATGTGCGCGCGGGCCAGGTGCACCGTGCCTCCCGAGCGGCGCGCGATGTCGAGGGCGATCGGGAGCGCGCGTTCGGCGAGTTGGGAGCCGTCCAATGGAACGAGGATCGTGCGGAGCATGGATCCCTCCTGAGGGTCTCGTCCGAAGCTACCATTCAGGTCGTTGCGCGAGCGTCAGTGAATACCCCCGAGCCCCGTAGGGTGACCCCCCAGTGAGCCAGGACCTCCCGAGCTTCCCCTTCGCCGTGCAGGAGCGCGTGCGCTGGAGCGACTGCGATCCGCTCGGCATCATCTACTACGGCACCTACGTGCGGTTCTTCGAGGCCGCCGAGCACGAGATGTTCCGGCGCGCGGGGCTCCCGTACGAGGTGATGCGTGTGCAGCGCCACGTCCAGCTCCCCCGCAAGGCGTTCGCGGTGGAGTTCCACTCGCCGGCTCGGATGGACGAACTGATGGAGATCCGCGTCGGCGTCTCGCGGATCGGCGAGACGTCACTCACCCTGCGGTTCGAGGCCTATCGCGCCGCGGACCTCGTGCATCGCGCCTCGGCGACGCTCACGGTGGTCTGCGTGGAGAAGGAGAGCATCGCCAAGCGGCCCCTTCCCGACTTCGTGAAGGAGGCGCTCAGGCCCTTCCAGGTGCCGCCGGCGGGTTCGACCCCACGCCCGGCGTGACGCTGCGGCTCCGCGCCTCCATCGCCTTGCTCACGCGCTTCTGCAGCCGCTGCAGTCCGTCGTACGCGGCGTACTTGAAGGCGTCGGAGAGCGTCGGGTAGTTGAAGACGCACTGGATGAAGTAGTCGAGCGTCCCGCCGAACTGCATCACCGCGGCGGGGATGTGGATCAGTTCGCAGGCCCCCTCGCCCATCACGCTCGCCCCGACGATGCGCTGGTCGTCCGCGCGGAAGACGAGCTTCACCAACCCCTCGGTGTCGCCGATGATCTGCCCGCGCGGATTGTCGCGGAACGACGCCTTGCCGATCTCGACCGGGATCTCCTTCGCGTGCGCCTCGTCCTCGCCCATCCCGACCGTCGCCACCTCGGGAACCGTCCAGACGCCGTAGGGGAGCACGCCCGACACCTGGGTCTTGTACTTGAGGTCGAACGCGTGGCACATCGCCACGCGGGCCTGCTCCATCGCGGTGCTGGCCAGGGCGGGGAAGCCGACGAGGTCGCCGGCGGCGAACACCTTCGGGTTGGCCGTCCGGAACTGCCGGTCCACCTGCACGAAGCCGCGGGCGTTGGTGCGCACCCCTGCCTTGTCGAGCGCGAGCTCCTGCACGTTCCCCTCGCGGCCCGCGCAGTAGAGCACGCAGTCGGCGACGAGTTCGCGGCCGTCGGTGAGCGCGACGCTCGCGATGTCGCCCTCCACCTTGACCCCGCGCACCTCGCCGTCGAGCACGACCTGCACGCCGAGCCGGCGTGTCATCTCCCGGCGCAGGGCCTCGGAGAGGTCGGTGTCGAGCTGCATCAGGAGCCGGGAGCGGCTGTTGATTATCGTGACCCGCACGCCGAGCGCCGCGAAGATGCCGGCGTACTCGCAGCCGATCACGCCCCCGCCGATCACGATCAGGCGCTTGGGGATCGCGGTGAGGGTGAGGACGTCGTCGGAGTCCACGACGATGCGGCCGTCGAACGGGATCTCGGCCGGGCGCGCGGGGCGTGATCCCGTCGCGAGGAGGAAGATGTCGGCGGTGATCCGCCGGGGCTCCTGCTTGTACCGCGTGACCTCGATGGCGTCGGGGCCGGTGAAGTGCGCCTGGCCCTGGAGGCGGGTGATCCTGTGACGCTCGAGGTTGGCCTCGATCATCTGCCACGCCGACTCGACCACCGCGCGCTCGCGGTGCATGAAGTCGCCGATGGTGATGTTGGACTTCACGCGGTACTCGACGCCGTAGAGCCCGCGCTGGCGCAGGCCGCTGAAGTAGAGCGCGGTCTCGCGCAGGGTCTTGGAGGGGATGGTGCCGGTGTTGACCGCGGCACCGCCGGGCTTCGGCGCGCGTTCAACGAGGCACACCTTCTTGCCGAAGTATGCCGCCTGGGCGGCGCCCTTCTCGCCGCCGGGCCCGCCACCGATCACGCACAGGTCGAAATGGTCGCTCATCGGCGGCGAACTTACGCCGCCCAGCTCTCGGGCGCGAGACGCACGCCGAGATATCCCCCTTCCCCCTTCCCCTTCCCCTTCCCCTTCCCCCTTCCCCTCACCCCTCGCTCCTTCCCCTCGCTCTTCGCTCCTCCGCCCTATCTTTCAGATGATGCCTCCCGAGTCCACGTACTTCCGCAAGGGCTTCGGCCTCAAGTCCGAGGTCCAGGACACCCTCACCGCCGACTACGACGGTCACCTCGTGGACCTCCTCCGGGCCCGCGAGAACACCCTCGTCGCCGGGGACGTCACGGTGCGGCTGGCCAAGGAGTTCGGCTTCTGCTACGGCGTCGAGCGCGCGGTGGAGTACGCCTACCAGACGCGCGCCAAGTTCCCCGACCGCCGCATCTACCTCGCCGGCGAGATCATCCACAATCCGCACGTCAACGCCAAGCTCCGCGAGATGGGGATCGTCTTCCTCGAGCCGAGCGACAAGGGGTTCGACTACTCCCGCGTGAAGCCGGAGGACGTCGTCATCCTCCCCGCCTTCGGCGTGACGATCCACGACTTCGAGACG
>CAZYUL010000040.1:0-3189 GCA_964650715.1 uncultured Gemmatimonas sp. | reverse complement strand
ACGCTGCGCGGGCTCGGCTGCGTGATGGTGGACACGACCTGCGGATCGGTCCTCAACGTCTGGAAGCGGGTGGAGTCGTACGCCAAGGATGGCTTCACCTCGCTCATCCACGGCAAGTACTACCACGAGGAGACGCGGGCCACCGCCTCGCAGGTGGAGAAGTATCCCGGCGGCACCTACCTCGTGGTGCGCGACATGCGCGAGGCCGAGGACGTCATCGCCTACATCGAGGGCCGCTTCCCCGGCGGGCGCGATGCGTTCCTCGCGAAGTACCGCCACGCCGCGAGCCCGCACTTCGATCCCGATGCCCACCTCCGGCGCATCGGCGTCGCGAACCAGACCACGATGCTCGCCCGCGAGTCGCTGGCGATCGGCGAGGCGGTGGGTGCCGCGATGGCGCGCGTCCACGGCGACGCGCACCGCGCCGAGCACTTCCGCACCTTCGACACCATCTGCAGCGCCACGCAGGACCGGCAGGATGCCGTCAACGCCCTCCTCGCCGAGCCGCTCGACCTGATGCTCGTGATCGGGGGCTACAACTCGAGCAACACCATCTCACTCGCCGCGCTCTGTGCCGAGAAGGTCCGGACCTATCACATCGAGGATGCCGCCGGGCTCGATCCCGCGACTGGGGTCGTGCGGCATCGCGACCTCAAGTCGGGGAAGGAGGTCGAGACGCGCGACTGGCTCCCCGCTCGGGGCGCCGTGCGCGTAGGGCTCACCGCGGGCGCGAGCACGCCGAACAACAAGATCGGGGAGACCGTCTCCCGGCTCCTCGCGACGCGTGGGATCGATGCCACCGCGGTCGCCTGAGGCGACGGTCGCGCGCGAGTCTGGCGGATGACGGCTCCGAAGGCCGTCCGCACGGAGCCCGGCTTCATCGCGCTCGAGGGAGGGGACGCGCGGGTGGAGGTCGTGCCGAGCCACGGTGGACGCATCCGGTCACTGCACCTCTTCGGCCGCGAATGGCTGGCGCAGTCGCCTGATGGATCGGGGCCCCGGGCCGGTCAGTCGGCGCTCGCCGGCGCCGGATGGGACGAGTGCGCGCCGGCCGCCGGTGGCGGCACCGTGCCGGAGTGGGTGAAGGGGATCGGGGGGCGACCGATCCCTGTCGGGGGCGAGGCCCGGCTGCAGACGCCCGAGGTCGAGCTGCACACCGGCGCCGAGGGCCACAGCCTCAGATGCACCTGGCGCGGCGAGCGCCTCCCCTGGAAGCTCACGCGCACGCTGATCGTGAAGCCCGACGGCGTGGTCGAGGCACGGTACGAGGCCTTCGCCAGCGGCAAGCACCGCCTCCCCTTCCTCTGGAGCGCGAACCTGCTGATGCCGCTCGGCGCCGGCACGCGGCTCAAGCTCCCCGAGGCGGGACGGTTCCGGATCGCCTCGGTGAGCGGGGCCAAGTCCTCCGGCGGCGTGACCGAGGGGGACGGCAAGTGGCCACGGCTGCTGCTCGATGGCCGCTCGCGCGACCTCTCCGCCCCCTGGTCCGTGCCTCGCCGCACCACGCTCGCGGGGTGGCTCGACCTCGCCGGCGCGCGCGCGATGATCCAGGTGGTGCAGGACGAGGCGCGGCTCACCATCAGTGCCGACGGCGCGGGGATCCCGCACTGCGGTGTCGTGATCGATCGCGGCGGTGCGGGGGACGGTCAGTCGCGCGGTCCGTTCACGCGCCGCGCGCGTCCCGCCCTCGCCCTCCGTCCCTCGCTCGGCGCCCCCGACCGCTACGGCGAGGCCCTCGGCGACTGGCAGTCCATCACCTGGCTCGTCCCTGGCGAGGCGCGTCGCTGGACGCTCACGCTCCGCGCCGGCACCTGAACCGACCCTCCATCGCTCCCACCAATGGAATGGCTCACTGACCCCCAGATCCTCGTCGGCCTCCTCACGCTGACGGCGCTCGAGCTCGTCCTCGGGATCGACAACATCATCTTCATCGCGATCCTGGCGTCGCGGCTGCCGAAGGAGCAGCAGCCGCGGGCGCGGCGGCTCGGCCTCACCGGCGCGCTCGTCACGAGGATCCTCTTCCTCCTGTCGATCAGCTGGATCATGCGGCTCGAGCGCGATCTCTTCCAGCTGATGGGGAACGGGTTCTCGGGCCGCGACCTCATCCTGATCATCGGCGGTCTCTTCCTGATCGGGAAGGCGACCTTCGAGATCCACGGCAAGCTCGAGGGGGGCCACGGCGAGCGGGCGATGAAGCGCACCGGCGCGACGATGATGGCGGTCGTCGCGCAGATCATGGTGGTGGACATCGTCTTCTCCATTGACTCGGTGATCACCGCGGTCGGGATGGTCCAGCAGGTCTGGGTGATGATCGTCGCGAACGTGCTGGCGCTCGGTGTGATGCTGAGCGCGGCGGGACCGATCTCCGAGTTCGTCGAGCGGCACCCGACGGTGAAGATCCTCGCGCTGGCGTTCCTCGTGATGATCGGCGGCAACCTCTTCGTCGAGGGCTTCGGTTACCACATCCCGAAGGGCTACACCTACTTCGCGATGGCCTTCGCGATCGGCGTCGAGATGCTGAACATCCGGTTGCGCGTGAAGGCGGAGCCGGTGCACCTGCACGGGCCGACGGAAGCCGCGTGAACGCGGTGAGGGACGCTGCGCCGATGGCGATCCCCGTCCTCCTGGATGGGCTCGTGGATTACGCCGGGCTCTTCCCGCCGGCCGCGCTCCCGATGCGGGACGCGGTCGCGCGCTACGCCACGTACCGCACCGGGCCCCACCGCGCGATGCTCGGGCGCTTCGTCGTTCCGGCGGCGCGCCTGGACGAACTGGCGCTGGAGCGCGCGCAGCGTGACCCCGGCGTGTGGCGGCTGGCGGCGCTGGCCGGCGCCGCCGACGCGGCGGCGCTCGACGCGTTCAACGTCGCGCACCGTGACCGGTTTGTCGTGGATACCGTGGAGGCCAAGGCCGACGATGCGGCGACGATCGCCGAGCTGGCGGCCGCGCTGCATCCCCGGTTCGTCGTCTACGTCGAACTGGGCGCGAGGAGCGATCCGTCCGCACTCGTCGCGACGGTCGCGCGCCACGGCCTCCGCGCCAAGCTCCGCACCGGTGGAGTGACGGCCGACGCGTTCCCGGCCACGAGCGAGGTGCTGCGATTCCTCTCCGCCTGCGTGGGCGCCGGCGTGCCCTTCAAGGCGACGGCGGGGCTGCACCATCCGCTGCGCGGCGAGTACCCGCTCACCT
>CAZYUL010000039.1:0-25370 GCA_964650715.1 uncultured Gemmatimonas sp. | reverse complement strand
ACGCGCGGCAGTTCCTCGAGCGGATGCCGAAGCCCGACGTGGACCTCATCGAGGGCCTCTCCCCGGCCGTCGCGATCGAGCAGAAGAACCCCACCCGCACCTCCCGTTCCACCGTCGGCACCGCGACCGAGGTCTACGACTACCTGCGCCTCCTATGGGCGCGGGTGGGACGCACCGTCTGTCCCACCTGCGGCCGCGAGCTCCGTCCCGACAGCGCCGAGAGCGCCGCCGACCTCCTCCTCGCCGAGACCGCGGGCGCGCGGCTGCACATCGCCTTCCCCTTCGCGCGCTCGGACAAGATGGTCCACACCCGGATCGTCGAGCATCTCCGCGCCAAGGGCTTCATCCGGGTCATCGTGGACGGCGCCGTCCATCACCTCGACGAACTCGACGCGGCCAAGCCGAACCTCGCGAAGGCGCGCGAGCTCCTGGTCGTAACCGACCGCCTCGCGGTCAACGCCGACGCGCGTTCGCGGATCACCGACGCCCTCGAGACCGCCTTCCGCGAGGGCGACGGTGACGCCGTGGTGCACCTCGAGACCGGGCCGCGCGGTGCCGCGGAGACCGCCGGCGGCGACCGCGGCACGCCGCGCGTCCTCCGCTTCACGACGAGCTTCCGGTGCCCCGACGACGGCCACGTCGCTCCCGCGCCGACGCCCCAGCTCTTCTCCTTCAACAATCCGCGCGGTGCTTGCGGCACCTGCAACGGGTTCGGCGCGACGCTCGAGTATGACGAGGCGCTCGTCGTCCCCTACCCGGAGCGTTCCCTGCGGGACGGCGCGCTCGACCCGTGGACCAAGCCCCGTTACGAGAACAAGCGCCGCGCGCTCGCCGAGTTCGCCAAGCGCGAGGGGATCCCGACGGACCGCCCCTGGCGCGACCTCCCCCGCGCGCAGCAGGAGCGCCTCCTCACCGCGCGCGCCAAGGGCTACGTGGGGATGATCCCGTTCCTCCGCGCCCTCGAACCCAAGCGCTACAAGCAGTACATCCGCGTCTTCCTCCGGCAGTACCAGACGGCGCAGACCTGCGCCACCTGTCGCGGCACGCGCCTCCAGGCCGAGGCCCTGCAGGTGCAGGTCGGCGGCCGGACCATCGCCGAGGTCGCGGCGATGCCGGTCGGGCTCCTCAAGCCGTGGATGGACGCCCTCACCCTCCGGGCGCAGGAGGCCGAGATCGCCGCGCACATCCTCCGCGAGGCGCGCGACCGCATCGCGTTCCTCTGCGATGTCGGCCTCACCTATCTCTCGCTGGCCCGCCCCACGCGGAGCCTCTCGGGCGGCGAGGCCCAGCGCATCGGACTCGCCAACTCGCTCGGCGCGAGGCTCGTGGACACCCTCTACGTGCTCGACGAGCCGAGCATCGGCCTGCACGCGCGCGACCTCGGCCGGCTCCTCGCCCTCCTCGAACGGCTCCGCGACGGCGGCAACACCGTGTTGATGGTGGAGCACGACCTCGAGGCGATGCGGTTGAGCGACTGGATGCTCGAGCTCGGGCCGGGGAGCGGCGAGGGCGGCGGCCGTCTCGTCTTCAGCGGGCCCACCTCGACCGCCGAGGCCAGCCCGCTCACCGGCCAGTATCTCACGGGAGCGCGGCGGGTGCCCCTTCCCGATCGCCGCCGGCGCGCCGGTCCGCAGTGGCTCACCGTCACCGGCGCCCGCGAGCACAATCTCAGGCGCGTCACCGCCCGGATCCCCCTCGGGGTGCTCACCGTCGTCACCGGCGTCTCCGGCTCGGGCAAGAGCACCCTCGTGCACGACGTCCTGTTCCGCGCACTCGAGCAGAAGCTCACCGGGGAGCACACCGCACGGCAGCACCTCGGCGAGCGTGTCGGCGCATACGATACCCTCGACGGCTGGCAGGACCTCTCGGAGGTCGTGCTCGTGGACCAGGAACCGATCGGTCGCTCCCCGCGCTCCAATCCGGTCACGTACGTGAAGGCGTTCGATGAGATCCGGCGGGTCTTCGCCGAGGTGCCGCTCGCGCGGCAGCGCCGGTACACCGCGGGGACCTTCTCCTTCAACGTCGCGGGGGGCCGCTGCGAGACCTGCGAGGGCGCCGGCGCGCTCGAGGTCGAGATGGTGTTCATGGCCGATGTCTTCGTGCCCTGCGAGACCTGTGGCGGCAGCCGCTACAAGCCGGAGGTGCTCGAGGTGCGCTACTTCGGGAAGCGCATCACCGACGTGCTCGAGATGACCGTGGACGAGGCGATTCGCTTCTTCCCGCGCGAGGAGCGCCTGGGGCAGGCGCTCTGGCAGGTGCAGCAGGTGGGGCTCGGCTACCTGCGCCTGGGCCAACCGGCGACGACCCTCTCCGGGGGCGAGGCTCAGCGGCTCAAGATCGCCCGGGAACTGGCGCTCGCCGCCAAAGGCTCGGGTCGGAAGCTCTATGTCATGGATGAGCCCACCACCGGGCTGCATCCGCGGGATGTCGAGGTGCTCTGCGGCGTCCTCGATCGGCTCGTCAACGCGGGACACTCGGTGCTGATAATCGAACATAATCTCGACATCATCGCGCGAGCAGACTGGATCATCGATATGGGTCCCGAGGGTGGCGACGCCGGCGGCTCGGTGGTCGCCGCGGGTACTCCCGAACAGGTCGCCAAGGTCACCCAGTCGCACACCGGACGAGTCGTCGCGCCGCTGCTCAAGCGGTAGGTTTATGCATCGCCTCGACAGAGGCGGAGACCCTCCACGGAGAGAGCGATGGCGAGCACCAAGCGGAAGGTGAAGAAGGCAGCGAAGCGCGCGGTGAAGAAGGCGAAGAGCGCCCGGCGCGTGGTCGTGAAGAAGGCGAAGAGCGCCCGGCGCGTGGTCGCGAAGAAGGCGAAGAAGGCGGCGAGCCGCGCCAAGAAGACGGTCGCCCGCGTCAAGAAGAAGGTGAAGGCGGTCGCGTCCAAGGCGCGGAAGACGGCGTCGAAGAAGGTGGCGGCGGCACGCAAGGTCGTCGCGAAGAAGGCCGCGGCGATGGCGAAGCCGGCCGCTGGCGGTGGCACGGCGAGCGTCGTGACGATCGCGGCCATCGCGCCGATGGTGACCCGTCCCGTGGCTCCGGCGGCGCCGCGCCCCGCCGCCCCGCCGCCGAGCGCCCCGGCCCCCGCACCGATGGCGCCGCCCGCGCCGCCCGCGTCACCCGCCTCGAACCCCTGGTCGAGCGGCCCCTCGACGATGTGATCGCGCAACGCGCGCGGTCCGACGCGATCCGGCGCGCTACTCGTGCCGGATCGCGTCGATCGGCGAGAGTCGCGCCGCGCGCAGCGCGGGATACAGCCCGAACAGCAACCCCACCGCCACCGAAGCCCCGGCGGCGAAGAGGATCGTCCCCGGTGTCACCGCGGCGTGCACCGGGGCATTCGTCTGGACGCGCATGATCGCCGCCGTGAGGAACGCGACGCCGAGCCCCAGCACCACGCCGAGCGCCGCGCCCGCCCCCGTGATCGCGACGGACTCGGCGAGGAACTGCACGAGGATGTCGCGGTCGCGGGCGCCCGCGGCCTTCCGGATCCCGATCTCCCGCGTCCGTTCGGCGACCGCCGCGAGGAGCACGTTCATGATCCCGATCCCTCCGACGAGCAACGAGACGCCGGTGATCGCCCCCATCAGGATCTTGAACACCCGCATCGCGGTGCTCGCCTGCTCCACTCGCGCGCGGTTCGTCGTCACCGCGACGCGCTCACCCCAGGCATCGCCGTAGCGGCCGGCGAGCCAACGCTCCGCCGACCGGCGCAACGAGTCCACGTCCTCGACGCGCCGCGCGACGATCGTGATCGTCGGCGTCCGTGCCGCCGGGATCACGCGCTCCGCGGCGGCGATCGGCAGGTAGGCGCTGAGCGGCGCCGCCTGGCGCCCTCCGTCCACGATCCCGACCACGCGGTGCGGCACGCCGGCGAGCGACACCGTGCGGCCGAGCGCGCGGGCAGCGGCCGTGCTGTCGTCGGAGACCGCCGCCGCGCCGCGCACGTTCATCACCACCACGCCGGTGTCATCGTCGGAGAACGGCCGACCGGCGACCACGGACATCCCCGCGTCGGCGAAGTGCGTCCGGGCGACGCCCATCACGCCGAATCCGCGGGGCGGACCGTTCGGCGTCCCGTCGTCGTCGCGCGAGACGAGCGCCCCGCCGGAGGCGTAGAGCGCGAGCTTCTCCCAGCCGGCGAGCGACGCGCCGAGCGCCGCGGCATCGTCTCCCGTGAACCGCACCGGGTCCTCGACGCGCACACTGAGTCCGTCGAGCGAGCGCGACGTGCGCGGCACGATGTTCACCGCGAGGAGGTCGGTGGTCTGCTCCAGTTGCTCGCGGGCGAACCGCTCGACGCCATCCCCCATCGCGAGCACGGAGACCATCGCCCCGACGCCCATGACGACGCCGAGCGTGGAGAGGAGCGTGCGGAGGGGGTTGAGGCGGAGGGCGTCCAGGCCCACCGAGAGCGCGGCGCGCGGTGCGATCGGCATCGCTTGAGGGTACGCGCGACCACGGGGCGTGGTTTCGCGGCGGACGCGGTCAGATCCGCGACCCGAAGGGTTGAACGCCCCCTCGACGCCCGCTAGGTTTCGCGTTCCCTTCCCGCGTAGCTCAGTTGGTAGAGCAGGTGACTGTTAATCACCGGGTCACAGGTTCGAGTCCTGTCGCGGGAGCTGCTTCGGACACTCCTGACGCCGGCGGCGTGACTCATCGCCGCGTGGCCGCGATCTCCTCGCTGTGGAACGCGACGTCCGGGCGCCGGACGATTGTCGCCGGCCGGCCGGTCTCGATCGAGAAGTCGTAGAAGCTCACGACCTCCTGCCGCACCTCGTTCGCGTACCACGGGTTCTGCGCGACCACGACGTTGTAGTTCCACCAGCGCGGGATCTCGTAGTAGTGCACCAGGACCGTGGGGAACGCGTATCCCGCCGCGGTGACCAGGCGCGGGTTCCCACTCTCACGGCCGACGACCTCGACCGGACCCGCCAGCTCGTAGTGCCACGTGGCCCCGAAGTCGGCCTGGCATCCTTCACCCCTGAGGCGCCGCAGGACCGGTGGGCCGGTGATCCTCGCACGCAACGCGCGCGACACGGCCACCGCACCGGTCTCCGGTGACGGTGGGATCCGATAGCCGTCGGCCACGCCCTGGTAGCAGAAGAAGTAGTCACCGGCCGGGAATGCGATCTCCCCGTCCGAGGAGATAGCGGCCCCCGTGTCGCGCACCGGCACCGCGATCGCGATCTGCTGCACACCCCGGTGACAGAGCGGGACGATCCACTTCGCACCGAGGACGCGGTGATAATGCTCGGGGAGGATCGGATCCAGGGGCTGCTCGTACGCGCTCTCCATGAAGTACGCCCGATCGCAGGGCTGGAGGTCGCGATCGATCCCCTGCGGCCGGGAGCTCTCGAGGAACGCGCCGCGACTGAGGTTCCACGTCTTCGTGAACGCGACGGCCAGGTCTCTCGCCCGCGCCTCGGAGATCATCGGCTCTCCCGGCGCGACAGCTGCCGGGAACACGAATCGCCCATCCGAGCCGAGCGCCGCAAACGCCTCCGGCGTCAGCGCGGATCGCAGCTGCTCGAGCGAGCCGTTCGGCGCGGTCGGCACGGCATCGCCGCAACCTGCCGACAACAGGGCAAGTAGCAACACCGCCGATCGTGCACGACCGCACCGTACGTATCCGCTTGCCATCGAACGCCCTCCGTGGGACGTTTCCTGCCCTGCTGACCGGCGCCTTGCGGGTCAGGTAGCAGGAACCATGCCCGTGACGCGCCTCAGGACGGCCCGTGGCCACACTCATCGCACTCCTCCGCGCAATAAACGTCGGCGGCACCGGCAAGCTGCCGATGGCCGACCTGCGCGCGCTCTGCGCTGACGCGGGCTTCAACGACCCTCGCACGTACATCCAGTCCGGCAACGTCGTCCTCGGGTCGCGCCTCGCCCCCGCCAAGGCGAAGGCGAAGCTCGAGTCCGCGATCTCCGAGCGACTCGGCAAACCCTTCCGCGTCCTCGTCCGCACCGTGGATGAGCTCGCCGCGACGATCGCTGCCAATCCGTTCCCCGACGCCGAGCCGCACCGCCTGCTGATCATGTTCCTCGACCAGGCGCCGGCCAAGAGCGCGCTCAAGGACGTGCGGATCCCCGCCCGCGAGCGCCTCGAGGTCGTCGGCCGCGAGCTCTTCATCCACTTCCCCGACGGGATGGGCGTCTCGAAACTCAAGATCCCCTTCGCCGACGTCGGCACGGGGCGCAACCTGAACACCGCCCGCGCGATCCTCGCGATGGCGCAGGCGCGCTGACCCGCGGCCCGACGTGCGCCCGGCGCGGCGCCCCGGTATCTTGATGCCATGACCGGCGCCGACCGCACCGCCCCACTCGTGGGCGTCATCATGGGCTCGAAGTCCGACTACGAGCACCTCGCCCCGGCCTGCGAACTCCTGCAGCACCTCGGCATCCCCTACGAGTCCAAGGTCGTCTCGGCGCACCGTACGCCCGACTTCATGTTCGAGTACGCGGCGGAGGCCGAGTCGCGGGGCCTGCTCGCGATCATCGCCGCCGCGGGCGGTGCCGCGCACCTGCCGGGGATGGTCGCCAGCAAGACGCTCGTCCCGGTGCTCGGGGTCCCGGTGCCCGCGACCACGCTCAACGGGCTCGATGCGCTGCTCTCCATCGTGCAGATGCCCGCCGGCGTCCCCGTCGGCACGCTCGCCATCGGCAAGCCGGGCGCGACGAATGCCGCGATCCTCGCCGCCGAGATCGTTGGCACGCATCGCAGCGAGGTCCGCGAGAAGCTCCGCGCCTGGCGCGCCAGTCGCGCCGCCGACGTCCGAGCCCAGACGCTCCCATGACCTTCGCGCCCGTCCCGCCGGGCGCGACGATCGGCTTCCTCGGCGGCGGCCAGCTCGGCCGGATGACCGCGATGGCCGCGCGCACGATGGGATACGACGTCCGCGTCCTCGACCCCGAGCGCGACTGCCCCGCGCGCCCCCTCGCGTCGCACACCATCACGGCGCCCTGGGCCGACGCCGCGGCCGCCGCCGAGCTCGCCAAGGGCTGTGCCGCCGTCACCCTCGAGATCGAGCAGATCCCGCGCCCCTCGCTCGAGGCCGCCGCCGCCGTCGCGCCGCTCCATCCCGGCGTCGAGCCCGTCTTCGTGATCCAGGAGCGGGCGCGCCAGAAGGAGTGGCTCGCCGCCAACGGATTCCCGCTCGGGGACTTCCGCACCGTGCGCCACGCCGCCACCGCCGCCGACGCCGTCGCGGCGCTCGGCCCCTCGATCGTGAAGAGCGCGATGGGAGGGTACGACGGGCGCGGGCAGGTCCGCGTCCGCACCCCCGACGAGGGGCGCGCGGCATTCGAGTCGCTCCGCGTCCCCGTCTGCGTCGTCGAGGCGTTCCTCGACATCGTCACCGAGGTCAGCGTCCTCGTCGCGCGACGCAGCGACGGCGCGAGCGTCGCGTATCCGACGTCACGCAACTTCCACACGAACGGCGTGCTCACTTGGGCCGTCACCCCATCGGGCGTCCCGGCCGACCTCGAGCGCCGCGCGCAGGAGCTCGCCCGCGCGATCGCCGAGCAGCTCGGGATCGTCGGGCTGCTCGCGGTGGAGATGTTCGTCCTCGCCAACGACGTGCTGCTGGTGAACGAGCTCGCGCCGCGTCCGCACAACACCTACCACCACTCCGAGCGCGCCCACCCCACGAGCCAGTTCGAGCAGCTCGTCCGCGCCATCTGCCACCTCCCGCTCGGGACGGTGGAGGTCGTGCGCCCCGCGGCGATCCACAACCTCCTCGGCGACCTCTGGGCCGATGGTGAGCCGCACTTCACGCGCGCGCTGGCGCTCCCGGGCGTCCGGGTCCATCTCTACGGCAAGAGGGACGCGCGCCCCGGCCGCAAGATGGGCCATCTTTCGGCGGACGGTGCGACGCCCGAGCAGGCCCTCGACCGCGTCCGCGCCGCCTACCGCGCGCTCTCCGAACGTTCCTGAGGACCCCGCGATGGCGACCCCACGGCCACTCTTCCGCGACCTGGATCCCAAGGAGTGCATCGCCCTCCTCGACCGGCATCACGTCGGCCGCCTCGCCTTCTCGCGCAAGGACCGCGTGGACATCGAACCGATCCACTACGTGCACGATGATGGGTGGCTCTACGGGCGCACCCAGCCGGGCACCAAGCTCGAGGTCGTCACGCACAACCGCTGGGTCTCGTTCGAGGTGGACGAGGTGGACGGCATCTTCGACTGGCGCTCGGTGGTCGTGAAGGGCGGCTTCTACCTGCTCCGCCGCGACGGCAGCGAGCAGGAGCGCGAGATCTACGACCGCGGCGTCCGGATCCTCCGCAAGCTCATCCCCGAGACCCTGACGCCCGACGACCCACTCCCCGAGCGCGCGATCATCTTCCGCATCCACGTGGACGAGATGTTCGGCCGCGCGGCGAGCACGCCGGGCGCGCGCTAGGCCGCGCTAGGCCGCGCTAGCGCCCCACGCCGTACCGCGCGAGGATCTCGCGCACCCGGTCGAGCGGGATCGCCTCGGCCGTGCGCCCGTTCCCGCTCACGGTCGTCGCCATGAAGAGCGAGTTGTAGATCGCCTCCTCGACCGCCTCGACCGTCGCCTGGAACACCGCGCTCATCTCCTCGTTCGCGAGTTCCGTCACCTCCAGCCGCCTCGCGTCGAAGGCCCTCCGGACGCTCGCCGCCGTCGAGAACGCGATCGCGTAGTCGCCACTCCCGTTCGACGCCGAACTCCCGGTCCGCCCGAGACCCATCATCGCGCGGGACGCCACGCGGCCGAGGTTCCGGTCGCCGATCGGCGCGTCGGTCGCGATGACGATGATGATCGAGCCGTCGCCCGCGTCGTCGCGGGTCGCGTTCATGAACGCGAACCGTCCGAGTTCGCGCCCGACCGGCGCCCCCGCCACCTGCAGGACCCCGCCGAAGTTGCTCTGCACCAGCACGCCCACGGTCCACCCGCCGAGCGATGCCGGGAGCACGCGCGAGGACGTGCCGATCCCGCCCTTCCACCCGAAGGCCTGCGTCCCGGTTCCGGCGCCCACGCTCCCCTCGGAGACGGGGCCGCCGCTGGCGCCCTCGAGCGCGCGCCGCACCGCGTCGGCCGTGACCGGACGCGAACGGATGTCGTTCAATCCGCCGTCGTTCGTCTCCCCCACCGCGGGGTTGATGGACCGGACGTTCTCCATCCCCGGCTGGGCCAGGAGCCACTCCACCATCGCGTCGGCCGCGCGCCAGACGCAGAGCGTGCAGGTGAGGAGGATCGGGGTCTCCAACTCGCCCAGTTCCGCGATCTGCGAGCCGCCGGCGAACTTGCCGAACCCGTTGCCGACGTGGAGCGCCGCCGGCACCCGCGACCGGTAGGCGTTCTCGCCGTGAGGGAGGATCGCGGTGACGCCGGTGCGCACGCGGTCACCCTCGATCAGCGTGACCTGTCCGACGCGGACGCCGGCGACATCGGTGATCGCGTTCAGCGCGCCCGGCGCGAACACGCCCGGCGCGACGCCGAGGTCGCGCGCACGCGCGCGCGGTGAGGCGGCGTCGGGCCGCGTCACCGTCGTCGGCCGCGCCTGCGCGCGCGCCTGGCTGACGAGACCCGGGAAGAGCAGGAGCATCAGCGCCGCCGCGCGGCGCGCCGAATCGAGGCGGAAGTTTCCCATGGGGACTATCTTACGCGCGTGCCCCTCGTCCCGCTCCTCGGCCACGATGCCCTGCGGCGGCGGCTCTCGGCGATGGTCGCCGAGCGATCGCTCCCCGCGAGCCTCCTCCTGCAGGGGCCTCCCGGCGTCGGCAAGCAACGGCTCGGGCTCTGGCTCGCGCAGTCGTTGCTGTGCGAGGGCGCCGAGCGCCCCTGCGGCGAGTGCCAGCACTGCCGGTTCACCGCCGAGCTCCAGCATCCTGACCTGCGGTGGTTCTTCCCCCGTCCACGGCTCAAGGGGAGTGATCCCGCGCTCGAGGAGGTGCAGGAGGAGTACGAGCTCGCGGTCCGCGAGCGGGTCGAGGCCCGCGGGATCTACCCGCGCCCCGACGGCTCGGCGGGCATCTTCCTCTACGTGACGCGGCTGATCGTGCAGATGGCGTCGCGCACGCCTGCGCTCGCGCGGCGCAAGGTCTTCGTCGTCGGCGACGCCGAACGGATGGCACCCCAGGCATCGAGCACCGAGGGGGCGAACGCGTTCCTCAAGCTCCTCGAGGAGCCGCCGGCCGACACCACGCTGATCCTCACCTCGAGCGAGCCCGGCGCGCTGCTGCCGACGATCCGGTCGCGCGTCGTGGCCCTGCGGGTCGCACCTCTCGCCGACGAGGCGGTGCGCCGGTTCGTCAGCGACCCGCTCGTGAACCCGTCGCTCGCCAACGAGCCGGTGGACGATCTCGTGCGGATGGCGGGGGGGGCGCCGGGAACGCTGATCGGCGCCGCCGAGCGCGCCTCCGCCGTCGCTCGCGCCCGCGAGCTGCTCGCCGCCGCCGACACCGGGCGGGAGCAGGCGCTGCGGGCGGCGTTCACCGCCGGCTCGGCCAAGGCCCGCGGCGCCTTCACCGACGTGCTCGACGCGATGACCGTGCTCCTCTACGAGCGCGCGCGCGATGCCGCGCGGAGCGGCGACGAGACGCGGGCGAGCGCCGCCGCGCGCGCGATGCCGCTGGTGGAGGAGGCCAAGCGCGCCGCCGACGGCAACGCGAATCCGCAGCTCGTCACCGCGCGGCTCCTCGACGGACTCGCGAGGACCTGACGATGGCAGCACGCAAGCGAGGACCTGCCCGTGGTTCCACCGGGCGTGGCAAGCGCGGCCTCTCGCACGTCGCCGCCGACGGCGCTGCGGCGATGGTGGATGTCTCCGCCAAGGCCGCGACCGCGCGTCGCGCGCTCGCCGAGGGTCGGATCCTGATGAGCCGCGACGCGTTCGTGGCCGTCCGCGACGCGCAGCTCGCCAAGGGCGACGTGCTCGGCGCCGCGCGGATCGCCGGGGTCCTCGCCGCCAAGCGCACCGCCGAACTGATCCCCCTCTGCCATCCCCTCCCGCTCACCGACGTGCAGGTGCGATTCTCACTGGAGGAGCGCGGTCACGCCGTGCGCTGCGAGGCCGAGGTGCGCACCAGCGCGCAGACGGGCGTGGAGATGGAGGCGATGGTGGCGGTCAGCGTGGCGCTGCTGACGGTCTACGACATGGCCAAGAGCGCCGACAAGGGCATGCGGATCGAGGGGATCCGCCTACTCGAGAAGGACGGCGGCAAGAGCGGGACCTGGCGCGCAAAGGTCTGAAAGGCCCAGGGAGGAAGGTGTACGAGGCGATTCTACTCTCCCTCACCCCTCACCCCTTCCCCTCACCCCTTCCCCTCGCTCCTTCCCCTCGCTCTTCGCTCCTCGCTTTATCGGATCCTCAGCCTCTGCCCCGGCCGGATCACGTCGCCCTTGAGCTTGTTGAGCGAGCGCAGCCGCGCGACCGTCGTGCCGTTGCGCCGGGCGATGTGCCCGAGCGTGTCGCCGCGCTTCACGACGTGCACGCCGTTGGCGGCCGTGCCGTAGCGCTCGATCGCCGGGTTGGGCACGTCCCGAGCGGCCGCCGCCACGTCCTTCCGCGGCACGAGGATCCGCTGGCCCGCGTGCAGGTTCCCGTTCTTGAGCCGGGTCGCCTGCGGGTTGTACCAGTTCAGCTGCTTGGCCGTGAGGCCGTGCTTCTTCGCGATCGCCGTGATGTAATCCCCCTCCTTCGTCACGATCCGCGTGATCGCCGTGCGTTCGGCGACGTCGAGTGCCGCGAGCCGCTCCGAGAAGCCCTCGGCGGTCCCGACCGGCACGCGTAGCCACAGCGGGGGACCGGACGGCGGCGTCATCCCGCGCAGGACGTGCGGGTTGTAGTCGAGCAGGGTGTCGAGCGGCACGTCAGCGGCCTTCGCCACGGCGGCCAACGGCGTCGCCGCCGGCACGCTCACCGAGTCCCAGGCGAAGGGCAGCAGCGGCGCGACCGACACGCCGTAGCGGCGCGGATCCTTCCCGACGAGCGCGGCCGCGATGAGCTTCGGCACGTAGTCGCTCGTCTCCTGCACGAACGCCTTCTGCTGCGAGAGCGCGAAGAAGAGGTCGTCGCCGGCGGTGCCCTCGAGCGCGCTCGCGTGCCGCTCCAGCCCGCGCGAGACGCGACCCGGTCCGCCGTTGTACGCGGCGGCGGCGAGGTAGAGGGACCCGAAGTCGTCACGCAGCTGGTTGAGGTAGACCACCGCCGCGTCGGTGGATCGCACCGGATCACGGCGCTCGTCCACCCACCAGTCCACGCGGAGCCCGACTCCCTTGGCCGTTCGCGTCATGAACTGCCACATCCCCACCGCCGCCGCACGCGAGTACGCGTGCGGGTCGTACCAGCTCTCGATGAGCGGCAGGTAGATCATGTCCTCGGGGAGCCCGCCGGCGCGGAGCTTGGCGTGGATCATCGGCGCGTAGCGCGTCTGCCGGGCCAGGGCGAGCTCGAACGGTTCCCGCACCGCGTTGCTGAAGCGGTCCACAAAGTGCGCCACGCGGTCGTGCGACTGGTACGGCTCGACCTCGATGTCCCAGGCCGGCGGGGGCGTCTCGGGTTCGGCGGACTCCTCCGGCTCCTGCGAGGCGGTGTCCGCCGCGGCCACGGGTTCCACCTCGACCGCGGCGGGGCCGGCGGCCTCGGCAGGCCCGGCAGCCGGTTCGGCGGCGGGAACGGTCGCCGGGGCCGCGATCTCAGGGGCCGGCTCGGGGACCGGTGCGGTGCGCGCCACGGGACCGCCGCAGGCGGCCACGAGGCACAGCAGTATCCCGAGGTTGAGGCGCGAAGGTGCCACGCGTTCTCCCAGACGATGGGTTGTCCGGACGCGCTGGCCGCGCCCTGTGTCGAACCACCCGTATATTCGGGCCATGCGGCCCGCATTTCCACCCCTGCATGCCCTGTGCCCGGCCATCGGCCTGGTCACCCTCGTTTCGACCCATCCCGGCCTGTCAGGGTTCCCCCAGGGGACCGATGTGCTACGCGTCACACTCGAGCGGCGGATCGCCGAGCTCCCCGGCGCCGAGGTCGGCCTCTGGTTCGAGGACCTCGAGACCGGCCAGACCCTCGGCATCGCCGACACCGTGACCTTCCATGCGGCCAGCACGATGAAGGTCCCGGTGATGATCGAACTCTTCCGGCGCGCCGATCGCGGCGAACTCGACCTCGACGACCGGATCCCGCTGGTGAACCGATTCGCCTCGATCGTGGACGGGAGTCCCTACTCCCTCACCGCGACCGAGGATTCCGACGCCGCCCTCTACGACCGCGTCGGCGCGCCGATCTCCTACCGCGAGCTGAATGAACGGATGATTGTGCGCTCCAGCAACCTGGCGACGAACGTCCTGATCGAGCGGCTCGATCCCACGCGCGTGACATCGAACGCCCGCACCCTGGGGGGCGCGGGCGTCCTGGTCCGACGCGGCGTGGAGGACGGCCTCGCCTTCCGCGCCGGCCTCAACAACGTGACGACCGCGCGTGGGATGGGGAAACTCCTCGCGGCGCTCGAGCGTGGGGAGGCGGCATCGGCGTGGGCGACGATCGCGATGCGCGAGACCCTCATGCGGCAGGAGTTCAACGACGAGATCCCGGCGGGGTTGCCGCCCGGGACGCGCGTGGCCCACAAGACGGGGTGGATAACCGCCACCACGCACGACGCGGCGATCATCTATCGCGACGGGCGCGCGCCGATCGTCCTCGTGATCCTCACCCGCGCGATCCCCGAGCGCGCAGCGGCGCAGCGGCTGATGGCTGACCTCGCAGGGATCGTTTGGCGCCACGCGGCGGCCCAGCCCGCGCCGTCCGCGAACAGGTCACCGGCGCCTGAGCCGCACTGACGGCCCCTCCAGGCTTACGGCTCCCCTGACTGCGTCGGTGGAGGCGCTATCGTGCGACTGACGCGCGATGCCGGGTGCGGGTCCAACGGAGCCACAGCCGGCGCAGGCGTCGCACGACGATCGCGCCAGGCAAGCGTCCCTTGATCCGCTGCCCCAGCACTCCCTGGAGCCACCGTGCCGGCCGGTACACGACATAGGGCGGGAGCCGGTCGTCGTGCCGCGTCGCGAGCGAGAGGAAGATCACGCGGTGTTCGAGCGGGTTGAACGCGCCGAACGGATCCCAGAGCGGTGGGACGAGGATCGTGACACGTCGTCCGACGCGCCGCAGCTCCGCGAACATCGCGCCCGGATCGTCCACGTGCTCCAGCGTGTGGCTGCAGAGCACGTGCGCGAAGGTGCCGGTCCCGTGCGGGAGCCGCGTCACATCCTCGACGAGTTCGAATCGCGGCACGGGACCGTGTCGGACGATGTCGGCGTTCACGCCGCCGCCGTCGGTCACGCCGCAGCAGATGTTGTAGTCCCAGCGCCGCTCGCGGAGCGTCCGCTCCTTGATGACGCGGTAGCTGAGGAAGTTGAGGGCCCAGCCCGCGGCAAGCGCGGCCGCGATCCCGAGGAACAGGTAGGGGAGCATCCGTCAGGCCGCCCGGCGGTCCTGCGCCGAGTCGGCGATCACGCGGCGGTAGTCAGAGAAGAGTGCGCTCCAGACCGCGTTCCAGTCGCGTCCGAGCGCGACCGCGCGGCCGCGCCTCCGCAGCCGGTCCGCGAGCGCGTCATCGTGCAGCAGGCGCGAGACCTGCGCCTCGAGGCCCGCGGCATCCCCGCCGGGGAAGGTGAGGACCGCTCCGTGGTCCACGAGCTCCGCCGCGAGTCCGTGGTCGGCGGCGACAACCGGCGTCCCGCTCGCCAGTGACTCCAGCACGACGTTCCCGAAGGTGTCGGTGGTCGAGGGGAAGAGCAGGACGTCGGATGAGGCATAGAACGCCCCCAAGTCCTCGCCCGCGAGCGATCCGGTGAACGTCGTTCCATCCGGAGCGCGAAGCCGTGCGCCGGCGACCGCCGGTCCGTCCCCCGCGAGGGCGAAGCGCACGCGATCCCCCCACCGGACCGCGAGCCGCCGCATCGCGTCGAGCGCGACGTCGATCCCCTTCTCCGGCGCGATCCGCCCGACGTATGCGACGAGCGCGCCTCCTGACGGGACGCCGAGGCGCCGGCGGAGCGTCTCCGAGCGGTTGCTCGGATCGAAACGCGCCGTATCGACCCCGCGGGACCAGAGGGCGACGCGTTCCACCCCGTTGCGGGTCAGCTCCGACGCGATCCAACGCGACGGCGCGTACGTCCGCCGCGACGCGTTGTGGAACCAGCGCAGCCACGGCCACGCGATCCGATCGAGGACCCTGAGCCCGTAGTGATGGAGGTACTGCGGATAGCTCGTGTGGTACGACGTCACCGTCGGGAGGCCGAGCGTGCGCGCGGCGAGCATCCCCGCGATCCCGACCCCGAACGGCGTCGTGAGGTGGACGAGGTCCGGCTGGAACGCCTCGAGACGCTCGGCCATCGCTCCGGCGCCGGGGGTCGAGATCCGCATCTCCGGGTACGCCCAGAAGGGGATGCTGCGCGTCCGGTGGATCCGCGGATCCTGCTCGGCGGCCGGATCGGTGACGGTCTCGACGTGCACCGTGCCCCCGTCCGCCTCGAGCGCGGCGACGAGCCGGTCGAGGGTCCGGGTCACGCCATTGAGCTGGGGTGCGAAGGTGTCGGTCACCAACGCGACCCGGAGACCGCGCCTCACCACGCCGCGCGCACGAGGAGGGCCGCGGCGATCGCGATCGCCTGTCCGGCGAAGACGTCGCCCGGGTAATGCACCCCGAGGCGCACGCGGGAGAGGCCGACGAGCGTCGCGAGGAGGAGGAGCGACGAGGCGAACGCGGGGAAGGCGAGCGCGTACGCGAGCGCGACACTCATCGCCGCCGCCGAGTGGCCCGACGGGAACGAGAAGTCGTCGGGGACGGGAGCGTGGGCGCCGCCGCTGATCGCGAGCTCCGGCCGCTCCCGCAACAACCGGCGCTTCACGACGTGCACGATCCCGTGCGCCAGCGCGAGCGCGAAGCCCGCCGCCCCGGCTGCGTCGCGCAGGGCCGGACCGCCGAGGAGCAGCGGCGCGAGCACGGCCGAGATCGTCGCGGTCGGCCCGCCGAGGTGCGTGATCGCCGACCACGCCCGCCGGACGCGGCGCGGCACGTCCACCTTGAACACCCAGCGGGCGTACAGCGCCCGATCGCGCGCATCGAGCAATGTGGCGTAGCGGCGCATCAGGCAGCCTCCGCCGGGGCGAGTTCAGGCGACACCCGCGGATCCGCGAAGGCGTGCGAGAGGGCGCGGCCGGCGTGACTCTCCGGGCGCGCGATGCCGAGTGCCCAACAGATCGTCGGCGGAAGGTCGAGGATCGAATGGCCAGCTCCCAGGTCGCCCGAACGGATCCGCGCCCCCGAAAGCATGATCGGGATCGTGTGGTCGAGCGGGTGGTCGCCGTCGTGCTCGTGGCTGCGCATCCCCCCGCCGCCGTGGTCGGCGAGCGCGATCAACAGCGTGGACGGGTCATCCACGACGTCGGGCATCGCCAGCAGGCTCCCGACCGATCCATCGAGCACCCGGGTAGCATCGGCGTAGGGCTCCGACATCCAGCCGTGGGCGTGCCCGGCGCGGTCGGCGTCGGCCCAGTGCAGCATCACGAGCCCGCGCCGTTGCTCCTGCAGCGTCGGGATCGCCCGTCCGAGCACGTCGTCGGCGCTCCGGCCCCCGATGCTCGTCGCCGTGAAGCCGAGGTGCGCCGAGATCCGCTGCGCGAGCCCGTGGAATCCGAAGGGTACCGCAGAGATGAAGATCGAACTCGAGTAGCCGGCGCGGGCCAGCGTGCGCGGGAGCGGGTCGACCGGACCGCGCGGCCGCGGCAGGTGGAAGCGGTTGGTCGCGACGCCATGGACGGCCGGCGGCGCCCCGGTCAGCAGCGATGCCATCGCCGCCGCGGTCACGCTCGGCGAGACGGTGCGCGCGAGCATCGTCGAGGCGCCGCGCCGCGAGAGCGCAGCGATGTGGTGGAGCCCGAACCGCGGGATCGCATCGGGTCGGAGTCCGTCCAGGACCAGCAGGATCACGCGGCCGAACGGCGCGTGGCGAGACATGGTGACCTCGTTGAGGGCTGTGAGAGTCCGCGTAGTCACGACGACCATGATCGCTGCGCGAGGTCTCGGCCCGTGGACGGCGCCGTCTCAGGTCTGTCACGGCACCGGGATCGCGAGTCGCCGTGGGACGCCCGTGACACATCCGTCACGCCGCGTTGATTCGCTCACGGCACATTCTTCACCCGCGATGCGCGTCCTCTTCTGCAGCGACACCTATCCCCCGCAGGTGAACGGCGTCTCGGTCGTCACCGCCCTCATGGTCGACGGCCTGCGCGAGCGGGGGTGGGACTGCGCCGTCATCGCACCCCGGAGCCGCACGCAGCCCGTCGACGTCTTCGCGTCGTCGGGCCGGAGCACCCAAGACCTCACGCTGCTCCCGTCGCTGCCGATGCCGACCTATCCCGATGTGCGGATCGCCGCCCCGGCCTCACGCGCGGTCCGGCGCCTCGTCGAGCGCTTCAAGCCCGACCTCGTGCACGCCGCGACAGAGTTCGTCGTCGGGCGCCTCGGCGCAGCCACGGCGGATCGGGCTGGGTTGCCGCTGTGCACCTCGTACCACACCGACTTCGCCAAGTACGCCGATTCGTATCGCCTGCCCTTCCTCCGCGGCGCCGTCGAGCGCTCCATCGCCGCCTTCCACGCGCGGGCGGCCCGGGTCTACACGCCGTCCGCGCCCTCGCGGCAGACGCTGATCGACTCCGGGGTCCGCACCCCGATCGAGGTCTGGGGCCGCTGCGTGGACGATGCGCAGTTCCATCCCTCCCGGCGGAGCAACGCGCTCCGTGAGTCCCTGCGTGTCGGCGACGGGTTCCTCTTCCTGCACGTCGGTCGCCTGGCGCCGGAGAAGGGGATCGACAAGCTCCTCATCGCATTCGCGGCGATCGCCGAGGAGATGCCGGTCGGCGCCGTGCGGTTGGTCGTCGCGGGGGACGGCCCCTCCGTCCCGCGCCTCCGCGCGATGGCGCATCCAGCGGTCACCTTCGTCGGCAACCTCGACCGTCGCACCGCCCTGCCGGAGCTCTACGCGAGCGCCGACGCCTTCCTCTACGCCTCGCTCACCGAGACCCTCGGTCTCGTCGTGCTCGAGGCGATGGCGGCGGGGCTCCCGGTGATCGCCACTCCGGCCGGTGGGGTCGCCGACCATCTCGTTCACGAGGAGAACGGCCTCGCCTACGCGGACGCGGATCCCGCCCGGTGCGCCGAGGCGATGCGGCGGCTCCTCCAGGACGCGACGCTCCGCCGTCGTCTCGCCGCCGGCGCCCGGCGCACCGCCGAGCGCCGCTCATGGTCAGCGGAACTCGACCGCCTCGACGCGAGCTACCGGGAGGTCCTCACTGGGCGGACCTGACCGTGAACCGGAACGTGCTCCCCTTGCCAAGCTCCGACTCCGCCCAGAGCCGCCCCCCGTGGGCCTCGACGATGCCGCGCGCGATCGCGAGCCCGAGCCCCGTCCCACCCTTCGGCGCGTTCCCCCGCACCGTCCAGTAGCGCTCGAAGATCAGCGGCATGGATGTCGGCGCGATCCCGCTCCCCGTGTCGCGCACCACGATCTCCACCTCCGCACCGACCACGCGCGCCGACACGTCCACCTCGCCTCCGCGCGGCGTGTGGCGGAGCGCGTTCCCGAGGAGGTTCGCGAGCACCTGCACCAGCCGCTCGGCGTCACCGAGGATCAACGGGAGGCCGTCGGGCACCTGCAGCGTGAGCCGGACCTCGCGGTCGGCGGCCTCGCGGCTGAAGAGCGCCACGCCACGCTCGAGGATCGGCCCCAGCGCCTCCGCCCTCCGCTCCACGGACAGTCGCCCGACCTCGATGCTCGCCACGTCGAGGAGGTCGCGGATCATCCGCTGCGTCATCTCCTGGCTCGTGAGGATGTTCTCGACGAGCTCGGATCGCACCTCGTCGGCGTCGCCGATCGTGGACCGGAGGGCCCGCGCGCTCATCCCGATCGCCGAGATCGGGTTGCGGAGGTCGTGCGAGACGACGCCCAGCGCGTGGTCGCGCGCGTGCGTCGCGGCGCGCGCCGTCGCGTAGAGTCGCGCGTTGTCGAGCGCGAACGCGGCCCGCAGTGCCAGCGCCTCGGCGATGACAAGCTCCGCGGCGGTGAACCCGGGCTGGCCGCGGCGCCGGATCACGTTGAGCACCCCGAGGACGTGCTCGCGCGCCACGAGCGGCAGCAGCATCAGGGCGCCGATGTCCACCGCGCGCATCCGCTCGTACTCGTCGGCGCCCGCGGTGTGCGCCTCGATCCACTCGTCGTCCGCCTCGTTGATGATCTCCGCGCGCCCGGTGCGGAGCACATCCACCACGCGCGAGGGCGAGTCGAGGTCGGGCGGACTCGATGCCAGCGCCTCGAGCGCCGCGTCCCGTGCCGCGTCCCCGGTCGCAGCCGGGATGCGCCGCAGCTGCGGTCCCCCCGTCACCACGTCGAGGAACGCCGCGTCGCCGAGCCAGGGCAGCGGGAGCTGCACCACCGCGCGCTCGGTCCCCTCGACCTCGAGGGTCTCACCGAGCGTCGCGACCGCCGCGCCCAGCCGCCGTTGCGCCTCCTCACGCAGCCGCCGCTCGGTGATGTCGCGCAGCAGCACGGTGAAGACCTTCGCGCCGTTCACCTGTTCGAGCTTGGAGATGGACGCCTCGGCGGGGAACTCACGGCCGTCGCTGCGGAGGCCGAAGATCTCGCGACGGTCTCCCATCTGCCTTGCGGCGTCGGCGGAGCGTCCGAAGGCGCGCATGTGGCCGTCGTGCATCTCGCGGTACCGTTCCGGCAACAGCGTCGCGAGGGGCTGGCCCAGCATCTCCGCCGCGGCGTACCCGAAGATCCGCTCGGCGCCGCGGTTGAAGTGGAGCACGCGGAGCCCGTCGTCCACCGAGATGATCGCGTCGGCGGCGATGTCGAGGATGCCCGCGAACTTCGCCTCCGATGCCCGGAGCGCGGCCTCGACCTCGCTGCGATGGGACAGGTCGCGCTGGAGGTTCACGTAGGCGAACCAGGCCAACACCAACGCCAGGGCGAGGAGGAGGACGACCAGCGCCGGCACCGCCCGCCAGTTGGCCTCCGAGCCGCCGGCGACCGCGGCGCGGTACGAGACCCCGAGCGCGACGCCCCCGACCACGAGCAGGGAGACGACGCCGGCGCCGACGACGACGCGGACCTTGTCGGAGGTGGTGAACACGACCGCTAACCTACTGCGAGGCACCCCCCGCAGTCACCGCTCACGCGTGAAGGAGTCCCAGCCGCAGCGCGAACTGCACGTACTCGTGGCGGTGCGACAGTCCGAGCTTGTCCTGGATCCGCTGCTTGTACGTGTCCACGGTCTTCGGCGAGATGAAGAGCTTCTCGCCGATCTCCGGGGCCGAGTACCCCTGCGCCGTCAACCGGAGCACGTCCCGCTCGCGCTCGGTCAACCGCTCGAAGCGCGCCCGGTCCTCGTGCATCGGGTCCTTCCGCTGGTAACCCTTCGCGAGGATCTTGGCGGCCTCGGCGCGCACGAAGATGTCGCCCCGCGCGACCGTGCGCACGGCGTCGATCAGCTCGCGGTCGGCGGCGGTCTTCGGCAGGAATCCCGCGGCCCCCGCCTCGAGCATCGGCACGAGGTAGTCCTCCTCCGGGTGCATCGTGAGGATCAGCACCTTGGAGGGGATCCCCTTCTCGATGAGCTGCTTGGTGGCCTGGCCCCCGTCCACGTCCCCGATGGAGAGGTCCATCACCACGACGTCAGGAGTGAGGCGCTCAGCCAGCGCCACCGCCTCGGGGCCGCTCGAGGCTTCGCCCACGACGAGCATGTCCTTCGCCCCGCCGAGGACCGCCTTGAGGCCGGCGCGGACGACGGCGTGGTCGTCTGCGAGGATGATTCGGATCAGGTCGCCGCTCATAGTGGCCTGATGTTAGGAATCACCCGGAACGCCAACCATCGGGCGCGTCCCCCAAATCCATTAGGGGAATCCCTGACCGTCCACTGGAGATGACCCGGGTGGGTCTCGAACCCACGACCTAAGGATTAAAAGTCCTTTGCTCTACCAGCTGAGCTACCGGGTCGCACCTCACGCACGTTCGGAATATACCCGTTCGCGTTTGAGCCTCCGACCACCGGCCCAGAGCACGACCAGCGCGGCCGCGAGGAGCGCGAGACCCACATAGGTGACCTCGAGTGGGCCGAGGAGCACGAACCCGGTGAGATAGAGCGACGAGAGCATGAGCGTCGCCACCGTCACGCGAAGGCCGGTGGACGCGAACTCGCCGAACGAGATCCGGATCCCCTCGCGTTCGGCGAATCCGAGCGTCGTCACGTTCGCCGACGCGCCGATCGGCGTCGCGTTCCCACCGAGGCACGCTCCGAGGGCGAGCGCCCACCAGAGGACCGTGCCGTTGCCAGGGAGTCCCTCGATCAGCGTCGCGATCACCGGGATGCTGACGGCGACGAAGGGGATGTTGTCCATCAGCGCCGAGAGGCTCCCGGCGACCCAGAGCACGAGGAGCGACGCGAAGAGCAGCGTCCCCGCTTCCCCGAGCCCGAGGGCGTCACGGCCGGTCATGATGGCCCGTTCCAGCCCCCCCGCGACCGTCGCGATCAGTCCAGTGGAGACCGCCGCGCCCACGATGATGAAGAGGAACGCGAAGAAGGTCAGCGTCGGCCACTCGATCTCGCGCTCCAGCACGTGCAGGATGCCGTGCTGCCGTTCCTCGTGCGAGGGGCGGGCGGCGCGCAGGTAGCGGATGTCCTGGATCGCCAGCGCCGCCGCCGCCCCGAGCACCGCCGGCACCGCCGCCGGCATCCCGGTCGCGCCGTGGGTGACGAAGCCGACGAGCACCACCACGCTGATCCACCCCATCCACCGGAGGAGCCCGGGGTCGGTGATCTCGGGGCCGCGTCCCGGCTCGTCCGCGCGCCGCGGCGCCGCCGCGGCCGGACCCATCGCCGCGCGCAGCCGTCGCGCGCCCCACCAGTGGAGCCCGCACATCATCACGAGCACCGGCACGGTCAGTTCGCGGACGAAATCCATGAACGAGAGTCCCGCGCCCGAGCCGATCATGATGTTCGGTGGATCGCCGATGAGCGTCGCCGTCCCACCGATGTTCGCCGCCATGATCGTCGGCAGCAGCACCAGTGGCGCGGGCGCCTGCAGGCGCCTCGTCACGGCCAGCACCACCGGCGTGACGAAGATGACCGTCGTCACGTTGTCCACGAACGCCGACGAGACCGCGGTGAACCACCAGAGCACCGCGATCGCCCGCACCGGATCGTCACCGAACCGCTCGAGCAGCCGTTCCACCGCCCAGCCGAACACCCCGGTCGCCTTGAGCACCCCCACCAGGGCCATCATCGCCGCCAGCAGGAGCAGGACATTCAGGTCGAGCGCGGCGGTCGCCCCCTCGAGCGAGAGGAGGTGGAAGGGCGTCAGGTAGGTGATCGCCCAGAGCGTGGAGACCGCCACGAGCACGACGAGCACCCGGTGCGCCTTCTCGATCGAGAGCACCACGAACATCGTCGCCAGGAGGAGGGCGACGATGGCCTGCGAGATCGGGTCGGTGCTGGCGAGCAGCTCGGTTTCGTGCATCGGCGGGCCGGAGGGGTCCTGCGGACATAAAGGTGCGCCGACTGGCGCATCGGTGGCAGAGGCGGACATCGTTCGGGACCCCCCGCGCCGGACGGGGTAACACCGACATGCTGACGCCGCCCCCCGCCCCCCCATCCGCGCTCCGTCTCCTCGTCGCCCTCGTTGGCGCGGCGGGGGTCGCGGGGGGCATGCTGCCAGGGGTGGCCACGGGTCAGTCGCTGCGACCCGGTGTGCTCGTCGGGCGCGTGCTGGCCTCCTCGGGGGGGTCCGTGGACAACGCGGTGATCCGCGTCTCCCGTGGCGGCACCATCCACCTCTCCGAGGGGGAGAAGGACGGCGACTTCCGGGTCGAGGGGCTCGACGCCGGTCGCTGGCAGGTCTCGATCCGCCGGGAGGGCTTCGCCCCGCTCGTGGCCGCCATCGAGATCCCGGCCAACGGCCTCCGCCGTGACTTCACACTGTTGGAAGCCGAGGGAACGCTCGACTCCGGGCTCGTCGCCGCCGGATGGACCGGCGTCCGCGGGCTGGTCTCGGACGCCCGCGGCAGCGATGGCCTCGCCGGGGCCACGCTGCGGCTCATGGGCAGCGACTCGGTCGCCTCCACCGACTCGACCGGCCGGTTCGCGATCGCCCTCCCCGCCGGCAAGTCGTTCATCCTTCGCACCGGCCGTACCGGCTACGCGACGCGCCTCGTCACCGGCAAGGTCCCGACCTCCGGGTACCTCATCGTCGAGGTCCCGCTCGATACGACAGAGGACGCGAGCCGCGACTACTGGATCTGGCGTGACCTGGAGCGCCGACTGCGCTACGCCACCCCGCGCGCGGCGCGGATGACCCGCGCCGAGGTGCTCGCGACCGGCGCGACGTCGCTCGGCAGCGCGCTCGACGCCGCGCCCGCCGTCGCCGGCCGTGGGATGGTGGTCACCAACGGCGCCTGCCTCTTCGTGGATGGTCTCCCTCGCCCCGGTGCGACGGTGGATGCGATCCGGGCGGGTGATGTGGAGTTCGTCGAGGCGTACCCGGAGGGCACGGACCTCACCCGAACCCTCGCGAGTCGGTGGCCCCCGAACGCCGTCTGTGGGCACGGGAGCCTCTCCGGGCGGACGACGGATCCCCGGCGCAGCGCCCAGTTCGTGGTCGTCTGGTTGCGCGCACCCTGAGGGCTGGCCCGACGGCCCCTCACTCCACCAGGTCGAGCTGACCTCCGAGCGCGGTCCGACAGAACCCCAGGCGATGGTGCGGGCTCAGCCCGGCGAGGCGGAGTCCCGCCAGATGCTCGGGAGTGCCGTACCCCTTGTTCTGCTGCCAACCGTACGCGGGGTAGCGCGGCGCGAGGCGCGCCATCAGGCGGTCCCGGACCACCTTCGCCACGATGCTCGCGCAGGCGATCGAGTAGCAGCGCGCGTCCCCGTCCACCACGGCCCGGTGCGCGACGCCCAGCGTCGCGATCGGCTTCCCGTCCACCAGCACGGCGTCGGGCGCCAGCGGGAGCCGCCCCAGCGCACGAGCCATCGCGCGCGCCGTAGCCTGATAGATGTTCCACCGGGCGATGTCGCGGACCGAACCGGCCGCCAACGCGAGCGCGACGGCCTGTTCACGGATGCGGCGGGCGAGCTTTTCGCGCTCGTCGGCCGTGAGCTGCTTGGAGTCGGTGACCCCACGGATCGCGCGGCGGTCCGCGGACATGATCACCGCGCAAACGACGACGGGGCCCGCGAGGGGGCCCCGTCCGACCTCATCAACACCGGCGATGTGCCTGGCGCCCTCTGCGCGGAGCGACCGTTCGATCGCGCTCCACCCGCCGGCCATCGCGCCGCTGTCCTACTCGGTGACGGCCTCGCCGGTGACCGGGACGTGCACCCGCGCCTTCTTCTCGGCGATACGGGCCGCCTTGCCGGTCACGTTGCGGAGGTAGAAGAGCTTCGCGCGCCGCACCCGGCCGCGACGCACCACCTTGATCTCGGCGAGCATCGGCGAGTGCAGCGGGAAGATGCGCTCGACGCCGACCCCGTTGGAGATCTTGCGGACGGCGAATGTCGCGGAGACGCCGGTGCCCTTGCGGGCGATGCACACGCCCTCGAACGCCTGAAGGCGCTCCTTCTCGCCTTCCTTCACGCGCACGTTCACACGCAGCGTGTCGCCCGCGCGGAAGGGCGGGACGGTCTTGAGGAACTCCTTCTGGGTCTCGGCGAACGGATGCATATGGGACTCCGGGCCTGTCGGCGGCCCGATCGAGGGTCAGGTTGAGCCTCGTAAGCTACTGCGGCGCCGCGTCTTGTGCAACGGGGGCGGATCCACGCCGAGCAGCCGTCAACCGCTCCCCTTCCGCCTTCCGCCATCGCTCGATCGCCGCGTGGTTCCCCGAGAGCAGGACCTCCGGGACCTTGAAGCCCCGATATTCCGCCGGCCGCGTGTAGCTCGGCGCCGAGAGGCCGCGGTCGAAGAACGAGTCCGTCCGCGCGCTCTCGATGTCGCTCATCGCGCCCGGGAGCAGCCGTACCACCGCGTCCACCACGGCGAGTGCTGCCGGCTCGCCGCCAGAGAGCACGAAGTCGCCGAGGGAGAGTTCCTCGGTCGCGAGGTGGTCGGCGACGCGCTGGTCCACGTCCTTGTAGTGGCCGCAGAGGAGCGTGAGCTCCGTCCCCGACGCGAACCGCTCGGCGTCCGCGTGCGTGAAGACCTTGCCGCGCGGCGACAGCAGGACGATCGGCGCCTTCGCCCCCAGCGATTCGACGGCATCGAAGAAGGGCTGCGGCTTCATCACCATCCCCGGCCCGCCGCCGAAGGGCGCGTCGTCCACCGTCTTGTGCTTGTC
>CAZYUL010000038.1:0-25894 GCA_964650715.1 uncultured Gemmatimonas sp. | reverse complement strand
ACGACCTTGTCGAACTTGATGTTCGAGATCGCCTTGGCCGAGGTCTCGGCGAGGGTGTCGAGGTGCTCGACCATCATGAGCTGGAAGGCCTCCTTCGCGCCGCCTGCGGCGGCGACGAGTTCCTTCATCGCCTCGGCCTTCTTGGACATGATCTCGTACTGGCCGCGGGCCTCGGCCTCGAGCTTCACGTAGATGGCGCGGGCCTCGGCCTCGGCCTCGATGCGGCGCTTCTCCGCCTCGGCCTCGGCCTCGACGATCGTCTGCGCCTTCTGCGCCTTCGCGACGGCCTCGAGGGCGGCGCGCTGCTCGGCCTCGACGCGCTCGGCGTCGGCGAGCGCGGCGCGGGCCATCGCGCGGAACCCTGCCTCCCGCACGGCCGCCTCCGCCTCGCGCTTCTTGGTCTCCGAGAGCTGGTAGGCCTCTGCCTCGCGCACCTGAAGCTGGGCGCGGGTGGTGGCGACCAGCGCCTGGGACTGGGACTCACCCTCGATCGCCTTGGCCTCCGCCTCGGCGACCGCCACACGGCGTGCGCGCTCGGCGTCCTTGACGCGGGCATCCCGCTCGAAGGCGGCGGTCTGCTCGCCGATCACCTGTTCCTTCTCGAGCTCGGCGATGCGGACGAGCTTCTCGCGGTCCGCCTCGCGCATCCCGATCTCGCGGAACTTCGCGGCGTTCGCGACCGACACCGAGCGCTCGCGCTCGGCCTCGGCCACGCGCACCTCGCCCAGCTTCTCCTGGTCGGCGACATCGCCGCGCGCCTGCTGCACCGCCATCGCCGCGGCCTTCTTGCCGATCGCCTCGATGTAGCCGGAGTCGTCCTTGAGGTCGGTGATGTTCACGTTGATCAGCACGAGGCCGATCTTCTTGAGCTCCGGCTCCAGCGACGTGAGGATCCGGTGCAGGAAGCTCTCCCGGTCCCGGTTGATCTGCTCGATGTTCATCGAGGCGATCACCTGGCGCAGCTGCCCGAAGATGATGTCCTGGGCCTGGCGCTTGATCTGCTCGTGCGTCAGGCCGAGGAGGCGCACCGCGGCGTTGCTGCGCACCTCGCTCTCGGTGCCGATCGCGACGGTGAACACGGAGGGGACCGCCACGCGGATGTTCTCGAGGGAGAGCGCATCCTTGAGCGGGATGTCGATCTGGATCGGCTCGAGCGACAGGTACGCGTACTCCTGGATCACCGGCCAGACGAACGTCCCGCCTCCCGAGATGCACTTTGCGGCGCCGTCGCCGCCGACGCGGCCGGAGATCACCAGCACGCGGTTGGCGGGACAGCGGCGGTAGCGCGAGACGAAGAGCACCACCACGCCGCCGATGGCGAGCGCCCCGACGAGCGGCCCGACGAAGCCGATCCAGTTGATGCCCTCGAGGACGGTGCCCTCGAGCTGGAGGAAGAGGCTACCCACGGACATTTGACTCCTCGGGAAGGGAAGGATGACGGGCTACCAGCACGGTGTCGGAGGAAACGGCGTCGATCACGTACACGGTCTCGCCGCTCGGGATGGTCTCTTCGGCGGTCACGGCGTCGAGTTCGAGGAAGCGGTCGTGCGCGGTCAGGTGGACCTTGCCGGCCCCGGTGTGCGCGCCGGGCACGCTGAGTGCGACCTTGGCCTGTTGGCCGAGGGTCATCGCGATCTCGAAGCTCTTGTCCACGTCCATGCGACGCATCGCGCGCACGATCCTCGCCACGACGACGCCGGCGCCGACCCCGACCGCCCCCGCGACCGGCAGGGCGAGCCAGCCGTTCAGCCCGAGCTGCATGAGGCCGAGACCGGTCACCCCGAGGAAGGCCGCCATCGCCGAGAGCGCGCGGACGGTGAAGAGGTCGAGCGAACCCTCGAGCGCGCCCCCCTCCTCGATCCAGCCATCGCCGTCCACGCCGACGAGGCTGAGGAGGAACTGACCGACGAGCACGACGCCGCCGAGGATCAGGCAGGTCAGGTAGAACGTGGCCACCGCGTACCTCCGGGAGAGTCCGGGAATTCTCGGGGAGTGCACGCGCCGGCGCCAGCGGTGCGGCCGGCTTGACACCGAGCGGACGCCGGCATCCCGGGGGGCCTCCCGCGACCGGCGACGAACGACGGGCCCTCTGTCGACGCCCTACCAGGCGAAGGTGACGCGGGTGGATCCCGCGTCGGACTCGACGGTCGCGCCCTCCACCTCGAGGAGTCGCACGGCCAGCAAACGGTCGAGACCTGGGGGGCCTTCGCGGATCGGGCCCTCGATGCTGAGGGTCGCGCCGGCCTCACCGCCGCCGGAACCGATGACCGTGAGGCTCGCGCCATCCGGTACGTGCGATGCCGCGTCGCCGATCAGCAGGGTCAACCCCTCCTCGAGGTGGATCCGCAGCCCACGCACGCGCGGCAGCGTGAGGGCGATGTCGTCCTCGACGCGGACGCCGCGCGCTTCCTCGCGGGCGCGGACGATCGCGAGCGGCGCGCGGCAGAGATCGGTCAGGCGCGAGGTCTCCTGCGCGGCACTGCGCGGGCGGGACTCGAGTGACCGGATGCGCTGCACCCGGCGGAGGATCCCGTCAGCGCGCTCGGAGCTGTCGCGGGCCGTCGCGACCATCTCCACCTGGTTCTCGTTGAGCTCGCCGAAGCGGTGCTCCAGCAGGATGTGCAACGGCAGTCCGATCTCCCGTATCGCCTCGGCCATCGGGCCCAGGAGCGCGTCGAGCAGCCGACCGTCGGATCGCTCAGGAGTGGATGCGCTCATGGCACCTGACCGTTGCGCGCCTTCGGTCCGTCGTCGAGCGAGACCACGAGCACGTCGAGACCCCGGCGTCCGGCGATCAGTCGCTCGATCACCGAGCCCCGGAGCAGCCGATGCAGGCGGCCCCTCCGCGACTGGCCGACGATGACGAGGGTTATCCCGCGTTCCTCGGCGAACCGCGCGAGCGCCTCGGCGACGTCGTCGCTCTCGAGCTTGACGAACTCGGCGCCCATCGACTGCGCCAGCTGGATGTTCTCGACGAGCTGGCGCTGGAGTCCCGCCTCGATCCGGTCCGCCCGCTCGGCGCTCACCTGGACGTGGACGCAGTACCAGTCGGTGTTGAGCTGGCCGGCGATCCGGCTGGCCTTGCGGAGGAGCAAGCGCGTCATCGGCGGGTCGCTCGACATCGCCACCGCGATGCGGTCCACGGTGCGCGGCTGGGATGCGCCGGACTCCCGGCGCAGGAGCTCCTTGCGCGTGCGATCGACCGAGCTCGCCACCTCGCGCAGCGCCAGCTCGCGGAGCGTGGTGAGGTTCTCCTCGGTGAAGAAGTTCGCGAGGGCGCTCGGGATCTTCTCCTTCGCATAGATCCGCCCCTCGCGCAGCCGCTGGCGCAGGTCCTCGGCGGCGAGGTCGATGTTGACGACCTCGGCCGCCTGGGTGACGACCCAGTCCGGCACCGTCTCGCGGACGACGATCCCGAGCGTCCGCTCCACGACCTCGTTGAGGGACTCGAGGTGCTGCACGTTCATGGCCGAGAGGACGCCGATCCCACGGTCCAGCAGCAGGAGCACATCCTCCCAGCGCTTGTGGTGGCGGAGACCCGGCACGTTGGTGTGCGCGAGTTCGTCCACCACCGCGATCTCCGGCATCCGTCGGATGATCGCGTCGACGTCCATCTCCTCCAACTCGACGCCGCGATACGGGATGCGCAGGCGCGGGACGACCTCGAGGTCCCCGACCATCCGCGCCGTCTCCTCCCGCCCGTGCGTCTCGATGAACCCGACGACCACGTCCACGCCGCGCCGCCGCAGGTCGTGCGCCTCCTGCAGCATCCGGTACGTCTTGCCGACCCCGGCCGCCGATCCGATGTAGAGCTTGAGGATGCCGCGGGCGCGGCTGGTCGGGATCATCTCCGCATCGTGAACGCGGTGACGAGGACGAGGTTGGACTTCGAGAGCCCGCCCGCCGCGTCGCGGTCGGGGAAGAGCTCGGCGTCGGCGCTCAACGTGCGCAGTTCGGTGCGCCAGAGGAAGCCCTCCCCCGGCGAGACCTCGAGGCCGATCGAGCCCCCGGCCGCCTTGAAGGGATCGGCGACGCCGGTCACCACGATGACCTGGGCGGGATCGTTGTACCACTCCGCACGCCCGACGAGGGAGACGGTCGGACGCAGTGCCCAGCGCGCGGCGAGGACGCCGCCGGTCCAGCTATCCGCGTCGCTGCTGCCACTGCCCTGGCCCTGGCGTCCGACGTCCACCTGCGCCTCGACCTTGAGCTGCGACGACAGTTCGGCGATCGCCCCGACGCCGGTGAAGAGGCGGACGCGCCCGCCGGTCTCGGTGCCCCCATAGAGATAGTGGCTCAGCGTCACCCCCGGACGCGGCGCGAAGTCGAGCCGCGTGCCGACCGACTTGTCGGTGTTCGTCTCCGAGATGTTCTGCCAGCCGTTCACGAGGTCCACCCGCGCGGTCAGTCGTTCGCTCGCCTGCCAGGTGGCGCGGACGCCGCTCGAGTAGAAGGGCGAGAAGTCGGCGACGAGCGAGCGGGTGTAGGTCAGGTTGTCCGACGAGACCCAGCTCTCCATGCCCATGTTGGAATAGAAGATGCCTCCGTCCACCCAGAGGCGCTCCCCCACGCGATAGCCGACGAATGCTTCCTGGATGTTGCGCGCCAGCGACGGGCCGCTGTTCGCCCCGACCGCCGGCTCACCGGCGTAGTTCGACTGCACGCTCGTGCCCGCCTGGACGGCGAAGCGTCCGCGGACCTTCTCCCCGGCGAGGAGCGCCTCCACGAAGGCGAGATTGACGTTGAACTCGTTCGCGCGCACGGCCTGCGTGGTGAACGCGCGGTCGAACGTCGGCGGGGCGCCGGCGTCGAATGCGAAGTACGCGTCAACGAAGGCGCCGAAGGTGACCCTGGGGGTCTCGGTCGACTGGGCCCGCAGGGCGGTACAGGAAAGGGCGAGCACGCCGACCGCGGCGAGTCCCACCCGGACGAATGTCATCTTGGAGTCACGCATTGGGGGCACCGGAACGCGCTGTCGAGCGCGATGTTGAGGAGGAGGACGTTGAGCCGCGCCTCACCGAGGAACCCGAACTGGCGTCCTTCGATGCGCGACTCCATCAGCTGGGCGACGGCGGCGGAGTCGGCCCCGCGGGCGCGCGCCACGCGGCCCACCTGCAGGCGCGCGTTCGCCGGGGAGATGTGCGGGTCGAGACCCGACGCCGACGCGGTCACCATGTCGGCGGGGATCGTCCCGCGAGCGGCACCGGTCGCTGAGACGATCGTATCCACGCGGGCCGAGACCTTCTCGGCGAGGCCCTTGTCGGTCGGTCCCTTGTTCGTCCCGCTCGACGCCGCGGCGTCGTAGCCGCTCCCCGCCGCGGAGGGACGAGGATGGAAGTACCAGGGCTGCGTGAAGGGTTGGCCGATGAGGGAGCTGCCGACCACGCGGCCGTCCACCTCGACCAATGAACCGTTCGCCTGGCGGGGGAAGACGAGCTGCGCGATGCCGGTCACCGCCCCCGGGTAGAGGAGCCCCGTCAGGACGCAGAGGAGCAGCGTCATCAGGGTCGCGGCGCGGAGTTGCTTGCGGAAGGTCATGGCACGGGCCTCAGACGAGGCGGAGGAAGACGAGGACCCGATCGATCGCCGCGATGCCGACGAACGGCACCACGAGTCCGCCGAGCCCGTAGAGCAGGAGGTTGCGCCGCAGGATCGACCGCGCGCCCGTGGGGCGGTACTTCACGCCGCGGAGCGCGAGCGGGATCAATGCGATGATGACGAGGGCGTTGAAGATGACGCTGGCGAGGATCGCCGAGGCCGGCGAGTGCAACCCCATGACGTTCAGGGCGCCGAGTTCCGGATACGCCACGAGGAACATCGCCGGGACGATCGCGAAGTACTTCGCCACGTCGTTCGCGATGGAGAAGGTCGTGAGCGCGCCGCGGGTCATCAGGAGCTGCTTCCCGATCTCGACGATCTCGATGAGCTTCGTCGGGTCGGAATCCAGGTCCACCATGTTGCCGGCCTCCTTCGCCGCCTGCGTCCCCGAGTTCATCGCGACGCCGACGTCGGCCTGCGCGAGGGCCGGCGCGTCGTTGGTGCCGTCGCCGGTCATCGCCACCAGGCGTCCGCCCGCCTGCTCGCGCCGGATCAGGGACATCTTGTCCTCGGGGCGAGCCTCGGCGAGGAAGTCGTCGACACCGGACTCACGCGCGATGGCCGCCGCGGTGAGGGGATTGTCGCCGGTGATCATCACGGTGCGGATGCCCATCGCACGCAGGCGGTCGAACCGTTCGCGGATCCCGCCCTTCACGATGTCCTTCAGGTGGATGATGCCGAGCACGACGGGTGCTCCCGAGCGGCGCTCGGCGACGACGAGCGGCGTGCCGCCGCCACGGGCGATGCGCTCGACCTCGGCGTCCAGCGCCGTCGGCACCTCGCCGCCGTTCTCCCGGACCCACGTGGCGACCGCGTCGCCGGCGCCCTTCCGGATCTCGGCGTCGCTCGTCTGCACCCCGCTCATCCGCGTCTGGGCGGTGAACGGGACGAAGGTGACGTCGGGCGCCCCGCCGGCGGAGGCGAGCGTACGTCCGCGGAGGTCGTACATCGTCTTCGCGAGGACGACGATGCTCCGGCCCTCCGGCGTCTCGTCCGCCAGCGACGCGAGCTGGGCGCGGTCCGCCAACTGCCCGGGCGTGATGCCGGGCATCGGCACGAACTCCACCGCCTGCCGGTTGCCGAGGGTGATCGTGCCGGTCTTGTCGAGCAGCAACGTGCTGACGTCCCCGGCGGCCTCCACCGCGCGGCCGCTGATCGCGATCACGTTGTGTTGGATCAGCCGGTCCATGCCGGCGATCCCGATCGCCGAGAGGAGGCCGCCGATCGTCGTCGGGATGAGGCACACGAGCAGCGCGATCAGGACCGGGACCGCGACCGGGCTTCCTGCGTAGACCGCGAACGGCTGCAGCGTCACGACCGCCAGGAGGAACACGAGCGTCAGGCCCGAGAGGAGGATCGTGAGCGCGATCTCGTTCGGGGTCTTCCGGCGCGCGGCCCCCTCGACCAGCGCGATCATGCGGTCGAGGAAGGTCTCGCCGGGGTTCGCCGCGATGCGGATGACGATGTGGTCGGAGAGGACCTTGGTCCCGCCGGTCACCGCCGAGCGGTCACCCCCCGCCTCACGGATGACCGGCGCCGACTCACCCGTGATCGCCGACTCGTCCACCGACGCCACGCCCTCGAACACCTCGCCGTCGCCCGGGATGATGTCCCCGGGCACGCAGACGACGAGGTCGCCGCGGCGGAGCGTGATCGCGTCCACGACCTGGAAGTTGAGGATGTCGGGTGGCCCGCCGAGATCGGACGCGGCGAGTCGCCGGGCATGCGTGAGGGCGCGCCCCTGGCGCAGGCTCTCGGCCTGCGCCTTCCCGCGGCCTTCGGCGATCGCCTCGGCGAAGTTCGCGAAGAGCACCGTGAACCAGAGCCAGAGCGCGAGCTGCGCGGTGAAGAGCGTGTCGCCCTGGCCGAGCGCGATATCGTTGACGAGCACGACGGTCGTGAGCAGGCTGCCGAGCAGGACCACGAACATCACCGGGTTCCGGACCATCTTCGCGGGATGGAGCTTGCGGAAGGCGTCCCACGTGGCGCGCCGGATCAGCGCGCCGTCGAAGAGGGGATGGGTCTTGGCGGCCATCAGAAGAGCCTCCCGGCGCCCATTAGGAAGTGCTCCACGACGGGCCCGAGCGCGAGCGCAGGGAAGAAGGTGAGGGCGCCGACGATGAGGATCACGCCGACGAGGAGGAGGAGGAACAGCGGTCCGCTCTGCGGGAGGGTGCCGGCCGTCGCCGGCGCGACCTTGCGGTCCGCGAGGAATCCGGCGAGCGCGAGCGCGGGCACGATGAGCGCGAACCGCCCCACGAGCGTCGCGAGCCCGAACTGCGTGTTGTAGAAGTACGTCCCACCCGTCAGGCCGGCGAACGCGCTGCCGTTGTTCGCCGTCGTCGACGAGTAGGCGTACAGGATCTCCGAGAAACCGTGCGGCCCGGCATTGTTCAGCCCGGCGAGCCCGGCGTCGGAGAGGACGGCGACCGCGGTGAAGCCCAGGATCGAGAGCGAGCCGGCGAGGACGTAGAGCACCACCATCTGGATCTCACGCCGACCCACGCGCTTCCCGAGGTACTCCGGCGTGCGACCGATCATCAGCCCTGCGATGAACACGGTGAGCACCGCCATCACGAGCATCCCGTACAGCCCGGCCCCGACGCCACCGAAGACGACCTCGCCGAGCTGCATGTTGAGCATCGGGACGAGCCCGCCGAGGGCGGTGAACGAGTCGTGCATCGAGTTGACGGCGCCGCAGGAGGCCGCTGTCGTGATCACCGCGTAGAGCGCGGAGTTCGCGACGCCGAACCGCACCTCCTTGCCTTCCATGTTCCCGCCGGGCGAATCCGCGGATGTGACCACATCCACGCCGGCCGCGGCGTGGATCGGGTTCCCCCGCGCCTCGGCCCAGTAGGTCACGCCGACGCCCGCCGCGAAGATCACCGCCATCGCGCCCCAGACCGTCCAGCCGTGGCGGAGGTTCCCCGTCATCCGCCCGAGCATGTAGACGAGCCCCGACGGGATGACGAAGATGAGGAGCATCGACCAGAGGTTCGAGAAGGGGGTGGGATTCTCGAACGGGTGGGACGCGTTGGCGTTGAAGAACCCGCCGCCGTTCGTGCCGAGTTGCTTGATGGCCTCCTGGCTGGCGACTGGGCCCATCGCGATCTTCTGCGTCGCGCCCTCGAGCGTGGTCACCTCGAGCGAGGGGCTGAAGTTCTGGATCGCGCCCTGCTGGACGAAGACCAGCGCCGCGATGAGCGAGATCGGCAGCAGGACGTAGAGGGTGCCGCGGACGAGGTCGGCCCAGAAGTTCCCGAGCGTCCCGGCGCTGCGGCGGCTCACCGCGCGGACGAAGGCGACCGCGATCGCCATCCCCACCGCCGCCGAGATGAAGTTGTGGAACGCCAACTGCATCATCTGCGAGAGATGCGACATCGTGGTCTCGCCGCCGTACGACTGCCAGTTCGTGTTCGTCATGAACGACGCGGCGGTCTCGAACGCCTGACGGTCCACGACGCCGCCCATCCCGTCGGGATTCAGCGGGAGGACGTGCTGGAGGCGCAGGGCGGCGTAGGTGAAGAGCATGGACACCGCGCTGAACACGAGCATCCCGACCGCGTATTGCTTCCAGTGCTGGTCGGTGTCGGGGTCCACGCCCGCGGCGCGGTAGAGCAGGCGCTCCACCGGGCGCAGCCACCGGATCTCGCCGGCGTAGACGCGCGCGAGGTAGGTCCCGAGCGGCTTCGCGGCGAGCGCGATGAGCGCGAGGTAGAGTGCGATCTGGGACCAGCCCGAGAGGGTCATCCTAGAAGCGCTCCGGGCGGATCAGGGTGTAGAGGAGGTAGCCGAGGACGAGCACGGCGCCGACGGCACCGAGCGTGGCGATCGTGGCGTCGCTCATCGGGTCCCCCCGGCTTCCTTCTCGGTGTCGACCGCGCCGAGCGCCCCGCAGGCCCGGACATAGAGCAGCATCAGGGCGAAGAAGGCGACGGTGATCGCGATGTAGATGAGGTCCCGCATAGGGTCTCCGCTGGAGTACGACCCTATGGTGCGACCGACGGCGTTAACGCCGCACAAAGAGCGGCGGCGCGGCGCGTGAAGAATGCGCTAAATCGTCGCGACCTCGGCGGCGGGGAGCCGTAGGGAGAACACCGACCCGCCACCCTCCCGAGGGGCATAGGTCAGCGAGCCCCCCTGCGCTATGGCGAGCCCGTGCGCGATCGCGAGCCCGAGACCCGTCCCGCGGCCGTCGCGGGTGTCCGAGGTGCGCACGAACGGCTCGAAGAGCCGGTCGCGCAGGTCGTCGGGGATCCCGGGTCCGCGATCGAGGACATCGAAGCGCAGCTGCTCACCCTCCCGGCGCACCGTGAACTCCACGGGGGAGTCCTCCGGCGAGTACTTGAGGGCATTCTCGAGCAGGTTCCCGAGGATCCGGAGAGAACCGGCGAAGTCGAAGCGCCCTGCCAGCACCGGATCGGCCGGATCGAGCGAGGCACGCAGGTCGCGACCGCGCGACAGCCCGCCGACCCGTTGCAGGGCCGCGCCCATCAGGTCCTCGGCAGCGTTGATCTCGGCGTTGACCGTCAGCGCGCCACCCTTGAGCCGCGACAGGTCGAGCAGGTCGGCGATGAACCGGTTCATCCGCTCGGCCTCCTCCGCGATCACGACACCCCGCTCGTCGCCGGCCGCGCCGATGTCGTGGGCCAGCGCGCGGATCGTGGTCAGCGGCGTCCGCAAGTCGTGCGAGACGGTCGCCAGGAGGGCGTCCTTGACTCGGACGGCCTCGCGCAGCGTCTCGGCGCGCTGGGCCTCGCGTAAGAGGCGCTCGACCTCCGCCGCCTGTCGACGAGCGGAATCGGCTTCGCGCTGGCTCCGATGCAAGAGCTGCGCGGCTACCATCCCGGTGGCGAGGAACGCGACCAACACGACCCAGTCGAGCGGGTCGGCGATGATGAACGTGTGGTAGGGAGGAAGGAAGAAGAAGTTGAAGATGAGGAAGCCGGTGACGGCCGCCCCGACCCCCACGAGACGGCCACCGAGCGCGCTCGCGCCGAGCACGACCAGCAGCAGGACGAGGGCGATGTGCGCCTTGTCGAGCTGGCCGCGCGCCGGCACCAGGGCGATCGTCGTGACGCCGAATGCGATCGCCGCGAGGAGCGCGATCCGCCGGGCCGGGTGCGTCGTCACGGCGCCTGGGTCACCGGTCGTTCGGAACCGCTCGGCGCCTCGAAACGGTATCCCACGCCCGGTTCCGTGAGGATCAATGTCGGCCGCAGCGGGTCACGTTCGAGCTTGCGACGCAGGTGCGCGACATACACGCGGAGGTACTGCTGCGCATCACCGTGGCTCCGTCCCCAGACGGCGTCGAAGAGCTGTCGGTGGGTCACCGTGCGCCCTGCGCGCGAGACGAGCGCGTGCAGGAGCGACCACTCGGTCGGTGTCAGGTGGACCGGCTGTCCCTCCCGCGAGACCCGCCGCGACGAGAGGTCGATCAGGAGCCCAGCGCTCTCGATCGGTCGGTCCCCTCCGGGCACCGGTCCCATCGTGGCGCGGCGGAGGTGGGCGCGGATCCGCGCTTCGAGTTCGGCGGTCGAGAAAGGCTTCGTGAGGTAGTCGTCGGCGCCAGCGTCGAGGAGCGCGACCTTCTCCCGGTCGTCGTGCCTCGCCGAGAGCACCATGATGGGCACCGCCGACCACCGCCGGATCTCCGTGCACACCGCCGACCCGTCGGCATCCGGGAGGCCGAGGTCCAGCACGATGAGGGCCGGGCGTTCAGCACGGGCGAGTTCCAGCCCGTGCGCGGCGGTGGCCGCCTCCAAAGCGACCCCGCCCATCGCCTCGACCGCGGCGCGGACGATCGAGCGGATCGGCGTCTCGTCGTCGAGCACGAGGACACGCGGCGGACGCACGACGCCTCCCAGTGGCTAGCGGAGCGCGGCGAGCGCCGCGTCGCGCGTGCGGGCGACGCGCGATTGCGCGCCGGCGATCGCGCTCCGGGTGGCCTCCGTCGGTCCGCCCACCTCGACGTCGACGAGGCTCGCCAACGCGTCATGGTACCAGGCGGCCCAGGTCGAGATGATGTCGTGCTCGAGCGCCGCTGGCTGGCCCCGGCGCACCGCCTCTCCGCTCAGCACGGTCTCGGCGGCGAGCCGAGCCGCGGCCGCTCGCTCGACCTCCGCGACGAGTCCGCGCACCATCGCCGCGTCGGGCGTCGTCAGCGCCAGGGCCGACACCAGCGCCGTGATCCCGACGTTGCGCAGTTCGTCCGCCGAGACCATCTCGAGGCGATCGCGATCGGTGTGGTAGAACTGGTCAGTGAAGTGCCAGAAGAGCAACCCCGGCTTCTTCGCGCGGAGGAACGGCGTGTGGTCGCTCCCACCCTCGAACGGATTCGTCTTCACCACCCAGCCGTTGGTCGCCGCCTGCTCGAGCGCCCGGTTCAGGACGAAATCGTTGAAGTAGTGTGGCGTCATCTGTTCCTTGGTGAGCGGGCTGCCGCCCCACTCGCTGTGCTGGTCCTCGCCGCGCGTCCAGATGGCGGACGGGTCGGGCATCTTCTCGATCAGGAAGGTGCCCCCCGTCTTGCGGGTGTCCTCCCCGACCATATCGAGGGAGAGTCCCCACTTGATGCCTTCTGCCCGCACGCCGTCCTGCGTGATGTAGCGGTCGGTCGAGCGGATCTCGAGGCCCCAGAGGAACGTGATCGTCCGCGCCGGCCGGGCGCGTCCCTCCCGCTGCAGCTGCGCCGCGACCCGGGCCATCTCGACCTGGGCCCCGACCCCCGAGGCGTTGTCGTTGGCGCCGGGCTCCTGCACGTGCGCGCTGAACACGAACCGCTCGTCGGGGCGCGACGTGCCGCGGACCTCGGCCACCACCGCCTGTTCGACGGCGTTCGGCGTCCAGCGCACGTCGGTGCGCACGCGGACGCGGACCGGCGTGCCGCCTGCGGCGGCCTTGGCGAGCGCCTCCTTCAATCGCGCACGCGCGTCGAAGGAAAGGGTGATGCCCCAGGCGCGCGCCGTGGTATCGCGCGGGACGCTGCCGAACTGGATGGAGGTGCGATTGATCTCCGGCTTGAGATACGGAGGGAGGGAGTAAGCGAGGACGCCCACCGCGCCGCGGCGCACCACGGCCTCGGTGAAGAGGCGACTGACGCCTGTCTCGGCCAACACCACCTTGCCGCGCACCCCGGCCGCATCGAGCTCCGCCGGCGAGCCGCGACCGGCGTCCACGAGTTCAGCCGTGATCCCCTCGACCGGCGTCGCGAACGAGTTCGTCGCGAGCATGTTTCGGTTGGTGGCGAAGCGGAGGACCGGGGCCGCTTCGCCCTCGATGCCCACGACGGCATCGAGTGGCTCCCACGCCGGAGCCACCATCGGGTACCGCTCCACGCGATAGACGAGGGCGGCGCCGGGCGGCGCGAGGTCCTCGCGGGTGTACCCCGCCGACTCGAGTCGCGCGGCGATGTGGGCGATGCTCGCGTCATACCCGCGGTTGCCCGGCCAGCGCACGAACTGGTCGAGGTACGCGACCGTCGCGAAGGCGCTGTCGCCGGAGTAGCGCGGCGCAACGAGCGCGTGGAGCGACGCGGTGGGCGAGGTGGATGGAGACTGGCAGGGCACCGCGCCGACTGGCGCGGCGAGGAGGAGCGGGAGGAGGGTGCGGCGCATGCGTTCGAAGCTATCCGTCGGGCTGGCGCGACGCGACGGAGCACGCTATCACTACAGGCACAGCCGCCAGGGGTACTCCACGCGAGTGGGGTTGAGAAAGTCCCTTGGAACCTGACCCGGTCAACACCGGCGTAGGGAGTGCGGCGAGTGTCGTGATCGCTCCTCCAGGGCCACGCCACCCGCTCGCCGGGTGCGTGGCCTTCGTCATCCCGGGCGATCGCCAGGTCCCAGCGAGGCACCGTCACTCCGGACCCTTCACTTCGAGGCATCCGGTCATGCTCCACCCCGCTCGATCCATCCGGACCCGCACGGCGGCGTTGGTCGCAGTGCTCGGCGCCATCCCCCTGCCATCCGCCGCGCAGCAGGACTCCACCCGCGTTCCTCCGCGCGACACGCTCGAGTCTGTGGTCGTGCGCGCGTTGCGCGCAGGGGCCGCGACGCCGACATCCCAGGCGGTGCTGGATCGTCGGACCATCGAGCGCACCTACGTCGGGCAGGATGCGCCGCTCGCCCTGCAGTCCCTGCCGGGGGTCACCGCGTCGTCGGACGCCGGCGCCTTCTCGGGCTACAGCTCGATCCGCCTGCGGGGGGTGGACCAGACGCGCCTCGCGATCTCCGTGGACGGCGTCCCGCTGAGCGACCCCGAGGACCAGGTCCTCTACCTCTCGAACGTCCCCGACTTCATGAACTCGATGCAGTCGGTCCGCGTGCAGCGTGGCGTGGGGTCGAGCGCCTTCGGCACGGCGCCGTTCGCGGGCTCGCTCGACTTCGAGTCGCTGCCGATCGCGGCGACTCCGCGGTTCGCCGAACTGCAGGTCACCGCCGGGTCATGGGGCACCCAGCGCCTGAGCTTGGAGGGCGCCTCCGGACTCGTGGGTCCGTGGGCCGGCTACCTGCGCGCCTCCGGCCACGAGACCGACGGCTATCGCCGGCACTCCGGCAACCTCGCGCGGTCGGCATTCGGGAGCGTCGGTTGGTTCGGCGAGCGCGATGCGCTCAAGTTCACCGGCTTCGCCGGCCGCTCCAAGATGCACCTCGCGTACTACGCGCCGAGCGAGGCGGAGCTGGCCGCCGATCCGAGGGCCAATCCGATGTCGCCGCTGGAGCGCGACGACTTCTGGCAGTCCATGGCGAGCCTCCAGTACACACGGGTGCTCTCTCCCGGCACCACGCTCACGACCACCGCGTATCGGAACGCGGCGGGGGGGAACTACGACGTCTTCGTCGGGAGCGACCTCTGGAACCTCAATCTCGACCACGACTGGCACGGCCTGCTCTCGACGCTCTCGTGGACGCGCGGGGGCACCAGCTACGCGGCGGGGGCCCACCTCAGCCGTTACGCGCGCGACCACTTCCTCTACGTGCGTCCCGACCTCGACTCACGCGTGTACGACAACACCGGCCACAAGCAGGAGCAGAGCGCCTTCGCCAAGGCGACCTGGGCGCGCGGGCCCGTCGAGTGGACCGCGGACCTGCAGATCCGCCGCGCCGCCTTCCGCTACGAGCCGACGCCGGGGAGCACGGTCGGCGAGCCCGAGGTGGACTGGATCTTCCTGAACCCGCGTGTCGGCCTCACCTGGCGCGTGCGACCGCGGCTCGCGCTGCACGCGTCGCTCGGACAGGCGGGGCGCGAGCCGACGCGCAGCGACATGTTCGCCGGGGCCGACGACCTCGATGCCTCGAACGCCGCGGACCTGCTGCCGCTCGACCGGGTGCGGCCAGAGCATCTCACCGACCTCGAGGCGGGGGTCCGCCTCACGCGCGCGCGATTCACCCTCACGGCGAACGCCTTCGCGATGCGTTTCCGCGACGAGATCGCCCCGATCGGCCAGATCGCCGCTACAGGCTCGCCGCTGCGTCGGAACGTCGCACGGTCGTCGCGTCTCGGCGTGGAGTTCGAGGGTGACCTCCGGGCGTCCACCGACCTCCTGCTCACCGGGAACCTGACCCTGATGCGGGCGCGGATCGCCGAGTACGAGGACGAGGCGGCGGGGGTGACCCATCGCGACGTGCCACCGCTCCTCACTCCGGCGGTGATCGCGAACGCGCAGGCCGCGTGGCGGCTGTCCGATGCCGCCGAACTCACCCTCGCCGGGCGCCACGTCGGGCGGTCCCACCTGGCGAACGACGGTGACGAGGCGATGTCGCTCCCGGCGCACACGCTCCTCGATGCCACCGTCGCGCTGCACCTCGCTGGGCAGACGGTGCGGGTGCAGGCGCAGAACCTCCTCGACGCGAGGGCCTACACCAACGGCTATACCGATGGGGCGGCGCGATACCTCTTCCCCGTGGCCAGCCGGACGCTCCTCGCCACGGTGACCCTGACGTTCTAGGTTGGTGGGCATGGCGCGAGAGCCGGTCGGGATCGCCGAGGAACTCCAGCAGTCGAAGCCGTTCGGCACTCCCGCCGAGGAGTCCGTCGTGTCGGTGATGCGCGCGGCCGCGCTCGTCCGTCGCGCGTTCGCCGCGCGGATCGACCCGCATGGGCTCTCGGTCGCGCAGTACAACGTGCTCCGCATCCTGCGGGGGGCGGGCCCCGAGGGCCTCCCGACGCTCGTCGTCCGTGACCGGCTCATCGAGGAGGCCCCCGGGATCACGCGCCTCATAGACAAGCTGGAGCGCGCGGGTCTGGTGAAGCGCGACCGAAGCGCCAGCGACCGGCGTTGCGTGCGGTGCCAGATCACGCCGGCGGGGCTCGCGCTCCTCCAGCGCCTCGACCCGATCGTGCACGCCGTTCACGACCTGGTGCAGGCGGGGTTGCCCGACGCCGCCGAGCAGCGCGCCCTCAACGACCTCCTCTCGCGGTTCCGGGTCGGCTTCCGCTAGACGCCCGCCGCCTCAGCGCCGGCGGCCGCCACCGAGCAGCGATCCGAGCACGCCGCGCATCAGGTTGCGGCCGAGGGCGCTCCCCACCGAGCGTGCGGCGCTCTTCGCGACGAGGTCCACCATCCCGTCGCGGCGACCGCCGCGGGGTCCCGTGCTGCCGAAGAGCAGGCCTCCGAGCCCGCCGAGGACCGCGCCGGTGCCGGCCGCCGTCGCGGCGCCGCGGCCGAGCGGGGAAGGAGTCGAGGGTGCCGGCATGCTCGCGATCGGACCGGCGGCAGGGGCGCTCGTCGCGCGCGCGCGGATCATCTCGAACGCCGACTCCCGGTCCACCGCCTTCTCGTACACGCCGGCGACGACCGAACCCGCGATCACCGCGCGCCGCTCGTCCGGCGTGAGGGGACCGATCCGTGAACCCGGCGCCAGCATCCACGCCCGCTCCGTCACCCCGGGGGTCCCCTTCGCATCGAGGAGCGACACCAGCGCCTCTCCGACGCCCAACTCGGTGATCGCGGCGGCGATGTCGAGCGCGGGGTTGGGCCGCATCGTCTCGGCGGTGGCCTTCACCGCCTTCTGGTCGCGCGGAGTGAACGCGCGCAGAGCGTGCTGGATGCGGTTGCCGAGCTGGCCGAGGATCCGGTCGGGGATGTCCACGGGGTTCTGGGTCACGAAGTAGACACCGACGCCCTTGGACCGGATGAGCCGGACCACGAGCTCGACCTTCTCGACGAGCGCCGCCGGGGCGTCCGCGAAGAGCAGGTGGGCCTCGTCGAAGAAGAAGACGAGCCGCGGCTTCTCCGGGTCGCCCACCTCCGGCAGGTTCTCGAAGAGCTCGGAGAGGAGCCAGAGGAGGCTCGAGGCGTAGAGCCGCGGGTTCGACATCAGCTTGTCGGCCGCGAGGACGTTGACTACCCCGCGACCGTGCACCGTCTGCATCAGGTCGGCGATGTCGAGCATCGGCTCGCCGAAGATGCGCTCGCCCCCCTGTTCCTCGAGCTGGAGCAATCCCCGCTGGATCGCGCCGACGCTGGCCGCGGAGACGTTGCCGTACTGGGTCTTCACCGCCGAGGCGTTGTCGCCGAGGAACTGGAGCATCGCCCGCAGGTCCTTGAGGTCGAGCAGGAGCAGGCCGTTGTCGTCGGCCACGCGGAAGGCGAGGGTGAGCACGCCTTCCTGCGTGTCGTTCAGGTTGAGCAGACGCGACAGCAGGAGCGGTCCCATGTCGGAGATCGTCGCGCGCACCGGGTGACCCTGCTCGCCGAACAGGTCCCAGAATGTCACCGGGCAGGCGCCGAACTCAGGGACGGGGAGGCCGAGCTTGGACAGGCGCGCGTCGAGCTTCTCGCTCCGCGCTCCGGCCTTCGCGATCCCCGAGAGGTCTCCCTTCACGTCGGCGAGGAAGACCGGCACGCCGATCCGCGAGAAGCGCTCGGCGAGTACCTGGAGCGAGATCGTCTTGCCGGTGCCGGTCGCGCCGGTGATGCAGCCGTGTCGGTTGGCGAGGGCGGGGAGGAGCGCGAGTTCGGTGTCGCCGGCGCGGGCGATCGGGAGCGGGTCGGTCATACCGGGGAGTTCATTTGAGGCGCCGCACCTTCGCGACGCGGTCACCTTCGAGGATGCCGTCCACCACGGCGATCCCTTCCACCACCTCGGCGAAGACGGTGTAGTCGCGGTCGAGACGGACATTGTCCTTCAGGTTCACGAACCACTGGGCGTCGCCGGTGTCGTGGCCGCGGGTGCTCATTCCGACCGTGCCGCGGAGGTGGGACACGGTGCCGAGTTCATCGCGGAAGAACCGCGGATGGCCGACGTACTCATTGGCGCCGGGGCCGAGGCCCTGGATGACGAAATCGTGCTCCACGCGATGCCAGGTGAGACCGTCGTAGTAGCGCCGGCGCACGAGGTCGAGGACGCGTGCGGCCATCATCGGGGCGACATCCCCGCGGAGCCTGACCACGAACGAGCCGCCGCCGGAAGCGCGCGCCAGCGTGACCTTGAGCCGGACCTCCTTGCCGAGGGCGAGGGCGACGGCGTCCGGCGGCAGGTCGCGGTACCGGCTCGGTCGCCGATCGTCGGCCGCGGTCATCCCCGCCAACTCGAGCAACGCCAGGCGGGTGTCGTGCGCCGAATCGTCGTCGCGGGAGGCGACGCGTGCGAAGGCCCGGCTGGCGCGCTCCCTCACCCCGGGGCGGGTCGAGCCCTTGAGGGCCACCGCCGCGGCGCGCAGGACGGGGACCTCGTCGCGATCGAGGGCGGCGAGGAACAGTGCGTCGTCGGCGTGTCCGGTCAGCCTCGCGAGGGCCGCGATCGCCGTCTCGGCCACGTTCGCGTGCGGATCGGCGACGCGTCGCCGGAGGAGCGCGGTGTCGTTCACGACCGCGGCGGCCCGGACCACATACTGCCGCACCTGCCACTGCCGGTGCCGCTCGATGGCGTAGAACCGGCGTCGCGCCTCGTCCGGGCGGAGGCGGGCGAGTGCGACGATCGCGTGCGCGGCGGCGTGCCAGGAGACGCGACCCGCCCGACGCCTCTCGGCTCGCGCCGGGAGGGAGTCCACCCACTGGTGCAGGCGCGTCACGATCAGCTCGTCCTGCGCGCAGCTCGGGCGCAGGAGGTCCATCACGCGGAGCCGGACGGCCCACGCGCTGTCCATCAGCGAGAGGCGCATCGCGCCGCAGTCGTCGCGCAGGCCCGCGAGGGCGCGATATCGCACGCGCCAGTCGGGTTCCACCCACGTCGGAGGCGGCCGGAGCGCCGGGAGCCGCGCGCGCTCGGCGAACAGCGGATCCCGGATCCGTCCGAGGGCGCGCTCGGCGAGCGCGCGGACCCGTTCGTCGCGGTGACCGACGCCGCTGGCGAGGGCCGTGTCGGTGGAGTCGCGACGGTCCTCCGCCTGGAGGATCCGCCCGACGAGCGCGGAGTCGGCGCGCGTGAGCAGCGGTGGGGCGCCCGCCTGGGCGGCGAGCAGGCCGGGGAAGAGGAGGATCGCTAGGCGCATCGTCTGGTACCTATTGTAGGCCGCGGCCATGGAGGCCGATAGCCTCCGCTTCCTCGCCGCGCGCATCACGCACACCTTTCAGGCGATGCTCTTCCTCAAGTTCCTCCAGACGCTGGTCAAGGCGCTCAATTCCGACGGCACCCCCGGACAGGTGGGGATGGGGATGGCGCTCGGGCTCGCCTTCGGGCTCACGCCGCTGCTCAGCCTGCACAACGTGGTGGTGCTCGCGGTCGCGATGCTGACCACGGTCTCGATCCCCGGGGTGATGCTCGGCTGGGCGATCGCGGTCCCACTGGGGTTCATGTTCGATCCCGTGTTCGACCGCGTCGGGATGGCGATCCTGCTGAACGACGCGTTCGCGCCATTCTTCACCTGGGTCGTGAACACGCCCGTCGTCTCGCTCTCGGGCCTCAACAACTCGATCGTGCTCGGCAGCCTCGTCCTCTGGCTCGCCGCCGTGCTCCCGGCGTTCTTCGTGTTCCGGTTCCTCGTCGCGAAGTACCGGGCGGACGTCTACGCGAAGCTCGAGCAGTGGAAGTTCTTCCAGGTCCTGAAGGCGTCGAAGATCTACGGCGTCTACCAACTCTTCCGGCCTTGAGGTTCATCCGCTGGAAGGCGCTGCTCCCGCTGACGATGGTCCTCGTGGTGATCATCGGCGGGGGGATGCTCTTCCTCGACCCGTCGGTGCGGCGCGGCGTGGAGTACGCCGGCACCAAGGCGGTCGGGGCCAAGGTGGACCTGCGCGCGGCGGACGTTCGCGTGCTGGACGGTACGGTGCGGTTCGATGGGCTCGCCGTGACCGACCCGGCGAAGCCGATGACGAACCTGTTCGAGGCCGATGACATCGTGTTCGACGTGGGGATCCGGCCCGCGCTCGAGAAGAAGGTGGTGATCGACACGATGGCCGTGCGCGGGCTCCGGTTCGGGACGGCGCGCGCCACCTCGGGGGCGATCCCGCGTCCCCCCGATGCCGGCGACGACGATCCGTCGGCCATCCGGCAGGCCGTGGATGAGTGGCGGTCGCAGGTGAAGGTGCCGCCGATCGCGCTCTCGACGTTGACGAGCTCCGTGAACGTCGCGGCCATCTCGGCCGAGAGCCTCGCCACCCTCCGGGCGGCGCGCGGAGCGGTCGCCTTCGCCGACACCGCGCGCACCCAGTTGCTCGCGGACCTGCAGGCGCTCGATCCGCGGCCGACGATCGACTCGGCGGAGGCGCTGGCCGGGCGCCTCCGCACCGCCAGCCTGCGTAGCCTCGGCCTCGAGGGCGTGCGCCGCGCCGTCAACGACGCGCGACGCACGATCCGCGAGCTCGACCAGCTCAACGAGCGGCTCAAGGCGTTCGAGGGGGACGTGAAGGGGGACGCGAGGGGCCTGCAGCAGCGGCTCGATGCGATCCCCGCGGCGCGGAGCCAGGACTACGCCTATGCCCGCTCGCTCCTGCAGCTGCCGAGCTTCGAGATCCCCACCATCGGGCCGCAGCTCTTCAGCGAGCTCTACGCGGAGAAGGTCGGCGAGGTGATGTACTGGGTGCGGATGGCGGAGCGGTACGTGCCGCCGGGTCTCAAGCGACAGACCAAGCCCGGTCCGCAGCGCGTGCGCGCGTCGGGGACGACGGTGATGTTCCCGAAGGAGACGACCTATCCCGCGTTCCTCACCCGGCTCGCGGAGCTCTCACTGGCGATCGGCGGGGAGGGGGCCGCGGCGGGGGAGTACGAGGCCCGGGTCGTCGGCGTCACGACGCAACCGGCGGTGTACGGCGCGCCGACGCGCTTCGTCGTCTCGCGCGCGGCGGGACGGGTCGGGCCCCGCGACGTGCGAGTCACGGGCTCGCTGGACCACCGCGGAGACGTCGTGCGTGACTCGGTGATCGCGCGGATGAGCGGCGTTCCGCTGCCGACCCTGCCACTGCGCGGTCTCGGCGCGACCGTCGCGCTCAACGACGGGATCTCGGAACTGGATCTCGTCCGTACCGGCGACTCGCTCAGTGGGCGTTGGTCCTGGCGCTCGACGAGCGTCGGCTGGACGCGGGACTCCGCCGTCACCTCCACCGCCTCATCCGCGACGATGCGGGCGGTGGAGGACGCATTGTGGCGTGCGATGAGTCGCCTCACGACGGTCGAGATCGAGGCACGGGTGAGCGGGACCCTGCGGAGCCCGCACCTCGCCATCCGCACGAACCTCGCGGAGGCGATCGCCGGCGCCCTCCGTGCGCAGCTCGGCGAGGAGGTGCGCCGCGCCGAGCAGCAGGTGCGCGCGCGGGTGGACGCGCTGGTGGACGCGAAGGTGACGGAGGCCCGCGCCGAGGCCGACAAGGTGCGTGCCGACCTGCAGCAGCGGGTGGACGCCGAGAAGGCGCGCCTCGAGGCGCAGAAGGTCGCCCTCGAGGCGCGGCTGAGGGATCTCGTCAGGATCCCCGGTATCGGCGACTGAGCGCCGCGCCCACGAGCGGCGCCACGCTCACTGCGAGACGGGTTTCCCTTCCGGTCGCGCCGGCCACTTCTCGAACCAGCTCCGCAGGTAGAGCTGCGTCCGCATGAAGTTGCTCGGCCGGCTCGACGTGCCGTGCCATTCCTCCTTGAACCGGATCATCGCGGTCGGGACCTTCCGGAACTTGAGCGCGGAGTAGTACTCCTCCGTCTGCGGCATCGGGGTGCGGAGGTCGAGCTCGCCAGTCATCAGCATCGTCGGCGTCTTCACGTTGCCGACGTACATCAGGGGCGAGCGCTTGAGGTGGTCGCTCGGGTCCTCCCAGAAAGGCTTCTCGAAGACCGTGTACCAGAACGGCCCGTCGGTCTGTCCCGCGAAGGACAGCCAGTTCGTCACCGGGCAGTTCGCCGAGGCCGCAGCGAACCGGTCGGTGTGTCCGACGACCCAGCTTGTGAGCACCCCGCCACCGGAGCAGCCGAAGACGTACATGCGTGTCGTGTCCACGATCCCCTTGGCGATCGTCGCGTCCACGCCGGCCATCAGGTCGTCGAAGTCCTTGCCGGGGTAGCTCTTCTCGATCCCATTGATGAACGCCTGCCCGTAGCCCGTGGAGCCGCGGGGGTTCGTGTAGAGCACGAGGTAGCCGTTGGCGGCGTGCTCGTTGCGCGCGAAGGAGAAGGCGACCGTGTACTGGGACCAGGGGCCGCCGTGGATCTCGAGCATGAGCGGATACTTCTTCCCGGACTCGAAGTCCGGCGGCTTCACGAGCCAGCCGTGCACCCGGAGCCCGTCCTTGGAGGTGAACCACATCTCCTCCACCGAGGCGATCCGCTTCCCCGCCAGCACATCCTCGTTCACCGCGGAGAGATAGGTGAAGTCACCGGGCCGCCGGAGGTCGAACCGCACCACGTCCGCCGGCTTGTCACTCGTGATGCGGACGCCGAGCGCGACGCCGGCACGCCCGATGTCGGTGGTGTTGAGCACGTGCGGCCCACTCGTCACCTTGCGGACCGAGCCGGCGAGCGGGGCGAAGAAGAGCTGCGTCGTCCCCTGGTCGTCGGCGTTGAAGTAGATGCCGCTCCCGTCGGCCGCCCACTTGAGGGAGTTCGGTGACCGGTCGAGTGAACGGGTGAGCGAGCGCGAGGCGCTGCCGTCCGCGTTCATCACGTAGAGCTGCGCGACGGTGTTGTCGAGGCCGGTGTCGTCGTAGCCGGTGTACGCGACGAGCCGACCGTCGGGCGACCAGGCCGGACTCCCATCCGGGCCGTTCCGCGAGGTGAGCGCCCGGATCGCACCGTCGGCGATGTCGATCGCGTAGATCTCGGAGTTCCGGAAGTCGTACTCGGCCTCCGGGCGCCGGTTGCCGGTGACCAGGAGGGTACGGCCATCGGGCGAGAACCGCGGCGAGGCGTGGTCCCAGTCGCCGTCGGTCATCTGGCGCGCCGAACCGCCGTCCGCCGGCACGATGAAGGCGTGCCGCTTCTGGCCGTCGGTGTAGCCCACGCGATCCTGCCGGTAGTCCATCGCGGTGACGATCCTTGGCGGTTCCACCCACTTGGCGCCGCGCGGCGCGGCCGGCAGCCGGATCGGCCAGCTCTCGCTCCTCGGGACGTTCATCGTGAACGCGATCCACTTGCCGTCGGGCGACCACTCCAGGTCGGACGGGGACTCCGTCAGTCTGGTGACCTGCGAGGTTGCGCCTTCGGCGTCCATCCACCGCACCCAGACCTGCGCGCCACTCGGCTGCCCCGGCGCGACGTAGGCGATGCGTGAACCGTCAGGGGACCAGCGCACGTTCGAACCCTCGACGAGCGCGCGGTTCCGCGACCCGTCCGCGTTCATGATCCACACCGACGACTGCTGGCGGTCGTTGATCTTGTCCACCCAGGTCCGCACGTAAACGACCTGCTGCCCGTCGGGGGAGAACTGTGGGGCCTGGACGCCCTCCCACTCGAGGTAGTCCTCGAGTGAGAGCTTGTCTCGCCGGGGAGCCTGGGCGTCGGCGAGGGTGGGGACGAGGGCGAGCGCGGCGAACGCGACGGCATTCGCGACGCGCCGGTGGGGGAGGCGCATGCGGGACCTCTGGGTGGGGGACCGACCGCGAACTTAACGCTCCCCGGGCGCGCCGGTCAGCGGGCCCGGGGCTCCATCCGCCAGAAGGCGATCCCGCCGGGTTGCTGCCCGACGTCCACCGTCGCGGCCTTGGCTCGCGCGCGCAGGTCTATCACGTCCACCTTGCCCGGCTGCGCCCCCACCCCCTCGCTGGTCACGAAGGCGTATCGCGAGTCGGGGGAGATCGCCACGCCGTGCGCGAGATTGTTCGAGGTCGGGACCTGCGCGAGCGAGGTGCCGGAGGCGAGGTCGAAGATCTCGATCCGGTGTCCCTGCTTGAGCGTCGCGACGAGGAGGCGGCCGTCCGGCGTCACCGCGAGGTTGTAGACGCCGCGCCCGGTCCTGAAGCGGCGCGTGACCGTCCAGCGCTCGCGATGGATCTCGACGATCTCGTCGGACTTGTTGCAGGCGACGTAGATGTGTGCGCCGTCGGCGGAGGGCTGCGCCCACGTCGGGGAGCAGCTGTTCGGCGTCATCTCGTGCTTCATGCCCCCCATCGCCAGGTACCCGACATCGGCAGGATCGCCGGTCTTGCCTCCGGAGGCCTCACGCGTCCCCTCGATCCAGTGCGCGATCATGAGGTGCTCACCGGCCTTGTCGCGCGGCCCCTCACGACCCTTGGCGAGGGAGAACCGGCGGGTGACCTCGAGGGCGCGCGTGTCTATCTCCACCAACTCGTCATCCATCATGCAGCCCGAGTACTGGAAGCGGCCATCGGGCGTGATGCGGCTGCCGTGCGGCATCGTGCAGGTGACGATGCGCTTGACCTCGGACATCGTCGGCACGTACACGGCCGAGATGGAGCTCGGGACCATGTCGCCGTGGAGGTTGAAGTTCGCCGAGAACATCCAGCGTCCGTCCGGCGTGACGTCGAGCGAGGCGGGGAAGTTCCCCAGGAGCAGACCGGGCGCCACGAGCGTGTCGGGCCCGAGTTCGTAGACCCAGTACTTCCCGTCGGGGAAACCGTGCCCGGTGGTCATGTGCAGGTAGCGTCCGTCACGGCTGATCTGGAGGCCGTGGGGTCCCTCCATCTCCGCGGCGAGCTCGCCCACGTACACCGTGCGCTCGACCGCGGCGCCCTCGGGGCCGAAGCGGATCCGGTAGATCTCGTCAGCGCTCTCGGCGCCCGCATAGACCCAGTAGGTGGCGGCCGGCCTGGGGGCCGCATCCTGGCCGGGAAGGGAGCTCGACAGGGCGAGCAGGAGAGGAAGAATGAGGCGGCGATGGCTGTTGCGGCGTGCCCTGTCTCGTGGCATCGTCAGGAAACCCCTTGGAGAGCCCCAATGCATCGTTGGATGCTAACACGTCGCCCCGGCGCCGTCACCCGCGCGTTCCTGCTGCCGACCCTCCTGGCTGCGGCGAGCCTCGCGGTGGAGGCCCAGCAGCCCGCCGCGTCGGCGCCGCCGCCGGTCGCCCGGCTCGTCGCCGAGCCGGCGAACGTGTCGCTGCGCGCGGGCACGCCCGCCACACTCCGGATCCGCGCCTACGACGGGGCGGGGCGTGAGATCCCCAACGCGTTCGTGCGGGTCACGGCGGGGAATCGCGCCGTTCGGTTCACGGACACGACCGTCGTCGCGACGGCAGCGGGGCGCTACGAGGCAACGGCCTCGGCCGAGGGGGCGAACGGCGCGCGCGTCACGATCAGCATCCCCATCACGGTGGTCTGGCCGCCACTCACACGCGTCGCGATCGTCTCCGAGGCGTCGCCGATCTTCGTCGGGATGACGCGCGGCGCGAAGGTGCGCGGGTGGCACGCGGATTCGAGTGAGCGGACCGGCCTCACGGCGCAGTGGCGCTCGTCGAACCCCGCCGTGGCCGAGGTGAACCGATTCGGCGACGTGCTGGCCAAGGCGCCGGGCTCGGTGCAGGTGACGGCAGAGGCCGAGGGACAGCGCGCGACCTGGGCCTACACGGTGGTGCCGAATCCCGTCGCGCGGGTGGAGATCGGGGTCTCCGAGCAGCAGATGCGCACCGGTGACGTGATCCACCTCAGGGCCGTCGCGCGCCGCTCGAATGGGCAGCCGGTCGAGAACGTGCCGATCACCTGGAGCTACACGTACGTGCCTGACGACTCGATCGCGCCCGCGGGGCTCCCAGGTGGCGCCGGCATCGTCGCATTCGACCGCTTCGCCGCGAACTACCCGGGGCGCTACAACCTCATCGCCCACGCGGCCGGGGCGTCGGCCACGCACGCGATCCAGGTGCATCCGCGCGACGTCAGGCAGCGCATCCAGGTGACGAGCCGCGGCACGATCCACAGCACGCACACGTCCGACCTCTGGCCCTGGACGGGGAAGGACGGCCGCGACTACGTGCTCGT
>CAZYUL010000037.1:0-26186 GCA_964650715.1 uncultured Gemmatimonas sp. | reverse complement strand
ACCACGCCGAGATGGTCGAGGCGATCGCGGCCACCGACGACGCCCTCCTCGAGCGGTTCTTCAATGGCGAGGAGATCCCCGGCGACGACGAGATGCGGGCGATGAAGGAGGCGATGAAGCGGGCCGAGCTCTTCCCGCTCCTCTGCTGCGCGTCGCAGCTCACCTGGGGCGTCCGGACGGTGCTCGACTTCCTCGTGCAGCTGATGCCGAGCGCCTACGAGATGGAGGAGATCCACGCGCTGAAGGGCGCCGAAGGGGCGCGGACGGTCGAGATCCACCCGGAGGAGGACGCGCCGTTCACGGCGCTCGTGTTCAAGACGACCAACGAGGCGCACGTCGGCGAAGTGACGTACTTCAGGACGTTCAGCGGCGTGGTCGCCAACGGCGCCGAGGTCTACAACGCCACGCGGTCAGCGCCGGAGAAGCTCGCGCACCTCGCGGTGCCGCAGGGGAAGGAGCGGACGGAGGTGCCGAGGCTCTTCCCGGGCGACATCGGTTGCGTGGCGAAGCTCAAGGGGACGCACACCAACGACACGCTGAGCACCAAGGAGCATCCGGTGCGGCTGCCGGCGATCCCGTTCCCGGATCCCCTCGTCAGCTTCGCCATCGAGGCGGCCGCGCGCGCCGATGAGGAGAAGCTGCAGTTGGGACTCCACCGGCTGCACGACGAGGATCCGACGGTCCAGACGCACTTCGAGCCGGAGACGCACGAGACGATCGTCGAAGGGCTCGGTGAGCGTCACCTCGAGGTCGCACTCGCGCGGCTCGAGCGGCAGTTCGGGGTGAAGGCGACGCTACGCGCGCCGCGGGTACCCTACCGGGAGACGCTGCTGGGCGTGGCCGAGGGCCAGGGGCGTCACAAGAAGCAGACCGGTGGCAAGGGCCAATTCGGCGACTGCTGGATCCGCATCAAGCCGGTGCCGCGGGGCACCGGCTACCAGTTCGTGGACAAGATCTCCGGCGGCGTGATCCCGAGGCAGTACATCCCCGCCGTGGACAAGGGGGTGCAGGAGGCCGCCGAGCGCGGCGTGCTCGCGGGATATCCGGTGGTGGATTTCCAGGTGGAGTGCTTCGACGGGTCATACCACTCCGTCGACTCGAATGAGGCGAGCTTCAAGATGGCGGGGATCCTCGCGTTCAAGACGATCGCGCCGAAGGCGAGGCCCGCGCTGCTCGAGCCGCTGATGACCGTCGAGGTCTTCACGCCCGACGCCTACCTCGGCGACGTGATGGGGGACCTGAGCGGACGTCGCGGCCACATCGCGGGCACGGAGCCGTCGGAGGACGGGCTCGGCACGGTCGTGAAGGCGACGGTCCCGATGGCCGAGCTCCACCTCTACTCGACGAAGCTGCAGTCGCTGACGCACGGGTACGGAACGGTGAAGTACCGCTTCAAGGGCTTCGAGATGATGCCGCCGGAGGCCGCCGCGAAGGTGCCGGTGGTGAAGCACCAGCAGACCGAGTAGGCGTCAGGGGCCCGAGGCCCAGCGCCAGGTTGTGCCCGGAGGCGTCGCCAGGGCCGCGCGGTGCGCCGGGCCGGCGGGCAGGTCGTGCACGAGCCAGGTCGAGTCGCCGCCCGACTCCGGCGCGGTCACGACCGCTCGGTCGTCGAGGACGTCGATCGCGGCGAGGCCGAAGGCGAGCCCCGCTCCGATCGCCTTCAGGACCGCCTCCTTCCGCGTCCAGATCCGGAAGAACGCGTCAACGCGTGCGTCGCCGGCGGCCGCGAGTACCACCTCGCGCTCCCGGGGAGCGAAGCGCGTGGCGGCGATCTCCTCGACCTCCACCGCTCGATGGACGGGCTCGATGTCCACGCCGATGGGTCCCGCTCGCGAGACCGCGAGGAGCGCCACCTGCTCAGCGTCGGAGTAGCTGAACTCGAGTCCTGTCCCCGCGGGGGAGGCGAGGTGCGGCTTGCCGTGCGGCCCCAGCGCGTAGGCGATCGCCCGCGGCGCCACCCCGAGCTCGTGCGCGAGGATCCGCCGAGTCGCGACGTGACCGTGCAGCCAGCGGCGGCGCAGCGCATCGGTCGCGAAGCGCGCGGCTCGGGTGCGTTCGTCGGTGGAGAGCTCGTGCAGCGCACCGTCGTCCGGCGGGCTCGCGCCGTCGAGCGATATCCGCCAGACGGTGACCGCGGCCACGCCCGGTCCGCTCACACCTTGTGGTACGAGATGCGGCCCGCCTCGACGCGGTCGGGCGCCACGTAGAGCTCGAAGTCGGAGAAGAACGCCGGGGCCTCCGCCTGCAGCGCGCGGATCACCGCGACGGCCATCCGACGGATCTCGAACTCCGCCCCCTCGCTCGAGCGCAACTCGAGCATCGTGCGCCACGCCCGCGCGTTCCCGGTGACGACGATCTTCGTCTCGGTCGAGTTCGGGAGGACGCCGCGGGCCGCCTCGCGCGCCATCTTGCGGCGGTGGACCTTGTCGTCCACCCACTTGTAGCGCTCCATCAGCTGCGCGACGAGCGCGACGTACGTCGCCTGCGCCGATTCCATCTGCGCCTTCCACGCCGCCATCAGCGCCTCGTCCCCGATGATCGCCGGCGGGACCACGAACGCGGCGTGCGACTCGTCCACGTACCGCTGGCTGAGCTGCGAGTACGCGAAACCCGCGCGATGGCGAACCAGCTCGTGCGTGAGGGAGCGGCTCACGCCCTCGAGGAGGAGGGAATAGTTCGCGTGCTCGAGCACCGAGCCATGGCCCTGCTTCTTGATGTTCTCGAGGTACTCCCGCGTGCTGCGGTTCGCGGGATTCTTCTGGCTCATGTAGCAGAGCCGGCCGGCGAACTCGGCGAGCCTCTCCCCGTCGGTGCTCTCCCCCATCCACTGGACCGGAAGGTGCTCCGGCGCGGCGAAGGCAGGGCGGGCGAGGATCGTGATGCGGGGGGCGGTGAAGAACTCGGACATCAGGAGGCAGGTGGAGGAGGTGGACCGGCGGATGAAAGGTAACGGCGACGGCGGACGCGGGTCGGCTGCGCGGAACGGCGCCGACGCTCACGGCTGCGCGCGATGCCCCTCGAGCAGGTCGAGTCGCGGCCGCGCCCACGCGCGCTCGGCGACCACACGATCGAGCGCCTGGCGCGCGGCGGCCGGGAGGGGCGGCAGCGTGGGATCGTACTTGACCTGCTCGAGCGGGCGCTGGCCGGCCATCGCGACCTTCACGCCCGGGTTCAGGAGCGCCTCGGGGTCGAAGGCGCGCTTGGTCGCGACGAAGAGATCGAGTGTCGCCGCGGGCCACACGCGATCGAGGAGCGGTGCCCGGAGCCGGCCGTCGCCGTGCTCGCCGGCCAGCGTGCCGCCGAGGCGCGCGACGAGCGACGTCACTTCCTCGACAAGCCGCTCGCAGCGCGAGCGCCAGTCGCCGAGCGCGGTGTCCACCAGGGCGTTCACGTGGGCGTGGGCGTCGCCGGCGTGTCCGAAGATCACTCCCCGGAACCCCTGGCGGTCGAGCGCCGCGCGGACGCCGCGCACGTATTCCGCGAAGTGCGCTGGTGGCACGCATCCGTCCTCGACGAGCTGGAGATTCTGCAGACGCGGGGCCAGCCGATTGAGGATCGGGCTCGCGGCGTGGCGCAGGCGCCAGAGCCGCAGTTCCTGCTCCGGTCCCAGCGCGACCTCCACGCGCGTCGCGCCCCCGGCCTCGCACCAGCCCGCGAGCTCGCGCACGCGCTCGCGCGCGGCGGCCTCGCCGTGCATCTCGGCCTCCACGAGGAGCACCGCCTCGGTCCCCTCCGGGATCGCGACCTGCTCCCCCTCGCCGGCGGCGATCCCGAGGAAGGTGCGGTCGAGGAGCTCCACGGCGCTCGCGCCGGCGCCGGCGAGGCGCGTCGCGGCGGCCGCCGCGCCCTCGAGGTCCGGGAACGCGGCGAAGAGGCTCGCCGTCGCCGCCGGGAGGGGCGTGAGGCGGAGCTCGGCGCCGACGATGATCGCGAGCGTGCCCTCGCTGCCGAGGAGCAGGTCCACGACGTCGCCGCTCTCAAGCCACGCGGCGAGGGCGTAGCCGGAGGTCTCCTTCCGCACGCCGTCGTGCCGGAGGGCGCGCGCGTCGGCGGCGCGGATGCGGGGCGCCACCTCTCCAGCGAACCGCTCGAGGGCCGGGACACCGGAGGCGATCGCACCCCGGCGCACCCACGCGCGCGTGCCGTCGTCGAAGACGCATTCGAGGGCCTCGACCCAGGCGCGGAGCGGGCCGTACTTCACCCCGCGCGCGCCGGCCGCGTGCGTGGCGCACATGCCGCCGATCGTCGCGAAGGCGCTGCTCGACGGATCCACGGGGAAGGTGAGCCCGTCGCGCCGCGCGATCGTATCGAGTCGGTCGCGGATGACCGCGGCGCCGACCCTCACCAGCCGCTCGCGCACGCGCACGGGGCCGACCTCGTCGAGTGCGGCGAGGTCCACGATGACGCCGGGTCCGACCGCGCCGTTGGCCATCGAGCTGCCGGCGCCGCGCGGCGTGAGGGGGACACGCGCGCCGCGTGCCCAACGGACGAGCGCGACGACGTCGTCGGCGTCCGACGGCAGCGCGACAGCCGCGGGGGTGATCCGCGCGACGCCCGCTGCCTCGCTGTAGACCGCGCGGGCGAGCGCGTCCGTGCGGAACGTGCCGCGGAATCCCGGCGGAGGGCCGAGCGGCGTCAGGGAGTGGTCCGCCATCGCGACGGCGGGCTCAGGCCGCCGCGGGGAGCAGCGTGAACGGTCGCTGGCTGACGCGGCGCGCCAGGCGGCGCAGCGCGGCGTTGCTCACGAGGGCGAGCAGGCCGACGGCCATCAGCGCCTTCACCTCGCGGCGCGAGATCTTCACCTGCCCGCCCGGGACGAGCATCGCCCGCGAGCCGGACAGGTCGCGCAACGTCGCGTACGCGAAGAGCAGTGGCAGCACGCAGAAGGCGCGGACCGCCACCGCCCGGCGGGGGATCAGCAGGATGTACTCGAGCGCCACGTCGAGGTCGGTGCGCGCGAGCGCGATGAAGCGCAGCACCGCGCGATGGTTCCGCTCGAGGTGCGCGGGCGAGAGCAGGGTCTCGTGACCGCTCCCCTCCGCCTCGAGGTCGGCCGCCGGGATGTAGATCGAGTTCTCGTGCTCGGCATCCCAGGCGATGTCCTTGAGGATGTTGACCGTCTGGAGCGCCTCGCCGAATGCTTGGCACTTGGCCCAGAGCCGGTCGAACTCCCGCTGACCGACGGCGCGCGCGTGCTCGCGCCAGAGCTCGGTGAGCATGCATCCGACCGTCCCCGCGACGTAGTAGCAGTACTCCTTGTACTCGGCGACCGTCTGGATGCGGATCCCGTTCGGGTAGGTGCGCACGAATTTCGCCATCCCGACCCCCATCTCGCGCACCCAGTGCGCGACGCGCTCCCGCGTCCGCGGCGGCAGCGACCGGAAGAGCACCAGCACGAGGTCCGTGCGCGCGACCAACGCGAGGTGCGCGGCGTCCCCCTTGAGCTCGCTCGCGATGGCGGCGAACCCCTCGCCGAGCCCGCGGTCGTCGAGCGTGCGGAGGAAGGCGTCGAGCAGCTCGCCGCGCCGCTCGGGGGAGGTCGAGTTGTCGTCCTCGATGGTGTCGGCGATGCGGCAGAGGAGGTACGCGGCGAGGACGGCGCGGCCGAGCGTGCCGGGGAGGAACCGGATGCTGATCGCGAAGGTGCGCGACACCTCGGGGAGGATCGCGCGCGCGAAGCGTTCGGCCTCGCGCAGTCGTGCGGCGTCGGCGGCGGTGGGACCGATGGCGGCGCGGCCCACGGTCACTTGTCGGGCAGGAGGAGTTGGTCGAGCAGGGTGCGCTTCTTCGACTCGCCGAACTCGACGCGGTCGAGCGCCTGCTCGATCGCCAGCTGCACCGCGGACGCGTCGCGCCGGTAACTGCGACGGGCGAGCCAGGCGCTGGCGACGCCCAGGAGCGCGCCGGCACCGATCGCGATCACCGGGATCACCGAGAGGGCGAGGCCGATCGCCGCGATGCTCGCGCCCGCCGCGACGCCGATCGTCGCGTTGCGCGTCGCGCTCGTGCGCCGCGCGAAGGTGGTGCTCTCGATCCGCACGTGCGCGCGGTGGGGCTCGACCTGGATCACGGTCGCGCTCACCTCGTCGGCCTTCACGAGCGGGAATCCGCGGCCATCGAGCCGGGTCAGGCCGCGCACGACGCCGGCCCAGCCGCCGCGCGGACCCCACACCACCCGGTCGGGGAAGCGGCGCACCTCGGTGAGGTTCTCCTCGCGCTGGAAGGCGCGGTCGAGGACCGCCAGCACATCCTTCGCGACGCCCGCCACCACGCGCGCGGCGGCGAACTGGGCCGGACCGGCCGCCGCGGCGAGCACCCCGCGCTCCTCGGGGAGCCGCACGCGCATCCGCTCCTCGGAGAGCGCCTGACGGACGGCGACGGGAGAGATGCCGACCTCGTTCGCGAGGGCGAGGAGTTCCGATTCGGAGAGCGTCTCCGGCGTGTCGCTGTGCGCCGTATGCAGCTCGGCCGCCCGCAGCAGGACGCGCTCCAGCGCCGCGCGGGAGAGCACCGGTTCGGGGCGATCGGCCATCAGATCCCGCCGAACGCCGTCTCGACCTGACGGCGCATGGACGCGATCATCTCGTCGGGCATCGGGAAGGCGGCTTCGAGTGCGGCGAGCGCGCCGCTCCGCGGCACGGGACGCCCCATCTGCGACAGGTAGTAGCGCGCGTAGCGCTCGGCGATCGCCGGATCCATCCGCTGGACGAGCAGCGCGCCGCCCCGCACAAGGCCGGCGCTCGCGAGGCGATCGCCCGCACCCTCGCGTTGCTGCGCCGGCGTGAGGTGGTCGTTCACCGCCACGGCGGCGATCGCGCCGGCGGCCTCGTGCGCGAAGGTGAAGAGGACCACCTCAGCGGAGTCGGCGGTGCGCGGCCAGGCGACCGCGAATTGGTTGCCGTTCTTGCCCGTCGTCACCGCGCGTCCCTCGCCGCCGAGCGTGCGCGCGAGGACGAGGTCGCCGTTCGCTTGCTGCGTGTGGTTCAGGTAGCGCTGGAGCGCGGGTCGCCAGCTCGCTTGCCAGAGGGAATCGGCGCGGGCGAAGGCAGCGGCGCCGGCGCGCTGCTCCTCGAGCCACCAGGCGTGGTGGAAGCGCTCGTGCTCGGCCTGCAGGCCGGCGACGAAGCGCCGCAGGAACTCCCGGTCCTCCGCACGCGGGAACTGCTGCGCGAAGAAGGCGATGATCGCGGCGACCTCGCGGCTGGTCGTGCGGCTGGGGTCGCCCTCGGCGCGGAGGAAGTACTCGACCGCCTGCCGCATCTCCTCCCAGGTGCCGAAGTAGAGCGCCAGGAACTGCGCGCCCTGGAGCTGCGGACGCGAGCGCAGCGTGGAGCTGAGGACCTGCCGGGCGCTGTCGAGTCCGGTGTAGACCGCCCGCTGGTTCTTCGCCACGGTGGCGTGGTCGCGGTACCCGCGCGCGAAGAGCGGAACCGTCGCGGTGTCGTCCATGATCAACGCGAAGCCGTGGAGCCAGAGGTCCACGTGCTCGCGGCTCTTCACCGGCCACTGCGGTCCCGTCGCCGCGGGGTTCAGCGGCGCGGCGGTGGACTGCGGGCCGGCGCACGCGGCGAGCGCGAGCGCGAGGAGGGCGATCAGGCCTTTCGGCCGCAGGTGACGCAGAACTTCCATCCTGACTCGATCTCCGCGCTGCATCCGGGGCAGCGACGCACGAGGAGGTTCTGCCCGCATGCCGGGCAGAACTTGATGGCGCGTCCCTCCGGGAGGGACTGCGCACAGTACGGACAGCCGGGGGCCGCCGTGACGACGACGCCCCCGCTCGCGTCGGGCGAGTCCGACTCGGCGGTCGCCGACGACGCTGACGGCGCGCTGGGCGGTCCGTCCTGGGGCATGAACGGCGCGCCAGGTCCGCGCGGCGCGGTCACCGACGGTGGCTCCTCGCGCGACGCGACCTTGGGGGCCATCGGCGGCGCCGCGCCGGAGGCGCGCGTCCTCGGGGGGACCGTCGCGGTCGCCGCGGGTGTGGGCGGGCGCAGGTCGATGTCGGTGTTCCCGGCGAGTACCTCCTGCGCCCGCGTCGTCGCGACCCGGACCGTCGAGTTCGCGTACGACCGCAGCACGGTGAGGTCGGGGTTCGGGGAGGCCAGCTCGGCGCGGAGGTCGTCCTGCAGCAGGTCATCGGCGAAGATCATCTCGCCCTCGCCGGCGACCAACCGCATGAGCGCGTGCAGGTAGTCGTCGTTGCTGTCCAGCTGGCCATCGCGCTTCGCCGCGCGGTACGGCACGAACACGTCGAGGATCTCGCCGATCGCGAGTGGCCGTTCGAGCGCCCCCGCGGCGCGGGCCGCGAGCACGAGACGACGGAAGATGAGGTCGAGGGCGTCCACGCGTATCCCCGCTGCTACACCGGTCGTGGCAAAGATGGGGAGGGGCGGAAGCGGTCGCCATCGGGGAACGGCGCGACCTCGCCGCGGGCGCCTCCCTTCGCGCGGCGCGCGGCCAGCCAGGCGTCGAACGCGGAGGGCTCGAGTCCCGCGGAGTGCGATCGCTCGGTCGCCGCGCGGACCGCGAGGTCGTTCGCGTACTCGTTCTGTGGGTGGCCGGCGTGTCCGCGCACCCACTGCCACTGGTACTCGTGTCCGGCGGTCGCCTCCAGCGCCTCGTGCCAGAGGTCGAGGTTCTCGATCGCCCCGGTCTTGCGCTTCCATCCGTGGCGCGCCCAACCGAACACCCACGACGTGAGCCCGTCGATGAGGTAGCGCGAATCGCTCGTGAAGAGCACGCTGAAGCGACCATCCTTCGCGCCGAGTGCCCGGAAGGACTCGATCACCGAACGGAGGGCCATCCGGTTGTTGGTCGTCGCGGGCTCGCTCACCCAGAGGTCGCGCCGCGTGACTCGCCCATCGGGGTGCCGGTACTCGACGAGCACGCCGGCGCCGCCGGGGTTGTCGCCCGCGCGGCCGTTCCCGAGGCAGGATTCGTCGGCGTAGACCGCGACCAGCGGGAATCGCGCGCTCACGCGCCCCACGCCACGCCGCGGGGCCCGCTCCAGGCGAGGATCGCGCCCTCGAGGACGTCGGTGGCGCGACGGATCTCCTCGACGGGCACGTATTCCTCGGCGGCGTGGGCGAGCGCGATGTCGCCGGGGCCGAAGCAGACCGCGGGGATCCCCGCCGCCGTGAGCAGCGCCGCATCGGTCCAGCAGGAGAGTCCCTCAATCGGCGCCGCGACGCCGGCGGCGACGCAGGCGTCCGCGAGCGCGCGCACGATCGGATGGTCCACCGCGACGTCGTTCGGTTCCTGCACCAGGCCGGGCGCGACCGAGGCGCGCAGCGAGGGCGCGCGCCCCCGCGCGCGCGTGATCGCGCCCTCGATCTCGGCGACGAGCGACGCGCCCCGCTCGCCGGGGAGGGTGCGGCGCTCCACGCTGAAGGTGCAGCGCTCGGGATAGGTCGAGATCCCGGTGCCCCCGCTGATCGTCCCGGCGTGCAGCGAGGCGTGGCCGAGCAACGGATGCGTCCGCTGGACGAGCGCCGTGCGCTGGTAGGTGTCGAGCTCGGCGATGAGGTGGGCGGCGTCGGTGATCGCGTCCACGCCGAGGTCGTAGCGCGACCCGTGCGCGGCGCGCCCCGCGACGGTCACCTCGGCCCAGGCGAAGCCGCGGTGTGCGGGACAGATCGCGAGTCGCGTGGGTTCCGTGACGATCGCGGCGGCCGCGCGCACGCCGGCGTCGATCAGGAAGCGGGTGCCGTGACTCTCGTATTCCTCGTCCACGACGGCGGCGATGATCACCTCGCCGCCGAGCCCGCGGTCTGCGGCGCGCGCGGCGGCGGCGCACATCGCGGCGACCCCCGCCTTCATGTCGGCCGAGCCGCGACCATAGAGGCGCCCCTCCCGCTCGACCGGGTCGAAGGGGGCGTGCAGCATGCCGTCCACGCCGACGGTGTCGAGGTGCCCGTTGAGGAGAAGGGAGCGCCCGCCGTCGCCGCCGCCGATCCGCGCGAGGACGCAGGGCCGACCGGGGAGGGCCTCGAGCAGGTCCGCGCGGAATCCCCAGTCGGTGAGGATCTCGGCGAGTCGCTCCGCGACCGCGCGCTCCCCGGGACCGCCGGGGACGAGGGAGGGATTCCGGGAGTCGAGCGCGACGAGCTCGCGCGTCAGCGCGAGTGCGTCGGCGCGCTTCACTTCTTCGCTGCGGGCTTCTTGGCCGCCGACTTCCTGGCCGGCTTCTTCGCCGCAGCCTTCTTGGCGGGCTTCGCCTTGGCCGCCGGCTTGCCGTGTGCCTTCGCGCCCGGCTTCGCCGCGGCCGCGGCGCGGCCGGCGACGCCCGCCTTGGCAGGGAGCTTGCCCTTGTGCTTCTTGACCCAGGCGTCCTCGGCCTCGCGCACGAGCTTGTCGGCCTCGTCCTGCGTCATCTGTCCACGGCGGACCATATACTGGACGAGGTCCCGTGCACTCTCGAGTGAGAAGGCGACGAGCCCGGCGGCGGCGCCGACGACGTCCTTCATCGCGGCGGCCATCTTGCTGCCGGCCTCGAGGGAGATCTCGTGGGCCTTGGCGGCCATCTCGGCGACGGTGTCGCGGACATCCTGCCCGCGGTGGCCGGGGTGGCGGCGGGGGGGAACTGAAGCGGGAGCGGCCGGTTCGGCCGGCTTCGCGGTCTCTGGCATGTCTGGGGTCTTCCTTGGCGAGGTGCTGCGCTAAATGAACGGCCGCAAGTATATGGTATTTGGGGGCCTACGCAAGTGATGAATCGGCCGGATCTTCTGGGCATTTCGTCCATCTTGTCCCGCGATTCTTAGGTCAACATAGGGACATCATCGGTACACAATGACGACTGAACCTCTCCGAGGGCTCAAAATACTCGACCTGTCGCGTGTGCTCGCGGGTCCAATGACGACTATGACTCTCGGCGACCTGGGCGCCGATGTCATCAAGGTCGAGCGTCCCGACGGCGGTGACGACACCCGCGGATGGGGGCCTCCCTTCGATGAGCGAGGCGAGGCGGCCTACTACCTGGCCGTCAACCGCAACAAGCTCGGGATCGCGATCGACTTCGCGAGCGCCGACGACGTCGAGATCCTGCGACGGCTCATCGCCGAGGCCGACGTCGTGGTCGAGAACTTCCGGCAGGGCTCGCTGGAGAAGCGGGGGATCGGTCCCGCCGAGATGCTCGCGCGCCACGAGCAGCTCGTCTGGTGCACGATCACCGGATTCGGGCTCGCGAGTCACCGGCCCGGCTACGACTACGTCGTGCAGGCGGAGAGCGGCTGGATGGCGATCACCGGCGATCCCGACGGCGAGCCGATGAAGCATGGGATCGCGCTCGTGGACGTGCTCGCCGGGAAGGACGCGGTGATCGGGATCCTCGCGGCGCTCGCCGCGCGCCGCGAGGGGGTCGCACGCCCCGCCGCGGAACGTCACATCGAGGTGTCGCTGTCCCACTCGGCGGCTGCCGGCCTGGTGAACATCGCGCAGAACGCGCTTGTCGCGAGGGCGGAACCGAGGCGGTGGGGGAACCAGCACCCGAACCTCGTCCCGTACACGCTCTTCGAGGCGGCCGACCGCGCGATCGTCATCGCGGTGGGCAACGACCACCAGTGGGCGGCGTGCGCGCGCGCCATCGGGCTCGAGGCTCTCGCATCGGATCCGTCGCTCGCGACGAACGCCGGCCGCGTCGAGGCGCGCGAACGCGTGACCGGTGCGATGCGTGTCGCGCTGCGCGCGCGCCCTGCGCGGGAATGGATCGCCGCCCTCGAGCGCGTAGGTGTCCCCTGCGGGGTCGTCCGGCCGGTGCTCGAGGCGCTCGCCGATCACGCGACATCGCCGCTCACGGGCGTACACCCGCTGCCGCCGGGCACGGTGCGGCGTCCGCCGCCGCGGCTCGACGAGCATGGCGCGCTCATCCGCGCGAAGGGCTGGTCGGCCTTCGCGGAGGCGTGAACGCGCGCCGTGACGTGACGGCGTGACAGGTCAGCCCGGCCGGACGGCGTGACGTCTCGGCGCATCCGATCGTCCTGCGACGTTCGGGGGACGGATGCGCGCGGTGCGCGTGACCTCGCCGCGGCCTGTTCGTCCCTCTAATGCGACGTCCCGGGTTCGATCGGGAACTTCGCGGTGTCGGGCCTGTCCGGGACGCGGTGGGTGGGTTACACTAGCGTCGTGCCTGTGAAGACTCCGGAGCCGATGCCGACGGGGGACCTGCTCGACGCCGATCAGGCGGTCATCGACCGCGTGCTCGCCGGGGACCGCAACGCCTTCGGCATCCTCATCGAACGGTACAGCGACCCGCTCTACCGACACGCGTATGGGATGACGGGCAGCGCGGACGTCGCGGAGGACATCCTCCAGGTCTCGTTCATCAAGGCGTATCACCATCTCGCCGAGGTGCGTGGCCGGTTCGATGCGTGGGTGTTCCGGATCGTCGCGAACGGGTGCAAGGACTGGCTCAAGAACATCCGGCGCACGCACCTGAGTTACGAGGAGGACGACCAGCCGTCCGGGCTGGAGACTCCCGAGGAGGAGTTGGACCGGGGGGAGATGCGGCGGGATCTCGACACCGCGCTCGCGCAACTCCCGGGGTCGCTGCGGGAAGCGTTCGTGATGAAGCACGTCGAAGGCCGCTCGTACGAGGAGATGGCCGAGTTGCTCGACGCGACGGTCGGTGCCCTGAAGATGCGAGTCCATCGCGCCCGTGAGGCGCTGCAGAAGCTCCTGGAGGATAAGTATTCGTGATGCATGACGCCCTTGATCCCCGCGACGCCGCGCGAGAGCCGGCCGCCGACTCCCGCCCCGCCTCGGCGGCGGAGCCCGCCGCGGGCGACCGCGAGGTACCGCTCCCCGGGAGCGAGATCCCGACCGCGGTGCACGCCTTCCTCGATGGCGAGGCGGTGAACGAGGCCGCGCTCTCGGGCGCGGAGCGTGAGCTCGAGATCTGGAAGCGGATCAACGCCGATCTCGGCAAGCGTCGTCGGATGACCACGCCGGCGCACGTGCCGGCACAGATCCTCGCCAAGCTCGCGGACGACTGATCCGCGTCGAGCGATCCGGCAGACCGAGGGCCGCCCCGCGAGGGGCGGCCCTTCGCATTCCGGCCCGATGCCGGGCAGTCCGTCGCTGTTAGATTCCGCTCCCGCACCAGGCCAGGAGCCGCCGATGACCGACCACCGCCGCATCCGTCCGCCGACCGATGAGTACGCTCCGTTCTACCAGGGCTATGTCGCACGGGTGCCGGACGGCGATGTCGTCGAGGCCCTGATCGGTGGCGCCGAGATCGCGGCGGCGCTCCTCCACGACGTCGGCGAGGAGGCCGCGATGCGCGCCTACGCGCCGGGCAAGTGGACGCTGAAGGAAGTGATCCTCCACTGCGCCGACGCGGAGCGGATCTTCGCCTACCGCGCCCTCCGCATCGCTCGCGGAGACACCACCGAGCTCCCCGGCTGGGACGAGCAGAAGTACGCGCCGATGAGCGGCGCGAACGATCGTCCGTTCGAGTCGCTCCTGGACGAGTTGGAGTCGGTGCGCGAGGCCACCGTGACGCTCTTCGAGGGACTCCCCGCCGAGGCGTGGACGCGCCGCGGCACGGCCAACGGGAAGGAAGTCACGGTGCGTGCGATCGCGTGGATCACCGCGGGCCACCTGCTGCATCACCTCGCGGTGGTGCAGGAACGCTACCTCGGCTAGGACCTCGGGGCGTCGGTGAGCGGCGGCGCGCGCCGCCGCTCACATGTGCAGCGTGCGACCGAGGGCCCCGAGCGCGGCCTCCTTCACGACCTCGCTCAGCGTCGGGTGCGAATGCACTGTCTCGCCGACGTCGTCGGCGGTGCCGCGGTACTCCATCGCCAGCACGACCTCGCTGAGGAGGTCGCTCACGTTCGGGCCGACCATGTGACATCCGAGGATCTCGTCGGTCCTGGCGTCGGTCACGAACTTCACGAAGCCGTCGGTGCTGCCCATCGTGCGCGCGCGCCCGTTGGCCGAGAAGGGGAACTTGCCGACCTTGATCGCGCGCCCACTCGCCTTCGCCTCGGCCTCGGTGAGACCGCAGGTGGCGACCTCGGGCCAGGTATAGACGACGCCCGGCATGTTGTGGTAGTGCATGTGGGCCTTGCGACCGGCGATGACCTCCGCGGCGACGACACCCTCCTCCTCGGCCTTGTGCGCCAGCAGCTTGCCGCCGACGGCGTCGCCGATCGCGAAGACGTTCGGCAGGTTGGTGCGCATCCGGTCATCCACCACGATCTCGCCGCGTGGACCGAGCTGCAGTCCGAGCGCCGCCGCGTCGATCCCGGTGAGGGCGGGTCGCCGTCCGATCGAGACGAGCACGTAGTCGGCCCCGAAGGTGCGCGGCGTGCCGTCCTTCTCCGTCCCGATCACCACGCGGGCGCCCTCCCGATGGCCACCCGTGACCTTGGTGCCGGTGTGCAGCTCGAGCCCTTGCCTGGCGAGGATGCGCGTCGCCTCCTTCACCACGTCGGCGTCAGTGCCCGGGAGGATCGTCGGCATGAACTCGATCACGGTCACCATCGCGCCGAGCCGCCGCCAGACGGAGCCGAGCTCGAGGCCGATCACGCCCGCGCCGATCACGATCAGGTGCTTGGGCACCTCGGGGATGCGCAGGGCGCCGACGTTCGAGAGGACGCGCTCCTCGTCGAAGGGGAGGAAGGGGAGTTCGGTCGGCACCGAGCCGGTCGCGACGATCACGTTCCGCGGCCGGTAGCTGGTCACGGTGCCGTCGATCGCCCGGACCTCGACGACGTTCCCCGCCTTCAGCGTGCCGAAGCCCTTCGCCCAATGGACCTTGTTCTTCTTGAAGAGGAACTCGACGCCCTTGGTGTTCTGCGCGACGACCTCGTCCTTGCGCCGCATCATCCGCGCGAGGTCGAAGGTGAGGCCGGTGAAGCCGATGCCGTGCTCGGCGGCGTGCAGTCGCGCGAACTCGAAGTGCTCCGTCGAGTGGAGGAGCGCCTTGGAGGGGATGCAGCCGACGTTGACGCAGGTGCCGCCGAGGGTCTTGTCGAGCTCGACGCAGACGACCGAGAGGCCGAGTTGCGCCGCGCGGATCGAGGCGACGTAGCCACCGGGTCCGCCGCCGATGACGCAGACGTCCGGGGTGAGAGTCGGGTCGGTCACGGGCGGGAATCTAATGGCGCGGCGACGGATCGGCGCACGCGCTCCCGGGAGCCTCCAGTGCCTCCTGGCCGGAGGCCAAGCGGTACCTTTCCGGGGAGCGAATGCCCGCTACACTCTCGATCATCACCTGCACGCGGGATCCACGCGCTGACCTGTTCGAGCGGGTGCTCGCGGCCGTGGCCGCGCTCCGCCAACCGGCGGGAGTCGCGGTGGAGTTCCTCCTCATCGACAGCGGGAGCACCCCGCCGCTCGCGGATCGGCCGTCGATCGCCGCCTTCCTGGCCCGACAAGCGAACGCGCGGGTCATCCGCTCCGACGCGCCGGGCCACGCGCTCGCGCGCCGCATCGGGATCCGCGCATCCTCGGGCGAGCTCCTGGTCTGGCTCGACGACGACAACGTCCCCGCGCCTGACTACCTCGAGCAGGCCGTCGCCACGGCCCGCGCGCACCCCGGGGTCACCGTCTGGGGCGCCGGACGGATCAGGGTGGAGTTTGTGGATCCGGTGCCGCGGTGGGTCGATCCAGCGATGCGCGCCACCTTCCAGGAGCGGCACCACGCGCGCGACGAGTACGGCAGATCGCGCTCGTGGGCGCCCTACTTCCCCGTCGGGTCGGGGATGGTGACGCGCCGGGAGGTGGCCGAGGCGTGGGCGATGGCCGGCGAGGCGGGCCGCTACTCGCTCACCGGCCGTCGCGGCCGATCACTCGGGAGCGGGGACGATGCACAGTTGATCCTCGGCGCCGTGGCGGCCGGCGGTTCCGTCGGCGTCACCAGTGCGATGTCGCTCACGCACCTGATCCCGGCTTCGCGCTGCCGACTCGGATACCTCGCGCGGCTGGAGTACGCGCTCGCGTCCTCGTTGCGGATCGCCCGCGTCGAGTGCTTCCCCGACGACCGCGCGCCGGCGTCGGCCGAGGGCCTCGGCGTGGTGCGCTCGGCGCGCGCGGTGCTGTCGCGTCTCGTGCGAGAGGGGTGGCGCGCATCGGTGCTCGAGGCGGCGCGGCGCCGCGGGACACGGGCCGGCGCGCGCGCCGCCGCGCGCCTGCTCAGTCGTCGATGAGCATCGCGGCGGGGTCCTCCATGAGCTCCTTCACGCGCACGAGGAAGAGCACTGCCTGCTGACCGTCGATGATCCGATGGTCGTAACTGAGCGCGACATACATCATCGGCCGCACCTCGACGCGACCCTCCACCACGACCGGTCGGTCCTGCACCTTGTGCAGGCCGAGGATCGCCACCTGCGGGTAGTTGATGATCGGGGTGGAGAGGAGAGACCCGAACACGCCGCCGTTCGTGATCGTGAACGTGCCGCCGGTCAGGTCATCCATCGTCAGCTTGCCGTCGCGCGCACGCTTCGCGACCGCGCCGATCGCGCGGCTGAAGCCGATCATCCCCATCCGGTCGGCGTCCTTGATGTTGGGGACGACGAGCCCCGCTTCGCTCGCGACGGCGATGCCGAGGTTCACGTAGTGCTTGTAGATGATGCTGTCGCCGTCGATCTGGGCGTTCACCATCGGGAACGCCTTCAGTGCGAGGCACGAGGCCTTCGCGAAGAACGGCATGAAGCTCAGCTTGACCCCGTGCTCCTTCTCGACCTTCTCCTTCATCCGTTCGCGGAAGGTCGACACGGCGCTCATGTCGATCTCGTTGAACGTGGTGAGGTGCGCGGTGCTGTGCTGCGCCTGGAGGAGGTTCTCGGCGATCCGCCGCCGTCGCGTCGTCATCTTCTCGCGCGTCTCGCGCGGGCCGACGGTGCCGTTCGCGGGCGGAGCGGGTGCCGCCTGCGCCGCTGGTGCCGTGGGGGTCGCAGCAGGCGCGGGAGACGCAAGAGCCGGAGGAGCCGCGGGAGTCGCACGAGCCGCCGGAGCTTCGCCGCCGGCGGGAGACGGCGCGGGCCGCTGCTCGAGGTGCGAGATCACGTCAGGCTTGCTGATCACGCCACCTCGCCCCGTGCCGCCGATCCCGCTGAGCGGGATGCCCTTCTCGTCGGCGAGCTTCGAGGCGCTCGGGGCGGCGCGCGGAGGCTCGGCGACGGGGACGCCCGTGGCGGGACGTGCCGTCGGCGGCGGATGGGCAGCTGACGCGGGTGCGGCGGTCGGTGCTGCGGGGGGCGCGGGCGGGACCGGTGCAGCCGAAGGCGGCGCGGAGGCTGTCGCGGCAGGTCCGCTGGTTCTGGCGGCGCCGCTCGCCGTGTCGTCGAGCTCGGCGAGGACCTCCGCGAGCTGGACGACGTCGCCCTCCTGCTTCAGCCGTCGCGCGAGCACGCCGGCATTGAGCGCCGGCACCTCGACGGTGATCTTGTCCGTCTCGAGTTCGACCAGCGTATCCCCGACCGCGACGACCTCCCCTTCCTTCTTCAGCCAGCGCGACACGGTCGCTTCCGTGATGGACTCGCCGAGCGGGGGGACCTTGATTGGGATCATCGGGGAGGGTCGGGGGAGCGGCGGCCGCCGGGGCGCCGACCCCACGAATATAGTGACTCGTACGTGGGAGCGAACCAGTTGCACGGGGAGGAACTCGTCGTGGACCTCGGGCTGATGGCATGCGCGCACTGACGATCGACGCCACCGGAGGCCTCGATCGGTTGCGCCTGCGCGACGACGTGGCCGTCCCGTCGCTCGACTCGCCCCGCTCGGTGCGCGTGCGGATCCGGGCCGCGGCGTTGAACCATCTCGACCTCTTCGTCCTTCGCGGACTCCCCCTCTCGCCCGTCGCGCCCGGGTGGATCCTCGGTGCCGACGGCGCCGGCGTCGTGGACGTTGTCGGCGACGACGTCGTCGGCATCGCGCCGGGGGACCGGGTGCTGCTCAACCCGGGGATCTCGTGTCGTGAGTGCGAGTTCTGCCGCAAGGGGGAGCACTCGCTCTGTGTGCGCTACCGCCTCCTCGGCGAACACCGCCACGGCACGCTCGCCGAGCACGTGGTGGTGCCTGCGACGAACGTGCGACGCACGCCGCCCGGCGTCAGCGACGAGGCGGCCGCCGCCTTCCCCCTGGTGCACCTCACGGCGTGGCGGATGTGCGTGACCCGCGCGCAGGTGCGGCCGGGGGACGAGGTCCTGATCTGGGGGATCGGTGGAGGCGTCTCCCTCGCCGCGCTGGCGATCTGCAAGGCGCGCGGGGCGCGGGTCTGGGTGACCTCCTCGAGCGAGGCGAAACTCGAGCGCGCCCGCTCCCTCGGGGCCGATGAGGTCCTGCTCCACACCGGGATGGACGTGGGCAAGGTGATCCGCGCGCGCACCGGCAAGCGCGGGGTGGACGTCGTGGTGGATTCAGTCGGCGAGCGGACCTGGGCGCAGTCGCTCGGCGCGCTGGCCCGGGGCGGTCGGCTCGTGACGTGCGGTGGGACCTCCGGCCCATCGCTCGCGATGGATGTGCGCCGGCTCTTCTGGAACCAGTGGTCGATCCTCGGCTCCACGATGGGGAACGACGCCGAGTTCGACGCGGTGGTGGCGGAACTCGGCGCGGGCCGGCTCACGCCGGTCATCGACTCGGTGCACCCCCTCGCCGAGTCCCGCGCCGCGTTCGAGCGGCTGGCGAGCGGCGCGCAGTTCGGGAAGGTGGTGGTCCGGGTCGCCGATGACTGAGCGCGCGCAGTTCGACACCGAGGAGGAGCGGGCGGTGCGCGAGGCGTACGCCACGGCGGGGCATGCCGATTGCCCGCGATGCGGCGTCCGGATGCACGAGCGCGCGATCGGGGGCGGCAGCTTCGGACTCGGGTATGCGCGCCAGCGCGAGTGGCTCCTCTGCCCGCGATGTCGCCGGAGCGTGCTCTTCGACGTGAAGCGCGGCACCCGCAACTAGCCGCCGGTCACGCGCGCGGCGCACATCGTCCCGGGCCCACTGGTGGCCTCCCCGAGTTCGGGTGAGACTGAGGCATGACACGGATCCTTGGATGGGCGACGGACGGCGCGCCCCGGGTGCCACGCCGCGCGCTCGCTGGCGCGGTCCTCACCACCCTCCTCGGTGCGTTCGCGGTGGTCCCGAGGACCGCCGCGGCGCAGGCGACGGACCCGGTCGTGCGGGAGGTCCGGGAGTGGTACCGCGCGAACGCGCTCCCCGTGCTCACCGAGTTCCGCGACCTCCTCTCCCTGCCGAACGTCGCGAGCGACTCCGTCGGGATCCGGCGCGTCGCGACGACCCTCGTGGCGATGCTCGAGCGACGCGGCGTGCGCGCACGATTGCTCGAGACGCCGGGGAGCCCGCCTGCGGTGTTCGGCGAACTCGCCGTGCCCGGTGCGACGCGCACGGTGATGCTCTACGCGCACTACGACGGGCAGCCGGTGGTCGCGCGCGACTGGACGACGGCGGGGCCCTGGACGCCGGAACTGCGCGACGGGCACGTCGAGCGGGGCGGTCGGGTGCGGACGCTCGAGGAGGCGGCGCGCGCGGGGGCGGCAGCCGACGACTGGCGACTCTACGCGCGGAGTGCGAGCGACGACAAGGGACCGATCATCGCGATGCTCGCGTCGCTCGACGCCTTGCGCGCCGCGGGACGGACGCCGGCGGTGAACCTCAAGTTCTTCCTCGAGGGAGAGGAGGAGGCGGGCTCCGCCAACCTGCGGGCGATGCTCACCACGCACCGCGAGGCGCTGCGCGCGGACCTCTGGGTGTTCGCCGACGGCCCGCGTCACCAGACGGGCCTGCTGCAGCTGGTCCATGGCGTGCGAGGCGTGATGGGCCTCCGGATGACGATCCAGGGGCCCCAGCGCTCGCTGCACAGCGGGCATTACGGCAACTGGGCGCCGAACCCGGCCGCCGAGCTCGCGCGGCTCATCGCGACGATGCGCGCCGACGATGGGACGATCACGATCGACGGCTTCGATGCCCAGGTGCGGGCGATCACCGACGAGGACCGCGCCGCCGTCGCGGCACTCCCCGCGCCCGACGACGCGCTCCGCGGCGAGCTCAGGCTCGGTCGTCGGGAGGGCGCGCTCCCGCTCGGCCTGGCGATCCTGCGGCCGGCGCTGAACGTCACCCGACTCGAGAGCGGCACGGGGACGAACAGCATCCCCGCGACCGCGACCGCCACGCTCGACTTCCGGCTGGTGCCGGACCAGACCCCGGCGGGGGTGCGCTCGCTGGTCGAGGCGCACCTGGGCCGCCAGGGATACCACGTCGTGCACGCGGCGCCCGACAGCGCGACGCGCGTCCGGCATCCGCGCGTGGTGGAACTCTCGTGGGGCGGAGGGTACCCGGGACAGCGGACCGCGCTCTCGCAGCCGCTGGCGCGCGAGCTGCACGCGCTCCTCGAGCGCTCCACGGGCGCGACGGTGGCGCGGGTGCCCATCCTCGGCGGGAGCCTCCCGCTCGCGGTCTTCGACGAGGTGCTGCGGACGACGATCCTCATCCTCCCGATCGCGAACCACGACAACAACCAGCACGCGGCCAACGAGCACCTCCGCCTCGGGAACCTCTGGGCGGGGATCGAGGTCTTCGCGAGCGTGATGACGGGACTCGGCGGGGCACGGTGACCGAGGACGTGGCGAGCGCGAGACTGGCGGGGCCCGGGGAGGGCGACCTGGCGGTGACCGGTGTGCCGAGCGGTTCGCGTCGCGCGCGGGTGCTGCTCCTGCTGCTGCTCTGGACGATCCCGGCGATCGTCGCCGGCTTCGGCGTCCTCCTCGTGCCCTACGCCGCGGCGCCCGATCTCGGCTACGGCGGCGCGTTGCTGATCTCGCTCGCGCACTGGGCGCCATGGGCGGTGTGGGCGCTCGTCGTCTTCGCGGTGAGCGACCGCCTTCCGCTGGAGCGCGGTCGCCTCGGGCGCGCCCTCGCGGTGCACGTGCCGCTCTCGCTGGTGACGATGCTGCTGATGATCGCCGTCCTCGTCGCGGTGGACCACTCCCTCGGGTTGATCCGCGAGGGGCGCTCGCTCGAGAGCCACTTCGTGATCCAGCTCCGGAGCTACGCGGAGCTCGAGCTGATCCTCTATTGGGCGATCGTGGGGGCGCACGCCGCGTTGCGCTGGCACGACGCCTGGGTGGCGCAGCGCACGCTGCGCGCGCAGCTGGAGGCCGACCTCGCCGACGCCACCCTGCGGGCGTTGAAGGCACAGCTGAACCCGCACTTCCTGTTCAACGCGCTCAACTCGGTGATGGCGCTCATCACGAGCGACCCGCCGGCCGCGCAGCGCATGCTCGTGCGGCTCTCGGAACTGCTGCGGATCACCCTCGCCACGAGTGACGCGCAGGAAGTCTCGGTCGAGCAGGAGCTCGAGCTGGTCGAGCGGTACCTCGAGATCGAGCGGATCCGGTTCGGCGACCGGTTGTCGGTGGAGATCGAGGCCGACGCCGAGGCGCGCGGGTCGCGGGTGCCGGCGCTCGTCCTCCAGCCGCTCGTGGAGAACGCGATCGTGCACGGACTCTCGCAGCGTCCCGGCCCCGGACGCGTGGAGGTGCGGGCCCGCGTGAGCGGGCCGCACGTGGTCCTCTCGGTGCGTGACGACGGGCCGGGGGTGCGACAGCCCTCGGCGCATCCCGGCGCGGGGATCGGGCTCGGCAACCTGCGCGCCCGGCTCGAGCGACTCTACGGCGCGGCGTTCGAGCTGGCGGTGACCGACGATCCGCGCGGCGGCGCCTGCGTGACGGTCGTGATCCCGAGCGCGCGCGCCGCCTGAGTCACGCGCCGTCGCTCGGCTAGGGGATGCCCCACGCGACGACGGTCTCGTGGGCCGCGGTCTGGAGCATCAGCACCTCCGACGGCGAGAGGTCGAGCGTCATGCCGGCGACCCGCGCGATCTTCGGGAGGTCGGTCGCGGGCCGGCCGTAGATCATCTCGAAGTGGACGAGCGCGTTGAGGTACGTCGCGACGGCCGACGGATGGAATCCATCGTGACCGTAGAGCGGCATCCCGGGGTCGGCCGCCCAGACCGTCCGCCACGCCTCTCCGGCGGGGATGAACATGCCATCCACCGCGACGGCGGCGGCGCGGTACGACTCGCGGACCGCCGTGAAGCTCCCCACGTACTGCGACGCCGGCCAGACCTGGTAGAGCGCCGAACGGACATCGTGCGCCGAGGCGACGGAGTCGAGCTTCACCGTCCAGACGCGGAGATGCTCGGCGTTCTCGGGGAGAGAGGAGGGTCCCTGCTGCATGACGACGAGTTGCCAGTCGTCCTTCGCGATGTGCTCGGCGATGCCGGTGTACCAGTGGTCCTCCAGGGCGAAGTTCGGGAACGCGACCGTCTTGTACACGAGGGGCGTCTCGTCGAGCGCCTCGGCGAGTTCGGCGATGGTGCGCGGGAGGTCGAAGGTGTAGGTGAGGCTGTTGCCCACGAAGAGCACCCGACGGCCGCCCGTCGGCGGGATCTCGGGCGCTGAGATGATCGGCCCGAGGCACGCGCTCGAGAGGAGCGCAGCGGCGAGGGCGGCGAAGGCGAGGCGGGATCGAAGAAGGCGGTGCAGGTCGGGCTCCGGTGGAGGTCCTTGCCATACCCGCCCGCGACGCGCGACGGTTCGCTGGATCGCGCGGCGCGGGACGAACCGCGCGCCGCGCGGGCCGGGCCGTAGGCGCGACGGGTCCCTCGACGCGCGGATGGGGTAGCTATCTTGATGCCGATGCGATCCCTCCTCGCCGCCATCGCGGTCGCGTTCGCCGCCGGACCGTTCGACGCGACGGTCGCCTTCGCGCGGCAGGAGCCGCCACGACGTCTCGAGTTCGACTCCGCGCCGCCCGCGCCGCGGCGGATCACCGATCGGGCGACGGCGAACGGGTTCGTGCGCGACCAGACAGTCCTCGGCCTCTTCGTGTATGCCCCCGCCTTCGCCACGGCCGTGGGACGCGACGGGTTGACGAGCACCGCCGCGTACCTCGTGGTCGCCGGGGGGAGCTTCTTCATGGCGACGGAGCTCTCGCGGCGCATCGAGATCACCGAGGCGCGTCGTGACCTCGCGTTCGGGCTCCCGCTGCGCGGCGCGGTCGAGGTCCTCGTCCTGGGCTACGCGGCGGACATCGACGCGGCGCCGCGCGGCGCCCTCGTGTTCCTCGGGAGCATCGGTGGCCTCGCCGGCGGACTCGCGATGGGTCGGGGGCTGACGGCCGGTGAGGGGGCCGGCACGCTCCTCGGACACGACCTCGCCTACCTGAGCGCGATGGCGGTGACGGCGATCGTGGATGGGGGCGAACGGCCCCTCGAGGTGCGCGAGCAGCCGATGAAGGCGGCGGCTTGGACCGCCGCAGGGGTCGCTGGACTCCTGCTCGGGCGTCGCTACGTGGCGGGCGCCGCGCACAATGTGACCGCGGGTGACGTGCAGACGCTGTGGCTCGGCACGAGCATCGGCGCGCTCGGCGGCCTCGCGGTCGTGGACGGGGGCGAGGGCGATCAGCGCGCCGCGGCGGCGGCCGCGCTGGTCGGCGGGCTGACCGGCACCTGGCTCGCCGACCGCTATCTCGCCCGCCGGCTCGACCACACACGGGGCGAGGGGAACGTGCTCTCGTTCGGCGCGCTCGCGGGGGGGCTGATGGGTGTCGGGATCGGCGTGCTCGCCGGCGCCGAGATGGAGCGCGGCTCGACGCTGACCCTCGGCCTCGCGACGGCCGGCGCCGTGGGCGGGCTCGCCCTCACCGAGCGCTACCTGCAGCCGGCCGCCGACCGGGGACGGCTCACGAGCGAGGTCGGATGGGTCCGTCTCGATCCCCTCGCGGGTGTCGCCGCGGCGCTGCGCGCCCCCGGTCGTCACGCCCTCCTCTCCATCACCTTCTAGCGGCGCGCCACCGGCGCGGCACGACGATGACCTTCCTCGAGCGGCTCACGGAGAGCCTCCAGCGCCTCTGGCAGTTCGTCCCCGCGCTCTTCGGCGCGGCAGTGGTGCTCACGCTGGGCTACATCCTCGCGCGCCTCGTGCAGCGCGGCGTCGGCCGGGTCCTCCACCGGGTGCACCTCAACGAGGTGTTGAGCCGGGGCGGCGTGCCGGTGCGGGACCGCACGGGGGCGCCGGTGAATCCGACGCGGGTGGTGGCCAACCTCGCGTTCTGGTTCGTCCTCTTCACGGCCATGCTGCTCGCCGCCGACGCGCTGGGGATCGACTACCTCGGGCAGGTCTTCGGCGAGCTCGTGAGCTATGTGCCGAGCGTGATCGCCGCGGTCGTGATCGTGATCCTCGGCATCGTCCTCGGCGACTTCGTCTCGGCGCTGATCGCGGCGAGCACCGCGTCGCTCGACGGCGGTCCGATGCTCGCGCGGGTCGGGAAGGGGGGCGTGATCCTCCTCGCGGTGTTCATGTCGCTGCAGGAGCTCGGGGTGGCGACGGACATCGTGACGACGGCGTTCGCGATCATCTTCGGGGCGGTGGCGCTGGCGCTCGCCCTCGCGTTCGGGCTGGGGAACCGCGACCTCGCGGGGGAGGTGACGCGGGCGTGGTACTCGAGGTGGCGGGCGGAGCGCGAGGCGATCGAGCAGGAGCAGCGCCGGCAGGACGACGCCGGGATGCGCGGCTAAGGCTCGGACGCCCGAGCGGAAAACGATTGAATCCCCTCTGACGGGCGGCTAATTTCGAGGGTCGGCGACCCGCCTCCTTCCCTCGAGCACATGACCGCCCCGAACAACCGCGAACGGATCCTCCCTCGCCTCATCCAGGACGAGGTCCGCGAGTCGTTCATCAACTACTCGATGAGCGTCATCGTGAGCCGCGCGCTGCCGGACGTGCGCGACGGGCTCAAGCCGGTGCATCGCCGGGTGCTCTACGCGATGAACGAACTCGGTCTCGTGCCGGGACGGCCGTACAAGAAGTCGGCGACCGTCGTCGGCGACGTCATGGGCAAGTACCACCCGCACGGCGACCAGTCGGTGTACGACGCGCTGGTCCGCATGGTGCAGGATTTCTCGCTCCGCTATCCGCTGGTGGACGGGCAGGGGAACTTCGGCTCGGTGGATGGCGACCCGGCGGCGGCGTACCGCTACACGGAGTCGCGGCTGACGCGGATCGCGGTCGAGATGCTGACCGACATCGAGAAGGGGACGGTCGACTTCGCGCCGAACTTCGACGACCGTCTCGAGGAGCCGACGGTGTTGCCGTCGGCGTTCCCGAACCTGCTCGTGAACGGCTCGGCCGGCATCGCCGTCGGGATGGCGACGAACATCCCGCCCCACAACCTGCGCGAGGTCGCGGCGGCGGTCACCGCGCTGATCGACGACCCGAGCCTCGGGGCGGACGCGATCCACGGCCTGATCAAGGGACCCGACTTCCCCACCGGCGGCTTCATCTACGGCCGCGCCGGGATCAAGGAGTACATGGAGACGGGGCGCGGGAAGGTCGTGATGCGGGCGCGGGCGGTGATCGAGGAGAAGGAGAGTTCGAGCAAGTCGCAGATCGTCGTGACCGAGCTCCCGTACCAGGTGAATCGCTCGACCCTGGTGTCGAGCATCGCGGACCTCGTGCGCGAGAAGAAGATCGATGGCGTTTCCGACCTGCGCGACGAGTCGGACGCGAACACCCGGATCGTCATCGAGCTCAAGCGCGACGCCATCCCGCGGGTGGTGCTGAACCAGCTGTACAAGCACACCGCGATGCAGAGCACCTTCGGCGTGATCATGCTCGCGCTGGTGCCGGAACCGCAGAACAAGCGGCTGATCCCGCGCGTGATGGGGATGCGCGAGGTCCTGCTCCACTACGTCAACCACCGGCACGACGTCATCGTCCGGCGGACGCAGTTCGACCTCGACAAGGCGAAGGAACGGGCACACATCCTCGAGGGCCTCAAGATCGCGGTCGACAACATCGACGCGGTCATCAAGCTCATCCGCGCCGCCGACGACGTCGCCGAGGCGAGCACGCAGCTGCAGGCGCGGTTCAAGCTCACCGAGGTCCAGGCGAAGGCGATCCTCGAGATGCGCCTGTCGAAGCTCACCGGGCTCGAGATCGAGAAGCTCGAAGAGGAGTTGAAGGAGGTGCGCACGGCGATCAAGGCGCTCGAGACGCTGCTCGCCTCCAAGCCCATGCGGATGCAGGTGATGAAGGACGAGCTGGCGACGCTCGTGGAGGCCTACGGCGACGCGCGGCGCACCGAGATCGTGAGCGACCAGGGGGAGTTCTCGATCGAGGACCTCATCGCGAACGAGGAGATGGTGGTCACCATCTCGCACGCCGGCTACATCA
>CAZYUL010000036.1:0-27430 GCA_964650715.1 uncultured Gemmatimonas sp. | reverse complement strand
GTGAACACGAACGAGCGCGTGATGGCGTGGCTGATGGACACGTACTCGATGCACGTGGGCCACACCGTGAATGCCGTGACCACCGGCAAGCCGGTCGAGATGGGCGGATCGCTCGGCCGCCGGGAGGCGACCGGGCGCGGCGTCATGATCGCCACGCTCCAGTCCCTCGAGCACCTGAAGATGGACGCCAAGGGTGCGACCGTCGCCGTGCAGGGCTTCGGGAACGTCGGTTCGATCGCCGCGCAGCTCCTCGCGCGCGAGGGCTGCAAGGTGGTGGCGATCAGCGACCGGACGGGCGGCTGGCACAACCCCAAGGGGATCGACGTCGAGGATGCGATTGCCCACGTGCGGAAGGCGCGGACGCTCGATGGGTACGGCAAGGGTGACGCGGTAACGAACGAGCAGCTGCTCGAGCTCGAGGTGGACGTGCTCGTCCCGGCGGCGCTCGAGAACGTGATCACGACGAAGAACGCCAAGAAGGTGAAGGCGAAGATCATCTGCGAGGGGGCGAACGGTCCGACGACCGCCGCCGCCGACACCGTGCTCGACGAGAAGGGGATCTTCGTCGTGCCCGACATCCTCGCGAACGCGGGCGGGGTCACGGTCTCGTACTTCGAGTGGGTGCAGAACCGCGGCGGCTACTACTGGGACGAACCCACCGTGAATGACCGTCTCCGCAACATCATGGTCCACAGCTTCCGCGACGTGCTGAAGCTCTCGCAGCAACACAAGGTGAACATGCGCACCGCGGCGTACATGGTCGCCATCAGCAGGGTCGCCACGGTGCACCGACTGCGCGGGATCTATGCCTGAGCGCGCGACCGCCGCGCCGGGGACGGGGCGGCGATGAAGGTACGGGTGGCCGTCGTCGGGAAGCCGCGGGATGCGGCGCTCGCGACGGCCATTCGTGAGTACGAGAGCCGGGCGGCGCGCTACTGGCCGCTCGAGGTGGTGGAGGTGAAGGAGGAGTCGGGACGCTCGACGGCACCGGCGATGGTCCGTCGCAAGGAGGGAGAGCGACTGCTCGATCGGCTCCCGGCGGCGGCCCGGGTGATCCTCTGCGACCAGGGAGGCGACCGCCTCGACTCGGCAGCCTTCGCGAAGCTGGTGCAGGAGCAGCGGGAACGGGCGCAGGACCTCGCGTTCGTGATCGGCGGGGCGAACGGCGTGGACGAGTCGGTCCGGCAGCGCGCGCAGCGCTCCCTCGCCCTCGCACCATGGACCTTGCCCCACGAGCTCGCACGACTCGTCCTCGCGGAGCAGCTGTACCGTGCCGGTACCATCGGGCGCGGCGAACCCTATCACAAGTAGCCGACGTGCCTCAGCGCCCCACAGCCAGCGATCACCCTCCGCGACGCCGGGAGGCGCACCGGTGAGTGCCCCGCGGATCGTCACCGAGGCCCTCGGTGGCAGCGCGCTCTCGCGCGCGGCGCAAGAGGGGCAGGCGCCCGACGAGTGGTATCCGCCGCGCCCCCGCGGCGCGGCGGAGTGGAAGCGTCACGCGGATCGCGTCCGCGCCGACTTCAGCGGGAGCCGCTGGCTCGCGGGACTGCGGCCCGCGTTCGACCCGGCTGGGGCCGCCGCCGAGCGCCTCGATCGCGTCGCGGGCGCGGACGGCGTCGTCATCACGACGGGGCAGCAGCCGGGCCTGTTCGGAGGCCCCGGATACACGCTGCTCAAGGCCTTCTCGGCCCTCGCGCTCGCTGACCGCGTCGAACGCGACACCGGCATCCCGACCGTCCCGGTCTTCTGGGCGGCGACCGATGACGCCGATTTCGCGGAGGCGTCGTGGACGGCGGTGGCCGACGAGGGCGCCGTCCGGCGACTGACGATCCCGCGGAAGGGGCAGGAAGGACTCGTGATGGCGGAGATGCCGCTAGGCGAGACGGCTTCCCTGTACGAACAACTCGCCTCAGCCGCGGGAAGCGCACCGCACGCCGGCGTGCTCGAGGCGCTTCGCGCCGCCTACCACCCTGACGCCACGGTCGGCGGCGCATACGTCCGGTTCCTGCGGAGCCTGCTCGAACCGCACGGGATCGCGGTCCTCGACGCGTGGCATCCGGCGACGCGGGCCGCGGCCCGACCGACGCTCGTCGAAGCGCTGCGTCGCGCCTCCGTGCTCGACGAGGCGCTCGCGCTGCGCAACGTCGCGATCGAGCGGGCGGGGTTCCGCGCGCAGGTCGCCCGGATCCCCCGGCTGAGTCTCGTGTTCCGCGGCACCGCCGGGATCAAGGAGCGCGTGCCAATCGTCCACGCCGCCGACGTGGCCGACCGCACCGACGGCGTCCTGACGGCGAACGTGCTCCTCCGGCCGATCGTCGAACGGAGGATCCTCCCCACACTCGCCTACGTGGCCGGTCCAGGCGAGATCGCCTACTTCGCGCAGGTCGGTGCCGTGGCGGAGGCGCTGGAGGTGGAGCCGCCGCTCGTGGTGCCGCGGTGGTCCGCCACCGTGGTGGAGCCCGCGATCGATCGCCGGCTGGGACGGCTCGGCATGGTCCTCGATGACATCCGCACGCCGCATGACGCAGAACGGCGCCTCGGCGACCGGTCGGTGCCGGCCGAGGTGCGGGCCGAGCTGGAGGGCATCCGCGAGGACCTCGCCAGGCGGCTCGGACACCTGCGCGAGACCTCGGCGAAGCTGGATCACCTCGTGCCCGAGCGGGTGATCGAGGGCGCGCGCCACCAGTTGCTCCATCGGGTGGATCGTCTCGAGCGCCGCCTCCGCGCGGCGTCACGCAATCGGCAGACCGAGGCCGTCAGCGACCTCGCGGCGGTGCGGGCGGCGTTGATGCCCGAGGGGCATCGCCAGGAGCGCCGGCTCAACCCGGTGCCGATGCTGGCCCGGCACGGCGAGCTGCTGATCGCCCAACTCAAGGCGGGCGCCGCGATGCACGCGGGGTCGCTCGTCGGCGGGTGACGGGATGAAGGGCGGGGCCCGCTTGGTCGCCGCGGGGATCCTGCTCAGTCGGGTCTTCGGACTCGTGCGACAGCGTGTGACGGCGCACTTCCTGGGCGACGGTGATGCCGCCGACGCGCTCGCTTCGGCGTTCCGGATCCCCAATCTCCTGCAGAACCTCTTCGGCGAAGGGGTCCTCTCGGCCTCCTTCATCCCGGTGTACTCGCGGCTCCTCGCCGAAGGGCGGAAGGAGGAGGCGGGGCGCGTGGCAGGCGCAGTGCTCTCCCTGCTCGCGCTCACCACCACCGTGATCGTCCTCGTCGGCGTCGTGGCCGCTCCAGCGCTCGTGGCCGTGATCGCCGTGGGGTTCCCGGCGGAGAAGCAGGTGCTCACGACCCAGCTCGTCCGGATCATCTTCCCGGGCGTCGGCATCCTGGTGCTCAGCGCCTGGAGCCTGGGTGTGCTGAACTCGCACCGGCGGTTCTTCCTCTCCTACGCCTCGCCGGTGCTCTGGAACGTCGCGATGATCGCCGCGATGCTCATCGCCGGTCGTTCGCAGTCCGCCGACGAGCTGGTGGTGACGGCCGCGTGGGCGAGCGTGGCGGGGAGCCTGCTCCAGTTCCTGATCCAGGTCCCCGCGGTCTGGCGCCTCGACCGTGCGCTCCGGCTCGCGCCGACGGCGTCCCCGCTCGTGCGCACGGTGGCCGGCAACTTCGGCACCGTCCTCGTGGGCCGCGGCGTCGTGCAGCTCAGCGGCTTCGTCGACACCGCGATCGCGTCGCTGGTGAGCGCGGGCTCGGTGGCGACGCTCAACTACGCGCAGGCGCTCTCGATGCTCCCCGTCTCCCTGTTCGGCATGTCGGTGTCGGCGGCCGAGCTGCCGGCGATGTCCGGGGAGCGGGGGAGCGAGGCGGAGGTCGCAGCGGCGCTGCGCACGCGGATCGACCGAGGCCTCGCGCGCATCGCCTATTTCGTGATCCCATCGGCGGCGGCGTTCCTCGTGCTCGGTGGTGTGATCGCGGCCGGGCTCTACCAGGGAGGCGCCTTCACGGGCGAGAGCGCCCGCTGGGTGTGGGGTGCGCTCGCGGGAGCCGCGGTCGGCCTCCTCGCGAACACCATGGGACGTCTCTACTCCTCGGCATCGTACGCGCTCGGCGACACCCGTGGTCCGCTCCGCTTCGCGGTCGCGCGCGTGGCGATCGCCGCCGCGCTCGGCTGGGGGGCTGCCCTCTGGCTCCCACCACTGCTCGACGTGGACGATCGCTGGGGGGTGGCCGCGATCACGGCTGCGAGCGGGATCGCCGCGTGGGTGGAGTTCACGCTCCTCCGCCACTCGGTGAGCCGCCGGATCGGGCGGACCGGCGTCCCCGCGACACGACTCGCCGCGCTCTGGGCCTGCGCCCTCGTCCCGGGTGCCGCGGCCTTCGCAACGGCCACCCTGCTGGCGGAACGCCCGCCGTCGGTGATCGCCGCCGGCGCGCTCACGGTCTTCGGCCTGGGGTACCTCGGCGCCACGCGCGCCCTTCGGGTGGACGATGCCCGACGCTCCTGAGGCCGTCGCCCGCAAGCTGGCGCACCTGCCGGACACGCCGGGCGTGTACCTCTGGCGTGACACCGCGGGCGAGGTCCTCTACGTCGGCAAGGCCAAGCGCCTCCGCCCGCGGGTGCGGAGCTATTTCGGCGCCGACCACGCGGACGACCCGAAGACCCGCGCCCTCGTCGCCGCGATCGCGGACCTCGAGACCATCGTGGTGCCGAGCGAGACCCACGCGCTGATCCTCGAGGCGAACCTCATCAAGGAACATCGCCCGCGGTTCAACGTGATGCTCCGGGACGACAAGACGTACCCGTACATCAAGGTCACGCTGCAGGAGCCGTTCCCGCGCGTGTTCGTGACCCGCAGGCTGACCAGCGACGGCGGGCGTTACTTCGGCCCCTACACCGACGTCGCGGCGATGCGTCGGGCGCTCGACGTCGTGAAGCGGATCTTCACGGTGCGGTCGTGCCGCTACGACATGCCGCGCGAGATGCCGGAACGGGCCTGTCTCGACCATCACATCGGCCGCTGCCAGGCGCCCTGCATCGGACTCCAGACGCAGGCCGACTACCGCGCGATGATCGACGAGGTGGTGGCCTTCCTCGACGGCCGGACCGACGAGGTCGTGCGCCGCGTCCAGTCCCGCATGGAGGCCGCGTCCGCCGCGCTGGAGTTCGAGCGCGCGGCGGAGCTGCGCGACGCGATCGCGCGGCTCCAGCGCATGGAGGAGCCGACCGTCGTCCTCGAGGTCGAGGGAGGGGACCGCGACGTCGTGGGGTACGCGAGGGACGGCGACGACGCCGCGGTCACGGTGCTGCGGATCCGCGGGGGCAAGCTCCTCGCGCGCGATCATCGGTTCCTCGAGGGCGTCGAGGGCGCGCCCGACGACGCCGTCCTCTCGATGTACCTCGTGAGCAGCTACCTGGGCGCCCCGGCCCGCGGACGCGAGCTGTTGCTCCCGTTCGACTTCGAGGACCGGCCGCTGGTGGAGGATGCGCTGCGCGGCGAGACCGCCGTCCGTCTGCCGCAACGGGGGCCGCGCCGCGAGCTCCTCGACCTCGCGGAGCAGAACGCGCGGCACCTCCTGGAGGAGTTCAAGCTCGCAGGGCAGGAGACGGATGAGCGCGCCGCCGACCCGGTGTATGATCTCGGCAGGGAGCTCGGGTTGGAGCGGCTCCCTCGCTCGATCGTCTGCTTCGACAACTCCACCGCGCAGGGGAAGGACAGCGTGGGGAGCGTCGTCTGGTTCGAGAACGGACGCCCGCGTCGTGGCGAGTACCGCACGATGCGCGTGAAGAGCGTCCGCGAAGAGGACGGTCCCGACGACTTCCAGTCCATGCGCGAGGTCGTCGGTCGCTATTTCCGCCGGCGCCTCGACGAGCGGAAGGAGTTGCCTGACCTCGTCGTGGTGGACGGCGGGAAGGGGCAGTTGTCGGCGGCCGCCGAGGCGCTCCACGAGCTCGCGCTCGACGAGCTCGCGCTCGTCGGTCTCGCCAAGCGCGAGGAGGAGGTCTTCGTCCGCGGTCGCTCGGAACCGCTCAGGCTCTCACGGCGCTCGCCGGCGCTCCGGCTGCTCCAGCAGGCTCGCGACGAGGCGCACCGGACCGCCGTCGGCTACAACCGGAAGCGCCGGACGATGCGCACCGTCACCAGCGCATTGCTGAGCATCCCGGGGATCGGGCCCGTGAAGCGTCGCGCGCTGCTCACGAGTTTCGGCTCCTTGCAGGGGGTGCGCGAGGCGAGCGTGGAGCAGATCGCCGCGGTCGAGGGATTCAGCGAGGCCACGGCGCGGAAGGTCCTGGAGGCGCTCAAGGCGAGCGACGAGACGCGGTAGGTTACCTTCAACGGTCCACCTCCCTCCCGCCTCCGCCCTTGTCCTGGTCACTCCATTGCTCGGCGTGCGCCTATGCGCAGCCCAACGGCCGACAGCTCGCGTCGCTCTGCCCTGACTGCGGTCAACCCCTGATCGTGCGGCTCGGCCGGGCGCCGGCGCGCACCGAGATCACGACGGAGGCGAGCCTGTGGCGCTACCGCGCCGCGCTCCCGGTCGCGGAGGGTGAGACGGTCTGCTCCCTCGGCGAGGGGATGACGCCGCTGATCGAACTGCCGCACCTCGCACAGGAGGTCGGCGTCCGGCGCCTCTGGGTGAAGGACGAGGGGCAGAACCCGACCGCCAGCTTCAAGGCGCGCGGCCTCATGATGGCCGTGACCCGCGCCAAGGCGCTGGGCCTGCCCGGGGTCTGCGTCCCGACTGCCGGCAACGCCGGGATCGCGCTCGCCGCCTACGCGGCGGCCGCCGCGATGCCCTGCCGCATCTTCGCTCCCGCGACGACGCCGCCCCCGATCCTCGGATCCATCCGCGCGTTCGGGGCTCAGCTCGAGCTGGTGGACGGCCACATCGGCGACGCCGGCAAGGCGACCATGTCGTTCGCGAAGGAGAGCGGGTCGTTCAACGTGGCGACGGTGCGGGAGCCGTACCGCGTCGAGGGGATGAAGACGATGGGCTACGAGGTCGCGGAGCAACTCGACTGGTCGCTCCCCGACGCAATCGTCTACCCGACGGGAGGCGGCGAGGGTACGATCGGCATCTGGAAGGCGATCGACGAGATGCTCGACTGGGGTTGGCTCCCGACCGCCACCGCGCGTCCGCGCATGATCATCGCCCAGGCGGACGGGTGCGCGCCGTTGGTGCGCGCCTTCCACGAAGGCGCTGAGAAGGCGACGCCCTGGGCGGACCCGACCACCCATGCGGCGGGCCTCCGCGTCCCTGGCCCCCTCGGCGACCGCCTCACCCTGCGGACCCTGCGGGCATCGCACGGCGATGCCGAGGCGGTGAGCGAGGATCGCATCCGCGCCGGCACCTTCCTGCTCGCATCGAGGAGCGGCATCGACGCGGCGCCGGAGGGGGGAGCCGCGCTCGAGGCGACCAGGCAACTGGTGGCGAAGGGCCGGCTCGATGCGGGGTCCAGTGTGATAGTGTTCAATACCGGCTCTGGGGCGAGCTACCGGTGGTGAGGATCGCCATCCTCGACCCAGCCTCCGGGATCGCGGGGGACATGTGCCTCGGTGCGCTGCTCGACGCGGGACTGGATCCCGCGTTCATCGAGACGCTCCCCCAGACCATCGGGCTCGACGGCGTGACGACGCGAATCTCGAAGGTGAAGCGGAAGGAGATCGCCTGTCACAAGGTGGATTTCTCGATCCCGCCGCAGCCTCACGGACGGCACCTGAGGCACATCACGGCGATCATCGAGGCGAGTGCGGCGCCACCGGAGGTGAAGGAGCGGGCGATGGAAGCCTTCACCCGGATCACAGAATGCGAGGCGGCGATCCACGGCACCACGGTCGAGCGCGTGCACCTGCACGAGGTCGGGAGCGTTGACGCGATCCTCGACATCGTGGGGACCATCTGGGGGCTTCAGCGGCTCGGGGTCCGTCACGTCTTCTGCGGCCCGATCCCGCTCGGCGATGGCTCCGTGGAGACGGCGCACGGCCGCATGGCGGTGCCGACGGCGGCGACGCTGCGGCTCCTCGAAGGCCTGCCGGTGCGCCCGGGGCCCGAAGGGGCAGGGGAGATCACGACGCCGACTGGCGCGGCGCTCGTTCGCGTGCTGAGCGAGGGACCACCGCCGTCCACGTACGTGCCCAGGGCCAGCGGGTTCGGCGCAGGGACGAAGGAGTTCCCGGATCGCGCGAATGCGCTGCGGATCGTGATCGCCGACGCCGAGGAGGCGACGCTGGCGCAGGCGATCGCGGCCCGACCGGCCTCGGGGCAGGGCACGACCGAGACGCTGGTGATGCTCGCCGCGGACCTCGACGATGCGACCGGCGAGCAGATCGCGGCGATCGCCGACGCGCTGCGTCTCGCCGGCGCCCTCGACGTCACCCTCCTGCAGACGGTCATGAAGAAGGGGCGGCCCGGGATGCGCGTCGAGATCCTCTCTACCCCGGGCGACGCCGACCGCCTGGAGCGCCTGCTGTTCACCGAGAGCACCACGATCGGCGTCCGCCGGCACGTCGTCACGAGGCGCGCGTTGCCACGTGAGATGCGCGAGGTGACCGTCGCGGGGGAGCGGATCCGGATGAAGGTCGTGACGCTCCCCGACGGGAGGCAGCGTGCGAAGCCCGAGTTCGATGACCTGCAGCGGCTATCGGCCGCGAGCGGTCGCACGCTCCAGGAGCTCGCCGCCGAAGCACACGCAGCGATCGGGATCCGCTAGCGGCTCACCGCCGGAAGTCGCTGTCACACTTTGCGTTCGGCCCCGTCGCCTGATAGATTGTGTGAGCCGCCTCGCGCGGCTCTTTTTTTCTCTCCCAGTCCGCCGATGGTCCGCGTCTTCCGAGTCCAGCCCGACAGCATCGCCGCCGAACTCGGGATCGTGCCCGGCACCGAGTTCCTCACCGTCGACGGTCGTCCCCTCGACGACTTCCTCGACTGGGAGTTCCTGACGGCCGACGATGCGTTCGAGCTCGAGGCGAAGCTCCCCGACGGGGAGCACGTGCTGTACGAGATCGAGCGCGAGCAGGGGGACCAGATGGGCGTCGAGCTGGAGCCGCCCAACGTCCGGCGCTGCGCGAATCGCTGTGAGTTCTGCTTCATCGAGGGCCTGCCCAAGGGGCTGCGGAAGCCCCTCTACATCCGCGACGACGACTACCGCCTCTCGTTCGCGTACGGGAACTTCGCCACCCTCTCGAACCTCAAGGAGCGGGACTTCGAGCGGATCCTCGCGTACCGCCTGTCGCCGCTCTACGTCTCGGTCCACGCGACGCCGTGGGAGGCGCGGAAGGTCCTGCTCAACAACCCCCGCGTCCCCGACATCGTGGCGCAGCTGCGCCGCCTGGTGGCGGGTGGGATCCAGTTCCACGGACAGATGGTCGTCGTGCCCGGCCTCAACGACGGCGACGTGCTCGAGCAGTCCCTCGCCGACCTCTACGCGTTCGGCGACGCCTGCCTCAGCGTGGCGCTCGTGCCCGTGGGCCTGACCCAGTTCTCGCACCTGTACAGCGGCAAGTCCATGGACGCCGGCAACGCGACCCGGATCCTCGAGGCCGCCGACCGCTGGGGACAACGCGCCCTCGCGGAGCGGGGGGAGCCCTGGGTGTACGGCTCCGACGAGCTCTACCTGCTGGCCGGACGTTCGCTGCCCGAAGCGGAGCACTACCGTGACTTCGCGCAGATCGAGAACGGTGTCGGCGCCGTGACGTCGCTCCGCGCGAGCGTGCGCGAAGGCCTCGCACGGCTGCCGCGCCTCGACGGCCGCCGCATCGGCGTGGTCACCGGCTCGGCGATGGCGTCGCAGATGCCACCGCTGCTCGACCAGCTCACGCAGGCGACCGGCGCCCGGTTCGAGTTGATCCCGACCGCGAACTCGCTCTTCGGACCGACCGTGACGACCGCCGGCCTGCTGGTCGGAGCGGACATCCGTCGCGCGCTGGACGGGCGGAGCGACCTCGACATCGCGCTCATCCCTGCCGAGACGATCAACGAATCCGGGGTCTTCCTCGACGACGCGACCTTCGTCTCCGTCCGCGAGTCGCTGCCGATGCCGGTGTACCCCTCGTACGACTTCATCGACGTGCTCGCGCACGAGGGGAGCGGCGCGACCGTGACCGCCGGAGCGTCGCGTGGCTGACATCCCGGTCGTCGCCCTCGTCGGGCGCCCGAACGTCGGGAAGTCGGCGCTCTTCAATCGCCTCGTCGGCGACGACGCCGCGATCGTGAGCGAGGAGGCGGGGACGACCCGCGACCGGCACTTCGCGCTCGCGCAGTGGAATGGCCGTGACTTCTGGCTCGTGGACACCGGCGGGATCGTCGTGGACTCCGACCAGCCGATGGACGTCGCGATCCGCAAGCAGGTCCAGGAGGCGATCGCCGAGGCGGACCTCCTCCTGCTCGTCGCGGACGCGAAGGCGGGACCGCACCCGAGCGATTCGCGACTCGTGGACCTCCTCCGGCACGCCGGGAAGCCCTGGCTGGTCGTCGCGAACAAGGTGGACGATCCCTCGACTCCTGACTTCCTCGAGTTCTACAACCTCGGGGCGGGGGACCCGATCCCCGTCTCGGCGGCCAACGGGAAGGGCTCCGGCGATCTCCTCAACGCGCTCGTCGCGCGCCTGCCGGAGTCCGAGGGCGACGGACGCGCGGAGGCGCTCCGGGTTGCGGTGATCGGCCGGCCGAACGTCGGCAAGTCATCGTTCATCAACCGGCTCCTCGGCGAGGAGCGCCTCGTCGTCTCCGAGGTCGCCGGCACCACCCGCGACTCGATCGACACCCCGTTCACGTTCCACGGCCGCGAGTTCATCTTCGTGGACACCGCGGGCCTGCGCCGGCAGTCGAAGATCGACGACGGCGTCGAGTTCTATTCGTCGCTGCGCACGCGGCGCGCCATCGACCGCGCCGACATCTGCCTGCTGATGATCGACGCCGCGGAGGGCCTGCACAACCAGGACCTCAAGATCGCGACCCTCGCGTGGGAAGCGGGCCGCGGCCTCATCCTGCTCGTGAACAAGTGGGACCTGAAGGAGAAGGATGACAAGACGTCGGCGAAGTTCCAGAAGGAGTGCGTGGAGAAGGCTCCCTACCTGAAGTTCGTGCCCTTCCTCTTCACCTCCGCGCTCACCGGCCAGCGCGTGCATCGCGTGCTCGAGCTCATCCTCGAGGTCGAGGCGGAGCGCGCCAAGCGCATCAACACGTCCGAGGTGAACGAGGCGCTCCACGAGTTGCTCGCGCGGCGACAGCCGCCGCAGGCCGCCGGGAACGAGGTCAAGCTCAACTACGCGACGCAGGTCGAGACGGAGCCCCCGGCGATCGTCGTGTTCGGGAACCACCCGGAGCTCGTGCAGGAGCACTACATCCGTTACCTGCACAACGGCTTCCGGGAGAAGTGGGGCTTCCACGGCAATCCGCTGCGGATCATCCTCAAGCGCAAGGCCGGCAGGGACTGACGTGCATCCCGCCCTCGCCCTCCTCATCGCATACGTGGCGGGTTCGATCCCGACGGCGTACATCGCCGGCCGGGTCGTCAAGGGGATCGACCTGCGCACCGTCGGGTCGGGGAACCTCGGCGCCACGAACGTCCAGCGCGCCCTCGGCACCCCGGCGGCGGTGGTCGTACTCCTTCTCGACGCGTTGAAGGGCGCGCTTCCCGCCCTCCTGCTCCCGCCACGGATCGCGCCGAGCCTCGCCGCCGGCGGCGACTCCGTGCTCTGGTGGGGCCTCGGATGCGGCGTGGCCGCCATCCTCGGTCACACCCGGCCGGTCTTCCTCCTCTGGCGCGGCGGGGGGAAGGGGGTCGCCACTGCCGCCGGGGTCTTCGCGGCGCTCGCGCCCGGCGCGTTCGGCGTCGCCCTCGCGGGTTTCGTCCTCGTGGCCTGGCGGACGCGCATCGTCTCCCTCGCCTCCCTCACGGCGGCCGTGGCACTGCCGCTCGGCGTGCTCGCGACCTCGGGCGCGCGGTCCCCAGCCTTCGCGGCGTCGCTCGCCGTCGGGGCCTTCGTCATCTGGTCCCACCGCGCGAACATCGCCCGCCTGCGCGCCGGGACCGAACCGCGGTTCGGCGGCGCCCGCACGGAGGCCGTGCGATGAGATGCACCGTGATCGGCGCGGGCGCCTGGGGCACCGCGCTCGCGAACCTCCTGGCGGAGAACGGCCACGAGACCACCCTGTGGGCGTATGAGGCCGATGTCGCGGAGTCCATCAACTCCGCCGCCGAGAACCGGCGATTCCTCGCGGGTGTACCGCTCCACTCCGCCCTCCGCGCCACGACCGTGATGGACCAGGCGTGCGGCGGCGCCGAGCTGATCCTGTTCGCCCCGCCGTCCCACGTGCTCCGGCGCGTCGTCGCATCGGCGGCGCGATGGGTGCCGGAGGGGATCCCGGTCGTCGTGGCGACGAAGGGGATCGAGCGCGAGACACTCGCGCTCATGACCGACGTCGCCGCGTCGGAGCTTCCCGGGCGTCCGATCATCGCCCTCTCAGGTCCGAGCTTCGCGCTCGAGGTGGCCAACCACCTGCCGACCGCGATCGTCGCGGCGTCCACCGACGCCGCCGCCGCTCGGCTCGCGCAGCAGACTTTCAGCACATCGGCGTTCCGCGTGTACACGCAGCGCGACGTGACGGGGGTCGAACTCGCCGGGGCGGTGAAGAACGTCATGGCGGTAGCGACCGGCATCGCCGACGGACTCCAGCTCGGCTTCAATGCGCGCGCCGCGCTGATCACGCGCGGTCTCGCCGAGATGACGCGCCTGGGGGTGAAGCTCGGCGCTGACGCCAAGACCTTCGCGGGCCTCGCGGGGATCGGCGACCTCGTGCTGACCTGCACCGGTTCGCTCTCCCGCAACCGGTCGGTCGGACTCGAGATCGGCCGTGGGGCGACGCTCCAGGAGGTCTTGCACGGCCGCGAGACCGTCGCCGAGGGGGTCACGACGACGGAGAGCGCGAAGGCGCTCGCCGAACGCGAGGGGGTCGAGATGCCGATCGTGACGGCGGTGCACCGCGTGCTGTACGAGCGACAGCCCGCACGCTGGGCGCTCGTCGAGTTGATGACCCGCGGGCTCAAGGGGGAGGACGAATGAGCAAGCCGAAGGAGGAGCCGGTCCGCGAGTTCTTCTCGATCGGCGACGTCTGCGCGCTCACCGACCTCAAGCCGCACGTGCTGCGCTACTGGGAGAGCCAGTTCCGGATCCTCGCTCCCGCCAAGAACCGGTCGGGGAACCGCGTCTACACGCGCCGCGAGGTCGAGTTCGTGCAGCTGCTCAAGCACCTCCTCTACACCGAGAAGTTCACGATCGAGGGCGCGCGCCAGAAGGTGGATGAGCACCGGCGGAGCGGCGGCGTGCGTCCCGCGGCCCGGCGCGGGCTCGACGCCGAGACCGTGATCCAGCTCGAGCAGGAGTTGCGCGCCGTCCTCGACATCCTCGAGGCCGGAGAGCCCTGATGCGCCTGCTGGTGTCGAATGACGATGGCATCCTCGCGCGCGGCCTCGAGTGCCTCGAGCGGGCCGCCCGGCCCCTCGGCGATGTCTGGGTGGTCGCGCCGGACCGGGAGCAGAGCGCGACCAGCCACTCGTTGACGCTCCATCACCCCCTGCGGCCCGTGAAGCTCGGCGACCGACGCTGGCAGGTGGACGGGACCCCGACCGACTGCGTCATGATCGCGATCGAGGCGCTCCTTCCCGAGCGACCGGACTTCGTCCTCTCGGGCATCAATCACGGCCCGAACATGGGGGAGGACGTCCTCTACTCCGGCACCGTGGCCGCCGCGATGGAGGGCCTCGCGCTCGGCGTCCCCAGCATCGCCGTCTCGTTCGCAGGACGGGTGCTCCGCTCCGACGACCACCTGCTCGACGACCACGTCGAGACCCTCACGTCGCTCCTGCGGCACCTGACCTCATTGCCGTCCTTCCCCGCGGACACGCTGCTGAACGTGAACATCCCCGCCGTTCCCGCGTCGGAGGTCAAGGGCGTCCGCCTGACGCGTCTCGGGCGTCGGGTGTTCTCCGACTCGCTGCAGCCGATGAAGGACCCCTGGGGGAGGGAGATCTTCTGGATCGGTGGCGGATCCGTCGCGTGGAGCGGCTCGGACGACTCGGACTTCCGCGCCGTGAAGGACGGCTACGTCTCCGTTACGCCGCTCCACCTCGACCTCACCGCGCGCGACCGCTTGGACGACGCGGCGCGCTGGTGGCGGCCGCCGTGATCCACCAGTTCGGCGGCGCACGCCGACGGCTGATCGAGGAACTGCAGGCCAAGGGAATCCACGACCTCGCCGTGCTCAAGGCCTTCGATGAGGTGCCGCGGCATCTCTTCGTCCCCTCCGGGGTCAGGCATCGCGCCTATGAGGACGCGCCGCTCCCCATCGGACACGGGCAGACGATCAGCCAGCCGTACGTCCACGCGAAGTACCTCGAGCTCCTGGGATTGACCGGCACCGAACGCGTCCTCGAGGTGGGTACGGGATCCGGCTTCCAGACCGCACTGCTGACCAAGCTCGCCGGGCAGGTGTTCAGCGTCGAACGCATCCCGGCGCTGGCGACGGAAGCGAGCCAGGCGCTGACCAGGGCGGGGATCGAGCGCGTGGTCATCCGCGTCGGGGACGGCACGCTCGGCCTGCCGGAGTTCGCCCCATTCGACGCGATCCTCGTCGGTGCCGCTTCGCCGAGCGTGCCACAGCCGCTGCTCGACCAGCTCGCGCCGGGTGGGCAGCTGCTGATCCCGATCGGTGGCCGCGATGAGCAGGTGCTCATCCGGATCCGGCGCACGGAGAAGGGATTCGAGCGCACCGCGTTCGACGCGATGCGCTTCGTGCCACTGATCGGTGAGCACGGATTCTCGGCGTGAGCGACGGCACCCTTTCCGACGTCCTGCGCGCGGCGATCCGCGACGTCCCCGACTTCCCACGGCCCGGGATCGGGTTCAAGGACATCACGCCGGTGCTCGCTGACGCCGAGTTGTTCCGCCGCACGACCGAGGCGCTGGCGGAACCCTGGCAGGCGCACGGAGTCACTCACGTCCTCGCGATCGAGAGCCGCGGATTCCTGTTCGGGGGGCCGGTGGCGCTGGCCCTCGGCGCGGCGCTCGTGCCCGCGCGAAAGCCGGGCAAGCTGCCGCGCACGACCGTGCAGGAGCGGTACGCGCTGGAGTACGGCTCAGACGCCCTCGAACTCCACCACGACGCACTCCCGGCGGGCGGGGTGGCGCTGGTGGTGGATGACGTCCTCGCCACGGGCGGGACCTGCGCGGCAGCGTTGCGGCTGATCGAGCGACTCGGCGCGCGGGCCGCTGGGGCATCGGCCGTGATCGACCTCTCGTTCCTGCCGTGGCGCGACGCCCTCGCCGGGCGCAGGGTGACGACCCTCGTGAGATACTGAGGGGACGCTGAGGCGGAGCGGAACCCCCTGCCGCGCAACGCAGTACAATTGGGCATCCCTGCCGGCGAGGTTCCCGTGCGGACTGCAGCAGTCGCTGCGGCGCTCATCCTGAGTCCATTGCTCGGCACCCCCGCCGAGCTCGGCGCGCAGCGCGGGAGTGGCGGCGACTATCGCTTCAAGCCGCCGGTCGCGACGCTCACCGTACATGGCGGGCTCGCGATGCCACGCGCGCGCAGCGAGCTCTTCTCCTTCACCACGGACGAGCTCACCCTCGCGCGATCCGACTTCGTGGCGGGCAGCTTCGGCGTCGACCTCGCCCTGGTGCTGGGCGACCGAATGGACTTCGTGCTCGGCGTGATGCGCGACCAATCGCGCAATGACTCCGAGTTCCGGGACTGGGTGGATAACAATGACCTCCCGATCGAGCAGACGACGCGGTTCCTCCGCCAGCCCCTGACCGCGGGGCTCCGCTACCACTTCGCGTCCCGGGGGCGCGCCGTGGGATCGTACGCGTGGATCCCGGCGCGGTTCGTTCCCTTCGTCGGACTCGGCGGTGGACTGATGCGCTATGAGTTCGAGCAAGCCGGCGACTTCATCGACATGGGCACGCTCGAGGTCTTCAGCGATCGCTTCCTCGAGGAGGGGTGGAGTCCGCTGGTGCAGGGCAGCATCGGTGCGACCTGGAACCTCAATCCGTATTTGCAGTTCGTCGGGGAGGTCCGCTACCTTCGGGCACGGGGGGACGCCGGTGGCTCCGGGGATGACTTCCAGGGCTTCGGCCGGCTCGACCTGTCCGGCGCGAGCACCGTGTTCGGCCTCTCCCTGCGCTTCTGACCGGAGGCACGATGAACGTCGCCACGCAGATCGCGATCGCACTCCTGGGGTGCTGGGAGCCCGCCAGCGCCGCACGCGGCGAGATGACGTGCGTCACGATGGGGGCGGACGCCTCCGAGCTGCGCATCGTGCACATCCTCCCGGGCGCGGCCGACTCGGAGTCGGTGCTGCGCCTGGACGGCTCACGCCAGCCGATCGCGCCGGAGGGCTGCTCGGGCTGGGAGAGCGCCCGCCCCTCTCGCGACGGTGAGCGCATTCACGTGTCCGCGGAGTTCACCTGCGGCTCGGCACCCACGCAACGGCGCTCCTCAGTGCTCTCGCTGACGCCGTCCGGCCTCTGGCTCCACGTGGAAGGGACGGGGATCGCGACGATCGCGAACGCGCAGCTCCGCGCCCTGCGACCGGTCGCCTCGATCCTGCGGATCCCGTCCGAGCTGCGGCCGTCGCTGGAGCCGGTGCTCGCGGAGGCCGAGGCCGCACGCGAAGCCCTCCGCCACGCGCGCCCGCGCGCCGCCGACCTCGTCGAGTTGGAGGAGGAGGGAGTCGCCGTCGCGGTGATCGACGTGCTGGTGGCGGCCTCGAACCCGGAGTCCTTCGTCGTGGGCGTCGGCGGTACGGAGATCTCGGCGATCGACGACGAGCGTCTGGAGAGCGGCCGCCTCCTGACGCCGATACCTGCCTATCACGGGTTCGGGTATCCCGGCTTCTATTACAACGACCTCGCCTTCCTCTACGGATGCTCCTCCGCGGGGTTCTACCCGACCTGGTCGATGGACCCCCGGTTCTGCTCGGCGTACTCGTACTATGGGTATCGGTACTGGGACGGCTACCGCGGAGGCTACTGGCCCGGACTCTATCCAGGCGGTACCGTCGTGATCCGTCCTCGCGAGCCAGCGTCGGCCGGTGGCCGAGTCGTGCGGGGGCAGGGATACACTCCCGCGTCGGGCTCCACTTCGGGGACGCGATCGGCACAGCCCCGCAGCTCCGGGACCGGCTCCGCATCGGCCGGGAGCAGTGCCGGATCGCGGGGCTCCTCCTCCTCCGCCGCCTCCGGCTCGAACTCGAGTGGCTCCACGAGGACCGCCAAGCCGAGGAGCCCCTGACGCACGGCGTGGCACGCTTGAATCGCGCGAGGGCCCGCCGACATCGGCGGGCCCTCTCTGCATCGGGGTCGTTAGCTTAGGGCTTGAGCCCCCGTAGCTCAGGTGGATAGAGCGACGGTTTCCTAAACCGCAGGTCGGCGGTTCGAGTCCGCCCGGGGGCATGCACAGCTACATTCGTTCCCGACGTCCGCTTAGCTTTCGTGGTTCGCCCGGGGCACTGTGTCCCGAGCCCTCCCACGTCCGCGCCTGATCGATGACCAAGACCGCACCCCAATCCCGCGCAGCCGTCTCGCTCGAGCCGGAATCGCTGGCCGAGACATTCATCGCGTACCAGAAGCCGATCCTGATCGGGGCGATCGTAGTCGCTGCCGGAGGGATCGGCACCTGGCTCTGGGTGCGGAGCGCGCAGATCCGCGAGGAGCGGGCGGGGGCTGCCTACCAGGTGGCTGAAACAGCCTTCGTCAGCGGCAACCGGGCCGGCGCCCAGACGGAACTGGAGCGGCTCGTCACGCGGTTCCCGGGCACCAACGCGGGAGCGCAGTCGGCGCTTCTGCTGGCCCAGGTGATGTACGAGCAGTCCAAGTTCGCCGAGGGGATCGTCCAGCTCGAGTCGGCCCTCCGCCGCGCTCCCACGGACCTGAAGCCGAGCCTGCTGGGGATGATCGCCGCCGGCCACGAGGGGTCGGGCAAGCCTCTCGACGCGGCAGCAGCCTACGCGCGGGCTGCGACCGCCGCCCGGTTCGAGGCAGACGCCGACCGATTCCGGATGGAGGAGGCGCGTACGCGAGCCGCCGGGGGCGACAGGGAGGGCGCGTTGTCGCTCTATCGGCAGATCAGCGACCGCGAGGACTCGCCGTACGGTGGCGAGGCGCGGCTTCGTATGGGAGAGGTGGCGGCGGCGCCATAGCAGCTCGCTCATTATCGGAAGTGACAATGGCCAACCTATTACGGGTTGGCCATTTGCGTTACCTCCGGCCGCCATGCGGATGCCGTTGGCGAGGTGATCGACTGGCGCCGTGGTGGCTCGAATGCCGGACGAATAGCGCGACAGCCATGCCGTCCGTTGCTCCACCCATAATACGTATTATGTCAACTATTCCCGTGGAATCACGTGGAGAAGCTCACAGCTCACGAAGCAACCCATCGAAGACGATCCGCCCCTCCCCTGCGAGCGAAGGAATCACGCGGTCCGCGACCTCGGAGCGCCGAACCGTCAGCGTCCGGCCCGAAGACGTCTCGATCCGGGTCTCCGCCGCGGCTTCTCCCCACGCGGCCAGCAGTTCGGCGCAGGCGACGGCGCCGGTCCCGCACGCGAGGGTCTCTCCCTCCACACCACGTTCGAAGGTCCGCATCCGCCAGCGACCCGCGCCCGCCGGAGCCACCCAGTTCACGTTGGCGCCTGCCGGCAGGCTTGGATGATGACGCAGGATCGGACCACGGACCTCGAGGGGCACCCCGGAGACGGAGTCGGTCCGGACCACCAGGTGCGGGACTCCGGTGTTCACGAAGCCAAGGCGACGCTCCGCCCCAGTGGTTGGGATCCCCGCGTCCGCGCGGAGTCCAGTCGACGGCTGCAGGTCGATCTCGGGTTCACCGTCCCGGATCCGACCGCGGACCACGCCAGAGTCGGTCTCGAAGCCGACCTCGTCGGCCCGGGAGATCCCGAGCTCGACGGCGAGTCGGGTCGCGCAAAGCGATGCGTTTCCGCAGAGCTCCCCTAGGCTGCCGTCGCGGTTAAGGTAGAGCAGCCTAAAGTCCTGGGCGACAGAGACTTGAATGGCGCACACCCCGTCGGCACCTACCCCCGTGTGCTGGGCACACACCGCCCGGACGAACGAGGCGTCACGCAACCGATCCGCCAGCGACGGCTCCGCGCGCGCGTCGAAGAAGACGAAGTCGTTCCCCGACCCGGACATCTTCCAGAACCTCATACGCGCCCCGTGAGCGCCCACCAGCGCAGCCGCCACACCATCAGCACGGCCTCGCGTACGATGTGCCCGCTCATCTTGCTCTCACCCTCGGTGCGGTCGGCGAAGACGATCGGGATCTCGACGGGCTTGAAGCCCTTCCGCATCGCCCGGAAGGACATCTCGATCTGGAAGGCGTATCCGTTGGACCGCACATCGTCGAGATCGATCGCGGCCAGCACCCTCCGGTGGAAGCACTTGAAGCCCCCGGTCGCGTCCCAGAGCCGCATCCCGGTCACCCACCGCGCGTAGATGTTCGCGCCGTAGCTCAGCATGAGCCGGGTGATCGGCCAGTTCACCACCGTCACCTTCCCGTTGAGGTAGCGCGACCCGAGGACGAAGTCCGCGGTCTCGGCCGCCTTCAAGAACTCCGGGAGGTGGTCGGGATCGTGGCTGAAGTCCGCGTCCATCTCGAAGATGAGCTCGTAGTCCCGTTCGAGCGCCCAGTGGAAGCCGTCGCGGTACGCGGTCCCCAGGCCCATCTTCCCCGGCCGCCGCAGCAGGTGCACGCGCGGGTTCGTCGCGGCGACGGACGCGATCAGGTCGCCGGTGCCATCCGGCGAGGCGTCGTCCACAAAGAGCATCTCGAGGCGCGGGTCCTTCGCGAGCACGCGATCGATGAGCGTCGGGACGTTCGCGCGCTCGTTGAACGTCGGGGTGATGATGAGCGCGCGCTCAGCCATCCGCCCGCCGTCGGTCGAGGACGAGGCCCGCAGCGAACAGCAGCAGCGCGAGGGCGATCGCGACGAGGGTGACGCGCTTCCCCGCGTGGTAGGGAGCGGAGTCGAAATGGAGCTCGACCTTCCGTGCGCCGGCCGGCAGCGGCACCGTGATCAGCGCCAGGTTCCCACGCTCGGGACGTGCCGGCTGTCCGTCCACGACGGCGGACCACCCCGGATAGAAGCTCTCCGACACCACGAGCGCCGATCCCGCGGGCGCGGGGGCATCGAGGTCGATCGTGGCGCGGCCCGGCCCGAACGCGCTAGTCGTCGCCCGGATCGCGAGGGGTTCCGGGATGGCGTTCAGCGGCATGGTCGGCGTGGCCGAAGCGGTGTCGAGGAGCACCACGCTGCGGTACGGGAAGTTCGGCGCGCGGACAGCGTCGGCCACGGCGGCGTCCGGGTATTTGGCCATGACCGGGACGACCCACGCATATGGGTGCCGGTCAACGAGTTCGAAGAGGTTGACCGTCGTACCGCCCGCTGTGCGGACCGGCCCGACGACCTTGCGCGCGAGGTTGGACGGCAACGAATCCACGTTCGAGTAGATGTACTGGACGTTCGCGAGGCCCCAGAAGGCCGGATTGAACAGGTTGTCGTAGCGACGCTCCTTCCCCGTCAGTCCCTGCCAGTACCTGATCTCGTTGCCGTGATAGCCGAGGACCACACGGATCCCGTGCGACATCAGGCCATCGAACCCGAGCATCGGGTCGTGGTACGCCGCGCCCTCGCCCAGCGGCTCGTGGATCACGCGGACCGGTTCGGGTTCGCGCTTGAGGTGTTCGATCGCGGGATCGGCGGCATACACCACGCCGGCGCGCGGCGAGAAGGTGAAGTACATCCGCTCGACGCTCCAGAGGTCCACGACGACGACCGCCGAGAGGAGCCATCCGGCGGTGCCGGCACCGATCCGCCGGGTCCCGAGCGCGAAAGGGATCGCCGCCGCAGCGGCCAGGAAGAGGAACGAACGCCACGCGCCGGTCACGACCGCCCCTGAACCGGCGTCAAGGCGGTCCATCGCCGCATTCAGATCCTCGGCGCGTGCGTTCGCGAAGATGGAGGTCACGAGGTTCTCGCCGAGGGCGCGGAAGAAGCCGAGCGTGGCGAGCAACGCCAGTGCTCCCCCCGTCACCAACGCACCGATCACGAACCGTCTCGTCACCTGGCCCGCGAGCACCCGCTCCGTCCCAAGCGCGGCCAGCACGGCGACCGCGAACGTCGTGACGAAGAAGATCGTGCTCGGCGCCCGGAAGTACTTCGACCCGGGGACCAGGTTGTACACGAGGTGGTAGAACGGTGTGTTGCCCCCCAGCGCCCAGAGCAGCGACACCACGAGCACGCCTCCCCAGAACCAGAACCAGCGCCGCCGCGCGTCGTCGCGACGGGCGCCCAGCCCGATGGCCGCGAGCATCAGCACGCCGGCGCCAAGGTACTCGGAGTGCAGGTGGATGCCGTTCCGGCCCCAATAGCCATCGAGGATCCCGCTGAACTGCGGCAAGTACGTATTGATGAGTTCCTCGATCGGCATCGAGAAGCTCGTCGCGTAGCCGTAGTCACGTCCGCCGACGCGAGGCGACCAGTCCACGTACTCCCGCACCGGCAGGTACTGGATCGCGCCGATCGCGAAACCGACCAGCACCATCCCGAGTGCGATCCCGAGCCGGCGCAGGGCCACCGGTCGCGCGACCCTCGACTGCCCCGCCCCGCCGAACGCCACCATCAACGCCCAGGCTCCGCTCGCCAGCAGCAGGTATTGCAGCAGCTGGGGATGCGGCGACAGCACCCCCAGGCCCACCACCAGCGCGAGTGCGCCCCACGCCCAGCGTCGCCCGTCGCGCACGCCACGCGTGAGCAGCAGGAGCGTGACCGGGAAGAGCGCTGAGACGAAGAGCTTGCCGTCGTGGCCGGGGGAGACCAGCGACGCCACCTGCCCGCTCATCATGTAGGCGAGGCCACCGACGAGCGCGGCGTGGAATCCGATCCCGACCGCGCGCAGGAACGCGTAGGCCGCGACGCCGGCCAGCATGAGGTGGAGGACCATCCCCCACGTCATCGCGACGTCGGTCGGGAGCACCAGGCGCAGCAGGAACGTCGGATAGAAGATGTCGCCGTGCATCGCGGCGACGTACGGCAGCCCGCCCATCAGGAACGGGTTCCAGAGCGGGAAGCCGTCGCCGGCCCGCAGCGAGGCCGCCGCGAACTCGCGGAAGGCGTACCCGGCGATGAACTGGTCGCTCACGGGCGAGACGAGGAAGCCGCCCGCGAGCGCCGGATAGGTCAGGGTCAGCGCCGCGAGCACGCAGGCCAGCGTCGCCCAGCCGAGGGCGAAGCGCGGTGCGTCGGGTTGCGCGATCGTGGAGCGGGTCATCAGGGAGAGGACGTAGGGTGGAGCGCCCGGAGCGGCCGCCAGAGCAGGAGGGCGACGCCAGGGAGGATCTCGAGCACCGTCAGCCACAGGCGGGATCCCACGACGAGCCACGCCGCCTGCGTCTCGTTCGTCAGGCCCGCGGAGACGAGGAGCGCCGCCATGGACAACTCGCGGACCCCGATCCCCCCCGGCGCGAAGAGCGCGAGGAATCCCAGCAGATAGGACAACGTGAATACTGCGACGTACGCGAACGCATCTCCAGCCACCTCGCCGAGGAGCGCGGTGGCGAGTATCCGGAAGGCGACGCCGAAGACCACCCACGCGACGAACGATCCGAGCGCCGCGACCCAGATCGCGTGAGGCGGGAGCGCCGGTGGTGTGGTCTCGCGCCCCGTCAGGCGATTGGCCAAGCGGACGAGCGGCGCGAGCGTCCAGGGCGCCGCGACGACCGCCACCGCCATGACCACGAGTGCGATCACCAGCCACGGTCCCGTCGGCACCGCAGCCGCAAGGAGTGTGCGCCCGGTCATCCCAGCGACCGCGAATCCGACCAGCACATGGACCAGCGAGACGACGACGGCCGATCCGACGGCGGCGACCGGCGAGACGCCGGCGCGCTGCGCCAGCACACCCATCGCGCCCACCTGCCATACCTTGCCGGGGAGGTATCTCCCGAGGTTCGAGACGAACCAGATGAACGCCCCCTCCCCTGGTCCGAGACGCTCCCCCCAGGCGCGGACCGTCGCCAGCCACGTCGCGATGAGCACCGCGTAGCTGATCAGGACGAGCAAAGATGCGGCGCCGACGCGGGACCAGTCCGTCTCGACCGTCGCGCGGAGGTCGCGGACCTCGGACCACTGCGCCCCGAGGAGTCGCACCGCGTACACGAGCACGGCGATGACGAAGACCGCCTGCGCCGCGCGCCACGCGGACGGCCACGCGGCCCCTCGCCTAGCCACGGTGCAAGGCGGCGAGGTACCGGTCGCGATAGCCGGCGGCGACCACCGCGGGAGAGAACCGGTCGAGCATCCTCGCGCGCGCGGCGGCGCCGTGGCCCTGTGCCTGCACCGGATCCGCGATGACGGCATCGATGGCAGCCGCGAGCGCGCGGATGTCACCCGGGGGCACGAGCGTTCCGCCACTGGTGGCGTCGACGACATCGGGCAATCCCCCCGAGCGATACGCGATGACCGGCGTCCGGGAGAGTTGCGCCTCGACCGCGACGAGGCCCAGTCCCTCGTTCCGCGAGGGGATGACGACGACCTGCGCCTCGCGGTAGGCCGCGGGGAGATCGGTCCGCGGGATCGCGCCACGCCAGCGGACCCGATCCCCGAGGCCGGCGCGCTTCGCGCGCTCGCGCAGCGCGTCGCGGTCGTCGCCGTCGCCGATCACATCCAACGTGGCCGTCGGACGGACCCACGCCATCGCATCGAGCAGGTCGGCGAGGCCCTTCTGCGCGTTGAGGCGTCCGACGAACAGCACCCGGCCCGGGGCGCGCTCGGAGCGGATGTCCTGGAAGAGCGTCACGTCGGCGGGCATCGGCGCCACCTCGATGCGACTGTCGGGCGCCATCGCCCGCGCCTCACCCGCCAGCCACGACGACACGGCGGTGACGACGGAGGACCGCTTCAGGACGCGCCGGAACAGCGGGTGCGCGAGGGCGACGCGGCGGGCGAGACGGACGTCGCTCCCGTGCAGCGTCGTGACGATCGGGAGGTCCCCCGCCCCGCCGAGGGCGAGCAGCCCCGAGGGGAACCACCAGTGCACGTGGACGAGGTCGGGGGCGACGCGCTCGATCTCGCGATGCGCGGCGACGCTCCCGGCGCCGAGGAGCGCGGCGAGCACCGCCTTGCCACGGATCGTGCCCAGGACCTGCTCGGCCATGGTCCCGGTATAGGCCAGCGACTCCATGGACCGGGGAGCGTACCGGTAGCGGCGGACCGGGATGCCGTCGAGGACGTCATCGGCCGCCAGTCCCTCGCCCGAGGGCGCGAGGACATGCACCTCCACGTCGGCGGCGCGGAGGGCCAACGCGAGGCGATGCAGGAACGAGCCCGCCGCGTCGGCGGCGAATCGCGGGTAGTTGTGCGTGAGGAAGAGGACGCGCACCGGGATCAGCGCCCCCGGCGATCCTGCACCGCCTCGTCGAGCAGGCGGCGGAGCTCCCGTTGTTCGGCGCGCGTCACGGCGATCTGCTCGCCGAGCAACCCGGTCGCGAAGAACACCGACCCGAGGACGAGGCAGGTCTGGATCAGCGTCCAGACCCAGCGGAGGCCGACGCCCGAGACCAGCAGGATCCCGACCGCCACGAGGCCCGCGATCACGCCGATCGCGAAGAGCGCCGCGCCCATCATGCCGAAGGCGAGCAGCGGCTTCTGGCCGAACCGCAACTCGAACCAGACGGCTAGCATGTCGAGCACGCCGATCGGGATCCGGCTCAGCCCGAACTTCGAGCGCCCGGCGTGCCGCGGGTGGAGCGCCACCGGGATCTCGCTCACGGTGTACCCGCGCGCGTGGGCGAGGACGATCATGTAGCGGTGCCAGTCGGGCCGCACCGGCTGCTCCTCCATGATCTCGCGGCGATACGCCTTCACGTTGTTGAGGTCGCGCACCGGCACGTCGAAGAGGAGACGCGAGAGCCCGTTGTAGATGCCCGACACGAAGGCCTTCTCGTACTTCCCCTGCTTGTACCCCGTCACCATGTCGGACTCGTCGGCGAGGATCGGCGCGACGAGCCGCGGGATGTCCTCGGGCCGGAACTGGAGATCGGCCGGGTAGAAGACGAGGATATCGCCGCGCGCGACGAGGTAGCCGCTGCGGAGCGCGTCGGCGATCCCGCGGCGCGCGCGATGCCGCACCGTCCGGAGGAAGGGGTAGCGCGCCGCGAGATCGGTGAGCAGGCGCGGCGTCCCGTCCTCGGAGCCGTCGTCAACGACGATGACCTCGTATCCGACCGGCTGCGCCGCGATCATCGTCGCGCACAGCTCCAGGAAGAGCGGGAGGTTCTCCGCCTCGTCCTTGGCGGGGACCAGGACCGAGACGCGCGGGGCCGCCGCGCCGGGCGTCCGGGCATCCGGCTTCGAGAGGCTGGTCATCGGCTCAGAGTCGCTTGCGCATGCGCGCGGGCAGGACGCCGAGCTGGTCCCGGTACTTCGCGACAGTGCGCCGGGCGATCTGGACGCCGTCGCGCTCGAGCAGCTCGACGAGCGCCTGGTCGGTCAGCGGGTTCTTCGGGTCCTCCTCCCCCACGAGTTTCTCGATCGTCGCGCGGATGCCGCGCGCCGAGACGTCCTCGCCGTCGGTGCTCTTGAGGGCGCTCGAGAAGAAGAACTTCAGCGGCAGCACCCCGCGCGGCGTCTGCGCGAACTTCTCATTCGTCACGCGCGACACCGTGCTCTCGTGCATGCCGATCGCCTCGGCCACCTCGCGCAACGTGAGCGGTCGCAATGCCTGGACCCCCTTCTCGAAGAACTCGCGCTGCCGGTCCACGATGAAGTGCATCACCTTGAGCATCGTCTGCCGTCGCTGCTCGATGGCCTGGATGAGCCACTGCGCCGCGCTCAGCCGGCTGGTGATGAACTCCTTGTTCTCGCCCTCGAACTTCTTCTTGTCCCGCGCGATCTCCTGATACGACCGGCTCAGCTTGAGCCGCGGGAGATTGGCGTCATTGATGAAGACGAGGTACTCCCCCTCGACCTTCTCGACGATGAGGTCCGGGATGACGTAGTTCGCGCCGCCCTCGGCGTAGGCGCGGCCGGGTTTGGGGTTGAGCTTGGCGACCGCGTCAGCCGCCTGCTGGACGTCCCCCGGCGGCACGCCGAGCTTCTTGCCGAGTTCCACCCAGCGGTGCGCGACCAGGTCGGGGAAGTGGTCGCGCACGAGCCGCTCGCTCAGCGTGCCGACCAGCCCGGCGTCCTTGAGCTGGAGACAGAGGCACTCGTGGAGGTCGCGGGCCGCGATGCCCGGGGGATCGAGCGACTGCATCAGCCTCAGCAGGCGCTCGGCGTCCTCCATCGTGTACAGGGGCACCTCGCGCTCCTCGCCCGCCTCGTCGGCCACCTTCTTGATGACGTCGTTGATGCCGGCGAGGAGTTCGGGCAGGGTCGCGGCCAGCCAGCCGTCCTCGTTGATGTTGCCGATGAACTCCTCGGCGAGGAGTTCGTCGCGCTCCGAGAGGTCGAGGAGCCGCACCTGTTCGCGGAGATGGTCGTCGAGTCCGAGCGTGGCGACGGTGGTCGGCTCGTAGTGCTCGCGGTCGTCGCGCTCCTCCCGCATCCCGCCGACCTCGAAGCCGTTCAGCAGGATCTCCTCCCACTGCGACTCGTCGTCGCTGTCGGCCGGCGTCGGCGTCTGCTCGGCCTGGGCCTCCTCCGCCTCCTGGGCCTCCGAGGCGGTCTCCTCGCCCGCCTCCGCCTCGTCCTCCTCCTCCTCGACGAGCTCGAGGAAGGGGTTCACGAGGAGCTCCTGCTTGAGGTGCTGCTGCAGGTCGAGCAGCGGCATGTAGAGCATGTCCATCGCCTGGTAGAGGCGTGGATTGACCTTCAGCTCCTGGCCGAGCCGCGCGGACTGCTGCAGTCCGGTCTTCACGCGCCGCCCCCGCCGGCGGCCTGCGTCCCGTCGGCGCCGTGCTCGTGCAGGAACCGCTCCCGGAGACGCGCCGTGAGCGTCGGCCCGAAGTAGCGGCGCGAGACGATGTCGTCGAAGATGAGCTCGGCGACGGTGCCGGACACCTGCACCGAGCCGTCGAACATGATGTACGCGCGGTCCACGATGTCGAGCGTCTGCTCGACGTTGTGGTCCGAGATGAGCACGCCGATCCCACGATCCTTCAGCGACGCGACGATCCCCTGGATGTCGTGCACCGCGATCGGGTCCACGCCGGCGAAGGGTTCGTCGAGCATCATGAACTTCGGCTGGGTGACCAGCGCGCGCGTGATCTCCAGTCGGCGCCGTTCGCCGCCCGAGAGCGCGAACGCCTTCGATCGCCGCAGGTGCTTGATCTTCAGCTCGTCCAGCAGCGACTCGAGCCGGCGTGCGCGCTCCTCACGCGGGACCGGCAGGGTCTCGAGGATCGCGAGGATGTTCTCCTCGACCGTGAGCTTGCGGAAGATGGACGGCTCCTGCGAGAGGTAGCC
>CAZYUL010000035.1:0-27444 GCA_964650715.1 uncultured Gemmatimonas sp. | reverse complement strand
GGATCGAGAACTACGTGAAGGTCGGCGACGACCCGCGGGCGGTGGCGCAGTCGGTGGCGATCGTGTCGCGGCACGGCGCCGAGCGGATCGCGCGCTACGCGTTCGACTACGCGGTGCGGCACGGGCGGAAGAAGGTGACGATCGTGCACAAGGCGAACATCCTGAAGTACTCGCAGGGACTGTTCCTCGAGGTCGGCCGCGAGGTCGCGAAGGAGTACGAGGGGAAGGTCGCGAGCGAGGACCGGATCGTGGACGCCTGCGCGATGGAGCTGGTGATGCGCCCCGAGCGGTTCGACGTGATCGTGACGACGAACCTCTTCGGCGACATCCTCTCCGACCTCACGAGCGGACTGGTCGGCGGGCTCGGCCTGACGCCGGGGGCGAACATCGGCTACGACTGCGGGATCTTCGAGGCGGTGCACGGCACGGCGCCGGACATCGCCGGCAAGGGGATCGCGAACCCGACGGCGGTGATGCTCGCCGGCTGCCAGCTGCTCGACCACGCCGGGCGGCGTGACGCCGGCGACCGGATCCGCGCCGCGATCGAGGCGACCCTGCGCGAACGGAGGACGGTCACGCGCGACGTGGGTGGCACCGCCACCACCGACGAGTACACCGACGCCGTGATCGCGCGGCTCGAGGGGTGAGGCTCCTCCAGCTCTCCGACGTCCACTTCGGGCGGCACGCGATCCCCGCGTACCTCGAGGCCGTCTCGCGCCGGATCGCCGAGCGGCGGTATGACATCGTGGTGCTCGCGGGCGACCTCACGCAGCGGAACTTCCGCGGGCAGTTCCGCGCCGCCCGCGCCTGGCTCGACGAGGCGCGCCGCCACGCCGACGTGCTCACGGTGATGGGGAACCACGACGTCGCGTGGTGGTGGAAGCCGTTGGGCCTCGGTGCTGCGCGGCCGATGTACCGCGGTTACCGCAAGTGGATCTCGCGCGAGCTGGAGCCGGTGCTGCAGCGCCCCGGGATCACGATCGTCGGGCTCCACTCGAGCCACGGACTGCGGACCTACACGCTCACGCGCCGGCTCAAGGACCTCTCGGTGGTCGGCGTGATCCGGCCGGCGCAGTGGGAGAAGGCGCGCGCGACATTCGCCGCCGCGCCCCCGGGCGACCTCAAGGTGCTCGTCTTCCACCACAACCTGCTCCGCGGCGACCTCTCCCACCGCTGGGGGCTCGCCAACCGCGCCGACGGGATCCACCAGGCGTTGATGACGGGGGCCGACCTCGTGCTCAACGGGCACGACCACCAGACGCGGATCGAGGCGGTCGAGCTCGAGGGCCGGCGGATGGTGGTCTCGGCGAGCACGACGCTCTGCGGCCGCACGCGGGGCGGACTGCCGGCGGCGTTCCAGGAGATCGAAGTGACCTCGGACGAGATCCGCGTGCGGGCCTGCGCGTGGGAGTCGGCGCGCGGGGACTTCGCCCCGCGGCAGGACCGGGTGTTCGCGCGGTGAATCCCGCGGCGCAGGCGCTGCTCGGGCGACTGCGCGCGGGCGGGCTCGAGCGCATCGAGCGGATCGTCCTCACGCGCAACCGCTCGGTGATCGTGAGCGTCCGTGGGACGGCGCTGCGGTTGCACGAGGCGTTCGCGACCGCCGGTAGGGCGTTCGAGGAGGCGGTCGTGCGGTTCGTGACGTCGAGGCGCCGCGACGAGCGGGCCGCGGCGCGCGCCCTGCTCGTCACCCTGCCGGTCTCCCCGGGTCCGCGCCGTCCGCGCGCCCCCGAGCGTACCCACCCCGACGACCTCGCCCTCGTGGAGCAGGTGCGGCGCTGGCATCAGGAACTGAACGAGGAGCGGTTCGGCGGCGCGCTCGGATCGGTGGCGTTCCGCGTCTCGCGCCGGATGCGACGGCGCCTCGGCCACTTCGCGCCGGGCCGGGAGGGGCATCCCGCCGAGATCGCGATCTCGGCGCGTCACCTGCGTCGCGACGGCCTGGCCGCGGGACGCGCGACGCTGCTCCACGAGATGGTCCACCAGTGGCAGCACGAGCAGGGGCTCGCGCTCGATCACGGGCCGACGTTCAGGGGGATGTGTGCTGCGGTGGGCGCGCCTTCTCGAGCACCGCGCGCGTCATCGAGAGCGCGAGTTCGTGCTCTCCCATGAAGATGTCGCCGATCCGCTCGCTGCGGAGGAGCTCCGCCTCCTCGTCACTGTGGGTACGGACGACGACAGGGATGTCGGGTCGCAGCTTGCGCGCGGTGGCGACCATCGCGCGGACGCCGACGGTGTCGGGGGTGGCGATCACGAGCACCCGCGCCCGCGCGACGTGGCCCTGGATGAGGACGGCGGGGTCGGCCGCGGCGTCGCCGGCCACCGCCGCGCGTCCCTCGGCGCGCAGACCGTTCACGATGTCGCGGTTCTGTTCGATGACCACCACGGGGATGCCCGCCGCGATGAGCGCGTCGCCGATGCGCCGCCCCACGCGCCCGTAGCCGACGAGCAGGATGTGGCCGGTGAGCCACTCGGTGGTGAACGAATGCGGGAGCTCGGCGAGCCGGTCGCCGGTGCGCGCCATCAGCTGGGCGAAGCGTGAGCGGGCGATGATCCATTGGCGCGCCGGCTCGATCGCCGAGAAGACGAGCGGGTTGAGCGCGATCGAGATCACCGCGCCGGCGAGGATGAGGTTCTGTCCCTCGACCGGCAGGAGCCCCAGGGTGACGCCCATCCCCGCCAGGATGAACGAGAACTCGCCGATCTGCGCGAGGCTCGCCGAGACGGTGAGGGCGGTGTTGAGGGGATAGCGGAAGAGGATCACGAGCCCGAACGCCGCGAGGGTCTTCCCGATCACGATGATCGCGAGGACGAGGAGGATCTTGTCGGCCTCGTGCCAGAGGAGCGACGGGTCGAAGAGCATCCCGACCGAGACGAAGAACAGCACCGAGAAGGCGTCGCGGAAGGGGAGGGACTCGTCGGCCGCGCGGTGACTGAACTCCGACTCGCGCATCACCATGCCGGCGACGAAGGCGCCGAGCGCGAAGGAGACGCCGAAGAGCTTGCCGGCGGCGTAGGCGATGCCGACGGCGACGGCGATGACGCAGAGGGTGAAGAGCTCGCGGGAGCTGGTGCGCGCCACCTGCCAGAGGAGCCAGGGGAGCACGCGACGGCCGACGACGAGCATCAGCACGATGAATGCGAGCACTCCGCCCAGCGTGAGGAGCAGGGTGAGGCCGAGCGAGTCGGAGCCGGGTGCGACCACCGGCGCGCTGCCGCCGAGGGTCGCGGCGAGCGGCGGCAGGAGGACGAGGACGACGACCATCGCGATGTCCTCGACCACGAGCCAACCGACCGCGATGCGGCCGCTCAGGGTCTCGAGGGAGCCGCGTGCCTCGAGGGCGCGGAGGAGCACGACGGTGCTCGCGACGGAGAGCGAGAGGCCGAAGACGAGCGCAGCTCCGAACGACCATCCCCAGAGCGTCGCAAGAGCGGCCCCCAGGACCGTCGCCACCGCGATCTGCAGGACGGCGCCCGGCACGGCGATCCGGCGCACCGCGAGGAGGTCCGCCAGCGAGAGGTGCAGCCCGACCCCGAACATCAGCAGCATCACGCCGATCTCGGCGAGCTGCTGCGTGAGGTCGTAGTCCGCGGTGAAGCCGGGGGTGAAGGGGCCGAGCACGACGCCGGCGATCAGGTAGCCGACGAGCGCGGGGAGGCGGAGCCGCACGGCGACGAAACCGAACAGCAACGCCAGCGCGAAGGCGGCGGCGATCGTCGAGATCAGCGTGACGCTGTGCGGCAATGGCGCTCGGGGTGGCGAGGGACGGCGCAGCTCCGCGCCCCGGAAAGTAACCCCGTGATCGAGGCGCGTGTCCAATCGCACATGCGCATGCCAGTCATCGTTTCCCTTGCGTTCACGGGCGTCTCGACGCTCGCGGCGCCGGTCCACGCCCAGGAGATCGCATTTCGGCTCGGCTCCCCTGCGTGGGAGCTCGCCGACCCACGGTCGGAGATCGTCGGCGTCGCCGCGCTGCGGGACGGGCGGGTGCTGATCGCGGACCGGCGCGAGCGCCTGCTCTATGTCGCCAGCAGGGACGGCGCGGCGATCGAGGCGCTCGGCCGGAACGGCCAGGGACCCGGAGAGTACGCGATCCCCCACGCTATCACGCGCGGTCGCGCCGACACCCTCTATGTGTATGCGGGGAACACACGCTACACCCGGATAACGGGCGACGGGCGCATCGTGGACGACCTCCCGATCCCCACCGAGTTCCTGCGCGCCGGTGGACTCGCGGCGCCACGAGGGATCGATGACGCCGGGCGGATCCACTGGCAGGGTGACGTCGTCGGCCAGACCGCCGAAGGCTTCAAGCGCAACGAGGTCCAGAACATCCGCCGGTGGACGCCTGGCGTCGTGCGCCTCGACACGGTGGCGTCGCTGCGCGATCACGCCGCGGAGATGCACCATCACCGGTTCCACCCGCTCGCCGAGCGCGACGTGTTCGTCGTCGCCCCTGACGGGCGCGTCGGCGTGCTCTCGGCGCGGGAGTACCGGCTGCGCTGGTACCGCGATGGCCGGGTGGTGTCGGAAGGCCCGCCGATCCCGTTCGAGCCGATCCGCGTCACCGCCGCCGAGCGCGCGGCGTACCGGCGCGCGAGGGCACAGGCGCTGTCGGGCATGGCGCGCGTGGATGGCGGCGGCTCGCGAGGGGCAGAGCCGAGCCCGCAGGCGATCCGGCAGATGGAGGTGGCATTCACCGACGAGATGTTCCCCGCGGCGCTCCCGCCGTTCGTGGAGCAGGGGGCCCTCCTCTCGCCGGGAGGGGAGGTGTGGGTGGTGCGCTCCGCCCCGACCGGAGCGCGCGCGCATCGGGTGGACATCCTGGCGCCGGATGGCCGGCGCCGCGGACACCTCACTCTCCCCGAGGGGAGGCGCCTCGTGGCGCTCGAGGCCGCCGGCGTCTTCCTCGCGCGGGTGGACGAGGACGGACTCGAATGGTTGGAGCGCTACGCGTGGCCGGAGGGACTCCGATAGATTCCGGGGTCCCTCACCACGCCGCGATGCCCCACGACCTCGAGACCCCGTCCCTCCTCGCCTCGCCTCAACTCAAGGCGCGCGAGGGCGACCTCTTCAACATCGACGCCGCCCTCACCGAGGAGGAGCGCGCGGTCCGCGATTCCGTCCGCGCCTGGGTGGACGAGAAGGTCCTGCCGATCATCGGCCAGTGCCACGTGGATGGCCGGTTCCCGAAGGAGCTCATCGCCGAGATGGGCGAACACGGCTACCTCGGAGCGAACCTCCCCGAGGAGTATGGCTGCGCGGGACTGAGCAACGTGATGTACGGGCTCATCAACCAGGAGCTCGAGCGCGGCGATTCGGGGATCCGCTCGTTCGCGTCGGTGCAGAGTTCGCTGGTGATGTATCCCATCTACGCCTTCGGGAGCGAGGAGCAGAAGCGTCAGTGGCTCCCGCAGCTCGCGAAGGGGACGAAGATCGGCTGCTTCGGCCTCACCGAGCCCGACTACGGCTCGAACCCCGCGGGGATGATCACCCGCGCGCGCCAGCAGAAGGACGGCAGCTGGGTCCTCAATGGCGCCAAGATGTGGATCACCAATGGCTCGATGGCGCACATCGCCGTCGTGTGGGCCAAGACGGAGGACGGCGACGAGAAGGGGACCTCGATCCGCGGCTTCATCGTCCCGACCGACAGCAAGGGGTTCAAGGCGAAGGACCAGAAGGGGAAGCTCTCGCTCCGCGCATCCGACACCAGCGAGCTGGTGTTCGACAACGTGCACCTCAACGCCGACGCGATCCTCCCGAAGTCAGGCGGGCTCAAGAGCCCGCTGATGTGCCTCACGCAGGCGCGTTACGGGATCTCGTGGGGCGCCCTCGGCGCGGCGATCGCCTGCTACGAGGAGGCGCTCTCGTACGGGAAGAACCGCGTGATGTTCGGCCGCCCGATCGCCGGGTTCCAGATCCAGCAGCAGCGCCTCGCGGACATGGTCACGGAGATCGTGAAGGGCCAGCTCCTCTCGCTGCACCTGGGCCGGATGAAGGACGCCGGCACCTTCACGCCGCAGCAGGTCTCACTGGCCAAGCGGAACAACGTGAACATCGCGACCGACATCGCGCGCGAGGCGCGGCGGCTCCTCGGCGCGGTGGGGATCCTCGCCGAGTATCACTCGATGCGGCACATGGCGAACCTCGAGAGCGTCTATACGTACGAGGGCACGCACGACGTGCACTCGCTGATCCTCGGGCAGGCGGTGACGGGACTGTCGGCGTTCGAGTAACGGACCCCCGGGCTAGCCTCGGCCTCGTCCGAGGAACGGCGCGGCGAATACCGCGACGAGGACCAGCGGCCAGAGGCGGCCCTCCCAGATGCGGTAGTCGGCGAGCATCTCGCTCCACGACTTCCCGCCGAGCGCTCCGACGCCGAACTCGAAGGCGAGCGTGAGCGCGACCAGGAAGAGGCCGATCAGCGCGAGGGAGCCGAGCGGGTAGTCGCGCGACGAGCGCAGGAGTCGCCGTCCGACCGCGAGGACGATCCCTATTCCGAGGATGGCCGACAGGGTCTCGGCGCCAGCGCCGGACATCACCGACTTGAGCCCGAACTCACGGAAGGCGCCGTTCGCCGTCATCAGGACGGCGAGGAGCAGCCAGACGAGGAGGACGCGGGTGAGTGTCATCGGTCGGCGGTGGGTGCCATAGCAGGATCGCTCACGACGGGCCGCGGGGTGAGGGGGGAAAGTCCGACGCGTCGTGCGGATTCCACCGGGGGTTGACGCGCTGCGTTCCGAGGTTGACTGTATTGGTCAACTAATACACACGAGGAACCCGATGCCGCGTCGCCTGCTCGTCGTCCTGCCCCCGCTCCCCCCGCGGAGTGCGTTGCGCGCGCTCGCCGGTGCGCCGCTCGTCGCCGCGCTGCTCGTCGGGGCGGCGGGGTGCGACTCGGGCGGGACCGCGACGGGCGAGGTGGCCCGGTGGACGTTGGACGCATCGCCGCTGATCTCGGTGGGGGATCGTCCTGATGCGGATTCGATGCTGCTCTCGCAGGTGACCGACGCGCGGTATCTGGCGAACGGCGGGATCGCGATCGCGGATGCCGCGGCGAACCGGCTCCTCTTCTTCGACGCGGCGGGTCGCGAGGTGGCGCGCGCCGGCCGGCGCGGACGCGGGCCCGGCGAGTTCGTCGGGCAACTCTCACTCGTCGAGGTCGCGGGCGATTCGGTCGCCGTGTGGGATCCGTCGGCGGGGCGGTGGACCATAGTGGACGCGCGGACCGGTGGGATGCGGATGGCGACGGAGTCGCGCCCGGGGACGACGATGCTGCACGCGGGGTTGCTGGTGCAGCGCGACCTTCCGGCCCCGCCGGCGTGGGTGCCGCCGCTCCTGAACGCGCTGTCGGCGTCGTCCGCGGAGATCCGGCTCGGGCAGATAGACGGCGAGGGCCTGCTGTGGGTGAGCCAGGATGTCGCGCTCCGCGAGTGGCAGGTGTACGCCGACTCCGGCGCGCCGATCGCCGCGCTCTCCCTCCCGAGCGACCTGCGGGTGCTGCACTTCGGGCGCGGCGCGCTGATCGGCCTCGAGAGCGACTCGACGGGACTCGAGCGGGTCGTGGTGCACCGGATCGCGCGCGGTGCCGCGCCGCCGGTGGCGCTCGCGCCGGCGCCGGCTACCGCGATCGCGGATTCGGCGCGCCAGGCGCTGATGGCGTCCATGCGGAACGCGGTGGTGGCGCAGGAGGTCAACTACATGGAGCGGAGCGGCTACACGCTCCACGCGGACTCACTCCGGTTCACTCCGGTGCCGGGGTCGCGGTTCAAGGTGCTCACGGCGGACGCGCGGGGGTGGACCGGCGTCGCGTGGTACCTCGGGTCGGGCTACACCTGCGCGATCTTCATCGGGAAGCCTGTGCCTCCCGGTTGGTCAGAGGGTGCGCCGCGCTGCGGGTGGTAGTGCTCCGCAGCGCGAACGAATCGTGCGCGCGCGAAACGTCGGCGCGCCTTCCCCGTACGGTATCGCCATGAGTCCCATCGGCACTGTGCACTTCATCGCGGCACTCGGCTCGGTCGCCCTCGGCGCGGTCATCCTCGCCCAGGGACCCAAGGGCGGGCGACGCCACCGACAGCTCGGCTGGGTCTACGTCACGGCGATGTTCACGGTGAACGCCACGGCGTTCATGATCTACGGGTTGTTCGGCGGCTTCGGTCCCTTCCACGCCGCGGCGATCATCAGCCTCGCCGGGATCATCGCCGGGACGCTCTCGGCGCGCAGCGCGCGGCGCGCCCGGCTCGCGCGGATGGGATTCCGGCGGGCGCACCGCGTCGAGGTCCACTACTGGTGGATGACCTTCTCGTACGTCGGCCTCATCGCGGCGCTCGCGTCGGAGGCGATCACGCGGCTGCCGGCCACCCGCGCCGCCGGCGGTGGAGCGGGCGCGGCGTTCGGCGCGGCGGTCGGCGCAGCGACCGCGCTCATCTTCGCCATCGGCAGCTACCTGATCGTGACCCGGCGCGCGCGCACCCTCACGCCGTTCCGGCCGGCCGCCGACGGACCGAGCGGCTAGGTCCGGCTCTTCCCGTAGCGGCGCGCGAGCGAGTTCCGGATCCAGCGCGGCATGAACCGCAGCACGAAGACGATGAACCGATAGCGCCGCGACGGCACGACGACGACCGGTCCGTCACCGAACGCGGCGTCGAGCGACTCGCGCACCACGCGCTTGGCGTCGAGCCACGCCCACGAGGGGATCCCCTTCGTCTTGTCTATCGCCGCGCGCTCGTGGAACTCGGTGTGGGTGAATCCGGGGCAGCAGACCTGCGCCTTGACCCCGGTTCCCTCGAGCTCGAGCGCCAGCCCTTCGGTCATCACGCGCTGGTAGGCCTTGGTCGCGCAGTAGTTCACGTTCCCCGCGCTCGCCGTGTACGACGCCACCGACGCGACGGTGATGATCCGCCCCTCGCGACGCGCGATCATCCCTGGGAGTGCCGCGCGGGTGAGGAGCATCGGCGCCATCACGTGCAGCTCGAGCATCGTCGCCTGCTCGCTCACCGGCCGGTTGGCGAGCCGGCCCTTGGTGCCGAAGCCGGCGTTGTTCACGAGGACCATCAAGCGGTCGTTGCGCGCGAGGTACTCGGCGAGGGTGCGCATCCCGTCGTCCCGCGAGAGGTCCGCGGGCCAGGCCTCGGCGTTCACGCGGTGGTCGGCGGCGATCGCGGCGGCGAGCTCGGCGAGTCGCGCCTTGTCGCGGGCGACGAGGAGGAGGTCGAACCCGCGCTCGGCGAGTTGCACGGCGTACTCGCGACCGAGCCCGGCCGATGCGCCGGTGACGACGGCCAGGGGGCGGCGGAACGCCTGGGGGGCCTCGACCGCCGTGGCGCCGGTGGGCGCGGGAGGCGTCGGGACAGCTCCGATGGTCTCGTCCACGGGCCTAATCTACTATTCCGGTGCGATGGACATCATCCTGGCCTCGATCCCGATCTTCCTCGCGCTGATCCTGCTCGAGCTGGCGTGGGACTGGCGCACCGGCTCGCGGTCGCTCCGCCTGAACGACTCGCTGGTGGACCTCAGCTGCGGGATCCTCAGCCAGCTCTCGGCGATCTTCACGAAGTTCCTCTCGATCGGGATCTACATCATCGTGGAGCGGGAGTGGGCGTTGCAGCGCGCCTTCCCGGCGCTCCCGGCGTGGCCCGAGCGCGCGCCGTTCGGCGCGGGGGTCGGCTTCCCCTGGTTCACCGTGGACGTCGGCGCTCTGGCGTCGTGGGTCGCCGTCTTCGTGCTGGTGGACCTCTGCTACTACTTCTCGCACCGCTACGCCCACGAGGTGAACATCCTCTGGGCGGGACACGTGGTGCACCACTCGAGCGAGGAGTACAACCTCCCGGTCGCGCTGCGGCAGAGCGCGCTGCACGGGTTGATGTCGTGGGTCTTCTACCTGCCGCTCGCCCTCGTCGGCGTCCCGTGGCGGATGTACGTCGCCACCTACGCGCTCAACCTCATCTACCAGTTCTGGATCCACACCCGCGCCGTCGGCCGGATGGGGCGGCTCACCGAGTGGGTGCTGAACACGCCGTCGCACCATCGGGTGCACCACGGCGTGAACCCGAAGTACCAGGACCGGAACTACGCCGGCGCCTTCATCGTGTGGGATCGGCTCTTCGGCACCTTCCAGGTGGAGGAGGAGGAGCCGGTGTACGGGATCACGAAGCCACTGAAGAGCTGGAACCCGCTCTGGGCGAACGTGCATGTCTTCGTGCAGATCGCGCGCGACGCGTGGCGGGCACGGCGCTGGCGCGACCGGCTGCGGATCGTCTTCGGACGGCCGGGTTGGCGGCCGGCTGAACTGGGCGCGCCGGAGCGTCCGCGGGAGGTGACTCGAGCGACGTTCGAGAAGTTCGACCCTCCGGTGCCGGCGGCGCTCGCAGGGTACGCCTTCGCACAGTTCGCGGTGGCGCTCGCGGCGGCGTTCCTGATCCTCCTGCGAGCCGACGCGCTCGGGATCGCCGGGGCGGGCGTCGGTGCGTTCTTCGTGACGGTGGCGCTGGCGGGTGTCGGGGGCGTCTTCGAGGGCGCGCGGTGGGCGGGTCCGCTCGAGGCGGCGCGCCACCTCACGATCGCGATCGCCTGCGTCGTGTTCATCGCCCTGGCGCAGGGGCCGGCGATCGTCGCAGGACCGATGCTCGCCTTCAGTCTCGTCTCGCTGGCGGTGCTGCAACGGCACCGGAGCGCGCTGACGTCGAACGACCTCGCGCCGATGATGTGAACGCGGCGGAGGCCCGTCGCACCTCACACCTCCCACCTCACACCTCCCACCCTTAACTTCACCCACTCACGCCGCACAGGTCATTCCGTGAAACTCGCCGTCTGCATCAAGCGCGTCCCCGACATGGACGTCCGCTTCAAGATCGCGCCAAGCGGCAAGGCGATCGACGAGGCCGGGCTCAAGTTCGACATCTCCGACTTCGACGGGTACGCCGTCGAGGCCGCGCTCCAGCTGAAGGAGAAGCAGAACACGGGTGAGGTCGTGGTGATCTCGCTCGGGGGCGACGTGGTGCAGGAGACGCTGCGGAAGGCGCTCTCGATGGGCGCCGACCGCGCGGTGCAGCTCAAGCACGACGGCGCCCCGGTGGACTCGTTCGCGATCGCGTCGGCGCTCGCGGCGGAGCTCAAGGACGGCGGTTATGACCTCGTGTTCTTCGGGCGGATGAGCATCGACACCGCGCACGGCGCGACCGGCGCGATCGTCGCCGAGCTCCTCGGCCTGCCCTGCGTGAACGCGATCAGCAAGCTCGAGTTCGAGGGGCGCACGGCCAAGATGCGCCGCGAGCTGGAGGGCGCCTACGAGCTGGTCGAGTGCGCGCTCCCCGCGGTCGTCACGATAGACGAGGGGATCGCCCGGCCGCGCTACCCGTCGCTCAAGGGGATCATGGCGGCGAAGAAGAAGCCGCTCGAGGTGAAGCCGGCGCAGCTCCCCGAGCAACGGCTCGCGCTCGACGCGCTCACCCTCCCGCCGGAGCGCGCCGCGGGGCGGATCATCGGCGAGGGGACGGCCGTGGTGCCCGAACTCGTCCGACTCCTCAAGGAAGAGGCGAAGGTCCTCTGATGTCGAACGTGCTCGCATTCGCCGAATCCCGCGGCGGCGACCTCCGCCGCGCCGCCCTCGAGTCCGTGACCGTCGCCCGCGCCATCGCCGATGCGAAGGGCGGGGAGGTCCACGCGATCCTCTTCGGCCCTGCCGGCACCGGCGCCAAGGCGGCGCCGCTCGGGGCGCACGGCGCCGACAAGGTCCTCGTCGTCGAGCACGCCGCCTTCACGCACAACAATCCCGAGGCCGTCGCGGCGACGATCGCCGCACGGATGGGTACCGGCTACGCGGCGTTCGTCTGCGCGGCTTCGGCGACCGGCAAGGACATCGCGCCGCGCGTCGCCGCCAAGCTCAAGGTGCCGCTCGCCGCGGACGCCGTCGCGTTCGAGGTGTCGGGCGCCGCGATCACCGTCACGCACCCCGGCTATACGGGGAAGATCCTGCAGAAGCTCACCCTCACCGCGTCGCCGGCGGTGCTCTCGGTGCGGCCGGGCGCCTTCCTGCCCAAGGCGGGCGCGAAGGCCGGCGCCGCCGAGCCTCTCGCGCCGGTGGGTGACCCGTCCGCCAGCCGGGTGAAGGTGATGGAGACCGCCGTGGGCAACGCCGCCAAGGTGGACCTCGGCGAGGCCCGCGTGATCGTCTCCGGCGGCCGGGGACTCAAGGAGGCGGCGAACTTCAAGCTCGTCGAGGACCTCGCCGCCGCGTTCGGCAATGCCGCCGTCGGCGCCACGCGTGCCGTCACCGACGACGGCTGGCGCCCGCACTCGGACCAGATCGGCCAGACGGGACGGCTCGTCAGCCCCGACCTCTACGTCGCCTGCGGCATCTCCGGCGCGATCCAGCACCTCGCGGGGATGCGCACCAGCAAGACGATCGTCGCGATCAACAAGGACAAGGAAGCGCCGATCTTCAAGGTCGCCGACTACGGCGTCGTCGGCGACGTGCTCGAGATCCTCCCGGTACTGACCGCCGAAGTGAAGAAGGCCAAGGCCTCCGGCTAGGAGAGACCCGATGTCCGCTGCGAACGCCGTCTTCCTCGCGATCCTCGTCATCGCCGTCGGCGCCTTCGCGGCCAGCGTGCAACGGCTCGTCGGCGAGCTCCGCCTGGGCCGGCTCGACGACATCCGCTGGAACGACATCCCGTCGCGGCTCGGCAACCTGATCCGCATCGGGCTCTTCCAGACGAAGATCTTCCGCGACTCGATCGCCGGCCCGATGCACGCCGCGATCTTCTGGGGGTTCCTCGTCCTCGGCGCCGGCACCACCGAGATGTTGATCGAGGGCGTGGTCCCCGCGTTCAGCTGGCAGCTGCTGCTGCCGGAGCCGCTCTACCGGCTCTACCTCGTGAGCCAGGAGCTCTTCGGCGCGATCGTCCTCGCGGCCGTGGCGTTCGCGCTCTTCCGCCGGCTCACCAAGCGGGTCCAGCGACTCCTCGGCGCCGAGACGCACCCAAACGACCCGCTGCTGATCCTCTCGTGGATCGGCGCGCTGATGGTGACGATGTTCCTCTCGACGGCGTTCCTCTTCGTCGCCGAGCCGGTGGCGATGGCGAACGTGCGGCCGGTGAGCTACCCGCTCGCGCAGGTGCTGCTGCAGGTGGGACTCGGCGCCGGCGTCCCCTCGCCGATGGTGATGCACGAGGTCTTCTGGTGGCTCCACGCCCTCCTCGTGCTCGGGTTCCTCAACTACCTCCCCTTCTCGAAGCACCTGCACGTCGTCGTCTCGCTCCCCAACACCTTCCTCTCGAACACGTCGGGCCCCGGCACGGTCGGCGCGATGCGTCCGATGGACTTCGAGGGGGCCGACGCCGAGCAGTTCGGCGCGAGTGACGTCGGCCACCTGAGCTGGAAGTCGCTCCTCGACGGCTTCGCCTGCACCGAGTGCGGCCGCTGCACCTCGGTGTGTCCGGCGAGCACCACCGGCAAGCTGCTCAGCCCGCGCAAGATCATGATCAACGTGCGCGAGCGGCTCGAGGCCAAGGCCGCCGGCGACGACTCGCGCCAGCTCCTCGGTGGCTACATCACCGACGAGGAGCTGTGGGCCTGCACGTCGTGCCGCGCCTGCGTGTACGAGTGCCCGGTCTCGATCGACCAGCTCTCGGTGATCAACGAGCTGCGGCGCAACCTCGTGCTCGCCGAGTCGCGATTCCCCGAGGAGATGATGCCCGCCTTCGAGTCGCTGGAGGCGAGCGGGTCGCCGTGGGCGTTCGACCCCGGCGATCGCGGGAAGTGGGCCGAGGGGATGGAGATCCCGACGATGGCCGAGCTGGCGTCGCGCGGCGAGTCGCCGGAGGTGCTCTACTGGGTGGGGTGCATGGGGTCGTTCGATGACCGCGCGAAGCGCACCACCGTCGCCTTCGCGCGGATCCTCCAGGCGGCGGGCGTGCGCTTCGCGATCCTCGGGCAGGAGGAGAAGTGCAACGGCGACCCCGCGCGCCGGATGGGGAACGAGTACCTCTACCAGACGCTCGCGCGGGAGAACGTCGAGACGTTGGGCCGCTACGGCGTGCGCACCGTGGTGACCGCGTGCCCGCACTGCTTCCACCAGCTCGGCAACGAGTACCCGCAGTTCGGCGGGGAGTACCAGGTCGTGCACCACTCGACGTACATCGAGCACCTCCTCGCCGAGGGGCGAGTCCCGATCCGCGAGGAGCTCCACGCGCCGGTCCGCACCTTCACGTACCACGACTCCTGCTACCTCGGGCGCTACAACGCGGTGTACGACGCGCCGCGCGGGGCGCTCAAGCGCGCGTTGCCGGTGGTGGACCTCGTCGAGATGCCGCGGAGCCGCGACCGCGGGCTCTGCTGCGGCGCCGGCGGAGGCCGGATGTGGATGGAGGAGAAGGTCGGCAAGCGGATCAACATCGAGCGCGCCGAGGAGGCGCTCGCGACCAACGCCGAGGCGGTCGCGGTCGCGTGCCCGTTCTGCATGACGATGATGGCCGACGGCGTGAAGGCGAAGGGGAGCGAGGTGCCGGTGTACGACATCGCCGAGGTCGTCGCGCAGCAGCTCGCCTGATGCCGGCGGCGCTCCCCGACCACCCCGACCTCCCCTACAAGCCGCCGATGGCGTTCGCGCTCGCGATCGTCGCGGGCCTGGGGCTCGACGCCATCCACCGGCTCCCCGCGCGCCCGGCGGGTTGGGCGCCGGTGGGCGTCACGCTCGTGCTCCTCGGCATCGCGCTGCTGCTCTGGGCGTTCCGCGCGTTCCGCGCGCACGGCACCTCGATCGAGCCGTGGCGCCCAACGACCGATATCATCACCGACGGGCCATTCGCCTACACGCGGAACCCGGTGTACATCGCCTTCGCGCTCGTCACGATCGGCATCGGCGCCTGGACGGACCGCGGCTACGTCGTCCTGCTCACGGTGCCGGCGTTCCTCGCGACCGACCGCTGGATCGTGCCACGCGAGGAGGCGTATCTCACGCGCAAGTTCGGAGACGGGTATCGCGCCTACCTGGCGCGCGTCCGGCGCTGGCTCTAGCGGTCCCGGTCGCGGCGGTCCTTCTCGTCGCGTTCCCCCTCCTCCTGCGCCTTGCTGTTCCGGTACGCCCACCGGAATGCCCACCACGAGAAGCCGCCCCAGAAGAGGATGATGCCGACCTGGTCCCAGGTCAGTGGCAGGTCAGGCATGCCGCACCTCGTGGATGGTGAGGGTGTGCACCGCGCCCTGCGAGGTCGCCCCGTGGCCGGGGCGCTCCTGACGCAGCACCTCGGCGGCGCTGAGCCGGAGCGCACGGGCCGACTCGAGGAACGCGTCGCGGGCGAGCCGACCCTGGTCGGCGACGAGCGCGCGGCCGCGGGGCGCGAGGAGTCGCTGCACGATGGTGGCCATCAACGGGCCGTACTCGTGTTCGTAGAGGACGTCGGCGGCGAGGACGAGGTCGAACGTCCCGAGGTCGTCGGGGAGCGATCGCCAATCCACCATCCGCACCGCCGGCGAGGAGCCGGTGACGCGGTGCGCGTTCCGCGCGGTGAAGAGGAGCGCATCCTCGTAGTAGTCCGTCGCGGTGACGGCGTATCCCGCGCGCTGCGCCGCGATCGTCACGAGGCCGAGCCCGCAGCCGAGCTCGATGGCGCGGCGGCCCGCGCGGTCCGCGCGGTGCGTCCCCTCGACGAACTCGGCGAGCGCGATCGCGCTCGGCCAGAGGTCGGCCCAGTAGGGGAGCCGCTCGTCGCGCGCGAAGTCGGACTCGCTGATGAGGTCGTCGGGGTTCCGCGGCTTCTCGAGGACCACCGCGCCCGCGGCGAGCGGCACCTCCTGCAGGACGATGTCGAACCGGCGGTCGAGCGCGGCGAGCGCGCCAGGCGACGGGATCGTCAGAGCGCGAACGTCGCGGACGTGCCGGCGTCCTCGGTGAGGAGGAGCGCCGAGAGCCGTTCGCCGGCCTCGACGCGTGCGCGGTCCTCGGGCACCACGAGGAGCGCGTTGGCGAGCGACATCGAGGTGAGGATCCCCGAGCCCTGGGGGCCGGTGAGCCGCGCCGCGAGCGCGCCGTCGGGGCCGGGGGTCACGATCGCCCGGAGGAAATGCGTGAGCCGCGCGCCGGTCGTCACCGGCTCCTCGAGCGTCACCGGCACCGGACGGCGGTGCAGCCGCGTGTGACCGAGCATCCGGCGCATCGCCGGCCGCACGAAGAGCTCGAACGTGACCATCGCCGAGACGGGATTGCCCGGGAGTCCGATCCACGGCGTGGTCCCGACCATCCCGAACCCGAGCGGCGCGCCGGGACGCATCCGCACCTTCCAGAAGTCCATCCGCGCGCCGAGCGACTCGAGCGCGGCGCGCGTGTGGTCGAACTCGCCGACGGACACCCCGGCGGAGGTGACGACTAGGTCGGGGCCCGCGGCGAGGGCACGCTCCAGCAGCGCCCGCATCGCCTCGAGCGTGTCCGCCGAATGGCCGAACCCCATCGGCACGCCGCCGGCGGTCCGGACGAGCGCATCGAGCGTGTAGGAGTTGGAGCTCACGATCCGGCGCCCGGCGCGGACCTCCTCGAACCGGTCGATGTCCACGAGCTCGTCACCCGAGCCGAGGATCGCGACGCGCGGCCGCCGGTGCACCCGCGCACGCGCCTGTCCGACCGAGGCGAGGATCCCGACCTGCGCCGCACCCACGGGGATGCCCCGTGGCAGCGCGACCGATCCCTCGTGCAGGTCCTCGCCGCGGAGCCGGATGTTCTTGCCGGCGTCGCGGTCCTTCAGGATGCGCACACGCTCGAGCCCGCCATCGGTGTCCTCGACGCGGACGACCGTGTCGGCGCCGTCGGGGAGCGGCGCGCCGGTCATGATCCGCGTCGCCTCGCGCGGCCGGAGCGCGCGCGACGGGAACGCGCCGGCCGCCACCGACTCGACCACCGGGAGCTCGACCGGCGCCGCCTCGGTGGCCCCGCGCACGTCCTCACCGCGCACGGCATAGCCGTCCATCGCGGAGTTGGTCCAGTGCGGGAGCGTGATCGGGGAGACGACGTCGTCGCCGAGCACTCGGCCGAGGCAATCGGCGATCGGCACCTCCTCGACCGGCAGGGGCCCGAGCGGGGCGAGGATCCGGGCGACGGCCTCGGCGACGCTCAGCATCAGCGGCGCGGGCTCGCGAGCCGGTCCACGAGCGCGTCCTGCACCCGCTCGACCTCGCGGTTGGACACGACGTGGTTGTTGGTGAGCATCGAGAAGAGGAGGAGGCGGCCGTCGGCGGTGGTCACGTAGCCGGAGAGCGAGCGTGCCTTGTCGAGCGTGCCGGTCTTCGCGCGCACGTTCCCCTCGCCGGCGGTGCCGCGCATCCGGTTGCGGATGGTGCCATCCACGCCGCCCACCGGGAGGGCGTGGTAGAAGGTGGCGAAGGCGTGGTGGCGTCGCATCGTGTCGAGCACGCGGACGATCGTCTCGGGGGAGACGTAGTCGTGCCGCGAGAGACCGCTCCCGTCACGCACCGCGAACCCCGCGCTGTCGGCTCCCCACGCGACGAGCTGCCGCTCGAAGACGCGCCGCGCGCTGTCGGCGGTGCCGACACCCGTGCGCGCGCGGGCCACGGTCTTGAACAACAGCTCGCCGAGCTGGTTCTGCGAGGGCTTCTGGAAGCGCGCGAGGATCTCGGCGAGCGGCGGCGACCGCCGCGACGCGAGCGTGACCAGTCCGGTGGTGTCGGCGATGACGTCGGGCTCGACGCCACCGCGGACGCGGATCCCGCGGTCGGCGAGGGCCTCGTGGAGCGCGTCGAGCCAGGCCGCGGCGGGATGGCGCAGCGCGACGTCGAGTGAGAGCGTGTCGCCGGGTCGGACCGTGCCGCGGAGGTTCACGACCGGCCGCCGGCCCCGCACATCGCCCGACCACTCCACGCGGGAGCGGATCTGGCAGCAGTGCATCGCGGTCGTGACATCCACGGCGCCGAGCCGCGGCACCGTCCGGGCCGGGGATGTGGTGACCGTCACGAGGCCGTTCGGGCGGGGGGCGCCGACGATCCGGATCGTCGCGTAGCCCTCGCTGAAGGTCAGCTCGTCCACCGGCGCCGAGTAGCCGTAGTCGAGGTCATCCCACGCCCAGCCGAATCCGAGTGTCGAGTCGGGGAAGGTGTCGGCGCCGCGGACCAGCCGTCCGGTGACGTCGCGGATCCCGCGTTCCCAGAGGGTCTCGGCGATCTCGCGGAACGGCCGCATCGCGTCGCCGCCGGCGAGGGAGTCGCTGTAGCTCGGGTCGCCGCTGCCGATGATCGCGAGGTCGCCGGTGAGGATCCCGTCGATGGGGTACGCGGCGCCCATCACCCGCGTCTCGAACCGGAAGTCGCCGCCGAGGACGTCGAGCGCGATCGCCCCGGTGATCAGCTTCTGGTTGGAGGCGGGCATGAAGAGTTTGCCGGCATTGCGCGAGTAGATGGTATCGCCGGCGATGGGGTCCACGACGAGCACGCCCCAGTGCGCGGAGCGGAACATCGGGTCGCCGAGGAGCGAATCGGCGAGGGCGGCGAAGCCCGCGAACGCGCGGTCCGCAGGCGCGACGGGACGGCGCGCGCCGCTCGGTGGCGCGGGCGCCGGCTCGGGCGTCGGCGCCGCCGGTCCCGAGGCGATCGGAGCGCAGGCCGCGAGGGCGACGGCGATGGTCAGGCCACGGATCCCGCGCACGCTCACGACACCATCGCGCGCAGGTAGCGCTGCTCGACCCACGATGCCAAGGCGTCGAGCCAGCCGTCGTCCGCGAGGTCGAACCGGCGCCCGGGGAACGCCTCCACCGGCGCATCCGAGACCATCGCCTGCCAGGCCGTGGCATTGGGGAGGGTCCGATCCCAGAGCGGCGTGTCGTGGGCCTCGCGCCGGAACACCTCCACCTTGTCGAGCGAGGAGGCCTTGAATCCCTCGCAGAGCACGAGGTCGGCGTCAGCGAGGTAGCGGGACGCGATCTCCTCCGGCGCGAGCTCCCGCTCCCAGCGCATCACGAGCGCGAACTTGTCCGGGGAGGCCATCGCGACGCGCTCGGCGTTGCCCTCGTGGAAATGGCGGTAGGTGTCGGTCGCCTCGGGGTCGAGGTTGAACGTGTGCGAGCCGTGCTTGAGGGTCATGACGCGGCGGCCGCGGCGCGTCAGCTCGGCGCAGAGCCGGGCGACGAGGGTCGTCTTGCCGGCGTGCTTGCGTCCCACCACCGAGAGCATCGGGGGTCCCGCGCGCCCGACGTCAGGCATCGGCGCGCGCCATCCCCGCGAGCGCGACGAGGTCGTCGGGCGTGTTCACGTTGCCGAAGAGTCGCGCCGGGTCGCCGAACGCCGCGACCTCGTCGTGCGCGAGCCTTGCCACGCGCACCTTGTCGTGGAAGGCGACCACGCGGCGATCGCCGGCGTCGAGCGCGGCGGTCACCGCGGCGAGGCACCGCGTGGAGTACCACGCGCAGAGGGGCTCCACGCCGCGCCCCGAGCCCGCGCTCTCCGGCAGGACCGCGTCAACGCCGAGCGCCTCCCCCCTCGCGCGCAATGCGCGGAGGAGTCCGGCCGGCACGAACGGCATGTCCCACGCCACGAGGAGGATGTCGGTCCCCGCGTGCGTGAGGGCGGCGTGGACGCCGCCGAGCGCGCCGTCGCCGCGCCGCGCGTCCGGCATGACCCGGACGCCGGGGAGCCAGGTCGTCGCCGCCGCATCGGCCGCGATCAGCAACAGCGGGTCGGCGGCGGCCCGCAGCGCATCCGCCACGCGGTCGATGATCCGCGCCCCACCGACCGTCTCGAGTCCCTTGGGTCGCCCGCCGAACCTCGTCGCGCCGCCCCCGGCGAGGACCACGCCGGTGCAGCTCACGGCTCCCACACCTGCGGCGCGCCGGACACCGCGCGTCCCACCAGCAACATCCCCGCCGCCTGCGCGATCTCCACCGCGACGGTGCTCGGCACCGACGGCGTCGCGACAGCCGCGACCCGCGCACGGGCCGCCTTGAATGCGAGTTCGCCGCTGATCCGGCCGGTCACGAGCAGGATCAGGTCGTCGGGTCGCTTCCCGTCGAGGATGAGCCGACCCATCACCTTGTCCACCGCGTTGTGGCGCCCGATGTCCTCGGCGTGCGCGAGGAGCGTCTCGCCGTCGGTGAGCGCCGCGGCGTGGATGCCGCCGGTGCTCTGGTAGCGCTCCCCTCGGGCGAAGAGCTCCTTGAAGAGGGCGCGCGTCCGCGCGAGGTCGGGGAGCGCCGGGCGCGTCCGTCGCCGTGGGACGTTCGAGAGGGAGCCGAGGATCGTCGTGACGGCGCCGCATCCGGAGGCGAGTACGCGGCGGCGCTCCTGGCCTTCGACCGTGTCGAAGCGATCGGGCGGCACCGTCACCCAGAACCCCGGTTCCTTCGCGCAGGGACGCATCGAGAGGAGGTCGGCGCGCGAGTCGATGTATCCCTCGCCGAAGCACCACCCCGCCACCAGCGCGTCGAGCTGGTCGGGCGTGCACATCCACGTCACCGCCGGCTGTCCATTCACCTCGAGCCAGACCGGGAGCTCCTCGACCGCATCGAGGCGCGCGGCGTCGGGCGTGGCGGGGAGCCGCGTCATGACGGCAGCTCCACCTCAGCCCACAGCCCCGGCTCCTCCGACACGCGCACGCGCAGCACCCGCGTGCGGTCGCCGAGCGCCTGCTGCACCTCGGAGGCGATCCAGGCGGCGAGGTTCTCCGAGGTCGGGATCGCCTTCCCCTCGGCGAATGCGGGGACGTCGAGGACGAGGTTCCGGTGATCGAGCACGCTGACCACCCGCTCCGCGAGGGCGCGATCGAGCGCGGCGAGGTCGGCGCAGAAGCCGGTCACCGGGTCCACCTCGCCGCCGACGGTGACGTCGCAGGTGTAGGTGTGCCCGTGCCAGTTCGGGTGCGCGCAGGCCCCGAAGACCTCGCGATTGCGCGCCTCGTCCCACTCCGGGCGGCGGTACCGATGCGCCGCCGAGAACGTCACCCGCCGCGTGAGGGTGGCGCGCATCGCGGTCAGCGGAAGAAGAAGCGGCTGATGCCCACCTGGATCTGCAGGTTCCCCCGCCAGTGGTTGAGCGAGCGGGTGTCCAGGATCGGCGTCGGGTTGGCCGAGTCCTCGTTGCGGTACGAGTCGGGATACTCGTACTTCCACCACTGGTGGGTGAGGTCGGCGTGCCACTCCCAGGGCGCGTCGGTGACGTACCGGAGCCCGAGCCCGTAGTTCATCGTGAGCTTGGTGCCGAGGCGATACCCGCCGACGTCGAACCGGTGGGTCCCGCCGCTCACCAGGCCGATCGCCATGTGGAACTGCGGCACCATGTCGTTCCACGACTTGTTGCCGGTGAGGTTGAGCCCGAACCCGACGTCCGCGATCGTGAGCGGGCGGCGGGAGGTGCCGTCGAACCGATCGGCGCCGCGGAAGAGCGGGTCCTTGTAGGTGCGTTCCAGCCGCGGGGCGTAGGTGACGCGCGACTGCAGCCAGAGCGGGCCCATCAGCATGAGCTCGTAGCGCATCGAGATGATGGCGCCCGAGCGCGGCGCGACGCCCGCGGGGTCGCCGGCCATCGCGAGCATCCCCGAGGCGAAGGTGAAGGCCTGCTTCCCTCGCAGGTCCTCGAACGGACTCTCCGTGGGGAGGTGGCCGACCTGCGCGGCGACGGGGGTGGCGCCGAGCGCCGTCGCGGAGAGCAGGAGGGCAGGGAGCAGCGGGTGGCGCATCAGGCGGGCACTCCAGCGGGTCGCAGGTCCTTGCCGGTCATCTCGTCGGGGATCCCGAGGCCGAGCATCGAGAGCACCGTCGGGCCGACGTCGCAGAGCGCGCCGCCCGAGCGCAGTGCGCCGGTCTCGCCGTCGTCCACGAGCAGGAGCGGCACGGGGTTCGTGGTGTGGGCGGTGTGGGGGCCGCCCGTCTCGGGGTCGATCATCATCTCGCAGTTGCCGTGGTCGGCGGTGATGAGCAGGCGCGTGCCGGTCCGCTCGGCGGTGGCGATGATGCGCGCGAGCTGACGGTCCACGCACTCGCAGGCCGCCACCGTGGCGGCGAGGTTGCCGCTATGCCCGACCATGTCGCCGTTGGCATAGTTGCAGAGCGTGAACTCGTGGGCCTTCGCCTCCATCGCCTTGACCAGCACGTCGGTGATACCCGGCGCACTCATTTCCGGCATCAGGTCGTAGGTGGCGACCTTCTGGCTGGGGACCAGGATCCGCTCCTCCCCGCGATAGGGGACCTCGTTCCCGCCGTTGAAGAAGTAGGTCACGTGCGGGTACTTCTCCGTCTCGGCGGTGCGGAGCGACGACATCCCGGCGTCCTCGAGCACCTCGGCCACGATCCGCGCCATCGAGAAGGGCTCGAACGCCACCGGCAGGCCGAAGGTCTGGTCGTACTGGGTCATCGTGGCGACGTGGAGGCGCGGACGGTCTCGCACGTCGAAGCCGTCGAACCCCTCGATCGCGAGGGCGCGCACGATCTGCCGCATCCGATCGGAGCGGAAGTTCCAGGTGATGACGGCGTCGCCATCGCGCATCGGCGCCACCGGGGCGCCGTCGCGCATCACCACCGCCGGCTCCTGGAACTCGTCGGTCACGCCCCGGTCGTAATTGCCCTGGATGAAGCGGAGCGGGTCGTCGGTGGCGGGGCCGCTGCCGCGCACCGCGGCGTCGTACCACTTCTGCGTGCGGGGCCAGCGCCGATCGCGGTCCATCCCGAAGTAGCGGCCGCCGATGCTGGCGACCGCCGCGCGAGGGCCGACCCGCTCGAGGAGCCCGCGCACGAAGCCGAGCGCCGAGGTCGGCAGCGTGTCGCGCCCATCGAGCAGGAGATGGAGCGCGATGCGCGGCACGCCGGCGCGTTCGGCGAGGTCCACCAGCGCGAGCGCGTGGTCGTCGTGCGCGTGGACGCCGCCGTCCCCCACGAGACCCATCAGGTGCAGCGTGCCGCCCGAGGCGCGCACGTGCGCACAGGCGGCGCGGAAGGCGGGCAGCTCGCGGAAGCTCCCGTCCCGGATGCTCTCGCCGATCCGGACGAGATCCTGCAGCACCACGCGACCGGCGCCGAGGTTGAGGTGCCCGACCTCGCTGTTCCCCATCTGGCCGTCGGGGAGCCCGACCGCGCGGCCGCTGGCCGAGAGGAGCGTCCGCGGCGCGCGCGCCCAGAGCCGGTCCCACGTCGGCGTCTGCGCCATCGCGATCGCGTTCCCTTCCGTCGCCTCGCGATAGCCCCAGCCATCGAGCACGACGAGCACGACCGGGCGCTGCACCTGCGATCCCATCTTGGCCGGGGTGTGGGTGTGGTGTATACCTTCGGAGACGCGTCGCTCAGATGAGACGCGCGCGCATCCGCGCAATCTATCCGGCCCCACACCCACCAACCAGCGATGCGGCCACTCCGCGCCCTCCTGTTGCCAGTCGCCGTCGCGCTCGCCACGACGGCTGACGCGCAGGGCGCGCAATCGCGCCTGGTACGCGACGCCGAGGTGCGTGCGACACCGGATGGGAACATCGTCGCGACGCTCCAGTCGGGGACCACCTGGCGCACGGGCACGTCGCGCTCGGGGTTCACGCAGGTGACGATCGAGGCGTGGATCGACGGCTCGCGGTTCGCCGGTCGGCGGGAGAGCTTCCCGGAGAGCATCGGGGGGACCGGCACGCTGCGCATCCGCGCCGAGCCGTCGTTGAACGGCCGGATCCTCGGCGTGTTCGAACCCGGCGCCGGCGTGAGGGTCCTTGAGCGGCGAGGGACCTGGGCGCGGATCACCCGCGACGCCTGGATCCTCACGAGCGCGATCTCGCCGGCGCAGGCGGTCGCGGCGACCCAGCGGCAGGGCGCCGTTCAGGCGGACTCGTCGGCCGATGCCGAGCCGACCGCCGCGGGGCGGCGCGCCGACCTGCGCGCGTCTCGCGCGGCCACGCTCCACCGTGCGCCCGGCGCGGCGGCGGTCGGACGCGTCGAGGAGGGCGCGGTGATGGAATCACTCGCGCGCGACCGGGGCTGGGTGCGGGTGCGAGTCGAGGCGTGGGTGCCGGAGAGCCTCGTGGTCCCCACGGACTCGGGCTTCCGCGAGGCCGTGACCGCAGCGGACCTCCGCCTCGATCCCGATGGCTTCCGCGGGAGGACGGTGCGGTGGGTCGTGCAGGTCGTCGGGCTCCAGACCGCGGACCCCCTGCGTCGCGACCTCGAGCCCGAGGAGCCCTACCTGCTCGCGATGGGTCCTGCTGGCGAGAATGCCGTGCTCTATCTCGCCGTGCCGCCGGCGCTCATGGTGCAGGCGCGCGGACTCGCGCCGATGGCGGAGGTGCTCGTGACCGCGCGGGTCCGCACCGGTCGCTCGATGCCGACCGGCGCGCCGGTGCTCGACCTGCTGACGATCACGAAGCGGTGACGCCGCGCTCGGCGCTCTGGTCGGTCGCCGCGGCGCTCACGCTGGCGTCGGCGTTCCTGCTCGAAGCGCGCCGCGACACGCGCGACGCCATCGCGGCGCAGCTCGGCGATTCGGCGCAGCTCGCGGACTCGATCGCCGCGGCGAGCCTCACGGCCGAGGTGGATCGCGTCCGCCTCTCGCTCGAACGCGCACGGGCCGTGCCCGAGCGCGCGGCGCCCCTGCACCTGACGCTCGCCGTCGGCACCGGCACCCTCGCACTCGAGCGAGGTGACGTCGTGTTGCGCTCCGTGGCGGTGGACGGCACCCTGCCGCGGGGCGTGCACACCGTGCGCCGGGTCGTCGTCGACCTGATCGAGCTGGAAGCGGGTCTCCGTTTGCGCGCGCGCGGCGAGGGATGGAAGGACGATGGCGCGCCCGGGACCCTCTGGCTCTCGGCGCGCGACTTCGAGGCGATCAGCGGCGCGGTGGGGCGCGGGACCCGCTGCCACGTGTACTGAGCGATGATGTTCCGCTTCCTCTCTCCGCTCTTCTGGCCCGCGGCCATACTCGTGGGTGCGGCCGCGGCGTCGGGGTGGCAGCTGCACGACCTCCAGGTCCTCCGGACACGCGCGCGCCTCGCGAGCGAGTCGGTCGAGCGCGCACGGGCCGACCTGGTCACCGCCCGGGCGACGGCTGCGACGGTCACGGACAGCCTGGATGCCCTGCTCCGCGAGCGCTCCGCGCGGGACTCGCTCGCGGCGCACCCCATGCTGGTCGTCTCGGTCGCCGACCACCGCCTCTGGTTCCGCCGCGGCGCCGAGGTGCTGTTCGAGACGCGGATCGCGACGGGGAGCGGGCGGCACCTCGACCGGCAGAACGGGACGCAATGGCGCTTCGATACACCTCGCGGCCGGCTCGTCGTCGAGCGCAAGGACGTCGAGCCCGCGTGGGTGGCGCCCGAGTGGCACTACGTGGAGGCCGCCGAGCGGCTCAAGCTGAAGCTCCTGCACCTGCGCACCGACAGCGTGATCGACCTTCCTGGAGGAGCAGCGATCGCCGTGTCGGGCCGGGATGTCGTGACGCGGCACGCCGACGGCACGGAGTCGCCGTTCGAGGCGCGCGACGGGACCGAGATCCGGGTAGGTGACTACCTCGTCGTGCCGCCACTGGGCACCAACCAGCGGCGCTTCCTCGGGGTGCTCGGCTCACACCGACTGAACATCGGAGGGGGCTACGGCATCCACGGGACGAACGCGCCAGCTTCGATTGGCCGTTCGGTCAGTCACGGATGCATCCGATTGCGGAATGAAGACATAGAGGTCCTCTACGAGATGGTCCCCGTTGGGACGCCGGTCTATGTGTACTGAGCGGGACCGTGTGACTAAACGAACGGTCAGTGCACTTGATAGGCGCCTGGCCCGGTGGATCTTCCGCGAGGCGAATCCGGGGAGCCGATTCCCGCGTCATTCCTGCGAGACGACCCCCTCACACCCTGCCTTTGACCCGATCCCGTAGGCGTCAGGTCTCGCCGATCGCCATCGTCCTTGCCGCCGGGCTCCTCGGAGCCGCGCCGGCGTCCCCGCCGTCACCGCCGCGGCAGGAGCCAGCGGATCCGACCCTTCAGATCCCCGACTCCCTTCGCGGGAGGAGCGGCCGGCTCAGGATGCGCCTCGTCGGACCGGCGGACGGCCCGGGTGTGGATGACTCGACCTTCCGGGCGCAGTTCGGCGCCGACGCGCTCACCCGCCCGGGGTTCGTCACCGCGATCGACCAGGCGAGCGCCGACACCTTTCATTTCGCTTCGCTGGTCCCGCTGGCCGCGCGACATGAGGACGGCCGCGTCGGACTCTACCGGGTCGGGCGATGGCCTTCGGAGTCGCGCCTCAGCCGCGCGCGCCGCCCTGAGCTGCCGGCCGGCTTCGTCGAGGTCGCCGCGGCCGACACCGTCCGGCGGGTCTCGACCCACTTCTCGCTCGGGCAGTTCCTGAACCGTGACCAGCGCGCGGTCTGGCCCAAGTACCTCGTCCTGGATGCACGGCTGGTGGACAAGCTCGAGCTCATCATCACCGAACTGCGCGCCGCCGGGCATCGCGCCGAGGGCCTCGTCGTGCTCTCGGGGTTCCGCACGCCGCAGTTCAACGCGCGGGGGCCGAACAGCCGGCAATCCTCCGACAGCCGTCACCAGTACGGCGACGCCGCCGACGTGTTCGTTGACGCTGACGGGGATGGGCGGATGGACGACCTCGACCGCGATGGGCGCGTGGATGTCCGCGACGCGCTCGCCCTCGCCGCGGTCGTCGAGCGGATCGAACGGCGCTATCCCTCGCTCGTGGGCGGGCTCGGCCTCTACCGCGCCGCCCCGGGTGCGACTCCCTTCCTTCACGTGGATGCGCGCGGTGAGCGCGTCCGATGGGGCTTCGAATGACCGTGCCGCCAGCCAACCCGATGCACGAGACCCTCCGCGACCGGATCGTCCGGCGACTCGATGCACTCCCGCAGGACCGGCAGTACCAGGTACTCGACTACATCGAGTTCCTCGAATCGCGCTACGCCCAGCGCCAGGCGCCCGGACCGAACGTCTTCCAGCGCTTCGCGGAGGGGGTGGAGGACACGCTGAGGGCCGGCAACGTCTCGGCGAGCACGGTGGCCGAGGCGATGGGATTCCTCGGCAAGGCGATGGGAGTGCTCGGTGGGGTCGCGGCGGCCGGCAAGTCGGTGGCCTCGGACCTCGCTGGCGCGGCACGGCCGAAGGAGCCCCCGAAGTCGCCGCCGGCCGCGTCGCCCCCGCCGGCGTCGGAGCCGAAGCCCGGCGGTTGAGGTTGCCGTGGAAATGACCGGCCGGCGCGGCTACCTTTCGAGATGGGACACACGACTCCCCGCATCCGCACCGAAGCCGCGCTGACCTTCGACGACGTCCTGCTCGTCCCGCGGCACTCGCTGGTCCATCCGAAGGACGTGAGCACCACCTCGCGATTCACGCGCGGGATCACGCTCAACGTGCCGCTGGTCTCGGCGGCGATGGACACCGTCACCGAATCTGAGATGGCCATCGCGATGGCGCGCGCCGGAGGCATCGGCGTGCTCCACAAGAACATGGCGATCGACCGCCAGGCCGCCGAGGTGGACCGCGTCAAGCG
>CAZYUL010000034.1:0-28426 GCA_964650715.1 uncultured Gemmatimonas sp. | reverse complement strand
CACAACGCGGTCGCGTTCTTCCTCACGACCCCGTTCCTCGGCCTGATGTACTACTTCATGCCGAAGGCGGCCGAACGACCGGTCTTCTCGTACAAGCTCTCGATCCTCCATTTCTGGACGATCGTCTTCCTCTACATCTGGGCCGGCCCGCACCACCTGCACTACACGGCCCTCCCCGAGTGGGCCTCCACCCTCGGGATGCTCTTCTCGGTGATGCTCTGGATGCCGAGCTGGGGCGGCATGATCAACGGACTCCTCACGCTGCGCGGGGCGTGGAACAAGGTGGCCGAGGAGCCGGTGCTCAAGTTCTTCGTCGTCGCGGTCACCGCGTACGGCATGAGCACCTTCGAGGGGCCGATGCTCTCGGTGAAGAGCGTCAACTCCCTCGCGCACTACACCGACTGGATCATCGCCCACGTCCACACCGGCGCGCTCGGGTGGAACGGGCTGCTCACGTTCGGGATGATCTACTGGCTCGCGCCGCGCCTGTTCCAGGCGCCGCTGCACTCCAAGAAGCTGGCCGAGCTGCACTTCTGGATCGCGACCTTCGGCATCCTGCTCTACGTCGCCGCCATCTACTCGGCGGGGATCACCCAGGGGCTGATGTGGCGCGCGTTCGACGAGACGGGACGCCTGGCCTACCCCGATTTCGTCGAGACCGTGATGCGGCTCATGCCGATGTACTGGGTGCGCGTGGCCGGCGGCACGCTCTACATCACCGGGATGGTGATCTTCGGCTACAACATCTGGCGCACCTGGCAGGCGCGCCCGAAGGCCTACGAGGTCCCGGTGATCTCGGCGCCGCCGCTGCCGAGGGAGTACGTGGACCCGCACCCGGCGCCGGCCGGCGCGGGCCTCTGGGCGCGGTTCACGGGTGTCCACTGGCACCGCACCTGGGAGCGGATGCCGCTGGTCTTCACCGTGATGGTGGTGGTGGCCGTCGTGGTGGCGTCGCTGGCGGAGATCATCCCGACGTTCCTGATCCGCTCCAACGTGCCGACGATCGCGAGCGTGCGGCCCTACACCCCCCTCGAGCTCGCGGGGCGCGACCTGTACATCCGCGAGGGGTGCTTCAACTGCCATTCGCAGATGGTGCGGCCATTGCGCCACGAGACGGAGCGGTTCGGCGAGTACTCGAAGCCGGGTGAGTTCGTGTACGACCACCCGTTCCTCTGGGGGTCGCGCCGGATCGGCCCCGACCTCGCGCGCGTCGGCGGCAAGTACCCCGACCTCTGGCACGTGCGGCACTTCGAGGAGCCGGCGGCGGTCGTGCAGAACTCGATCATGCCGACCTATGCGCACCTGCTCCGCCGGCCGCTCGACTTCGACGGCATCCAGCGCCGCGTGGACGCGATGGTGATGCTCGGCGTGCCCTACGGCGACGCGGTGAACTCGGCGCCGGCGATGGCGCGCGAGCAGGCCGGTGCGATGGGTGCGGCGATCGAGGCCAGCGGCGGCCCCGCGGGACTCGGCGACCGTGAGGTGATCGCCCTCATCGCCTACATGCAGCGGCTCGGGAAGGACATCCGGACCGCGCCCGCGGCGGTGGGGGCGGCCACGGGTGGCGCCGCGCCAGGCGGCACGACGCCGGGAGGTGCCCCATGAAGCTCGTGGACGTGATGAGCAACGCCGGACTCTCGATGTACGCGATCGTCGCGCTGGTGCTCTTCGTCGGCGCGTTCCTCGCGGTCGTGATCCTGACCTTCCGGCCCGGCGCCGCCGCGAAGCACGCGCACGCGGCCCGGCTCCCGCTCGACGACGATGCCACCGGTCCCGCCCCGCGGGCCACGGAGGAGTGATGGCCAAGCAACCCGAGGATCGCCTGCTCGACCACGACTACGATGGCATCCGGGAGTACGACAATCCGATGCCGCGGTGGTGGCTCTGGATCTTCTACGCGACGATCATCTTCGTCCCGTTCTACTATGTCGCCCCGGCGCCATTCGGCGAGGGGGACGGCGTGGTGGCGGCCTACGAGGCGGACGTCGCAGCGCACAAGGCGGCGATGCCGCCCGAGGCGACGACCGTCGCGGCACTCACCGACGACGAGTACCGCGCCCGCTCGCGCGACGCGGCGGTGCTCGCCGAGGGGAAGGCGGTGTACGACGCCAACTGCGCCGCCTGCCATCGTCCCGACGGCGGCGGGATCATCGGCCCGAATCTCACCGACGACTCCTGGATCCACGGCGCGACGCCGAATGCGATCCACACCACGATCGTGGAGGGCGTGCTGGAGAAGGGGATGCCCCCGTGGGGCCGCATCCTCAGGCCGCAGCAGGTGGACGCGGTGACCGCGTACGTGATCTCGCTGCACGGCACGAACCCGCCGGCGCCGAAGGCGCCGGAGGGGACGGTGTCACCACCGAGCGGCGGATGACCGCCCCCGCGGCCTCCGGCCGCGTCCTCGCGACGCTCAACGAGGACGGTTCGCGGCGGTGGATCCGGCCCAAGCCCGCGCACGGGCAGTGGCTGATCCGCCGCCGCGCGGTCGCCTACGGCCTCATCGCGGTCTTCCTGCTCTTCCCCCACCTGCGGTGGAACGGGAAGCCGTGGATGCTGCTCGACCTCCCGCGGCGCGAGTTCACCTTCTTCGGGACCACCTTCCTCCCGACCGATACGCTCCTGTTGATGCTGCTCTTCGTGAGCGTGCTCATCGGCATCTTCCTGCTGACGGCCCTCTTCGGCCGCGTCTGGTGCGGCTGGGCCTGCCCGCAGACCGTCTGGATGGAGTTCCTGTTCCGGCCGATCGAGCGCCTCGTCGAGGGGGGATTCAACGCCTCGCGGATGCTCGATTCCAAGCACCAGCGCTTCCACCCGCGGCGGCTCCTCAAGTACGGGATCTACGCGGTGCTCGCAGCGGTCCTCGGCAACACCTTCCTCGCGTACTTCGTCGGCACCGACGACCTGTTGCACTGGATGACGGGATCGCCCTTCGCGCACCCCGTGGCCTTCCTCGTGATGGCCGGCGTGACGGCGGCGGTCTTCCTCGACTTCGCCTGGTTCCGGGAGCAGACCTGCCTCGTCGCCTGCCCGTACGGACGCTGGCAGTCGGCGCTGCTCGACCGGCAGTCGTTGATCGTCGCCTACGACCACAAGCGCGGCGAGCCGCGCGGCCACGGCGCGGGGGCGCGCCCGGGGCTCGGCGACTGCGTGGACTGCCGCGCCTGTGTCCTCACCTGTCCGACGGGGATAGACATCCGCGACGGCCTGCAGATGGAGTGCATCCACTGCACGCAGTGCGCCGACGCCTGCGACGACATCATGGTGAAGGTGGGCAAGCCGAAGGGGTTGATCCGCTACACCTCGCAGGACGCGCTCGAGGGGAAGGTGCGGCATCTCCTGCGCGCGCGGACGGTCCTCTACCCCATCGCGTTCACCGTCTTCTTCGGCGGCTTCCTCGTCGCCCTCGCCACCAGGTCCACCGCCGACATCACGGTGCTCGGCCCGGTCGGCGCGCCGTTCACCCGCGAGGCGGATGGCGGGGTGGTGAACCAGGTGCGGATCCGCGTGGCCAACCGGAGCGGCGAGTCGCACGCCTACGCGATCGAGTATCTGGACGACCCGGGCGCCAGGCTCATCGCGCCGGAGAACCCGCTGCCGGTCGCGCCGGGCGAGACCCGGACGACCTCGCTGTTCGTGGTGCAGCCGGCGGCGCGGTTCGACGACGGGGAGCGCCACGTGCGGTTCCGGATCACCGACGGGGCCGCCTTCTCGCGCGAGTTCGAGTGGCGTCTGCTGGGTCCCGAGGATCGCGCGAAGCGCGACGACGGTGGGGCGGGGGCGGAGCGCTGATGCGCCAGGCTCCCGGAGGGTCCGCCTGATGCCCCGGCAGCGCGGCTGGTACTGGCCCTGGCTCGTCACGGGGGCACTCGCCTTCACCGTGGCGGTGAACGTCGTGATGATCGTGGCCGCGAGCTCCGACGCCAACGGCTCGGTCGTCGAACCCGACTACTACCGGAAGGCCGTGGCGTGGGACGAGACGATGGCGCGGGCCGCGGAGTCGGCACGGCTCGGCTGGCGCACCCTCGCCGCGTTGCAGCGCGCACCCGGCGATTCGGCACGGCTCGTCGTGCGCGTGACCGGACGCGACGCGCTCCCTGTCCGCGGGGCGAGGTTCACCGCCGAGCTGATCCACAATGCCGATGCGGCGCGCCCGGTGCGGGCCGTGCTCGAGGAGTCCGCGGCTGGTCGCTACGAGGCGACCGTCCCGGTGCGGCGCGCCGGACTCTGGGAGGTGCGTCTCGAGGCGCGGCGCGACACCGAGCGGTTCGTCACCTCGCTCCGGACCGAGGCGTTCACGGTTCCCCCCGTGGAGGAGCGGTGACGGCCCTCGTGCTCTCGGTCTTCGTCGCTGCGCTCCTCGGGAGCGTGCACTGCGCGGCGATGTGCGGGAGCTTCGCCTGCCTGGCGTCGGGCGGCGACTCGTCGCGCGGGGCGCACGCCCTGCGCTCGACCGCGGCGTACAACCTCGGACGCCTCCTCTCGTACACGACACTGGGGGCGGTGGCGGGCGCCGCCGGCGCGGGGCTGGACCGCGCGGGGGCGGTGGCGGGGGTCGCGCGTCCGGCGACGATCGTCGCAGGTTCCCTGCTCATCCTCTGGGGGATCGCCACGCTCCTCGCCACGCTCGGCGTCCGCGTTCCGATCCTTGCGGTGCCGCCGCGACTCGCCTCGCGCGTCGCGGCCGCGTTGCGGGCCGTGCAGGAGCGGCCGCCGACGCTCCGCGGCCTCGCCATCGGCGCCCTCTCGGCCGCCCTCCCCTGCGGATGGCTCTACGCCTTCGTCGCCACCTCGGCGGCGGCGGGGAGCGCGCCCGCGGGCGCGCTCGTGATGGCCGCCTTCTGGACCGGCACCCTGCCGATGATGGCGGTGATCGGCCTCGGCGCGCAGCGCCTGCTGGGACCGCTGCGGCGCCGCCTCCCGGCCTTCACCGCCGTGGTGCTGGTGGTGCTCGGCACGCTCACCGTGACCGGGAGGTTCGTGACCCCGGCCGTGGCGCATCCCGCCGCCCACGCAGCGCCGTCCGATTCCGTGGACCATGACCGCCACCGCTGAGCGACTCGTCGCGGACACCACCGCATCCGCGGTGGACCACTGCGCGCACTGCGGTCTCGCGGCGTTGCCGGGGGACCGGCGCGTGGTGGACGGCCTGACCTACTGCTGCGCAGGGTGCGAGACCGCGGCGGCGATCATCCGCGAGAGCGGGCTCACCGGCTTCTACCGCCTGCCGGAACGGAGGTCCCAACGCGTCAGTCCGAGCGGCCGGACCTTCGCCGAGTTCGACCACGAGGCGTTCCACGCGGCGCATGTGCGGCGTGGGAGGGACGGGCTCGCCGAGGTCGCGCTCTACCTCGAGGGGGTGCACTGCGCCTCGTGCGTCTGGCTCGTCGAGCGCGTCCCGCTGGCGGTGCCGGGCGCGGTGCGCGCCGAGCTCGACGTCACGCGGGCGGTGGCGCGGCTGAGCTGGGACCCGACGCGCACGACGCTCAGCGCGATCGCCCGCTGCCTGGACCAGCTCGGCTACCGTCCCCACCCGTACCGCGGCCGTCGCGCCGACGAGGCGCGTCGAGCCGAGGAGCGGGCGATGCTGACGCGCATCGGCGTCGCCGGCGCCATCGCCGCGAACGTGATGACGATCGCGCTCGCGCTCTACGCGGGGTTCTTCAGCGGGATGGAAGGGGAGTTCGTGCGCTACTTCCGCTGGCTCTCGCTCGTGCTCGTCACCCCTGCGCTGCTCTGGCCCGGCCGCGTCTTCTTCACGAGCGCCGTCGCGGCCCTCAAGTCGGGCGGCCTCCACATGGACGTGCCGATCGCGCTCGCGCTCGCCGCCGGCTACGCGCAGGGTGCGGTGAACACGTGGCGCGACGCCGGTCCGATCTACTTCGACGCCGTCGGCACGCTGATCTTCCTGCTCCTCGTGGGGCGCTACCTGCAGCACCGCGCGCAGCGGAGCGCCGCCGACGCGGCCGCGCTCCTCGGCGCCCTCTCCCCCGCGACGGCGCGGGTCGTCGCGGGCGACGAAGTGACCGAGGTGCCGAGTGAGGCCGTGCTTCCCGGGATGCTCCTCGACGTGCGCGCCGGCGACACCCTCGCCGCCGACGGCATCGTGGAGTCGGGCAGCTCGGCGATGGACCTCGCGCTGCTCACCGGCGAGTCGCGGCCCGTCTCGGTGCAGCCGGGGGGTCGCGTCTTCGCCGGCACGGTGAACCTCACCGCGCCGATGCGCGTGCGGGTCGAGGAGGCGGGTGTCACGAGCCGGCTGGGCCGGCTCCTCCGCGACGTCGAGGCCGGCGCGCGCGGGCGGGCCCCGGTGGTGCTCCTCGCCGACCGCATGTCGGGGTACTTCATCGCCGCGGTGTTGGTGCTCGCCGGCATCACCGCCGGCCTCTGGTGGGCGCGCGATCCGGCGGCGGCGGTCGATCACGCCATCGCACTGCTGGTCGTGACCTGCCCGTGCGCGCTCGCGATGGCGACGCCACTCTCGATCACGGTCGCGATCGGGAGGGCGGCGCGACGGGGGATCCTCATCAAGGGGGGGCACGCGCTCGAGGCGCTCACCACGCCGGGCACGCTCTTCATGGACAAGACCGGCACGATCACCGAAGGACGCCTCGCGCTCGCCGAGTGGATCGGCGACGACGATGCGCGGCCGCTGGTGCTCGCGCTCGAGCGGCACTCGCGCCACCCGATCGCGGCGGCATTCGCGGCCGTCTGGCCGGGGCTCGTCGCGCCGGAGGCGACCGAGGTGCGGGAGGTGCTGGGGAACGGCGTCGAGGGGCGCGTGCGGGGTCGCCGCGTGATGGTCGGGAAGCCCTCCTGGATCCGCGCGAGCATCGGGGGCGGCGGACCGGTGCTGATGCCGCGATACGGGCTCTCCCCCGTCTTCATCGCGGTGGACGGCGAGATCGTCGCGCAGGCGGGTTTCGGCGACCCGGTCCGTCCGGAGGCTCGGGAGGCGGTGGCCGCCCTCGTTCGCGCGGGGTGGGACGTGCGGCTCCTCTCGGGCGATGCCACCGATGTCGTCGAGTCGGTCGCGATCGAACTCGGGCTCGACCACTCGCGCGCCGAGGGTGGCGCGACCCCCGAGCGGAAGCGCGCGGTGGTGCAGGCGGCCCGCGACGCGGCCCAGCCGACGTATCACGCGCGCGCGGTGCGGCCGGTCGTGATGGTCGGCGACGGGGTCAATGACGCCGCGGCGATCTCGACGGCGACCGTCGGCATCGCGGTGCGCGGCGGCGCCGAGGCCTCGATGGCGGCGGCGGACGTGTACCTCGCGCGGCGCGGGGTCGCCGCACTGGGCGAGCTCCTCGACGGGTCGCGCCGCACCACCGGCATCATCCGACGCAACATGCTCCTCGCGCTCGGCTACAACGCGATCGGCGTCACGCTCGCGATGATGGGGGCGATCGATCCGCTCTTCGCGGCGATCCTGATGCCGGTGAGCTCGCTCACCGTGGTGTTGGGGGCCTGGCAGGGGCGCACCTTCCCGCGGGCGGCCGCGTGAGCGTGCTCTTCGTGCTCGTGCCGGCGGCGCTGCTGCTGGTGGGGATCTTCGTCGCGGCCTATGCCTGGTCGTCGCGGAGCGGGCAGTTCGACGACCTCACCACGCCGGCGATGCGCGCGCTGCACGAGGACGACGGGGCGCCGGGCGCCGCCCCGCGGGATGACGGCGCTGCGGATCGGCCCGCGGCCCGCTGATCAGCCCCGCGCGGCGCGCAGGGCATTCAGGATCACCGCGACGTCTATCCCCTCCTGGAGCAGCGCACCGACCGTCGGCGGGACGTAGCCGAGCGCCGCGACCACCATCGCCGCCCCCGAGAGCGCGAGGCCGGCGATGATGCTCTGCCGCGCCACGCGGACCGATCGCTGCCCGATCCGCACCGCATCCTCGACCCGCGTGACGTCGTCGGCGAGGAGCACGACACCGGCGGCCTCGGCGGAGATGCCGCCGCCGTGGGCCGCGAGCGCCACACCGACCGTGGCGGCGGAGAGCGCGGGCGCGTCGTTGGTGCCGTCCCCGACCATCAGCACACGGTGCCCGGTCGCCTCGAGCTCGCGCACGACGCGGACCTTGTCCTCGGGGAGGAGGTCACCGCGCGCCTCGGTGATGCCGACCGCGGCCGCGATCGGCGCGACGTTGGCGGTGTGGTCGCCGGAGAGCAGGAGGGTGCGACGGATGCCGAGCGGGGCGAGGCGGTCGAGGAACCCGTGCAGGCCGGGTCGCAGCTGGTCGGCGAAGGCGACGACGCCGACGCCGGCAGGGGGTGCCGACCCCGAGGCATCGCCCGGCTCGCCGACGACCACGAAGGCGCGGAGGCCCCCGTCGACGGAGGTGGCCGCGTGCGCGATCGCGGCCGCGGCGCCGGGGTGCCGCTCGCTGACGAGGGTCTGCGTGCCGATCGTGACCCGGCGTCCCTCGACGGTGCCACTCGCCCCACGACCGGCGTATTCGACGATCTCGCTCGGCGAGGGCAGCGCGAGACCGCGCGCGTGGGCCGCCTCCACCGCGGAGCGCGCGAGGAGGTGGCCGCTGCCGACCTCGACGGCGGCGGCAAGGCGGAGCAGCTCGGACTCCTCGAGCCCATGCGTGGTGCGGACCGACGCCACCGACGGACGCCCGATGGTGAGGGTGCCCGTCTTGTCGAATACCGCGGTGTCCACCCGCGCGAGGAGCTCCAGTGCGGTGCCGTTGCGGACGATCACCTGCCGCCGCGCGGCGCGATTGATCCCGCCGATCACCGCGACCGGCGTCGCCAGCAGCAGGGGGCAGGGGGTCGCGACGACGAGCACCGCGAGGACCCGGGAGGCGTCCCCCGAGAGCCACCACGCCACCGCGCAGGCCGCGAGCGTGACCGGCGTGAACCAGACCGCCCATCGGTCGGCGAGGCGCTGGATCGGCGCCTTCTCGGCCTGCGCGGTGCGGACGAGCTCGACGATCCGTGCGTAGAGCGAGGCGCTCGCGGGTGCGGTGGCGCGCAGCACGAAGGGGCTCTCGAGGTTCACGACGCCGGAGCGTACCTCGGCCCCCGCGGTCACGCGCTCGGGGAGCGGCTCGCCGGTGATGCGCGAGGTGTCGAGCGAACTCGTGCCCAGGGCCACGACGCCGTCACAGGGGAGCATCTCCCCCGGACGCACGAGCAGGAGGTCGCCGACGGCGATGCGGTCGGTGGCGATGTCCTCGACCGCGCCCGCACTGGCGGCGGAGGCCTCGATGCCCGGCGGGAGACGGTGCGCGATGCGCGGCGCCGCGGCCTCGAGTTCCCGGACCGCCGCCGAGGCTCGTCCCTCGGCATAGCGCTCGAGCAGCTCGCCGCCGGTCTGCATCAGCACGATCACCAATCCGGCGACGGGTTCGCGCAGGACCATCGCGGTCGCGATCGCGAGCATCGCGACGACATCCGCGGCGAACTCCCCGCGCAGGAGGCCGCGCAGGGTCCGGAAGACGACCGGCGCCCCCAGGAGGATGAGGGCGCCGAGGAGGAAGGGGTGCCACCAGCGCGCGGTGGCGGGGATGGTCGCGAGTACGCCGCCCGTGACGAGTGCGGCGAGTGTCAGCGCGGGCGTGCGGGCGGCGGCGAGCGGGAAGGGGAGCCCGCGCGGCCCGCCGGTCACGCTAGTGCGTCTCGGCCGCGGCGGGTGTCTCGTGGCTCGCGAACTTGCGGTTCGTGAGGTTGATAATCGTGAGGACGACGAGGAAGACCGCGACGAAGCCGATGATCAGGCCCTTGTAGGCGGCCTTGGTGTCGGGGCCGGACATGGGAGCGGACATGGGCGGGAGGTGTGGGGTGGGAGGTGAGGGGTGGGAGGCTGGCGTCAGCTCACGCGGACCGTCACCATGTGGTCCTTGTCGGTCAGCTTCTTCATCACATCGAGGCCCGCGGTCACCTGGCCGAACACGGTATGCACGCCGTTGAGGTGACGCGTGTTCGCCTCCGAGAGGACCATGAAGAACTGCGATCCACCGGTGTCCTTGCCGGCGTGGGCCATCGAGAGCGCGCCGACCTTGTGCTTCTGGGGATTGCCGTCGGTCTCGCACTTGATCTTCCAGCCAGGGCCGCCGGTGCCCGGCTGGCCCTTGGGTGTCGCGCCGATCTTCGCGTTGGGGCATCCCCCCTGCACCACGAAGTCCGGGATCACGCGATGGAAGCGGATCATGTCATAGAAGCCCTGGTTGGCGAGCTTCTCGAAGTTGGCGACCGTGCCGGGAGCGTCCTTCTCGTACAGCTCGGCGGTGATGGTGCCCTGGTTGGTCTCGAACGTGGCGGTCTTCATGGGGACGGACGGGGACGGTGGTCGGCGGCTGCGGCGAGGAACGTGGGAATCTAGCGTGCCCGCGGCGGCGACGAAGCGCTGAACTGGTAGTAGCGGGGCACCTTGCACCCGTACTTCAGGGCCGGTTCGAACGTCCACTTCGCGATCGCGTTCCTCGCGCCGGTGGTGAGCCAGGCGCTGGTGGACTCGATCATCCGGAAGGTCGTCATGTCCGGCTTGCCGAAGGTGTCCACGAGCACCTCGACCTTCAGCGACGACGACCCGTCGCGTCGGAGTGCGGTGCGGGGCACGGGCTGGCGGATCGGCGGCGGGTCCATCTTCAGCGGGGTCGGCACGCGGTCCACCTCGAGCCGGGGGTCGGCGGCGGCCTCCTCGCGCGCGAGCACGCAGGGATCGGTCGGGGTGGTGATGAGCTGTGCGTCGCGGTCGCCGCTGCGGTTGCCGGCGGTGGCGCAGGCGACGACGAGCGTCGCGCCGCCGACCATCACGGCGATGCGGGACACGGAGCGGAGGCGGGTAGGGTGCGGGATGCGGGAGGGCACTGGGCGGGGGTCAGGCGGTCGAGGAAGGGCAGATGTCGCGGAGCACGCATTCGGTACAGCGGGGACGACGGGCGTCGCAGGTGCGGCGACCGTGCCAGATCAGCAGATGGGAGAGCATCGCCCACGTCGAGCGCTCGAACAAGGGCATCAGCGCCCGCTCGATCCGGACGGGGTCGGTCTCCTTGGTGAGGCCGAACCGCCTGGCGAGGCGGGCGACGTGGGTGTCCACGACGATCCCCTCGTTGAGCCCGAACGCGTTCCCGAGGATCACGTTCGCCGTCTTGCGGCCGATGCCTGGCAGCGCGACGAGTTCCGGGATGCTACGCGGCAGGGCGCCCTGGTGTTCCCTCAGGAGGGCCTGTGCGAGTCCCTTCAGCGACTTCGCCTTGTTCCGGTAGAAACCTGTGCTCCGGATCACTGCCTCGATCGAGCGCAGCGGCGCGGCCGCGAGGGCCTCCGGCGTCGGCCAGCGACGGAACAGCTCGGGGGTGACGAGGTTCACCCGCTTGTCGGTGCATTGCGCCGAGAGGATCGTCGCGACAGCGAGCTCGAAGGCGTTGCGGTGGTCGAGCTCGCAGTGCGCGTCCGGATACTCGGCGGAGAGGCGACGCTGGATCTCGCGCGCGCGTTCGGCGCGCCTCACACGCCGGCCCGCTCGAGCCGCCGCCGGGTCGCGAAGGCGACCACCTCGTCGGCACCGCGGGTGTTGATCACATCGTCGGCGGTGAGCCAGGCCTTGCGCGCCATGCCGATGCCGAGCGCGATGTTGTCGAGCCCGTCCACCGAGTGCGCGTCGGGGCCGATCTCGATGCGCGCGCCGTGGCGCCGGGCGCTGCGCGCGTGTCGCCAGTCGAGGTCGAGGCGGTGCGGGTCGGCATTGAGCTCGATCGCGACGCCGAGTGCGCCGGCCTTCGCCATCACCGCCTCCATGTCGATCGCGTACGGCTCACGGGTGAGGAGGAGACGCCCCGTGGGGTGCCCGAGGACCGCCATGTGGGGATCGTCCATCGCCTTCAGGACGCGCTCGGTCATCTGGACCTCGTTCATCCCGAACCGCGAGTGCACGGAAGCGATCACGTAGTCGAAGCGGTCGAGCACCTCGACGGGGTAGTCGATGCGGCCGCAGGGGAGGATGTCCGCCTCCACCCCCTTGAGGACGCGGAAGTCCGAGAAGCTCGCGTTGATCGCGTCGATCTCGTCGTGCTGCCGCTTGAGCGACTCGGCGGTGAGTCCCCCGGCATAGAACGCCGACTGCGAGTGGTCGGAGATGCCGAGGTAGCCCCAGCCGCGGCGTCGCGCCTCGGCGGCGAGTTCGGCGATCGTCGCGCCGCCGTCGGAGTACTGCGAGTGGCAGTGGAGCACGCCGCGGAGGTCGCCCGGCTCGATGAGGTGGGGGAGCGATCCGTCCGTCGCGGCGGCGACCTCTCCCAGCCCCTCGCGCAGCTCGGGAGGGAGCCAGGGGAGTCCGAGGGCGGCGTACAGGGCGGGCTCGTCGGCGAGCTCGACCACGCGGCCGTCGGTGCGGCGCAGGTCGTGCGCACCGAGGACGAGGCCGCGCGATCCTGCGAGGGCCGCGAGCTCCTGCACATGCTCGGCCGAGCCGGTCGCGCGAAGCCACGCGACCACGAACGCCTCCGGCGGCACGCAATGGAGTTGCAGCCGCATCCCGTCGTCATAGCGGATCGCGACCTCGCTGGTCCCGCCGCCGACGGAGTCGCGCACGCCGGGGGAGCGGGCGATGGCGGCCGCGACCGCGACCGGGTCTCGCACGCAGGCGGCGACGATCGAGACTTCGCGCACGGTCTCGGCGTGGCGACGGATCCCCCCCGCGAGCTCGGCGCGCACCACGCCCGGCTGGCGCCGCACCGCCGCGAGCAACCGCTCGCCCTCGGCGCGGCCGTGCGGGAGCAGCACCTGTGCGCCGCTCTCCTTGAGCCACGCGATGCCCCGCACGACCTGCTCGGCGGTCCGCGCCCCGAAGCGCGGGAGCGCGGCGAGCCGGCCGTCCCGGGCGGCCTCCTCGAGTTCCTGGAGGGTGTCTATCCCGAGGCCCTCGTGGATCCGCCGGATGCGTGACGGACCGAGACCAGGCACCCGGAGCATCTCGAAGAGGCCCTCCGGCGTGGACTCGCGCAGCTGGTCGAGGAGGGTGGACTCCCCCGTGGCGTTGATGTCGTCGAGGACCTCGAGCACCTCCGGCGCGAACCGGCGCCGGTCGCGCTTGAGGAGCTCGGCGAGCGGGCGCGCCTCGCCGCTCGCGAGGGAGCGTGCCGCATCGGCGAAGGGGGCCGGCACCGCCGGATCCTCGCCCTGGAGCTCGAGGAGCGAGACGATGTCGTGCAGCAGGTGGGAGGCGCCGCGGGTATCCACGGGCTGAAGTCTAACTCTCGATCCCCGCGTGCTCGCTCACGCGATCGATCAGCGCGTGGAGCTGCTCCTCGGTGAGCTGGATCTCCTGCGCCGCGCCCTCGACGTCGAGCAGGCCGGCGCGCATCGAGATCGCCACCTGGTTGAGGTAGCGGATCTTCGCGAGGATCTCCTCGGTGTGCTTGCGAAGCGCGCCGAAGCGCCGCTTCTCGGCGAGGGCGCGGCGATAGCGCTTCACCATCTCCGACTCGGTGAGGCGCTTCGTCATCGCGAGCACGTCCTCGCGGGTGCGGGCGGGGAACGCGCCGCGGTCGGGGAGCCCGATGTCGTCCCAGGACTCGTCCGCGAACCAGAGCCGCCCCACGTACTCGATGCCGTCCCACGTGATGCGCACGGAGACGTTGAACCGCCGTCCCTCGTGCTCGATCGTGCCCACGTAGGGCTGGGTGATCTCTTCGTTCGACGCCATCTCAACCCCGGACCGATGGTTCGGTCCTGTCGAGGAACCCGCGCACCCGGGCGAATAGCGCCTCGGGTTGCTCAACATACGGCACATGGCCGCAGTCCTCCAGCCAGACGCGCTCGGCGCCGAGGGCCTCGGCGATCGCTTCGGACGAGGCCAGGGGGATGGGGTCCTGCCGGCCGTGCACCACGAGGGCCGGCAGGTGCAGGGCGTCGAGGGCGGCCCGCAGGTCGTAGTCGCCGAGCGACTCCCAGATGGATTGCTGGACGCGGCCGGTGACGCGGAACGGCGTGAGGTCCCGCGCCCGCGCCGGGTCAGCGAAGTACCCCGCGACGCTGAGCTCGAAGGTCCGCTGCCGATAAGCCTCGGGGTCACGCTCACGGAGGCCGCTCGCGGCGAGCTCGGCGCGCATCGTCGCGATCGGCTCGCCCGACTGGCGCCGGGCGAACTCGGCCTCGAACGCGAGGCGCCACTCGCGCGCGATCGGGCCGCTGTCGAGGAGCACGAGCCGGTCCGGCGCGCGCCCGCCGCGCCCGGCCGCGGCCTCGATCGCGTACAGCTGGGCCAGCAGCGCGCCCCAGGAGTACCCCACGAGCGTGAGGGGACCGGGGGCGAGCTCCTCGACCACACGCGCGAGGTCCTCGACCTGCGTGCGCCAGGTGATCGGCGCGCGGTCATCGGTCTTGGACCGTCCGCCGCCCCGCTGGTCGTAGAACACACACTCGCGGTCCTCGGCGAGCGCGAGCATCTGCGGCAGGAGGTAGTCGTGGTGTGCGCCCGGGCCACCGTGGAGCACGACGAGCCGGCTCAGCGACGCGTGCGGCGCGGCCGGCGCGTAGCGGCACCAGTAGAGCGGGACCGCGGTCGTCGTCGTGACGCCGCCGGCGAGCGGAGGGGGGATCGGTGGCATCGCGTTCAGCTGAACTCGCGGGCGACGCGCGCGGTGTTCGCGTGGACGCGGACGGTGTCTGCGACCTCGCGGCCGTATCCACCGGCGATGACGATCGCGACCGGCACCCCCACCGCGCGCGCGGCCTCGAGGACCATCCGGTCGCGCCGCAAGAGGCCGTCGAAGGTCAGCCGGAGCCGGCCGAGCGTGTCGCCCTCGTGGGGATCGGCGCCGGCGAGGTAGAACACGAGGTCGGGCCGTGCCTCCGCGAGCACGAGCGGCAACGCATCGCCGAGGCGATCGAGGTACGCGCCGTCATCGGTGCCGTCCTCGAGCTCGACGTCGAGCCGCCCCGGGACCTTGCGGAATGGATAGTTCCGACGGCCGTGCATCGAGAAGGTGAAGCTCTCCTCATCGCCGGCGAGGATCGCGTGGGTGCCGTTCCCTTGGTGGACGTCGAGGTCCACGACCGCCACACGTCGCAGCGCGCCCTGGGCGCGGAGTGTGCGGATCGCGATCGCGACGTCATTGAGGACGCAGAACCCCTCGCCGTGCGTCGCGAAGGCGTGGTGCGTCCCGCCGGCGAGGTTCATCGCGATCCCGCTGGCGAGGGCGTGGGTGGCCGCCTCGAGCGTCCCCCCGGCGGCGCGGAACGAGCGCTCGACGAGCGTCTCGCTCCAGGGGAAGCCCAGCGCGCGCTGCTCGGCGACCGGCATCCGCCCCGCCGTGAGGCGCTCGAGGTACGCCTCGTCGTGCACACGACGCGCGTCGAGTGCGGGGACCCGCGCAGGGTCGTGGAGGTCGGCCGGACGCACCGTGCCCTCGGCGATCACCGCGTCGCGCAGCAGCGCGTACTTCGCGATCGGGAACCGATGCCCCTCCGGCAGGGGGATCGCGTAGTGCGCGCTCGACCAGGCGTGGAGCGCCATCGCTAGCGCGCCACCGCCCCCTCGCCCTTGAACACCACGCCGTTCTTCATCACGAAACTCACGCGCTCCATCACCGTGATGTCGCGCGTCGGGTCGCCGGGCACGGCGACGATGTCGGCGAGCTTGCCCGCGGCGAGGGTGCCGAGGCGGTCGTCCCAGCCCATCAGCTTCGCGGCGTTCAGCGTGCCGGCGACGATCGCCTCCATCGGCGTCAGCCCGCCCCACTGGACCATCAGGGTGAACTCGTGGCCGTTCTGTCCGTGACGACCGACGCCGGCGTCGGTGCCGAGCGCGATCGGGACGCCGGCAGCCTTGGCGCGCGGCGTCGCGGCGCGCATCGCGGTCCCCGCCGCGCGGGCCTTCTCGGCCACGAGCGGCGGCATCGTCCCGGCGTCGGCCGCGCGGAGCACCGCCTCGCCCGCCATCATCGTGGGCACGAGATACGTGCCGTGCTGCTTCATCAGGCGCGCACCCTCGTCGTCGAGGAACGAACCGTGGTCGATGCTGGCGACGCCCGCCCGCACTGCGAGCTTGATCCCCTCGGCGCCGTGGGCGTGCGCGACGACCTTCCGTCCCAGCACCCGCGCCTCCTCGACCATCGCCGTCAGCTCCTCGAGCGAGTACTGCGACGCGCCGATCCCCTGCGTCCCGCCGGAGAGCACGCCGGCCGTCGCGCAGGTCTTGATGACGTCGGCGCCGTACTTCACCTGGTAGCGCACCGCGCGCCGCACCTCGTCGACGCCGTCGGCGATCCCGGTCTCCGGCGAGCCGTCTATGAGGCCGGGCCGGTAGTTGTTCTCGTCGCAGTGTCCCCCGGTGATGCCCAGCGAGTGCCCGGCCGTCGCGATCCGCGGTCCGGGCACGTATCCCCCGTCGATCGCGTTGCGCAGGCCGACGTCCTCGAACCCTCCCGCGCCGACCATCCGCACGCTCGTGAACCCCGCCATCAGCGTCCGGCGCGCGTGCTCGGTGCCGAGCGCGGCCGCGAAGCCGGGGTAGTCCTTCACCGACTGCTCGAATGCGCCGCGGTCCTCGATCTCGCGGCCGAGCAGGTGCACGTGCATGTCGAAGAAGCCCGGAAGGAGCGTCGCGTCGCCGAGGTCCACCTGACGCGCCCCCGCAGGGATCCGCACGCTCGCCGCCGGACCGACCGCGACGATCCGGTCGTTCTCGATGACGACGACCGCGTTGGCGATCGGCGCGGAGCCCGTTCCGTCGATGAGCCGCGCCGCGCGGAGCGCGACCGTACCGCGGCCGGCGGTCGGCATCTGGGCGTCGAGCGCCGTGAGCGACACGGCGAGCAGGAACAGCGCACGAAGGGGAGGACGCATCGGTCTGGGCTCCGGGAGGTCGGGGGCCGCGCCGCACGCCGGCACGGGGGTCGGCGTATGTTATCGGCACGCCGAGGCATGGACCAGCGACGATGAGCGACGCACCCGCCACTCCGAACTCCGGACTCGCCGAACGGTTCGCCACGCTCGTGACGATGATCGTCGAGCGTCCCTCGGCGGCGCTGGAGCATCGCGAGGCCGCCAAGGCGATCGTCGCGGCGGCGAAGGGGGGCGGGGTAGTCCTCACGCTCGCGGACGACGGGCTCCGCGGCGACGGTGAGACCCTCGACGCTCCACTGCTTGCCGCGCGGTTCGCAGCCTACGGGATCGAGGAGCTCGAGGTCACACCCCGGGTCGCCCTTGCGGACCTGCTCGACCTGGCGCGGCTCCTGGCGGCCGAGCCGGGTCCCGACGATCCCTCGTCGCGCTTCGCCGGGCGCGCCGCCGCGATCGACGCGAAGGCACTGCCGCGCCGCCTGCGTCCGAGGCTAGCGCCGGCGGAGCCATCCTCGACGGCGGCCCAGGTGGCGGAGCCGGCGGCCACCACCTCTCGGAAGACGCCCACGGGGACGGCGCGGGCCACGCCGACCGGTACGCCACGGGCCACGCCGACCGGTACGCCGCGGGCCACGCCCACTTCGCCGCTCGCCCCGTTGCCCGACGTGGCGGTGGACCGCGAGGCGCCCGAGCGATTGGCCGTGACGCTCGCCGTGCCCGAGTCCGGCGATCCGAAGGTGGCGGCCGCGATCGCGTCGCTCCGCGCCGCGACCGACATCGAGGCGCTCCGCGCGGCACTCGAACAGGTCGTCATACTCTGCGACCTCGCCTTCCGCACGGGGAATGATGACGGACTCATCGACGGGCTCACGGCGCTGGCGGCCGTGGAGCACGAGGCGCTCGAGAACGACTCCGCCGACGAGCGCCGACAAGCGTTCAACCACGCGATCCGGCGCCTCGCGCGACCGGTGCTTCTCCGGCAGGTCGCCGTGCTGCGCCACCGGCGCGGCGCCGACCCCGTCGCGAGCGGCCGACTCCAGCAGGTGCTCTACCGCTTCGGCACGGATGGCGCCGAGGCCGTCGTGGACGAGTACCTGTCGGCGTCCACCCCGGAGGCGCGGGCCATCTGCCTGGAGACGCTGCGCGGCCTGCGCCGCACCTACGACGCCCTCCTCGCGCTCTCGCGCGACACGCGGGACCTCGTCGTGCGGCAGGCCGCCGCGATCCTCGGCGAACTCCGCGACGAGCGCGGCGAGGCCATCCTGGTCGAGCTCCTGCGGCATCCGGACGCGCGGTCGCGCCGCGCCGCGGTCGCCGCGCTCGGGATGTTCGAGAGCGAGAGCGCGACAGAGGCGATCGGCCTCGCGCTGCAGGACGAGTCGCCGATCGTCCGCCTCCGGGCGGTCGCCGCGCTCACCGGCCGCCGCACGCCGCGTACGCTCGATCTCCTCCTCCCGCTCCTGGAGGGAGAGGGCGACCGAGAGGTCCACTACGCGGCCATCGCGGCGGTCGGGAGTGTCGCGAGCCCAGAGGCGACGCAGTTGCTCATCCGCATCGCACAGGGCGAGGGCGCACACCCACTGCGGAGGAGCGCGGGAGTCCGGCTCCAGGCCTGCGTCGCCCTGGTCGCGATCCGGACCCCGGTGGCGATGGCGGCCGTGCAGGGCCTCCGCGACGACCGCGACCGCGAGGTGCGCGAGGCGGCGGTACGGCTCGTCGCGCAGGCGCAGCGCCGCACCCTCACCTCGGGTATCCCCGCCGTCAGCGCGCCGTGAAGTCCGTCGTGCGGGTGACGGCGCGGCACGCCGCCGCGATCAGCGTCGCCGCGTGATCGAGGTCCACCAGGCTGACCATCTCGTTCGGCGAGTGCATGTAGCGGTTGGGGATCGAGAGCAGCGCGGTGGCGACGCCGTTCCGCGCGAGGTGGATGGCATCGGCGTCGGTGCTCGTCTCGCGACCCGCGGCGTTCAGCGTGTAGGGGATCCGCAGGGAGTCTGCCGTGTCGCGCAGGACGCGGAACGCCACCGGGGAGATCACCGACCCCCGGGTGAGCACCGGACCTCCGCCGAGCCGCGCGCTGCCGTGCTCCTTCTTCTCCATGGTCGGGTGGTCCGAGGCGAACGTGACGTCCACCACGATCGCCATCGCGGGATCCACGCGCTCGGCCCCGACGCGTGCGCCGCCGCCGTGATAGGCGATCTCCTCCTGCGTCGTCGCCACCGCCACCACTCGCGCCTCGCCCGGCTCGGCGGCATAGCGGCGCAGCGCCTCGAGCACGACGAACGCGCCGATCCGGTCGTCCACCGAGCGCGAGACGATGCGGTCGTTCGGGAAGTCGAGCGCGTGCTGGTCGATCACGCCCGCGTCACCGACGGAGAGCACCGCCTCGGCCTGTGCGCGCGTGGTCGCGCCGATGTCCACCCAGAGATCGGTGAACTCCGAGGTCTTCTTGCGGTCGTCGGGCTTGATGAGGTGGATCGGCTTCTTGCCGACCGCGCCGGTCACGTCGCCGCTCCGGCCGAGGAAGCGGATCCGCTGCGCGACGAGCACCTGCGGGTCCCATCCCCCGATCGGCGCGATGTACACGAAGCCGTCGTCGTCGATGTAGGTGACGATGACGCCGATCTCGTCGATGTGGCCGGCGAGCATGATCGTGGGCGCCCCCGTCGCGTTGACGACTGCCATCGAGTTGCCATGCACGTCGGCCGTGACCTCGGCGGTGAAGGTCCGCGCTTCCGCGCGCCAGGCCTCGGCGGCGGCCGCCTCATAGCCGGAGGGTCCCGGCGTGTCGAGGAGGGTCTTCAGGAACGCGACGGACGGCGGCTTGAGCATCAGGGCCTCGGGGCGATCAGGAGCGGCGCGCCACGTCGGTGAGCGGCCGAGCGAAGTCGGGGTCCAGGGGTGAGTAGAGCGACGGATTGATGCAGCGCGCGAGGACCTCGACGCCATCCACGAGGCGCGGTCCGGGCCGGCTCGCGAACGCGTTCGCGTCAACGGCGAACACCCTGCGTTCGCGTGCCCACGCCCAGTCGTCACGCGCCAAGAGGCGTTCCCCCTCGGCGACCGAGCGCGCGAGATCGTAGCCGCAGGGGGCGATGATCACCACCTCCGGCTCCGCCTCGCGGACCGCCGCGACGGTGACCGCGACCGAGTGGTCGCCCGGCTCGGCGAGCGCGTCCGCGCCTCCGGCGCGGCGGACCATCCCGGGCATCCAGTGCCCGGCGGCGTACACCGGGTCGCCCCACTCGATCACCGCGACACGCGGACGCGGTGCGTTGGCCGCCTTCAGCGTCTCGTGCACGAGCCGCAGCCGGACCATCGCGCCGGCCACCAGTTCCTCCGCCTCGTCGGCGAGACCGATCGCGTCACCGACCGCCCGCACCTCGCTGAGCACTCCTTCGAGGGTCGTCGCCGAGAGCGTGACGATCCGTGGCGCCGGGTCGAGCCGGGCCGCGAGCGCGCGCACATCGGTCTCGGAGACCGCGCACACCTCGCACAGCGCCTGTGTGATGATCAGCTCGGGATGCAGTGACGCGATGCGATCCGCGAGGAGGGTGTAGAGCGGTGCGCCGACGCCGCTGAGCGCGCGGACCTGCCCGTCCACCGCTCCGGGCGAGGCCGAGGCGTCGATCGCGGTCGTCGTCACGACGAGCCGGGAGCGGACCACCGGCGGGTGGTCGCAGGCATGCGTGATCCCGACGAGGTGCTCCAGGCCGCCGAGCGCGGCGACGATCTCGGTCGCGCTCGGCAGCAGCGACACCACCCGCATCAGGCGCGCTCGGCGGGGATCGGGAGGAGCAGGAGGACGACGACGAAGGTGAGCAGGCCGACGGCCATCGTGCTCAGCGGGCCGCCGATGAAGTGCTGCACCGTCCCGAAGAGCGCGACCCCCTCGCCGAGCGCCCAGCCGATGACGAGCATCGCGCCGCGTTGTGCGGGCCCGGCGGTCTCGATCCTCCCCCGCAGGAACAGCGCCCCTGCCACGGCGGCGCCGGCGAGACCCCACAGGATGTAGCGCAGCAGTTCGAGCGGGACGGGGCCGCCGGACGCGGTCAGGTCGAGGGAGGTGTTCGTCCCGAGCCGCGCGTGCTGCCACGCCGCCAGCGCCGCGAACGCGAACACGCCAGCGACCAGCGCGACCCGGATGATGAAGAGCTGCTTGTTGCGCATCGCCTAGCGCCGCTCGTAGACCTTCCGTCCGCCCACCCAGGTCGAGAGGACCTGGGTGTCGAGGATCTGCGATGCGTCCACGCGCATGATGTCCTGGTCGAGCACCACGAAATCGGCGCGCTTGCCGAGGGCGATGGACCCGAGCTCCCGCTCCTGGAACGCGGCGTACGCGGGCCACAGCGACATCGACTTGAGGGCCTCGTCGCGCGTCATCCGCTGCTCGGAGAACCAGCCGCCCGACGGCCAGTTGCGTGCGTCCTGCCGTGAGACGCTCGCCTTGAACGAGATGAGCGGGTTGACCTGCTCGACCGGGAAGTCGGATCCGTTCGGGATGATCACTCCGGCGTCGAGCAGCGACCGCCACGCGTAGGCGCCCCGCAGGCGCGTCTCGCCGAGTCGCACGCCGGCCCAGTACATGTCGCTCGTCTGGTGCGAGGCCTGCATCGAGGGGATCACGCCGAGGGCGGCGAAGCGGGGGATGTCGTCGTGATGGATGATCTGCGCGTGCTCGACGCGGAACCGATGGTCGGCGGTGGGGACCGCCTTGAGCGCCGCCTCGTAGGAGTCGAGGACGAGGCGGTTGCCGCGGTCGCCGATCGCGTGGGTGTTCACCTGGAACCCCGCCCGGAGCGCCCGCGTCGCCACCTCCTTGATGTGCTCGGGCGCGGAGACCAGGAGACCGTTGGTCTGTGGGGCGTCGCTGTACGGCTCCAGCAGCGCGGCGCCGCGGGAGCCGAGGGCCCCATCCTGATAGAGCTTGATCGCGCGCACCCAGAGCATCCCGTCGTGGAGCCCGCTCTGCGGTCCGCGCCGCAGCCACGCGTCGATCAGCTGCGCGTTGTCGCTGAGCATCGTGTAGAGCCGGATGTTCAGCGCGCCCTCCTTGCCGAGCTCCTCGTAGAGCTCGACCACCTGCGCCGACGCGCCGGCGTCGTGCACCCCGGTCATCCCCCAGCGGTGCATCTCGGCGATCGCCGCCTTGAGGGACTCCTTCACCTGCGCGCGTGTCATCGCCGGGATCGCCCGGCTCACGAGGCGCTGCGCGTTGTCGATCAGCACGCCGCTCGGGTTCCCCTGCGCATCGCGGATGATCTCGCCCCCTTCGGGGTCGCGGGCCTCGCGCGTCAGGTTCGCCCGCTGCATCGCGAGCGCGTTGGCGAGTCCGGCGTGGCCGTCCACGCGCGTGAGGTACACGGGGTGATCGGGGACCGCGCGCGTGAGGGCCTCGTGGGTCGGCCACCGCGTGTCGCCCCAGTCATTCTGGTCCCAGCCGCGCCCGATCACCCACTCGCCGCGCGGCGTCGCGCGGGCGCGTTCGACCACGCGCGCGATCACCTCGTCGTACGACGCCGTCCCCGTGAGGTCCACGTTGCGCAGCGCGGCGCCGAGGCCGGCGACGTGCGCGTGGGCGTCGGTCATCCCCGGGATCACGGTGCGACCCTGCAGGTCGAGCACCTGGGTGTTCGGACCCGTGAGCGCGCGCGCACCGAGCCGGTCACCGGCGAAGACGATGCGGCCGCCACGGATCGCGAAGGCATCCACCACGGGACGCGCGCCGTCGGCGGTGTGGATGCGTCCGTTCGTGACGACGACATCGGCGGGAGCCGCCACGGGCGACTGCGGGGCGGCCTGCGGGGCGGCCTGCGCGCCGAGTGGCGCGACAGCGGTGGCGATGACGAGCGGGAGGGCGCGGAGGGCGCTGGAGACGCGATTCGGTGACATCGTTTCCGTCGGTGTGGTGAGGTGCATCACGACCCGCTCATTCTCGCCGGTGGGAGGGGAACGCGCCAGTCCGCGAGATGGTAGAGTACGACATGATCACACTCCCCACCGTTCGCGCGCTCGTCGCGCTCAGCCTCGTCTGCGCGGTCGCGCCGGCCCAGGTGCGCACCGACCCGAGCCGGACCACGGACACGACGGAGACCTCCGCCGAGGCCCGCGCCCGCATGGCGCGTCGCGGCGCCGGCCTCACCGTCGGCAGCTGGCAGCTGCGCGGGATCGAGCCCGCTGCCGGCGTCGAGGTCTCCACGCTCCCGATGTTCAGCGGCTGGATGCGCAAGGGGCTCGATGCGCGCCTCGCGCTCGAGAACGGGATCAGCGTCTGGCGGCGGGTGCAGACGGTGCCGCCCTCAGGCGGCATCGGCGGCACGGCGGGCGAGGAGGTGCAGAGCTGGGTCATCGCGCAGACGACCGCGATCCGCTTCTTCCCGTTCACCGATGCGGGCGCGGCGTTCGAACCCTACGTGCTGGGCGGCGCCGGCTTCACCCTCGGCATAGACGACCGCGAGACGGAGGGGGGTGGCATACTCGGCGGCGCCACCGGGGGATCAGGCGTCGCGATGGTGCCTGCCGTCTCCCTGCAGGGCGGCGCCGGCGTCGAGTATCGCCTCGGCGAGTCGTTCGGCCTCGCCGGAGGGGTGCGCTACCAGTGGACGCGCTTCTTCCAGGACTTCGGCGGCGAGCGGACCTACCAGGGACCGGTGTTCGAGGTCGGGTTCTCCTACCGGTTCCGCTACTGACCCTCGACCGGCTTCGGCTCGCGGATCGTCGCGATCGCGGCCGTGTTGACGGCGATGTCGCCGAGGTCCGCGCCTTCGGGGCCGACGGTGGCGCGGGAGACACCCACGAACTTGCCTGAGTGCGAGAGGTAGTCGCTCATCCGTTGCATCGGGGCGAGGAACATCACGCCCTTCACCGTCTTCCCGCCGACGAGGTGCAGTTCGACCTCGCGCTCGCCGGCACCGGCGCTCGCCTGGCCGACGACGACGATGTTGCCGTCCGGCGCGAGCGCGATCACCGCGAGATCCGTCTGCAGGATGAGGTGACCAGGCGCCTCCTGCATCTTCGGTCGCCGCGCGTCCACCATGTTCATCCATCCCCCCTTCCGGCTCCCGAGGAAGTTCACGAGCGACATGTCCTCGGCGATGAAGATGGAGCCCTCGACGAGGGAACCATCACGCATCACGACGTGAAGGCGCTTGTTCTCCTGCGCGCGGGTCCGGCCGGTGGGAGCGGTCATATGAGTGGGCGGGTGGGTCCGATGAGCTTGACGATCATGGTCGCTCCGAGGGCACGCTGGAGCTTGCGCCGTCCGGTGCCCGCTGTCGAGCCTTCCCGGATGCGCGCGCTCCTCCTCCTCCTCCCCCTCGTCGCCGCCACGCTGCCCGCCCAGGCCGCTGCCCGCCCGCTCCGCTCTGCACCGATCGGCGCGATCCGGTTCGACGTCACCCTCGGCGAGTCGCAGGCGGCGGCCTCGACCTTGGACGTCCGGATGCGGTTCACTTCCGAGGGAAGGGAGGCGGTGCTCCTCTCGATGCCGGCCTGGACGCCCGGGGCGTACGAGATCGCGAATTTCGCGCGCCAGGTGTCGGGATTCGCCGCGAGCCAGGGCGGTCGCGACCTCCGCTGGGACAAGCTCGATCCAGACACGTGGCGCGTCTTCCCGAGCGGACGGGGCGAGGTCGTGCTCCGCTACACGGTCCGGGCCGACAGCCTCGACACCTCGCGCGCCTGGACGCGGCACGATTTCGGCTTCTTCAACGGGACGACCGCGTTCCTCTTCGCAGAGGGTCACCCCGAGCTGGGGGCGGAGGTGCGGATCCACACCGAGCCCGACTGGCGCGTCGCGACGGGCATGGCGCCGGCGGACTCGGCGCATCGCTACCGCGCCCGTGACCTGCACGACCTCATGGACCACCCCTTCTTCGTCGGCCGATTCGACCTCGACAGCGCCGAGGTCGGCGGGAAGTGGATGCGGCTCGCGACCTACCCCACCGGGAGCGTCGCGGGAGCGCGGAGAGCGACCCTCTGGGACGCGCTCGCGCGGATGGTGCCGCCGATGGTGGACGTCTTCGGCGCGGTGCCGTGGCAGTCGTACACGGTGCTCCAGGTCGCCGACTCGGGCTTCCCGGGGATGAGCGCGCTCGAGCACGCCGAGAGCGAGCTCGCAGTCGTCGGGACCGAGTACCTCGACGAACCGTTCGTGCGGGCGATCCACGCCCACGAGCTCGTGCACGCGTGGAACGTGAAGCGCCTGCGGCCGGCGGACCTGGTTCCCTATCGCTATGACCGCGCGCAGCCGACCACCTGGCTCTGGATGAGCGAGGGGATCACCGACTACTACGCCGACCTCGCGCTCGTCCGCGCGGGGCTCACCGACGAGCCGGCGTTCCTCGCGACCACGCTCGGCAAGGTGGACCACGTCGAGATGCTCCAGCCGATCGCGCTCGAGGACGCGTCGCTGCAGGCGTGGCTCGGGATGACCGACGGCACCGCCGACATCTACTACGACAAGGGATCGCTCGCGGGGCTCGCGCTCGACATCCTGATCCGCGACGCGTCCGACAACCGGCGCTCCCTCGACGACGTGCTGCGCGAGCTCTGGGACGGGCCGGCGCGCGCCGGCCGCGGCTTCACCAGCGACGAGTTCTGGAATGCCGTGGCGCGGGCCGCTGACGGCCGCTCCCTCGGCGGCTTCCTGCAGCGGTTCGTGGATGGGCGCGAACCCTTCCCGTGGGACGAATGGCTCCCGCGCGCCGGGTGGCGGATCGTGAGCGACTCGATCACCGAGCCGCGCCTCGGCGCGCTCCTCCGCGCCGACCCCCGCGGCGTACGGGTGTCGGCGCTCGACGAGCACGGCGCCGGCGCTCGCGCGGGGCTCGCCGTGAACGACCTGATCACCGCGATCGGCGGACGGTCCACGCTCGACCCGACGTTCGGGGAGCGCTGGCGCGGCTTCTGGGGCAAGCGGCCCGGCGCGACGATGACGCTCGAGGTGGAGCGCGACGGCTCGCCGCTCACTCTCGACGCCACGGTCGAGCTCACGACGCTGATCGACCGGCACATCGCGCCGCTCCCCGACGCGAGCGAGAGGGCGCGACGCATCCGCGCCGGGATCCTCCGGGGCGGTCCGGTGACGCCTCGGGCCAGCCGCTAGGCCGCCGCGCCGCCGCGCGAGGTCAGTATCGCCCGGTCTTGAAGCGCAGGTACCGCGACACCGCGGCGGTGTCGAGCGGCAGGCGGGGCTTGGCCAGCTCACGCTCGATCTCGTCGATCTCCCGCGGCACGGCCGCCGACGCGCGAACGATCCCGCTCGCCGTCACGAGGATGTCGTCCTCGATCCGGACGCCGATGTTCGCGTACTTCGCGACCGCCGGCGCGATCCGCGCCTTGAGCGCGCGGTTCCGCGGCGTGTCGGCGATGATGTCGAGCAGGTTGGCGCGGACGTAGATCCCCGGCTCGAGCGTGAACGCGCTCCCGACGCCGATCACGCCGGTCGTGTAGTACTGGTCGGGGTCGTGCACGTTGAGCCCGATCCCGTGGCCGAGTCCGTGCATGTAGTAGAGCGAGAGCTGGCTGCACTGCCGCGGCTGCTGTTCGGTGCCGCAGTCGTAGGTGGCGGCGGGCGCCTCGATCAGCCCGACGGCCGCCAGTCCCGCCGCGAGCGTGGCACTCGAGGAATCGGTCATCGCGCGCGACGGGCCTCCCACACGGACCTGCCGCTCGGCCGCCTTCTGCGCGTCGAGCACGATGCGGTAGATGTCGCGCTGGGCCGGCGAGAACCGGCCGCTCACCGGCACCGTCCGCGTCACGTCGGCGGCGTAGCCGTCGAAGAAGGTCGCGAGGTCCATCACGATCACCTCGCCCGCCTGCGCGATGCGGTCGCTCCGGTTGTAGTGCAGCGTGGTGGAGTTGGGCCCTGATCCGACGATGGAGGCGTAGGCCGGACCGTCGCCGCCCTCGCGTCGCCAATGCCCTTCGGCGATCGCCTGCAGCTCGTACTCCGCGACCCCGGGCTGCAACAGCCGCCAGGCGGCGAGGTGCCCGCGTGCCGTGATCTCCGCGGCGATCCGGAGCCGCTCCAGTTCCGCCTCGCTCTTCCGCCCGCGCTGCCGGTCCAGCACGCGCCGCGCGTCATTCACCGTGATGCCGTTGTCCGCTCCCCGCACCGCATCCACGAACTGGTCGTGCAGCGAGCGCTCGGTCATCCGCGACCCGATCTCGCCGAGCACGTGCAGCGTGCGGTGCGCGGTCAGCAGCGTGTCGAGCACGTTGCGCAGGATCGCCGCATCGCGACCCTCGATGCCGGTCAGCTCGAGCGAGGCGGCGGCGCCCATCCGCTTCCCCGTCCAGACCTCCTGCGCGGGGTTCTTGGCGCGGACGAAGAGCATCTCCCGCCGCGTCCCCCCCGACTTCACCATCACCAGCGTCGCGCCCGGCTCGGTGACGCCGGTGAGGTAGAGGAAGGGCCGCGACTGGTTGAACGGGAGGAAGTCCGGGACCGGCTCCCCGTTCCCAAGGACCAGCACGACCCCGTCGGAGAGCGAATCGAGGAGCGCGGTGCGGCGCGCCGCGAACTCGTCCTTGCTCACCTGTGCGGCGGCGGACGACGGGCTGGCCACGCCCGCGATGCCGGCGAGCGTGAGGAACGCGAGCGCGAGGACGAGAGGACGGATGACGAGGCGATGCACGGACGGCTCCAGGAGGATCGAGGGCGTGTGAGGGCACGCCGGGGATGCGTGGTCGCGAAAGATGGACGCGATGGCCCCTCGGCGCACCAGTGCTACCCCGCTGGTCGGGGCCCCGCGCACGCGCCGGACCGCGCCCAGCGGACCGTCCCGTGAGGGCGTAGACTTAGCGATGCACACCCCCAACCGGAGTCTACCCGCGATGTATCGGCGCTCCCTTCGCCACGCGGCCCTGTTCGTCGCCGTCCTGGCCCTCCCGACCGCAGCCCAGCAGCGGCTCACCTCTCCCCAGGCGTTCTTCGGCCACGAGATCGGCGCCGACTACGTCCTCCCCAACTACACGAAGTTCGCCGAGTACTGGACGCGGCTCGCGAACGAATCGGATCGCATGGAGCTCGACACCATCGGCCGCACCGCCGAGGGGCGGGTGCAGCTGATGGCGATCATCTCCAGCCCGGAGAACCTCCGCAGCAAGGAGCGCTACCGGCAGATCGCCGAGCGGCTCGCCCGCGCCGAGGGGGTCACCGACGCGCAGGCGCGCCAGATGGCGGCTGAGGGGAAGGGGATCGTCTGGATCGATGGCGGCCTGCACGCCACCGAGGTCCTCGGCGCCCAACAGCTCATCGAGACGAGCTGGCAGCTCGTCTCGGGCGACGATGCCGAGACGACGCGGTTCCGCAACGACCTGATCATCGTGATGGTCCACGCCAATCCCGACGGGATGGAACTCGTCAGTGATTGGTACATGCGGAACCCGGACCCCCGCCGGCGCTCGACCAACATCCCGCGGCTCTACCAGAAGTACATCGGGCATGACAACAACCGCGACTTCTATATGGCGGCGCAGCCCGAGTCCGAGAACATGAACCGGGTGCTCTACACCGAGTGGTATCCGCAGGTGATGTACAACCATCACCAGACGGGACCCGCCGGCACGGTTATGTTCGCCCCGCCGTTCCGCGACCCGATGAACTTCAACATCCATCCGCTGATCAAGAC
>CAZYUL010000033.1:0-29471 GCA_964650715.1 uncultured Gemmatimonas sp. | reverse complement strand
ACCGTCGAGGACTTCTCCGGATCGGCGGAGCTGCTGGTCTTCCCCGAGGCCTGGGCGGCGATGGCCGACCGGGTGCGGACCGACATCCCGATGCTCATCAAGGGGGGCTACTCGCGCCGCGACCAGGACGCCGAGAATCCGACCTTCATCGTCGAGTCCCTCACCCGCCTGGCGGAGCTCCGGGCCAACGGCCAGTTCGCCGTCTCCCTGGAGCTGGACGCGGAGGCCAGACTCCCGGCCGAGGTGATGCGGGACGTCCGGGCGGTGGCCGAGGCCCATCCCGGAGCGGCGCCGCTGGAGCTACGTTGGAGGAGTCCGGACGGGACCGGGGCGCGCCTGCGCTCGGCCTCCCTGAAGCTCTCCACCTCCGGACCCGCCCTGCTGGAGCTCCGGTCCCTCCTCGGCCCGGAGCGCGTTCGTCTCGTGCGTGGGAGTTGACCGTGGGGACCTCAGCCCTCGAGTTCGAGAAGCCGATCGCCGAGCTGGAGAAGCAGATCGACGAGCTCCGCCGGATGGCGGAGGAGCGCAAGCTCGACGTCGACGAGCAGATCGCGCCCCTGCAGACCAAGCTGGGCGAGCTGCGGCGCGAGGTCTACCGCAACCTGACGCCGATCCAGCGCGTGCAGGTGGCGCGCTCGGGCCGGCGCCCCTTCACCCTCGACTACCTGCGGCTCGCGTTCAGCGACTTCATCGAGCTGCACGGCGACCGCGCCTTCCGCGACGACCCCTCGATCGTCGGCGGGTGGGCGCGCCTCGACGGCGAGACGGTGATGGTGATCGGGCACCAGCGCGGCCGCGACACCAAGGAGAACCTGCACCGCAACTTCGGGATGCCGCACCCCGAGGGCTACCGCAAGGCGCTCCGCCTCATGAAGCTCGCCGAGAAGTTCCACTGCCCGGTGCTGACCTTCATCGACACGCCGGGCGCCTGGGCCGGGCTCGGCGCCGAGGAACGCGGGCAGTCGGAGGCCATCGCGCGGAACCTGCTCGAGATGAGCGAGCTCACCGTCCCGATCGTCGCCACGGTCATCGGCGAGGGGGGCTCCGGCGGCGCGCTCGCGCTCGGCGTGGCCGACCGGATCCTGATGCTCGAGAACTCGGTCTATTCCGTCATCACGGTGGAGGGGTGCGCCGCGATCCTCTGGAAGGACGGGAAGAGCCCGGAGATGCGTGAGCGGGCCGCGGCGTCCCTCAAGATCACCGCGCCCGACCTGCTCGAGCTCAGGATCATCGACGAGATCGTCCCCGAACCCCCGGGCGGGGCGCACGCCGACCACGCGGCGACGGCGAAGGCCGTGCACGACGCCCTCGCGCGCAATCTCGAGGACCTCCGCGGCCTCAAGCCCGACAAGCTCGTCCGGCGCCGGCGCGAGAAGTACCTCAAGATGGGTGCCTTCGAGGAGTGACGGCCACCGCGGTCACGACCCACCTGGTCGAGGTCGAGTTCAAGGGGAATCGCCGGGTCTTCTACCTGTGGACGGGCGAGGTGCCCCCGCCCGCGCGCGCCGCCGTCATCGTCCAGGTCGAGCGCGGCGAGGACCTCGGCCGTGTGCACTCCACCGGCGAGCTCGCGGCCAAGCGCAAGGCGGGCACCACCCACGGGAAGGCCGCGCCCGCCGAGCTCCCCGCCATCGTGCGGCTCGCGACCAAGAAGGAAGTGGACACCGCCGCCCGCCTGCGCGTGGACGAGCAGGCGGTGCGCAAGGCCGCGCTGGAGCTGGTGCGCGAGCTGAAGCTCGACATGAAGGTCTCGGACACCGAGTGGCAGTGGGACCGGCGTCGCCTCACCTGCTACTTCACCGCCGAGGAGCGCGTGGACTTCCGCGAGCTCGTGCGGCGGCTCGAGCGGCGGTTCTCGACCCGCGTGCACATGTGGCACATCGGCGTCCGGGACGAGGCCCGGCGGCTCGATGGCGTCGGACGCTGCGGTCGCCAGTTCTGCTCCAGCTCCTGGCTCCCGGAACTCCGACCGGTCAAGTCGAGCACGGCGAAGGACCAGCGCCTCTCGACGCTCAACCCCGCGCAGATCTCCGGCACCTGCGGCCGGCTGATGTGCTGCCTGCGGCACGAGCATGAGTTCTACGTGCAGTCCCGCAAGCGCTTCCCGAAGGAGGGGAAGGTGCTCGTCACAGCGCTCGGCGAGGAGAAGGTCGTCAGCAACGACATCTTCCGCGACCTCGTCACGCTGCGCGACCCGGCGGGGGAGCAGCGCACGATCCCCTTGAACCAGCTCAAGCGCGAGATGGGCGACACGTCACTGCCGATCGACGAGGAGCCGCCGCGCGACGATGATGCCGCCGAGGGCGCCGAGGAACAGGAGATGGTCCCGATCCTCCGGGCGGCCACGCCGACGCCGGTCAGCACCAGCGCCGTCCCGCCGGCGGCGCCGAAGCCCCGCGTCGCGCCCGCCCCGACCGAGCCGGCCCGCACCGAGGATGCGCCTGCCGGCGCGTCCGAGCCCGCGCAGTCGGGCGATGGCGAAGCGCGCCGCCGCCGGCGCCGACGCGGACGTCGAGGGGGCCGCCGGGGCGGCGGACCATCGGCGCCCCCCGCGCCGCCGACCTCCTGAACCCCCCGATGTCCCGCTTCTACCTCACCACCGCGATCGACTACGCCAACGGTGACCCGCACCTCGGGCACGCGCTCGAGAAGATCGGCGCCGACGCCATCTGCCGGTTCCACCGCCAGCTCGGCGCCGAGGTCTGGTTCCTGATCGGCATGGACGAGCACGGGCAAAAGGTCGCGCAGACGGCCGAGGCGGCCGGGATGGCGCCGCAGCAGTTCGTGGACGGCGTCGCCTCGCGCTTCGAGGCGATGTGGCGCACGCTCATGATCTCGCACGACCAGTTCATCCGCACGTCGGATCCCGTACACCACCGCGCGGTGAAGGAACTGCTCGAGCGGATCTTCGCGCGGAGCCCGGATGACTTCTACGAGCGGACCTACACCGGCCTCTACTGCGTGGGGTGCGAGAGCTTCAAGCAGCCCGCCGACATCGTGGACGGGAAGTGCGCGCTGCACCCGACGCGGACGCTCCAGGAGGTCACGGAGCGGAACTGGTTCTTCCGTCTCACCCGCTACACGGAGCGGCTGAAGGCGCACTTCGCGGCGCATCCGGAGTTCCTCGAGCCGGCCACCCGACGCAACGAGATCCTCGCGCTCCTCGACCAGGGTCTCGAGGACGTCTCGGCGAGCCGCGCCCGCTTCGCGTGGGGGGTGCCCTTCCCGCGCCCCCTCTCCGATGGCGAGGTGCAGACCACGTATGTCTGGTTCGATGCGCTGCCGAACTACTGGACCGCGCAGTTCTTCCCGGGCTCGAAGGCTTCGTGGCCCGCGAGCGTCCACGTCGTGGGCAAGGACATCACGCGGTTCCACACGGTGATCTGGCCTGCGATGCTGATGGCCGCCGAGCTGCCGCTGCCCGAACGCGTCTGGGGCCACGGCTTCGTCTCGCTCGGGGGCGAGCGGTTCTCGAAGTCCGCAGGGGTCAAGCTCGAGCTCGCCGATGCGGTCGCGCGGTTCGGCCCCGATGCGTTCCGCTACTACCTCCTGCGCGAGATCCCGTTCGATGGGGATGGCTCGTTCAGCTGGGAGCGGTTCGAGGCCGTGTATACCGCCGAGCTCGCCAACGGCCTTGGCAACCTCGCGAGCCGTACCACGGCGATGATCGAGAAGTACTGCGACGGCGTGGTGCCCCCGGGACCGTGGGGTGCCGTGGATGAAGCCGACCTCCGGGACCTCGCCGACGCCCGCGCCGCCGTGGGGGGCTCCCGCGGATTCCTGCTGCACGAGGCGCTGGAGGCGGTCCAGCGCACCGTCGCGCGGGCCAACCAGCACATCCAGGACACCAAGCCCTGGGCCCTCGCGAAGGACCCCTCGCGCCAAGGAGAGTTGCACCAGGTGCTGGCCGCGCTCATCCGCCAGTTGGCGCGACAGGCGGTCTACCTGGCTCCGGTGATGCCCGGCAAGGCCGAGGCCCTCTGGAAGGCGCTAGGGGCCCCGGGAAGCGCCGCCACGACCCTGCTGGACGCGGCCGACCGTATCGAAGGGACCGGCTGGAAAGTCTCAAAGGGAGAGGGTCTCTTCCCCCGACCGGAGCCACCGGCCGGGGGATGAGACGCTTCGGCCTTTCCTCGGGCCGCACCCCACCCCGGACCTTGTAGGTTAGTCGGATGCCGCGACGCCGCTGGACCCTGCTGCTGATCCCGCCCCGGAACGAACCGTCCAAGGAGTACTCGCTCCCTGGCTGGGCCTTCCGCGCGGCCGCGTACGGCGCGGTGGTCTCGCTGCTGCTCGTGGCCGGCGCGATCACGGTCCTCTTCACCCCCTGGGGAACCCCCGGCGCGCGGCTCGTCGCCGCGCAGAACGAGGCCCTCCAGCAGGACATCGCGGCGATCGAGGCTCGCTTCGCCGAGCTCGAGGACACCCTCGCCGTCATCGCGCGCCGCGATGAGCAGATGCGGATGCTCGCAGGCCTGCCCGTGGAGGCGACGCCAGTGAACGAGTCGGCCACCGACGCGTCCACCGTGATGACCGCGTCGCTCGGTGGGGTCGGCGAGGAGCCACGCGAGGGCGCCATCCCGATCCGGCGCCGGCCGTTCCTCGGCCGGCTCGGCTGGAGCGCACGCCCCGACGTCGAGGGATTGATCGCGCGCGCCGCCGACCTGTCGCAGAGCTTCGCGAACGTCTCCGACACGCTCCAGCGGAACTTCGAGCGGTTCGCGACGACGCCGAGCATCATGCCCACGTCGGGGTGGCTCTCGAGCCAGTTCACGAACAGCCGGTTCCACCCGATCCTGCACGAGAACCGCCCGCACGAGGGGATCGACGTCACCGCGCCGACGGGCACGCCGATCGTCGCGCCCGCGACCGGCACCGTGCGGTTCGCCGGGAGCGACAAGGGGTTCGGCCTCACGGTCGAGATCGACCACGGCAACGGGATCCGCACGCGCTTCGCGCACTGCTCGCGACTCGCCGTGCGCGCGGGGCAACGGGTGACGCGCGGCCAGTTGATCGCGGCGGTGGGCTCCACAGGCCTCTCCACCGCCCCGCACCTGCACTACGAGATCCACGTCAACGGGAAGCCGGTGGACCCGCTGACGTACGTGCTCCCCTGACGGCGGCGGCGCCGGGGCCGGCCTAGAACTTGACCTTCGGCGCCTCGCGACTCGCCGGGTTCGTCACCTCGAAGTACTCCCGCGCACCCGCGCCGGTGACCTTCGCCGTCAGCACGGCGGGGAAGCGCCTGATGTACGCGTTGTAGTCCCGGACGGCATTGTTGTAATCCGTCCGCGCCACGGCGATCCGGTTCTCCGTGCCAGTCAGCTCGTCTTGCAGCCTCAGGAAATTCTGGTCGCTCTTGAGCTGCGGATAGTTCTCGACGATCGCGAGGAGGCGCCCGAGGGCCCCGGTCATCGCCTCGTTCGCGGTCGCCATCTCCCCGACGTTGCCGCCCTGCACCGCGCCCGCGAGCCCCGCGCGGGCCTGCGCGACCTCCGTGAAGATCCGCTCCTCCTGCGCCGCGTATCCCTTCACGGTCTCGACGAGGTTGGGCACGAGGTCGGCGCGCCGCTGCAGCTGCACCTCGATCTGCTGCTTGGCGGCCGCGGCGGTCTCGTCCATCGATTGGATCGTGTTGTATCCGCAACCGCTCGCGAAGAGCGTCAGCGCCAGGAGCATCCACTTCGACTTCATCGTGCGACTCCGGTGAGGGACTGGGGGAAATTACGTCAACGCGCTCGTGCGGTGTCAGCGGTGGACCACGGCGTCCACGTGCGCGACGAACCGCTCGAGCCCAGCGTGGTAGCCGGTCAGCACCCGGTCCGCGTCGGCTGGCTGGATCGGCACACGACCCTGGACATGCGCCAGGACGGCGAGGAACGGATCGGCGTCGAACCCCGCGAGTCCGGCCGCACGCCGTACCACCTCGTCCGACGTCCTCTCGGCGGACTCGCCGTGGACCCGCAGGAGGGTCCGGAACAGCACCAAGACCGCGCTGCGGGACCCGACCAACAGATCCAGCTCCTTGGCGGGATCCCCGTCGCAGAAGAGGACCCCCTGCCGCAGGCGCAGCAGCTTCCCCATCGCCTCGAACTCGAGCTGGTGCCGCAGGTGCGCCGGATCCACCTGGCGCGGCCCGTCGGGGAGCGCCCCGGTGAGCACCCGGTGCCGCTCGAGGATGTCCGCGATCTCGATCGCGAAGATGTCGCGGCTGGACCGCCACTCGGCCTCGGTCATGAGGAGCGGCGGGGGGTTCCCGGCCTGCGTCCACGCCCGTGTCGTCGCCGCCGAAGCGCGCAGCGCCGCCGGCGTCAGCGTGCGCACGATCACGAGGATGTTGTAGTCGCTGCGCTGTTCGACGCGCTCTCCCCGCGCGGCGGAGCCGTAGAGCACCACCGCGGTGAGGTCCGCGCCGTGCGCGCGTGAGAGGCGAGCCGCGAGTTCGTCGAGCGTCATCGCCGCCGCCGTCGTTTCGTTGGTCGTCGCCATCGTCAGAAGCTCCCGCTCGAGCCACCGCCCGAGAAACCGCCGCCGCCGCCGAACCCGCCGAATCCACCCCCGAACCCGCCACCGCCGAACCCGCCCCCCCAGCCGCCCCGCCGTCCCATCGGGATGGGGATCGGGAGCACGAGCCCGCGCCGTCCACGCCGCGACCCCCCGATCCTGTTGAGTACGACCACCAGCACGATGAACAGGATAAGCATCGCGAAGGGCGGCACGCCCTGCGATGCGGGCGCCCGGCGACGGGGCACCAGCGTCGAGTCCAACGAGAAGGCGAACTCGGCCGCGTATCGCTCGGCGAGTCGCGCAGTGATGAGCGCCAGCGCCGGACCGTACGCCCCCGCCTGCAGCAGCGGCGTCGCCTCCCGCCGCATGTCGCCCGCCATCCCATCCGTGATGAATCCTTCCGCCCCCTGCCCGACCTGGATGCTGATGTAGCCTCGGCCATCGGAGCTCGTCTCGCGCGGCACGAGGAGGACCACGACACCCGCGTTCCTGGCCCGGTCTCCCACCGGCGCCTTGGCGCCGACACCCCATTCCCGGCCGATCCCGAGCGCCACGTCGCCCACATCGCGGCCGGCGATGTCGGTGAGCGTCACCACCGCGATCTCGCCCCGGGACGCGGCCTGGACCCGTTCCACGAGCGCCGTGATCCGCGCCTCATCAGCCGCCGAGATGACCTCGGCGAAGTCGGAGACGTACCCGCGGGGAGCAGGCACCTGGACGCCCTGGGCCGCGAGGGCCGGGACGAACAGGAGAAGCGCGACGAGTGGGTGGATGCGGGGTATCACGGGAGGTGGCGGACGAGCGGAGAATGCAATCTATCGGGTGCTTGCGGTGCGCCGCGCCCCGACCGCATTTTGAGAATCTGGGGACCCGTCAGGGAGGTCATATGTCCAAGCTGATCCGCTCGGTGGCCGTCGTGGGCTCGATCGTCGCGCTCGCGGTGCCTGCGGCTGGTCACGCGCAGGGGCGGATCTGGGACCTGCTCGGCGTGGTCCGCAACGTGGACGGCACCGTGATCGAGGGCGCGACCGTCGCCATCCAGGGGCAGTCCGCGCGCACCGACGCGATGGGACGCTTCAAGCTTCAGGCCGACCGGCGGGATACGATCACTCTCGCGATCCGCCGGCTCGGGTACAACGCGATCAGCACACTGCTCACGACGGCCGAACTGACCGGCGACACGCTGATCCTCACGATGGAGCCGACCTCCCAGCAGCTCGACGCGGTGAACATCCGCGCGCGCGACCTCCGCTCACCGATGGGGTTCGGCTCGTTCGACGAACGGCGGGCGATGGGGACCGGAGTCTTCATCACGCGCGAGGAGATCGAGAAGCGCAACAACAGCCGCCTCTCCGACCACTTCCGCAACGTCCGGGGCGTGATCGTCGGCCGCACCAGCCGCGGTGACCAGACGGTCCGCTTCTCGCAGCACGCAGGGCGCGCCGCCACCCGCAACTGTGCACCTGAAGTCTGGCTCGATGGCCGGCGCATGCGTGGGATGGAGGTGGACGAGGTGCCGCCGAACACCGTCGCCGGGATCGAGCTCTACGCGAACATCGCGACGACGCCGGCCCAGTTCACCTCGGGACAGTCCGATCGGCCCTGCGGCACGATCGTGATCTGGACGCGCGAGCCCGGCGTACCCTGAGTCGCGTCCGCTCCCGCGGCGCGCCCGGCCCGCAGCGCTCACTCCTCCCACTCGCTGTCGCCGCCGTCGCGGCGATCACGCTCCTCGCGTTCCTCCCCGCGCTCGACGCCGGTTTCGTCTCGTGGGACGACGAGGCGAACCTCGTCAACAATCCCGACTTCCGCGGACTCGGTCTCGCCCAGCTCCGTTGGATGTGGACGACGACCCACCTCGGGCACTGGATGCCCTTGTCGTGGATGTCGTTCGGGCTCGACTTCCTGCTCTGGGGGATGGAGCCGCGCGGCTACCACTTGACCAACCTGCTCCTCCACGCTGCCAGCGCGGCTCTGCTCACCGTGCTGGTCGCGCGGATCCTGGCGCTCGCGTTCGGTGATGAAGCGGCGGCCCGCCCGCGCGACCTCGCCATCGCCGCGGCGATCGGGGCCCTCACCTTCGCGGTCCATCCACTGCGCGTGGAGTCCGTCGCCTGGGTCACTGAACGGCGCGACGTCCTGTCCGGCCTGTTCGCCCTCGCGAGCACTTGGTGCTACCTCGGCGCCGCCACCTCGACGGACGACGCGCGAGGCAGCCGGCAGCGGTACGCCGCCGCGATCGCCCTCTTCGCGGCCGGCCTGCTCGCCAAGGCCACCATCCTCACGCTCCCGGGGCTGCTGCTCCTCCTCGAGGTGTATCCGCTCCGACGGCTGCCCGGAGCCGGAGGATGGTTCGGCGCCGAGTCCTTCCGCGCCGCTGCCCGGATCGCGCCGTTCGCGGCGCTCACGCTAGGCAGCGCGGTGGTCTCGGTAGTCGCGCTCGGCGAGGTCGAACAGCTCCCTCCGCTCGGCAAGCTCGCGGTCTCGGCATACAGTCTCGTCTTCTACTCCCTGAAGACGATCGTTCCCACCGGCCTCGCGCCTCTCTACATGATGCCCGAGGTCGTGGATCCACTCGCGCCGCGGTTCGCCGGCAGCGTCCTGCTCGCGACGGCGCTGACGGCGGGCTCCCTCGTCGCCTGGCGCCGCTGGCCCGGGATCACCGTCGGGTGGCTCGCGTTCGTCGCGGCGCTCTTCCCGATGCTCGGTGTGCGGCAGAACGGATACCAGATCGCCGCTGACCGCTACACGTACCACGCCGCTCCCGTGCTCGCGATGCTCGCGGGCGCCGCGGTGTTCCTCCTGCTCCGCTGGCGTCGGGGGCCCGTGCTCGTGGCGTCGGCGGTGGCCGTGGCGGCGCTCTCCGCCGCCACGTGGCGACAGACGTCGTTCTGGAGCGACTCGGAGTCGCTCTGGAGGCGGACCGTCGAGACCGGCAACGGTGGCTGGGTCGCGCGGAACAGCTACGGGAACGCGCTGATGGGACGCGGACTCGTCGCGGCGGCCGAAGGGGAGTTCCGTCAGGCCGTGCAGCTGGGGCCCCAGTCCGCGGAGGCACACAATGGCCTGGGGGTCGCACTCTCCCAGCAGGGGCGCGATCGCGAAGCGGAGCCGGCGCTCCGGCGCGCGATCGAGCTCCGGCCCGACTACGCCGACGCGATGGTGAATCTCGGCATCGTCCTCAGCCGGCTGGGGGCGCACACCGAGGCGATCGGGCGCTTCGAGGATGCGCTCCGAGCGCAGCCCCGGAACGTCAACGCCGAGATCAGCTATGGGAACGCATTGATGCGCCTCCAACGTCCGCGCGACGCGATCCTTCGCTACGAACGGGCGCTCGCGCTCGACCCATCCCAGCCGCAGGCCCGCGCCAACCTCGACGTCGCACGGCGCCTGCTCGCGACGACGCCCGACTCCGTTCCGCGCTGACTGGCGCGCGTCAGCGCCGGACTCGGACCTCGCGCGCCCCGGCGGGCACCGGCGTCACCGTCTCCTCCCCCCCGGGCCAGCGCACCCAGACCGCCGTGGGTGTCTCCGGCGTGCCGAACACCTGCACGGCGCCGTTCTGCGACCAGTAGCCCGACCCGGCCTGCACCTCGCGCACCGGACCGCGTCGCTCGCCGAACACCAGGCGCACCTGCGCGCCGATCGCATCGGGATTGGCCGCGCCGCCCTCGAGCCGGACACGCAGGCCGGGGCGACCACCGCGATTGCGGAAGAAGCGCGTCTCGCCAGCGTTCTGCGACACGACCAGGTCGAGCCGGCCGTCACCGTCAGCATCCGCGTAGGCCGCACCACGCTGGTCGCCATAGACGATGAGTCCCGAGCGGGAGCCGCTGAGCGCGCTGAGGCCGCCGCGCCCGTCGCCGAGGAGAAGGAGCCCGCGCCCGGCGTCATAGCGCGGCAGCCCTACGACCGTCGGGAAGAAGTTCTGGCTGAGTGCGACATCCTCGTTGCCGTCGCCGTCGAAGTCCGCGATCCCGACATACGACGCGGGCGCTAGTTGTGCTTCCACCGGGAGCGGGACGGCCTCGAACCGGTCCCCGCGGTTCAGGAAGAGCATCTGGTCCATCGTGACGGCCTCCACACGCCGCGTGCGGCCGAACTGTGCGCCGAGTACCTGTTCGATGGACGCGTCGGCAAAGGCCGCGAACGAACTCAATCGGCCCGCGAGGTCGGGGAGCACCACCCGCATCCGGGCGTAGCTGTTCAGCGGGGCCAGCGTGCCGAGCCGCGGGTCGAAGCGCGCGAGGAACGGTTCCTCCTCGCCGCGCGCGCCGATCGGGCCGTGAAAGAGCACGAGGGGCGCCGCGCTGTCGGCCGGCGTCATCGTGTTCCGGCCCCAACTCGTCGCGATGAGGTCGAGGCGTCCGTCACCGTCGAGGTCGCCGGCCGCGACGCCGATCCATCGGCTCGTCCACCGGTCGAGCCCGAGCGCGGGACCGGCGCGCACGAGCCGCCCGCCCTCGTTCATCAGCACCACGAGGGGCCCCCACTCCAGCGCGAGCACGAGATCGGCGCGGCCGTCACCATTGAGGTCCGCGAAGGTCGCCGCCGAGACGAGACCGATGTCGCGCAGCGCGGCGCGATTCGCCTCGTCGGGCACGAAGCCGTCCCCATCGGCGAGATAGAGCATCGAACTCGCCGGCACCGGATACCGCACGGGGACCACGCGGGCGCCGACGAAGAGGTCCGGGGCGCCGTCGCCGTTCACGTCACCGAGGGCGAGGGGCCCGGTGGACGCGCCGCTCGCCGCGATCCTCTCGCGGAGCGCGGGCGTGCTGCCGCCGAGGGGCAGCGCGAGCACATCGGGCACGCTGTCGCGCTCCCAGGTCGAGAGCCCGGCGAGCAGCTCGCGTCCTGAGCCCGTCGCGCGGCCCACCAGGCCCGTCAGGTCGGCCGGCGCGGCGCCCGCGAGCGCCTGCGCGCTGAGGCGACGCACGTCATTGCGGAAGTAACCGAGTCGTCCCCCTTTGCCGCTGCCGACGAAGAGATCCTCGTCACCGTCGCCGTCGCGGTCGAACCAGGCGATCCCCGGCCCCAGCTGCGACAGCGCGTTCGGCATCATGAACTGCCGGTCCCAGTCGTCGTGCCGCGGCTCGGCGTGCCGGTGACCACCGAGCTCGGCCGTCGCGTCCACGAAGATCGGTGCGGGGTCGGCGGGTGTCGCCCCGGCGGGCGCCCCGGACGGGATCGCCGCGGGCGCCGTCGCCGTCGCCGTGGTGACCTCGTAGTGGCGGTTCGCCCGCACGGTGAGCGTGGTCCGACGACCGTCGCGCCAGTCGACGATGAGCGCCGCGCTGTCGGCGGCGCCCATCGCGAATGACGCCGTCTCGTCGGAGTGGGAGAGGTAGAGCCCTCCCACGACGACCTCATGCTCCTGCACCCGGACCGCGCCGCCTTCGAGGCGCAGCCGTGCGCCGACGGCGCGGGTGTTCGGCGCGTCGCCGACCAGCCGCACCGAGACGCGCGGCGCGTTCCCGTCGTTGCGGAGCAGCAGCGCCGGCGAACGCAGCCGGTTCACCGCCACGTCGAGGTCGCCGTCATCGTCGAGGTCGGCGGCGGCGATGGCGTGTGAGATGTCCTCCTCCGTTCCGAATCGCCACGCTGCACCCATCGGCTCGAATGTGAGGTCACCCCGATTGCGATACGCCTGGTTGCGCAGCCGCAGCGGCGGGAACTGCCAACGGATCAGCTGCCACGCGACCTCGTGCTGTCGGTTCACGAGCCGCTCCTGCACGTCGGCATCCATGATGTCCCACAGGTGCCCGTTGGCCACGAGCAGGTCCTTGCGCCCGTCGAGGTCCACGTCGAGGAAGGCCGTCCCCCACGACCAGCCGCTCGCGGCGAGGCCGGCCCCCATCCCGACCTCGGCGAACGTGCCGTCGCCACGGTTCACGAAGAGCGCGTTGCGCTGCTGCTGGAGCTGAAGGCGGTCGTCGCCGGGGAGCTTCGGCAGCGCCGTGTGGGTCGGGATCTGCGTCCGGAGTCGCCGACTGTCGTCGCTGAGCATGTCGGTGACGAAGATGTCGGGGCGGCCGTCCCCCTCGACGTCGGCGATGTCCACGCCCATCGAGGAGTTGCTCATCTGCCGGAGCGCGGTCCAGTCGGCGCGCCGGAAGTTGCCACGACCGTCGTTGAGCCAGAGCGCGTCGAGGTCCTCGAAGTCGTTCGCGACGTAGAGGTCGGGGTCGCCGTCCACGTCCAGGTCGCGGAACTTCGCGCCCAGCGCGAACGACTCGGGCACCTCGCGCAGCGGCGCGCCATCGGCGCCACGGAAGCGCTCCCCCATCACCGGGACCTGCTCGAGGCGTCCGGCGACGTTGCGGTAGAAGGCGTCGGGAGCGGCGCGTTGCGTCATCCGGATCCCGCCGACATCGGGTCGATCCACCACCTTGTACTCGCGGGCGTGCTCGGGGACGATCTCGAAGCGGCCCCGACCGACCTCACGGACCATCTGATTGAAGGCGCGGCGCTGCGGCGGGATCGAGTCGTCGATCGTGTACGCCTTGTAGTTCGCGACGTACAGGTCGAGCCAGCCGTTCCCGTCCACGTCGGCGGCGGTGATCGTCGTCCCGCCGCGCCCGACGGGATCCAGCCCCAGGTCGCGTCGCTCGGCGAAGGTCCCCGCGCCGTCGTTGATGAAGACCGCGTTGGGCCCGGTCGTGGCGACGAGGACGAGGTCGAGATCGCTGTCGCCATCGAGGTCCAGGAAGGCGGCTCCCGTGGAGAACCGGTCGCACGCCCCGACGCCACTGCGCTCGGTGACATCCTCGAACCGCCAGCCGCCGAGATTCCGGTAGAGCGCGTTGCATCCCTCGGTGCGGGCGAGGAAGAGGTCCACCCGTCCGTCGCCATCCACGTCGCCGAGCGCGATCCCCGCGCCTTGCCCGAGCATGCGGTTCCCGACGAGCAGCGAGTCGCTCACGTCGTTCGTGAAGTCGACGCCGCTGCGCGCACCCTGCATCTCGGTGAAGCCGACACGGCCATTCGCGGGATGGAGCTCGCGCCAGCGGTATCCGGATTCCACCACCCACGCCCCGGGTTCGCCGCCGCCGTCGCACGCGCCGATCGCGATGGCGAGCGCGGCGAGCTTGGAGAGGGTGGCGAGCGGACGGCGCGCATCGCGAGGGACCGCGTGCCGGGCCACGGGCCTCGCCAGCGCGTCCGGCGTTCTCATTCCGCCGGCCCGACGGCGATCCGAGGGAGTCGCGCCGCGACCTTCTCGCCGATGCAGGTGCCGAGCGCGCGTCCGGAGAGGTCGCCGACCGGGAAGTGGATCCCGCCATAGATCCGCGAACGTCCCGCTTCGTTGGCCGCCTCGCGGAAGGTCGCGAACCGACGCGCGGCGTGGCCGAGCGAGATGCTCGTGCTGTCGGTGAAAGGACCGTCGGGGATCAGCGCCGCGATCGTCGTCGCCGCCGCGGCCGACTGCGTCGAGTGGCCCGAAGGGTACTCCGGGAACGGCGGAGTCGGGATGAGCGGCTCCCAAGCGGGATCGATCACGCGGCGGATGTATGTGCGCGGCCGGATGAGGTTGAAGTGGTACTTGTAGCCCCACGAGGCGATGAAGGCATCCGCCTGCGACACGGCGGTCGCGAGGAGCAGGTGCGCCCCGCGGTCCGCCGGCAGCCCGCGCTCCGACACCATCTGGCTGGCGATCGAGAGCCAGTGCCCGACCGGCGTGCCGCTCTCTCCGGCGTTGTCCGCCCAGTAGTACGCGATGTCGCTCTGGTCCCGCGTCAGGGCTGCCTTGACCCGCACCACCTCCATCGCGTCCCGGTACAGCTCGGAGTCCCGCGACGTCGAGTACGGCGGGGGGGACGGGACCGCGCAGGCATCCCACTTCTCGAGCGCGAAGGGCCGCACCTCACGCCAGTACGGCTCGGAGGCCCCCGCCATGTTCACCGCCATCAGCGTGCTCACGTCCGCCGGCTTGGCGCGGCTGAGGATGAGGCTCCGGTCGCCCGCATTGGCGGCGCCCCCGCTCCGGAGCGCATTCGCCGGATTCGTCGGCGAGACCTGCTCGCTCACCCCCGAGATGCTCTGGGTGGCGTACGTGCTCGTCGTCGAGTCGTTGACCCAGAGCCCCGGTCCGACCGGCGGACGGTACGGCCGGCCCCGTGTCTCCGCGAAGCCGTCGGTCCGCGACCACGCGACGACCGCCATCCCGATGAGCCGCCCCACGGAGTCCGAGCGCGCCCGGAGGCGCTCGCCGATCCCAGCCGTCACCCGGGCCCCGATCAACGAGTCGGCGAGCTGGGCGAGCGAGGCCCTGGTGGTCGGGAGCGCCTCGAGAAGGAGCGAGTCCATGATCACCCGCTCGGCGACAACGGCCATGATGGTGCCGTCCAGCTCGCCCACGCGCGTGGCGCGCGGGAAGCTCGGGATGCCGTTGAGCGTGCCATCGAGGTTGGGGAGCGCCGGATCAGCGGCCGCGAGTCCCGCGTACAGGCCGCTGGCGGCATAAGCCACGAGGCGCGAGGCGACAGGGGGAGCGAGTCGCTCGGCGCGGATGACCCCGTACCAGGTGCGCGCCCAGGCGGGTCCGAGCCCGGGGTCCGGGGTGTGGGTGGCCGAGCAACCCGCGACAAGCAGCGCGGCGCCGACGGTCAGCGTACCGGTCCTGATCATCTCGTCCGCCTCTTGCGCACCCCTGCCGGGACGCGCCACTCTGGAGGTCCACGGGTATGATAGCGGATGTGGCACCCCCGCCCAACCCGTGTCCATCCCCGCCGGAGGCCCTGCTGATGCGCTCCAACCTCGTCACCTGCGCGGTCGTCGTCGCGCTCGCCCTCCTCGCCGGATGCTCGAGCGGCTCCGGCGGCGCCGCGGCCGGCTCCGCGCCGCGCACCATGACCGTCGTCACGCAGACCGGCTCCCAGACCGTCAGCATGCGGGGCGAGGACCCCGCCAACGTGAAGGTGATCGAGCGGCCCGTGGACGTCGTCTGGAAGGCGCTTCCGGCGGCGTACGAGTCCGTTGGGATCAGCGTCACCACCGTGGACATCTCATCGCGGACGTTCGGGGCCTCGAGCGTCAAGATGCGCAAGTCGCTCAAGGGCGTCCCGCTCAGCCGCTACTTCGACTGCGGACAAACGCAGATCGGCCCCAATGCGGACGACTACGAGATCACCCTCACCTTCCTCACGAGGGTGACGGCCGCATCGGCGGGGAGCAGCCGCGTGGAGTTGACCACCATGGCGACCGCGCGACCCGTGGCGCGGCGGCAGAATCCGCAGAATTGCACCGCGCTGGGGACGCTGGACACCAAGCTCTTCGACGCCATCCGCGCCGAGGCGACCCGCGGCGGCTGACCGCGGGGCCCCCGAAGGTCGCTACGCCGCGACCTAGCGCGAGGGGGGCCTGGCCCCGCCGCCGCCGCCCGCCGGTCCGCGCCCGCTGCCCAGCTTCTCGGCGACGACCTTGTCGGCCTCCGCCTTCTGCTTGGCGAGGAGTTCGGCCGCCTGGGTGCGCTGCGCCTCATCGAGCGCGGGTAGCGCGGCAGCGGCGACCGCGTCGTAGTTCTCCCGGACCCGCTCCACCGTCTCGGCGAAGTTCCGGCGGACGACCTGCAGCCGGAGGCGCTGCACATCGTCCATCTGGCCAGCCGGCCTCATCTCCCGGCGGAGCGAATCGAGCTGCTTGAGGAGCGGCTCATCGCGGACCTGCGCGCTGTCGTCCATCGCCTTGAGCTGAGCAAACTGGGCATCCGTGAGCTTGAGATCCTTCCGCTTGGCGAGCAAGTGGCGCAGCGGATCCATCGCCTCGACCTCGCGGACGCTCAGGATCGTCGTGGGTGCCCGGCGGGTGATCTCGTCCCAGTTGGCATCGGTGCCGCGGTCGCGGCGGCTATTGCCGCGCTGTGCGGCCGCGAGAGTCGGGATGGCGGCGAGGAGGAGCAGGCCTGCGAGGATGCGGCTGCGGAGCATGGTTCACCTTCGGTGGGGGGTACTACCATCATTCCGCCCTCGGACCGGCGCCGCAAGGGGTGGATGCCTGACCGAGCCGCAGGCGCCCTGAACGCCACGCGGGGCCGCCGGCGAACCGGCGGCCCCGCGAGAACCTGCGACAACGAATCGGCTACTGATTCACGTACGGCGGACGGCGATCCCAGATGAAGGTCGCCGCCGGCACCTGGAACGCCGCAGTCTGCGGGGTCCGCGTGCCGGCCGTGGAGCGCGGCCAGATGATCATCGTGACGGCCGATCCAGCCTGCGTCGTGCCAGGGAGCGCCTCGATGTCGAGCACCGTGCTGCCCTGCGCGGTCGAGAACGCAGCCGCGCCGAGCAGCGCGAGCGGATCGGCGAACACGTTCGCGCCGCCACCCGCAGGCTGCACGTTGAACGTCTTGGATCCCGGAACGTCGGTCACGTAGGTGGAGCGGCTCATCGCCGGCACCGCCCACGTCGCCGCCACCGGGAGAGGATCCCCGGTCGGGCGGAAGCGGACGTCGTACGGGGTCTCGCTGGTGTTGATCACGCGGAGCGCCACATTCGTCCCGGGCGCCGCCACGTCCTCCTCGTAGAGCTCGAACGTCATCGCCGGGGCACCGACAGGACGGCCGGGCCCCGTGGGGTTCGCGTACCCCCAAAGGAGCGCGGTGTAGTTCCTGCCCGCCTCCAGCGTGATCGTCGTGGACACCAGCTCGACGGACGCCACGGACTGCAGCGTGTCATCGAGGAAGATCTTGATCTGGCGCGTGCCGGCCCTCGCATGCTTGTACTGGATGCCGGTGGACGCGGTGATGCCGCCCGAGGTGGTCGGGCCGTTCCGGAAGTTCTGGCGGAAGTGGGCATTGCTCTCCGTCATGTCAACGAACCGGAGATCCATGCCGTACGCGCCCGCCGTGTCGGGCACGGCGTTGATGAACCGCACACCCGCCAGCGGCGGGATCGCGGTGGGGTAGACCTCCTTCAGGTCGCACCCGCTGATCGTCACGGCCGCGAGGCCGAGGACGGAGAGAGAGACTACACGTCGCATGACGTACTCCATATCGAGGTGGGGCATCGATCCAGACCTCACGGCCGGATCACGCGGATGATCGATTCTCCCAAGGTGTCGCCCTTCTGGCTTCCGTCCCCCTCGAGTCCAAGTCCGAATGGATTGAGCCCCGAGAAGACCAACAGGGTGAAGCCGCCGACACCCGCCGCACCCAGGACAGCGGTGCGGCCCGGCGAGAACTGGCGACGTGCGAGCTGGCGGATGTGCTCATCCTGCACCCGGACCAGCTCGTCGCTCCAGATCTGCGTGCTGCCGTTCAGCCCGATGACGTGCTTCACGGCCAGCGTCATTCCCGCCGAGTCCTTCTCCAGCAACGTACCGTCGATGCGGTCCACCTCGGCCCCGATGAGCGGGCCGAGGGCCACGCGTCCGGCGTCGTTCAGCGTGACGTCGAGTCGCGCGCCCGCCTCCGGCGCCACCCCTCCCGAGACGGGCTGCAGTGCATAGCAGCCCGTCCCGGTGAGGAGCGCGAACAGCGCAAGGAGGCGGTGGTACTTGCTCACCGCGGCACTTCCCACCCGTAGATGCTCGGCCCGGCGAACGAGCCCGGTGCATTGCCAGGTCCGACGCCCGTGCCATACACCGCCGACGCCGGGAGATTGCGTGCCTGGATCTCCTGGAACGGCGTCGCCCAGTACGTCGGGGTGTCAGCCGGCAGGAGGCCCCACCCGCGGGCGTCGAGGTAGGTCGAGAGGTACGACATATACATCGTCTCGATCAGCTTCTCGTACACGAGCGCGTCCCACAGGGTACCGCACGCGATCGTGTTGTATCCGGGCGCCACCGGCACCTTCGGCACGCATGCCTGTCCACCCGAGACCGGGGTCACGGCGTCAGTCGGCGCCGCGGGCAGATTCGCGAGGATCGCCGGATTCGGGTCCCCATTGGCAAGAGTGTCCGCCGGGTTGTCGTAGAGGGTTCGTGAAAGGTCGACCAGCGCGGCCGCAGCCGGATAGTCGCCGGCACGATAGCGAGCCTCGGCGCGCAGCAGGTTCATCTCTTCCAGCGGAATGTCCGTCGTCGGGCCGTTGCGCGCCGTCGAGGTGGCGGTCGTCCCGACCGTCCGCCACTTGTAGTGCCGGACATTGTCGTAGTTCGACCAGCCGTAACCCGCGCCGGCGTACTGGTCGCCGCCCGCCGGGCGGTTCACGAAGTAGCGCGCACACGGTAGTTCTGCAGTGGAATTGCAGCTCGCAATCGAGAAATCCGCCTGCTGCTGTCCCCGCGTCGTGCCTTGCGGGAACCGCTGGTCCGGCGTCACCACCAGGAGGCCCTGATTGCCCGCCCCGCGATCGCCCAGCGGCTGCGCGATCCACGCCGCGTACGAACCCGACGTGTCCGCCATGCCGATGTACCAGGGGGGCATCTGGTGCCAGAGACCGAACACGCCGAACTGGTTCCGCCAGCCCGCGTGCGTCGGTCCGTTCGTCGTGCTGGTCACAACGTCGAAATCCGCCGTGATGCCAGCCGTCGCGTCCGCCTCGATCATCGCCCAGTCCGCCGCGGCTCGCTCAGCGGGAGTGCGGGCCATGTAGGCGAGCATCCGGGCACGGTAACTCCGTACCAGACGCGCGAAGCCCCCGTTGATACCACCACTCATCGAGGTGGTGCTGGGGATCCACTCGCCGGGGATCGGGAACCCTTCGGGGCCGCTGGCCACCGGATCGGCGGCGAGGTCGATGGCGCGCTGCATGTACACCACCATCGAGTCCCGCGCTTCCGTGTAGTGGATGAACGGCGTGACTTCGAGCTGCTCGGTCGCCGCCGACGCCACCGCCACCGAGTCGTACACCAACGCGTTGTAGCCGACCGACAGGCCGACCAGGAAGTTGGCGAACGCACGGGCGCGCATGTTCCGCGCCGGGGTGCCGAGGTTGAAGTTCTCAAGTTCGAGCTTCTTCAGGAAGATCGCCGCGACCTTGTTCACCTCGGAGTTGAAGGCGAAGGCGCGGTACTGCTCGCCCTGGCAGGTATTGCCGACGTTGTTGAAGTTCGTCGCCCCGGTGAACGGGGTGTGGTTGTTCATGCAGTTGTTGGCGAGACTCGAGTACGACATGAGCGACAGGTTCGCCGCCATGCCTCCGAGGTCGCCGATGGCTCCGTTGAGGCCGGAGTGCCAACGCTTCCAGTATGAGCCGAGGAGGTTCTCGGCGTCTGCTGGTGTCGCCAGCACGCGCTCGGTCTCACCCGAGTTCGGGTTCCTGACCTCGAGCACGTCCTCACAGCCGCCCAGGAGCAGGGCGGCTGCGAGTACGACGGCGCTTCGCTTGATGGTGGGATTCATCTCGTTTCGCTCCTAGAACCGGGTGGAGATCGCGAACGTGAACGAACGGAGCGTCGGGAAGTTGAACGCGTCGACGCCGTTGACCAGGCCCGACCCGAGCGAACCGCCCTGCACACCCGTCTCCGGATCCATCCCGGAGTAGTCCGTGATCGTGAACATGTTGCGGCCGAGGAGCGAGACCGTCCAGTCGCCCGTGCCCGCGATCGGCCCGATGCGGTACGAGACGTTCAGCTCACGCATCTTGATGTACGACGCGGTCTCGGTGTTGTAGTTGTTCGGGCCGAGGATGTCGTAGAGACCACCCGTGCCAGCGCCCTCCGAGCCGCCGACGCGCCAGCTGTAGCCGGCCGGCTTGGCACGGCTGACCGGCGTGTTGGCGTTCTGGTCCATCGACTGCGCGTTGTGGTCGAAGATGCCCCACCCCTCGGCCTGGTTCTGGAGCTCGTGGCCGAAGGTGCCATCGAAGAGACCGTACACCGTGAGCTTCTTCCACGTCAGCGTGCTGTTGAAGCCGAGGCGGAAGTCCGGCATCGTGTTGCCGATGATCCGGAGCGAGCCCACGCCCTGACCCGGCTGGCCGGCGAGCGGCCGCTGGGTGATCGGGTGACCGAAGTGGAGCGGGTAGCCCCACGGCGAGTCCGCGGCCGGGAGCTTGGTCTGCCAGAGGTTCCGGGTGATGCCATCGCCGAGGCCGTTTCCGGCGCCGGTCCACACCACGAAGCCCTTGTCGTCAACCTGGAAGTCCGAACCCGGGCCGCCGCAGGTGAGCGTCTGACCGCCACCCGTCGAGAGCGCGAAGTCCGGCAGTTCCGAGCAGCTACGGTAGAAGCTGCGGCCCCAGATGTTGCCGATCCGGTTCATCGGGAAGCCGTTCACTTCCGAGTCATCATCCGTGAAGAAGAAGATCGAACCCGTGCCCTGGCCGGTGATGTTCGAGAAGTAGTCCGGCGGCACGAGGTTCGTGATGTACGTGCGGTTCCGGTCATACGAGGCGCGCAGGTCCCACTGCAGGTCGGCGCGGCTGATGATCGGGAGGTTGATCGCGATCTCCCACGTGTTGTTGCTCAGCGTGCCCGCGTTCTGCCACTGGCTCGAGAAGCCCAGGATGGCCGGCGTATTCACGTTGAGGATCTGGTCCACCGTGCTCGACGAGGCGTTCGTGATCTCGACGCCCAGACGATCCATCACGGTGAAGTCCACGCCGATCTCGGTCTCGGTCGTGGTCTCGGGCTTCAGGTTCGGGTTACCGGCCTGGCCGAGCGAGCAGCCAGCCGTGCCGCAGCTGTACGTCTCGTACTGCGCCGTGAAGCTCGGGGTGTTGCCCGCGGTGCCGCGCGAGGCGCGGATGCGGAACTCGCTGACTCCGGGCACGTTCCAGAACGGCTCCTCGGACGCGATCCAGACCGCGGAGACGCGACCGAACGGCGCCCACCGATTGCCGGCGCCGAAGAGCGAGCTGCCGTCGTACCGGTACGTCATGTCGAGGATATAACGGCCCTTGTAGTCGAGGTTCACGCCGCCGAGCATGCCGATCGAGCGCACGCTGCTGGAGCTCGACGTCGCCGTCTTCTCCGTGAGCGTGTTGCTCAGCGTGTAGACCTCGGCCACGACGAACTGCTGGCCGGAGCCGTTGTTGTTCCACTGATCCTCACGCTCGTACTGCGCGCGGACGCTCGCCTTGCCGGTGAGGTCGCTCGTGAGCTCGCGGCGGATCGTCGCCGAGATGTTGGCATTCATCGACTCGTTGTCGAGGTCGCTGATGCCCATCTGGCCGAAGTTCGCCGACGGTGAGAACCCGAAGGTGCGATAGCCCTTCTTCAGGTAGTTCGGGTTGGTGCGGTGACGGTTGTCGAACGCGAAACCGCCCTCGAGGGTCACCCAGTCGAGCGGGGTGAAGGTCGTGCTGACCGAGGCGTTGTAGCGCTCAGCCTGCAACGTGTTGTAGATCATCCCCATGTCGTACAGGAACGTGCCGCCGCCGTTGCCGGAGCCACGGAGGGGCGCGCCGCCGCCGCGGACGATCGGGCGGCCCAGGGTGTCGCGGGCGAGGTAGTCCGTCCCGCCGGGGGCGCCGCGGAGCATCTGACCCCAGATGCCGCCGTTCGACGAGCCACCGGAGCGGTTATCCGTCGAGCCCTGGTTGTACACAGTCGAGAGCGAGAGCCGCCAGTCCTGACGGATGTCGTAGTCGAGGTTCACGCGGGCGCGGCGATTCTGCTGCCCCACCAGGCCCTTGATGCCACCCTGGTCGGTCGTGTACTGGCCGCTCACGAAGTAGCGGACCGAGCCCACGCGGCCGGCGGCGTCGATCGAGTTCAGCATGAACGGATTCGCCGTCGCGACCTGCGCGAACGCGTCGTACCGCACCGGCCACCAGTTCGCCTGGAACGCGTTCAGCAGCGAGCCGTCGGTCGCGCCCACGGCGTTGAACTGCACCGTCTGCGCCGTGCGCACCGTATCGGCGTTCACGCCGTTGATGCGGAGGATCTCGTGCATCCAGTCGAAGGAGCGCGAGCAGTTCGACGCCGTGCCCGTACCCTGGACGCAGAACCGCGTGCCGGTCTCATCGAGCTGGAGGATGTGCGACACCGGCGGATCGTAGAACACGTCCGAGAGGTCGGAGCGGCCGTACTCGGTACGGGCCGTCCAGGTGGTGCCGTCACGCGTGTTGCCGCGCTTGGTCTTGATGATGATCACGCCGTTCGCCGCGGTGGTGCCGTACAGCGAGGCGCCCGCCGCACCCTTCACGACCTCGACGGACTCGATGTCGAGCGCGCCGATCTCGGAGAGGTTGCCCACGCGCATGATCGTGCCGTCCACGATGATCAGCGGACCCGTGCCACGCCCGGAGGCGTTGAGCGACGTCGGGCCACGGAGCATGATCTGCGGCGCCGAACCCGGCGCGCCGCCCGCCTGCGCCACGCGCAGACCGGGGACCTTGCCGACCAGTGCCTTCATCGGATCGAGCGACGGGACGGGCATCTCCTCCGCCGTCACGCGGCCGATCGCGAAGGGCACCTTGGCCCGCTCCGTCCCCTCGATCGAGCCGGTGACCGTGACCTCGCTCAGGCGATTGATGTCGCGCCGGAGGGTGAAGTCGCGCGTCTGGCTTCCGAGGTTGAGCTGGACCTGGGCCACTGCCGGCGCGTATCCGATCGCGCGGGCCCGCAGGTTGACCGTCTGGCCCGTCGCGCGGGCCGCAGGGATCGTGATCGTGTACACGCCCTGGTCGTTCGTGGCCACCGAGATGGTCATCTCGGTGATGTAGACCTGCGCCTGCGCGAGGACTTGTCCCGCCTCGCTCGTGACCTTACCCGTGAGGACCGCATTCTGCTGGGCCTCGGTCACGCTGGCCGCGAGAAGAAGGCCCAGAGCTGCTCGGGCGATCACTCGCATCGGGTTGAACCTGTAACTGGCCGTCATCGCTCTCCCTTGGTGAGGAATAAGGGGGTACCGCACGACACACCGCGACGAACCAACGACTGCACTGCTTGCCGCCGCGACCGAAGTGTCGCGCGCGGGCCCTGAACGAAAAACAACGTCAACGGGCGAGCGCCGCCTTCCGGCGGGCATCCCCCGACTCAGCCTATCTACCACGGGACTGGTGTCCCGCGTCACAACTTCGAACCGCGCGAACTTACGACACGCCACGGAATGGCCGCAACCCCCCCTCCGGAACCCAGAGGGGAGGGGGGGTAGCCCCCGGCCACCCTCCCCCCACCCGCCGGGCGGCTATTCTATAGATATGGGAATCCGCCGTCCAGCACGATCCGCGGTCGCCGCCCTCGCCACCCTCGCCGGGATCGCAGCCCTCGGCGCGGGGTCCGCCGGCGCGCAGTCCCGCGCGGGCGCCTCCGCGCCCGCGGCCCCACCTGCCCCCGACTCGGCGCGTGCAGCACGACTGACCCGTGCCGACCTCGGGCGCATCCGCGGGAACGCCAGCGCCACCGTGTGGGTCGTCGTCATGTCCGACTTCGAGTGCCCCTACTGCAAGACCTGGCACGACGAGACCGCACCCCTCATCGAGCGCGACTACGTCGCCACCGGTAAGGTCCGCATCGCGTACCTCAACTACATCGCCGTCCCCAGCCACCGGAACGCCCCGGCCGCGCACGAGGCCGCGATGTGCGCCGCGGAACAGGACCGATTCTTCCCGATGGCCGACGAGATCTTCGCCACACAGGGCGCCTGGAAGCGTCGCAACGACGCGCCCGCGTTCTTCGATGCCCTCGCCGTCCGGCTCAAGCTCGACCTGCCGCGCTTCCGTGCCTGCGTCAGCGAGGGCGCGATGCGGCCGATGATCGATGCCGACCAGGATCGCGTCGTGCGGCTCGGGATGGGCGCGACCCCGGCCTTCCTCGTCGGCGGCAGGCGTATCATCGGGGCGCAGCCGTACGAGGTGTTCAAGCAGGCGATCGAGCAGGCGCTCGCCGCCGCTCGCCCGGACGCGACGGCCGGTCCCGCGCCCTGAGCACCGGTCCCCGGAACGGTACGACGTGCATCCCCTGCTGAGCGTCCCCTACGCGCTGCTCGGGGCATCGGCCGCCGCGCTCACGCAGCTCCCGTTGCCCGGCGACGGCAAGCTCGCCCGCGCCCTCCGCGCGCGTCGGCAGGTGATCGGGCACGTCGAGGCGTGGGCCGCCGCTGCGCGCGAGATCGCACGACCCCTCCTCTGGATGCACGCCCCGTCGGTGGGAGAAGGGTTGCAGGCGCGCCCCGTGATCGAACTCCTCCGCGCCCGCCATCCGCAATGGCAGTTCGCCTACACCTGGTTCTCGCCGAGCGCGGAGCGATTCGCATCGCAGCTCCCGGTGGATGTCGTCGGATGCCTCCCCTTCGACACCGGCTCGAGCGCGCGGCGCATGCTCGACGCGCTGCGCCCGACCGCGCTCGTGATGGCGAAGCTCGACGTCTGGCCGCGACTGGTGGAGACCGCGCACGCGCGTCGGGTGCGACTCGGCATCATCTCGGCGACACTCGCCGCGACCTCGAGCCGCGCAGGTGGCTTCGCGCGCGCGCTTCTCCGAGACGCCTACGCCGCGCTCGATGCGGTCGGCGCGATCGATGCCGATGACGCCAGTCGACTCGAGCGGCTCGGGGTGCGCGGCGAGGTTGTGACGGTCACGGGCGACACCCGTTACGACCAGGTCGCGGCGCGCGCGCGCGCCGCCGACCGGGGCTCCCCGCTGCTCGCGCGGCTGACCTCGACGCGCCCCACGCTCGTCGCCGGCTCGACCTGGCCCGCGGACGAGGAGGTGCTGCTCCTCGCGTGGGAGTCGCTGCGACGCTCCCGTCCTGAGCTCCGACTCGTCATCGCCCCGCACGAGCCGACGCCGGCGCACCTCATCCCGATCGAACGGTGGGCCGCGCGGGCGCAACTGCGCCTCGCGCGACTCGACACCGCCGACGCGGGAACGGACGTCATCCTCGTGGACCGCGTCGGCGTGCTCGGAGAGCTCTACGCGCTGGCGGGGGCTGCCTTCGTCGGTGGTGGATTCCACGCCGCGGGCCTGCACTCGGTCCTCGAGCCGGCGGCGTTCGGCGCGCCGGTGATCTTCGGCCCGCGGCACCTCGGCAGTCGCGACGCGGGGCTCCTCCTCGCGGCGGGCGGCGGACGCAGCGTCTCGTCCGTCCACGAGATGGAGGTGGCGCTGCGTGACTGGCTCGGCGCCGGCGACTCGCACCGTCGCGCCGGCGCCGCCGCCCATGCCGTGGTCACCGCGGGGCTTGGCGCCGCCGAGCGCTCCGCCTCCCTCGTCGAGTCACTGATGCGCTGATTCGCGTGGGGGGAAAGGAGAAGGGCCGCCCACACGGGCGGCCCCATCCCACTTCCAGCTTCCATCAGCGCAATCTGAGCCCCCGCGGCGTGCAGACGAAGGAGAGACCCACCGCCTCGCTGTCGGCCATCGAGAGCGAGAGACGCACCGCCATCCGCGGGTTGAACTCGAAGTTCGCCCCGATGTCGATCTCGAGGTCGGTGTCGCTCGCGGAGGTGCCGCCGCCGGATGCGCGGACGTAGCCGAGGCGGGGATGCACGAACGGCGCGATCGCGAATCCTCCCTCGACATCGAACCGGCGTCCGAGCGAAGCACCGAGCGGGATGCGGAGGTAGTTCACGTTGTCCGCGAAGCCGATCCCGGCGCTCCCGGTGAGGAGGATGTCGAAGGGCATCTCGGACGAGGCGCGGGCGAGCTGATAGCCCAGCCCGCCGCCGACGAAGAGCGCGGTCTCGTTGCCGAAATCGGCGACGCCGGCGTCGAGCACGAACATGGACTTCGGGTTGCCGAGGCCCTCGCGCCACTGGAAGGCGAGGACGGTGGTGTTCGCGCCACCGTCGGCGAGCACGAAGTTGTACTCGCGCGCGGTGATGGTGGCCGGCTGCATCGCCGGGTAGCCGAAGGCCTGCGCGGCGAGTGGCGCCGCGAGGGGCGCGGACACGAGGATGAGAGCGGCCACGAGGCCGAAGCTGCGACGGAGCATCATCGGAGTCTGGCTGGAGTGATGGGAGGGATCGACCGGGGGTGGCGGCTCCCGCCACGCCCGTTGAGGGACGAGTACCCCGCGCGCGCCGTTACGGTCCGCGCGCGGAGGTACGATCAGATGCGCGTGGCGCGTTCTGTGACGACGCGCACAACGTCGTCCACGACCTGCAGGAAGCCGCCCTCGACCTGGAAGCGGTCGCCGCCGTCGCCGATGCGGAGCACGCCCTTGCCGAGCGTGGTCACCATCGGGGCGTGCATCGGCAGGATCCCCACCTCGCCGTCGAAGGCGGGCGCCGTCACCGACGGCGCCTCCCCTTCGAAGAGCGTCGCCTCGGGCGAGATGACCGAGACCTTCAGCGCCTTGATCACGCCTGCAGCGCCTTGGCGTTCTCGACGACGTCGTCGATGCCGCCGGCCATGAAGAAGGCCTGCTCCGGCAGGTGGTCGAACTCGCCCGCGACGAGCCGCTCGAACGAGCTGATCGTCTCCTCGAGCTTCACGAACTTGCCGGCGCGGCCGGTGAACTGCTCCGCCACCGAGAAGGGCTGCGACATGAAGCGCTGGATGCGGCGGGCGCGGCCGACGATCTTCTTGTCGTCCTCGCTGAGCTCGTCCATGCCGAGGATCGCGATGATGTCCTGCAGCTCCTTGTAGCGCTGCAGGATCCGCTGCACCGCCGTCGCGGCCTTGTAGTGACGCTCGCCGACGAACTGCGGATCGAGGATGCGCGAGCCCGAGGCGAGGGGGTCCACCGCGGGGTAGATGCCGAGCTCGGTGATCGCGCGCGAGAGCACGACGGTGGCGTCGAGGTGCGCGAACGCGGTGGCCGGCGCCGGGTCGGTGATGTCGTCGGCGGGGACGTAGATCGCCTGCACCGAGGTGATCGAGCCGTCGCGGGTCGAGGTGATGCGCTCCTGGAGCTCGCCCATCTCGGTCGCGAGCGTCGGCTGGTAGCCCACGGCGCTCGGCATGCGGCCGAGGAGCGCGGAGACCTCCGAGCCCGCCTGGGTGAAGCGGAAGATGTTGTCGATGAAGACCAGCACGTCGGCCTTCTCGCGGTCGCGGAAGTACTCGGCGACGGTGAGGCCGGCGAGGCCGACGCGGAGGCGCGCCCCCGGCGGCTCGTTCATCTGGCCGTAGATGAGCGCGACCTTGTCGAGGATCTTCGCTTCCTTGAACTCGAGGTACAGGTCGTTCCCTTCGCGGGTGCGCTCACCGACGCCGCAGAAGACCGACTTGCCGCCGTGCGCCTTGGCGACGTTGTTGATGAGCTCCTGGATCACGACCGTCTTGCCGACGCCGGCGCCGCCGAAGAGCCCGATCTTCCCGCCCTTCACGAACGGGGCGATGAGGTCGATGACCTTGATGCCCGTCTCGAAGATCTCGGTCTTGGGCTCGAGGTTCACGAACTCGGGGCGCTTGCGGTGGATGGGCCAGCGCTCGACGCTCGCGGGGATCGCCGCGCCCATGTCCACCGGCTCACCGAGGACGTTGAGGATGCGGCCGAGTGCGGCCTCGCCGACGGGGACCGCGATCGCGGCGCCGGTGTCGAGCGCGGCCATCCCGCGCGTCACGCCGTCGGTGGAGCTCATCGCGACGGCGCGGACCTGGTTGCGGCCGATGTGCTGCTGGACCTCGGCGACGACGCGGACCGACTGGCCCGACTCGGTCGTGCCCTTGATCTCGAGGGCGTTGTAGAGCTCAGGGAGCTGCTCGCTCGCGAACTCGACGTCGAGGACGGGTCCGATGACCTGGACGATCTTGCCGGTGGAGCCCACGGTGGCGGTAGTCATGAGTGGTGTCCGTTAACCCTGGAGGGCGGAGGCGCCGCCGACGATCTCGGCGATCTCCTGCGTGATCTGCGCCTGGCGGGCGCGATTGTAGGTCCGGCGGAGGAGGTTCAGCATCTCCCCCGCGTTGTCGGTGGCGTTCTTCATCGCCGTGCGCCGCGCGGCCTGCTCGGCGGCGACGGTCTCGACGAGCGCGCGGTACACCGCGTTCCGCACGTAGGAGGGGAGCAGCTCGCTGAGGATCGCCTCGGCCGAGGGGAAGAGCAGGTAGTCCTTCTGCGCGCCCTTGGCCTTCGGGGGCGCGACGGGGAGCACGCGGTCGGTCGTCGGCGGCGTCGAGAGCACGGAGTTGAAGCGCGAACCGATCACGTACACGGCGTCGAGCTCCCCCTTCACGAACCGCGCCATCAGCTCATCCACGAGCGACGCCGCATCGGCTGCGGTCGGACGGTCGGTGATGTCAGTGCGCTGCACCGCGACGGCCCGGCCGATGTACTTGAAGTAGCCAAGGCCCTTCTTGCCGACGACATGCAGCTCGACCTGGGTGCCGGCGCCCTCGAGCCTGGCGAGGGTGGCGCGGCCTTCCTTGATCAGGTTGGCGTTGAACGCGCCGGCGAGGCCGCGGTTCGACGTGAGCAGCACGATCGCGGCCCGCGCCTCCTTGGCCGGCTGCCGGAGGAGCGGGAAGCGCTCGGCGAGCGCCGGGTTGTAGAGCGAGGCGATCACGTCGGCGAGCGCGCGTGCGTACGGCCGCGCGGCGACCACGCGATCCTGGGCCCGCTTCATCTTCGACGTGGCGACCATCTCCATCGTGCGCGTGATCTTGCGCGTGTTCTCGACGGACTTGATGCGCCCCTTGAGTTCGCGACCCTTGGCCACGCGCTACGCCCGGCTCTTCTTGTAGGCCTCGATCGCCTGCCGCAGCGTCGCTTCCGTCTCCTTCGAGACGACCTTCTCCTTGCGGATGGCGTCACCGACCTGCGGGTACTGCGCCTTCATGTAGGCGTGGAAGCCGGTCTCCCAGTCGCGGACCTTGGCGACCTCGACGTCATCGATGTAGCCGTTGGTGACCGCGAAGATGATCATCGCCTGCTGCTCGAACGGCATCGGCGCGTACTGGCCCTGCTTGAGCACCTCGACGGTGCGGGCGCCGCGCTCGAGCTGCCGCTTGGTCGCCGCGTCGAGGTCACTGGCGAATGCGGCGAAGGCCTCGAGTTCGCGATACTGCGCGAGGTCGAGGCGGAGGCGGCCGGCGACCGACTTCATCGCCTTCGTCTGCGCCGCGCCACCGACGCGCGACACCGAGATGCCGACGTTGATCGCGGGGCGGACGCCCGCGAAGAAGAGGTCCGACTCGAGGAAGATCTGGCCGTCGGTGATCGAGATGACGTTGGTCGGGATGTAGGC
>CAZYUL010000032.1:0-29805 GCA_964650715.1 uncultured Gemmatimonas sp. | reverse complement strand
GCGCGGCGCCGCCGCGGGCGTCGCCATCCATCTTCGTGAGGATCACGCCGGTGACGCCGAGGGCGTCATTGAACCCCTGCGCGATCCGCACCGCGTCCTGCCCCGTCATGCCGTCCGCGACGAGGAGGATCTCGTCGGGGTGCACCGCCTCCTGCACGCGGCGCAGCTCGTCCATCATCGCCTCGTCGATCTGCAGGCGACCGGCGGTGTCTATGACGACCACGCGGTCCCGCTCGCGCCTCGCCTCCTCCACCCCGGCGCGCGCGATCCGCACGACGTCGGTCGTCGTGCGGTCGGCGTGCACCGGGATCTGCAGCTCGCGGCCGAGCGTCTCGAGCTGGTCGATCGCGGCCGGACGATAGACGTCGGCGGCGACGAGCCGCGTCGCGCGCCCCTCGGCCTTGAGTCGGCGCGCCAGCTTGGCCGCGGTCGTCGTCTTGCCGGAGCCCTGGAGCCCCACGAGCATGATCACCGTCGGCGGCAGGGTGCTCTGCCTGAGCCCCTCGCGCCGCTCGCCGAGCATCACCGTGAGCTCGTCGTACACGACCTTCACCAGCTGCTGCGCCGGCGAGACGGTCTTGAGCTGGGCGATTCCCACCGCGCGCTTCTCGACGCGCTCGAGGAACTCGCGCGTGAGCTGGAAGCTCACGTCGGCCTCGAGGAGGACCCGGCGCACCTCGCGCAGGCCTTCCTTGATGTCGGCTTCGGTGAGGACGCCACGCCCGCGCAGTCGCGCGAAGGTGGCTTCCAGTTTCTCGGAGAGTTCGGCGAACATAGAGCCCTGAAACGTAAGCGGGCACAGGGCTTAGGCCAACCCTCGGGGGTGCGAATGCGAGCAAGCCCGCTACATTCCTTGCCGTGAGCGACCACCCCCCTGACGCGCTCCCCACCGACCTCCCGCTCCTCGCACTGCGGAGCACGATCGTCCTCCCCGGTGGCCGGATCGCGGTGCAGGTCTCGAGTGCCGAGAATCTCGCCGTGCTCGCGGCCCACCCCGGCGAGGGCGCCTCCGTCGCCTGCCTGCTCGACATCGAAGGGACGCACGCGACGAGCGAGGCGCGGGTGGGGGTGCTCGCCCGCCTCGAGGACCGGCGCGGCATCAACAGCTCGCTCGCGCAGGTGACGCTCGTCGGCGTCGCGCGGGTGATGGTCCAGCGCCTCCCCGCGACGCCCGGCGGACCGCCGACGGCCCGCGTCAGCGCCGTCCGCGAGGTGCCCACCGACGAGGGGCTCGCGCAGCCGCTGATGCACCGGATCGTCCTCGCCGCGGAGAGCCGCGTGGAGCTCGACCCGACCTTCCCCGCCGAGCTCCCCGCGCTGCTCCGTCGTGCCGCCCGGGACCCCTCGCGCTTCGCCGACCTCGCCGCCGCGCGCGGGGGCCTGCGCGCCGCCGAGCGCGACGAGGTGGTCCAACGCCTCGATGTCCTCGCGCGGCTCGAGTACGTCGCCGAGCGATGGGAGCGCGAGGCGGCCAAGGCGAAGGTGAGCGAGGAGGTGCGGCAGGAGACGGAGCGTCGCGTGGACCGCCACCACCGCGAGTTCTTCCTCCGGCAGCAGCTGCAGGCGATCCGCGCCGAGCTCGGCGAGGCCGACGCCGGCGAGGGCGAGACGGCGGAGCTGATCCGCCGCCTCGAGGCCGCGAACGTCCCCGAGACGGTGGCGACCGAGGCGCGGCGGGAGATCGAGCGCCTCCGGCTCCTCTCCAGTGCATCGAGCGAGCACCAGGTGCTGCGCAACTGGATCGAGTGGGTGCTCGCGCTCCCCTGGTCGCAGCGCAGCGGCGCGAGCCGCGTCACGCTCGAGAAGGTCGAGGAGATGCTCGACGGCCGGCACTACGGCCTGCGCGAGGTGAAGGAGCGCATCCTCGAGTACCTCGCGGTGCGGCAGCTCCGCGGCGACCGCGGACGCGACCCGCACGGTCCGATCCTCTGCTTCGTCGGCCCCCCGGGCACCGGCAAGACCTCGCTCGGCGAGGCGATCGCGGCGAGCCTCGGGCGCGCGTTCTACCGGATCTCCGTCGGCGGCGTGAAGGACGAGGCCGAGATCCGCGGGCACCGCCGCACCTACGTCGGCTCGCTGCCGGGGCTCGTGCTCCAGGCGTTGCGCCGCGTGCAGGTGGGCGACCCGGTGCTGATGATCGACGAGATCGACAAGATGACCGCGGGAGGCCCGAGCGGCGATCCCGCCGCGGCGATGCTCGAGGTGCTCGACCCCACGCAGAACGTCTCGTTCACCGACCACTACCTGAACCTGCCGTTCGACCTCTCGTCCGCGCTGTTCATCTGCACCGCGAACAACCTCTTCGACATCCCGCACGCCCTCCGCGACCGGCTCGAGGTGATCCGGATCGCGGGCTACACCGTCGAGGAGAAGGTCGAGATCGCCTGGCGCTACCTCCTGCCGCGCCTCTTCGATGACCACGGCATCACGGACCACGACCTGCAGTTCACCGACGAGTCGCTCTCGCTCATCGCCAACCGCTACGCCCGCGAGGCGGGGCTCCGCACCTTCGAGCGGCAGATCGCCGCGCTGATGCGCAAGCGCGCCAAGCGGAAGGCCGAGGGGGAGACCGGCGCGTGGATCGTGGACGCCGCGCGCATCGAGGATATCCTCGGCCCGCCCCGCTGGGCGCTGGAGGCGGCCGAGCGCGAGCCCGAGGTCGGCGCCGTCACCGGACTCGCGTGGACCGCGAACGGTGGCGAGCTCATGACGATCGAGGCACTCCTGATGCCGGGCACCGGCAAGCTCACCGTCACCGGCCAGCTCGGCGACGTGATGCGCGAGTCCGTGGACGCCGCCTGCTCGTACGTGCGCTCGCGGGCGCGCGCCCTGCGCGTCGCCGACCCCGAGCTCAAGGCGACGGACCTCCACGTGCACTTCCCCGCCGGCTCGGTGCCCAAGGATGGCCCGAGCGCCGGCGTCGCCGTCACGCTGGCGATCGCGAGCGTGATGAGCCGGCGGCCGGTGCGGCGCGACATCGCGGTCACGGGCGAGGTGACGCTGCGCGGCAAGGTGCTGGAGATCGGCGGCGTGAAGGAGAAGGTGCTCGCCGCCTACCGCGCCGGCCTGCGGCGCGTCGTCCTCCCCGCCGCGAACCTCAAGGACCTGCGCGACATCCCCCCGGAGGTGCGGGAGGCGATCACCTTCGTCGGCGTCTCGACGATGGACGAGGTGATCGCCGAGATCCTGCTCGCGCCCAAGCCCAACGGGTTCGCCGAGGACCTGCCGTTGTTCGACGAGGTCTCGCGCTCCCCGGCCGACGCCCCCTGACGATGGCGCGGGACTGGGTGGTGCGGCGCTCCGCACGCCACGGCCGCGGCGTCTTCGCCACGCGGCGGATCCCCGCCGGCACGCGGATCATCGAGTACACCGGCGAGCTCATCAGCGAGGCCGAGGGCGAACGCCGCTACCCCACGCTCCCCGGCGGCCGCGAGGAGCCCGAACATACCTACCTCCTCACGCTCGACGACACGCGGGTGATAGACGCCAACGTCGGCGGCAACGCGGCGCGCTACATCAACCACTCCTGTGAACCGAACTGCGAGCCGATCCCGTACGGTGACCACATGTGGATCGTGGCCATCCGCGACATCGCGCCCGGGGAGGAACTCGCCTACGACTACGCGATCGAGCTCGACGAGCCGCATACGCCGGCCCGGAAGCGGCGCTTCCCCTGCGCCTGCGGCGCGCGGGCGTGCCGCGGGTCGCTCCTGAAGCCCAAGCGCGCCGCGCTCCACCCGCTCGTACGGCGCGCGGTGCGTCGCTGGGGCCCCGCGGCGGGCCGGACGTGAGCCTCTTCTGGCAGGAGCTGCTGCTCAACATCGCCGTCGGCACGATCGCCGGCGGCGTCACGAACGCGATCGCCGTCTGGATGCTCTTCCACCCGTACGAGCGGAAGTACCGATTCCACGGTGCGATCCCGAAGAACAAGGCGCGACTCGCGAAGAGCATCGGCCGCACGGTCGGCGAGAAGCTGCTGACCCCGAAGGACCTGCTCGACGAGCTCTCGCGCTCGGGCGTGCGCGAGACCCTCGACGCGAAGCTCGCGACGCTCATCGCCGGTGCGCTCGAGACCGAACGCGGCTCCCTCCGCTCCCTGCTCCCGGAGTCGGTGCTCGCCGAGGTGGAGCGAGCGCTGGAGCGCCTCGGGCCCGCGGTCGCCGATGGCGTCGGGCGGCACGTGCGCACGCCGGAGTTCGAGGCGCAGGTCCGCGCCGCCGTCGCCAAGCTGCGCGCCGAGGTCGGCGACGTGCCGGTGGGCCAGGTGCTCACCGCGAGCCGGCGCGCGGACCTCGCCGCGCAGGCCGCTACCCTCGCCACCGAGCTCATCGAGGAGGGGCGCCAGTCCGATACGCGCTCGGCGACCGCGCGGATCGGCGATCTGCTGCTCCGGCTCGCCGGCACGGAGCGGACCCGTGGCTTCGTCGAGCGCACGGTCTCCGAGGCCCTCGGTCGCGCCGAGCACCGGCGGTGGGGCGAGGTCATGGACGCGATCGGCGAGGATGCGCTCGTGGGCTGGCTGCTCGAGTCCGCCCGTTCGCCGCGGGCCCAGGCGCTCGCGGCCGAGGGCGCGGCGTCCGGGGCGGCGCGCCTCCTCGACGAGCCGCTCGGCCGGCCGGGACGCTTCCTGCCCGAGGACATGCCGGCTCGCCTCGCCTCGCTCGCCGGTCCCGCCGTCTGGCAGTGGATCGAGGAGCAGCTCCCGCGGCTCGTCGAGCAGCTCGACATCCCGGCGATGGTCGAGCGCAAGGTCCTCGGCTTCAGCACCGCGCGCATCGAGGAGATCATCCGCGGCGTGACCGAGCGCGAACTCAAGACGATCGTGCGCCTCGGCTACGTCCTCGGCGCGATCATCGGACTGCTGACCTTCACCGTCGGCCGGCTCGTCGGCAGCTGAGCCGGCGCGGGGGCAGGGCGCGTCAGGGCGCGCCTTCGGAGACGAGGGCGTCCACCTCGCCCTGGAGCGCCTCGACGATCGCACCGAACTCCTCGATGCTGTGCGTCGGGATCAGGCGCGGCGGCGCCTGCCGGATCACCGACGAGAACTCCGGCACGTCGGTGAACGCGTCGTCCTCGACGAGCGCGAAGGCGGTCGTGATGAGCAGCGTCAGGCCCGCGACGATCGCGCCGATGCGCCAGCGCCGCGCGCGCGGCTGCAGCGAAGCGAGGGCGAGGTGCGCCGCGACGACGGCGGCGAGGGTCAGGAGCGCGACCCCTTCCTCGATGACGTCGAACCAGGAGCTCTCCGGCGAGAGGAACTCGACCCACGAGGCCGCGAGTCCGATCGCGGCGAAGACGACCGCGACCCAGCCGACGATCGCGAGGTGGGCGACGATCCGGAACTGACCGACCGCCGCGCGGCCGGCGACCGCCCAGACGCCGGCCCACATCAGGCCGAGGAGGAAGAACGTGAGGACCGCGATGAGGACGACCGTCCCCGCCGCCCGCTCGGTCGAGGTCGCCCACGCCGCCCACGCGACGCTCGCGGCCCCGAGCACGATCGCCGCGGCGCGCGCGGCCGGTCGGTCGTACCAGGCCCGCGCCGCCCCATCCGGCGCGCCGACCCCATGCAGCGAGAGGGCGGGTGGCAACGGCTGGGACGCGTCGCGCACGCGCAGCCGCGTCCGGCCGAGGGTCACCTCGGCGCCGGGGGCGAGGCGCACCCGCTCGGCGCGCGGATGCGCCGGCACCGCGAGCCGGTTCACGCTGCCGAGGTCCTCGAGCACCAGCGAGCCGTCCTCGTCCACGACGAACCGCGCGTGGTGCGGGTCCACGTACGGGTCGTCGAGCACGAGGTCGTTGTCGAGCTGGCGGCCGACCGTGCACGGGAACCGCTCCAGCCGGAGGCGCTGGCGCACCTCGGCGCCGCGCGGGGCGAGCACCTCGACGATCAGCGCCACGCGACCTGCTCCATGAACCGCGTCGAGAGGCGCTTGATGTTGGCGAAGCTCGCGCCGGAGAGGGTGAGCGTCGAGATGAGCCCCGCGCCCGGACGTCCGAGGACCGCGACCTTCACCACCGCGTCGTAGAGTCCCGTCATCTTCTTCAGGGCCCGGAGGCAGAAGACTGCGCGCACCGGCGTCCCGGAGGCCTCGACGTTGCGCGTCTCGCACTTCCACTCCGTCACGTGCTCCTCGTCGCCGCCCGGGGTGTTGTCGCGGCCGAAGTACTGCGAGTAGAGCGCCGCGAACCGCGACGCGTTGAGCCGCGTGGATCGGAGCGCCACGTGCGACACCTCGATCACCCCCGAGCTCTGGTCGCCGGCGATGTAGACATCGTCGTCGGTGCCGCAGCGGTGCCAGAGCTCCTCGTACATCGGCTCCTCGTCGTCCCGCTCGTCCCGGCGCTCGGCGCCGCCCCAGCAGCGGAAGATCGGCGCCGGCTCCGTGATCACGCGGAAGGGCCCGAAGTCCACCGTCTTGGTCTCGCCGGCGAGGAGCCCGTCGAGGTACGCCTCCTGGTAGGCGCGCAGCTGCCCCGCGATCTCCTCGATGAGGTCCACCGCCGGCGTGAATCCCGGGGCCTGCACCCGCCCGAGGAGCGCCGTCGCCTCGGACTCCGGCACGAGGAACGACCGCTGGTTGCCCATCGTGGAGACATTGACCCCCGCGACGCGCCCCTCGGCGGTGATCGTCGGGCCGCCGCTCATCCCCGAGTTGATCGAGCCGGTGAAGTGGATCTTCGGGTAGAGCGTGTGGCGCAGGTTGCCGTTGTACGTCCCCTCGACGATGCTGAGCCCCAGGTCGCTGGGGTGTCCGAGCGAATAGAGGCGCGCGCCCTGGCGGAGCGGCACCGGTCCGAGCGCGAAGAACCGCGGCGTCGCGCGCCCGGTGCGGAGGATCGCCAGGTCGTGCACCACGTCCACCGCGATGACCTTCGCCTCGTGCGCCGCACCATCCTGGTCCACGATCTCCACCCGGTAGTCCTCGGGCTCGTGCACCCAGTCGGCGATGACGTGGTAGTTGGTCATCATCAGGCCGTCCGCGCTGACGAAGAACCCGGTGCCGATCGAGGACTTCGCGTTCGACGACGTCTCGATGAGCTGGATCTTGAGGATCCGGTCGCTGTAGCGGGCGAACACCGTCGAGGTCGCCGGCACGGGAGCGGCCTCCTCGGGATCCTGCGCCGCCGCGGTCGGCGCGGCGACCGCGCACGTGATCGCGAACCCGACCGCGAGCGCGGTCGCGGCGAGGAGCGGTCGCTGTCGGCGGCGCGTCACGGTTCGCCGAGGCTGACGCGGCGCACGTCGAGCAGCCGCCCGGCCACCCCGAGCGGCGCGACCTCGTAGATCACCGAGGGGCGTCCCCCGACGTTCTCCATCGAGAGGAGCACGCGACGCTCCCGCGTGGTCCACCGGCGGGTGTTCCCGCTGCCGCCGCTCCCCTCACGCACGCCGTGCTTCCGCTCGATCGCGCGCTCCATCAGGTCGCGGAACTCGGCGGCCTCGAGGGTCGTGTCCCACACCGAGATCCAGGCCAGCCCCGCGCCCGACGGCGTCTGCACCAGCTGGTAGCGGTCGCCGTCCCATCCCGCCGCCCCTCGCGTGGCCGCGGGGAGGTCGCGGAGGTGCTCGTAGAGGAGCAGTCGCGTCTCGAACTCGCCGAGGTTGTCCTCGTGCACGAGGTCGCCGACGGCGGGGGCACCGAGGGTGACGCGCGTCGGCACGTCGGGGACCGAGTCGAGGTAGCGGTCGGGGTGCAGGACCTGCTCGGTGGACTGCACGAGGTCCGCGTAGAGCGCCTCGCCGGGACGGGCGCGCTTGACCGCCCGCGCGAACTCGGCGCCGCTGAGATACGGGAAGATCAGCGTCTCCTGCAGGATCATCGGCGCGCTCGCGAACCGCGGCATCGAGGACCGCGCGGCCTGGATCTGCTCGCGGACCCGGTCCCAGCCCCCCGGCAATCGCAGCGAGAAGTCGGAGCCCCCGAGCATCGCCGACATCTGCTCGAACATCGCCTGCCCCTCGAACAGCGCCTGCATCGCGACCTGCCGGTCGTTGTCCCCCTTGAGCTTCTGCACCGTGTCGAGCGCCACGTACTGGTGCTGCAGCGCGTGCACCAGCTCGTGGGTGATCGTCATGTCGCGGATGTCGGGCGACGCGTCCACCACCACGTAGAGCACCCGCGTCGCGGGGTCGTAGTATCCCGCCACCTGCTCCTCGAGGAGGTCGAGGAGGAACGCGCGCAGGTCGAGCGTGTCGGGGAGGAGGCCGAAGAGCCGGTAGACCTCCTGCATGCCGGAGAGTTGCAACGGCGTCAACTGCTCGTTGAACTGCTGCTCCAGGAACTCGCGGACCTCGTCGCGGGTGCGCTCCTCGAGGCGGGGCGCCTCCTTGAACGGGAGTCCCATCGTGGACTCGATCTCCGGCATCGCGTCGTTCACCTGGCGCGCGTAGGGGCCGGAGTACCGCTCCTCGGCGTTCCCGCACGCGGCGAGGGGGACGAGGAGCGCGAGCAGGACAGCGCGGCGTCGGAGGTGGCGTCGCATGGGCGGAGCGTCGATGTCGGTCAGCGGGTCAGCGTGCCGAGGTACCAGTCGATCAGCGGATACCCCCAAAGCAAGGTGACGACACCGGCGGGGGCAAGAAAGACGCCGAAGGGGACCAGCGGCACGGCGAACGGTTCCCCGCGCGCGCGGGCGCGCAGCGCTCCCACCGGGAGCACGAACAGGAGGAACACCACGGAGGCGATCCCGGCGGCGACGAAGACGGTGAGCAGGGCGCGACCGGGCCCGACCATCGCCCCCACGAACGCCATCAGCGTGGCGTCCCCCTCCCCCATCGCCTCCTTCTTGAGCGCGACCTCGCCGAGCCAGCCGATGATCGTGATCACCCCGGCCCCGGCGCAGGCGCCGACCAGCGCATCCCACGGCCCCGCGAAGGGTCCGCGATCGCCGAGGAAGAGGGCGATCGGGGGCATCAGGATCGCGAAGAGGAAGCCCGTCACCGTGAACCCGTCGGGGATCACGTAGTGCTCGAGGTCGGTGAGCGCGATCCCGACGAGGATCGTGATGGCGATCGCGAGGCGGAGCGCCGTCAGCGTGGGACCGAAGGCGATCCAGCTCCCGAGCCAGATCGCGCCGACGACGGCCTCCACGAGGGGATAGCGGGCGCTGATCGGCTGTCCACAGCCCCGGCACCGCGCCCGCAGGAGCACCCAGCTCAGCAGCGGGACGTTGTCGTACCAGGCGATGGGTCGCTCGCACTTCGGGCAGCGCGACCGCGGCCTGATCACCGAGAGGTCGTGCGGCCAGCGCGCGATGCAGACGTTCAGGAACGAGCCGATGCTCGCGCCGAGGAGGAAGACGACGACCGACTCGAAGGTGCTCACGCGCGCGGTCTCAGGGCGAAGAGGGCGATGCCGGCGGCGACCGCGACATTGAGCGACTCGACGGCCGGCGCCATCGGTAGGGCGACCAGCGTGGCGCAGGCGTCACGGATGGAGGGTTTGAGGCCCGCTCCCTCGTTCCCGACGGCGAGCGCGAGTCGAGCGGGCGGCCTCACGCCCTCGATCGCCTCGCCGGACGCGTCAGCGCCCCAGAGCGGGATCCCGGCCTGCGCGAGGAACGCGACGATCGCCGCCTCGTCGCACTCCACCACCGGATGGCGGAACTGGATCCCCACGCCGCTGCGCACGACCTTCGCGTTCCAGGGATCCACCGTGCCGGGGAGCGCGACCGTCGCGTCCACGCCGAGGGCCGCCGCCGTGCGGAGCAGCGTCCCGGCGTTCCCCGGGTCCTGGATCCCGTCGAGCACGAGGAGCCGGGCCGTCGCGCCGAGCCGCAGTCCCTCCAGCGTGTGCGACGGCCGCTCGGCGACGGCGAGCACTCCCTGCGGGTTCTCGGTGTCGGACGCCGAGAGGAACTCCCGCTCGCTCACCCGCAGGACGGTCACGTCGCGGGCGTGGAGCTGCGCGGCGAGCGCCGCCCCGCGTGGCGTCCGGTCGACCAGGTCGCAGGTGAGGGCCCCGGTGATACGCAGCGGCGATGCGAGCAGTTCCTCCACCGTGCGGATCCCCTCGGCGACGAACAGGCCCGTGCGCTCGCGCGCCTTGCGACGGGTCAGGTCCCTCGCTACGGTCAATAAACGCATGCGGAAACTCTCGATCCTCGCCGTCGCGGCGCTCATCAGCGGTTGCGCCGTCTCCACCCAGCAGGAGGTGGAGATGGGCGCGAGCTATGCCCAGCAGATCAACCGGGAACTCCCGATCGTGCAGGACGCGGAGCTGAACCGGTACATCAACGTACTCGGCGACTCCATCGCCCGCATCGCCGACTCGCGCAACCTCGATTGGCAGTTCTTCATCGTGGACAGCAAGGACGTCAACGCCTTCGCGGTCCCCGGCGGGTTCATCTACATCAACCGCGGGCTCATCGAACGGGCCACCAACCTCGCGCAGGTCGCCGGCGTGCTCGGCCACGAGGTGGGGCACGTGACGATGCGCCACTCGGTGCGCCAGATGCAGAAGGCGCAGGGCGCGAACGTCGGGATCACCGCGGTGTGCATCCTCACGAGCGTCTGCAACAGCGACGCCAGCCAGGCCGCGATCAGCATCGGCGCCAACGCCGCCTTCGCGAGCTTCTCGCGGCAGGACGAGGATGAGGCCGACGCGGTCGCGGTGGACTACGTGGTGCGCGCGGGGATCGACCCCAACGGGATCCCCGAGATGTTCCAGATCCTGCTCAACGAGCGGAACGCGAAGCCGGGGACGCTCGAGACCTGGTTCCGTTCGCATCCGCTCGAGGAGTCGCGCATCACGGCGGCGCGGCAGCGCATCGCGCAGCTCCCGCCGGAGCGGCTGCGCGGGCTCACGAAGGACTCGCCGAACTTCCAGGCATTCAAGGCCCGCGTCACCGCGCTGCCGGCGCCGAAGCAGTAGCGCCGGCGCGGGGCGCGCCGCTCACTCAGAGCGTCGCGACGAAGCGCTCCACCAGCGCACAGAAGGCCGTCGAGGCGCGCGCCCCGACCTCGACCACCTCGCGGTGGTCCAGCGGCGCCGCCGTGATCCCCGCCGCGTGGTTCGTGATGCACGAGACGCCCGCGACCTCCATCCCCAGCGCGCGGGCGACGATCACCTCGGGCACCGTGCTCATCCCCACGGCGTCGGCACCGAGCCGCTCGAGCATCCGCACCTCGGCCGGCGTCTCATAGGACGGGCCGAGGAGGCCGGCATAGACGCCGCGCTGCAGCGCGATGCCGGCCTCGCCCGCCGCGGACTCGATGAGCGACGCGAGGCGTGGGCTCCACGGCGCACTCATGTCCGGGAACCGCGGATCGCCGGGCTCCGTCGGTCCGGTCAGCGGGTTGCGGAACATCAGGTTGATGTGGTCCGCGATCAGCATCAGGTCGCCGGGGCGGAAGGTGCGGCGCACCCCGCCGGCCGCATTGGAGAGGAACAGCGTCCGCGCCCCGAGCGCGTGCACCACGCGCGTCGGGAACGCCGCCACGCGCGCGTCGTGCCCCTCATACATATGGAAGCGCCCTGCGAGGAGCAGCACCTCGCGGTCGGCGAGCCGCCCGGCGATCAGCTCGCCCCGGTGTCCCTCCACCGCCGGGGCGTGGAAGCCGGGGATCGCCGCGTACGGCACCCGTCGCGCATCGCGCACCCGGTCGGCGAGCGCCCCGAGTCCCGAACCGAGGACGATCGCAGCGACCGGACGCGTCGCGCCGATCCGCGCGCGCACCGCTTCGGCGGCCTCGCGCGCGGCCCCGGCGCCGTGGCCGGCGGGGTGCCCGCTCACGACCCGGCTCCCACCGCCGCGAACTCCGGCTCGAGTCGCGCCAGCAGCGCCTCACGCTCGGGCTCCGGGAGGAAGGCGTTCCGGAAGCTGGTGCGCGCCACCTGCGCGAGCTCGCCGAGCGTGAACCCGAGGTGGCGGGCGGCGAGCTGGTACTCGGTCACGAGGTCGGTCCCGCTCATCAGGCGATTGTCGGTGTTCAGGGAGACCTGCAGTCCGGCATCGAAATAGCGCCGGAAGGGGTGCGTGTCGAGCGAGGCCGCGGCGTGCGTCTGCACGTTGCTGGTCAGGCAGCACTCGATCGCGATCCCCCGGTCGCGGGCCTCGCGCAGCAGCACGGGGTCCTCGGCGAGTCGCGTGCCGTGGCCCACCCGGTGCACCTGGCAGGCGTGCATCGCCTCGGCCACCGACTCCGCACCCGCTCCCTCGCCGGCGTGGCAGGTGCACCGCACGCCGCGCTCGCGGGCGACGCGGAACGCCTCGGCGTGCTGCGACGCCGGACGGCCGGCCTCGCCGCCGGCGAGGTCGAATCCGACGACGCCATCACCGTGGAACTCCGCCGCGAGTTCCGCCGCCATCACCGAGTCCGCCGGTGGCAGGTGGCGCAGCGCGCAGATGATCAGCCGCCCGACGATCCCGTACTCCCGCTCGGCGCGGCGCAGCCCGATGAGCGCGTGCTCCACCGCCTGCGCCGTCGTGAGCCCGCGCCGGCTGTTGAGCACCGGGGCGAAGCGCGTCTCCACGTAGCGGACCCCCTCGCGCGCGCAGTCCTCGGCGAGTTCGTACGCGATGCGTTCCATCGCCTCGGCGGTCTGCATCACCGAGAGGGTGACGCTGAAGCGCTCGAGGTACTCCTCGAGGTCGTGCGCCTCGCGCACGACCATGAAGTCGCCGAGCGCCTCGGCGTCGTCGCGCGGCATCGGGACCCGCTGGTCGCGCGCGAGCTCGAGCAGGGTGGACGGACGGACCGAGCCGTCGAGGTGGCAGTGCAACTCCGCCTTCGGGAGCTGGCGGAGCCGCTCGCTGGTGATCATGCCGCTCAGGCGTCGTCCCCGGCGGCGGCCGCCGCTCGCGCCAAGACGATCCGCATCACGAAGCCACCGGAGAGCGTGGTGTCGGCGGGGACGGGGAGGCCGCGGCTATCCACCACCTTCCGCGTCCCGGCGCGCACCTGTGCCGCGGCCGCGGCATCCGCGAGTGCCACCGCGTCGATCACGGTGCTCCCCGGCGCGACACTCACACCGGCGCCATTGACGAAGACCCGGAGCGGCTCGTTCATGGCGTCCGCCTGATGCGCGGCGAGCGCTCCGACTCGCTCATCACGAGGCGCCCCCCCGGCCGCGCCTTGAGGTAGGCGATGAGCGCATCGAGGTCGATCAGGTCGAGCGGCTCGGTCGCGACGCCCGCCGGGAGGGCGACGCCGTCGCCGGAGGAGGCGAGGAAGTCGGTCATGATCACCCGGTAGGTGCGGCGATCGCTGAGCGCGCGGCCATCCGACATCGTCACGCGGCGCAGCCGCGAGCCCGACGGCGCCGACGGGTCGTACTCGATGCGCAGCCCGCTCACGTGGTAGCGGATGCCGCTGCCGCCGATGAGACCCTCGAGGTAGCGGCGGAGCGTCGCGCCGCTCATCGGGATCGCGACGAGCCGGTTCTCGAACGGCTGGATCTCCTGCAGGTCGCCCCAGACGATCCGGCCCGCGCGCATCTCCGTCCGGATCCCGCCGTTGTTCATCACCGCGACGTCACCACGTCCGGCGGCCCGCTGGGCGTCGGCGATCAGGTTGCCCAGCGCGTACTGATCGCCGCTCCGGGGGAGCCGCTCCGCGTTCTCCACGACGAAGGCGTTCACGCGGTCGGCGACGGCCTCCACCGCCTCGCGCACGATCCGTGCGATCACCGGGTCCGGCGTCACGCTGTCGCTCACGACCGCGCGCACGGAGGGCCGCGCCGGCGTCGCGCCGGCCGCGCCGAGCGGGAGGTCCACCACACCGAGCGCGCGCCCGCTCAGTCGCGCCTGCACCACCGGCACCCCGCTGGCGACGGTGCTCACCTGCGAGTGGGTGTGGCCGCTGACGATCGCGTCGAGGACGTCGGGTCCGGTCTCGCGCGCCACGTCGAAGATCTCGCCGTCGCAGCGGTCGGCGTCCTCGCGGTCGCAGAACCCGCCGAGGTGTGCGACGAGGATCACCTTCTCGGCCCCGCGGGCGCGGAGCGCGGCGGCGCGCTGCCGCACGATCGGCGCCGGCTCCTGGAACCGCAGGTCCGCGACGTGGCGCGGCATCGTCGTGCGCGGCGTGGCCGGATCGGCGATGCCGATGATCCCCACCTTCACCCCCTCGAGCTCCACGAGCGTGTCGTCGGGGATCCAGGGGACGTCGCGGCCGTCCGCATAGGTGACGTTCGCGCCGAGGATCGGCGAGCGGAGCTCGCGCATCCGCGCGCGCAGCGAGTCCTGGCCCCAGTCGAACTCGTGGTTGCCGAGCGCACCGGCGGTGAACCCGAGGGTGTTGAGGATCGCCACCACCGGGCGACCGAACGCGAAGTTCGAGGCCGGGGTGCCCTGGAAGAGGTCGCCGCCGTGGAGGAGCATCGGGATGCAGAGCGGTGCGCACTCGGCGATTGCCTGGTGCGCGACGGCGGCGAGTTCGGCCGCGCCGCCGCGGTTCCCCCAGTTGCCATCGGGCCGCTTCACCAGCGCCCCGTGGAAATCGTTGATGGCGAGGATCCGCAGCGAGCGTCGCGGCGGCAGGATCCACCAGTTCTCGCGGAGCACCTCCTCCGGGCGCAGCACGCCGCGACGGCGGACCTCCTCGATCAGCAGGTCGCGGATCTCGGTGGACGACTCCCACACCACCGGGGCGCCGCGGAGCATGTCGTAGTTGCCTCCGCCGCCGGCCCGGTAGTTGTTGATCGCGACGGTGAAGCTGTCGGTGTCGGCCACCGGCCGGCCCCGGAAGGTGAGCGTCGTGATGCGCGCGCCGACCGGCCGCGAGAGGTCCATCACGTACTCGACCCCGGCGAGGAAGTCGAAGTTGTATCCGGGGATCCGCGGGTCGGGGACGGCCCGCGCGACGCCCCGGTCCACGACCACGCGGTAGTACCGCGCGCTGTGCTCGAGGAAGGCGCGGACCTGCGCCCCGCTCAGGCGGAGCGCGCGGAGCGTGTTCTCGTACGGGTAGAGCTGGGCGATCTGCGCGACGGTGATCGGCCCCGGCGGGATCTGCGCGTCGAGCGTGAACGCCGCCGCCGCGCTCAGGTCGGCGCCGGTCGCCTTGAGCTGGACCTCCTGGATGAGGTCGATGAGCGCGTTGTCCTTCCAGCGCGCCGAGTCGGTGCGCCAGGCGACATCCGTGCGTCCGATGACGGTGGTGGCGTAGCGGACCGCCGACGCGTGGGCGCGTGCCACCGCGCGGACCACCGCCGGGTGCTCGGGGTGGCCGCGGACCGGCACCAACCCTCCGCGCTTCGACACCACCCGCCAGCGGCGGTCACTCCCCCGCTCCAGCGCCAGCGTCGCGATCGCGACGCTCGTCGCCCAGTTGCGCGGCTGCACGATGAGCACGCCGTTGATCGTCGAGTCGGCGAGCTCCCGGTGCGAGTGCCCGTGCACGATCACGTCGATCCCCGCCACCTCCCGCGCGACGCGGGCGATCGGGTTCTCGCTCGGCATCCCCGTCGCGAGCGTGTCGTACGACGACTCGCCGCCGAGGCCGGCGTGGGCGACGACCACCACCAGGTCGGCGCCGTCGCGCCGCGCGCCCGCGACCTGCGTCGGCAGCGACGTGACGATGTCCCGCACCGTCATCCGGCCGCGGAGGTGGTCGCGGTCCCAGACCATCGCGCCGGGATTCGTGACGCCGATGATCGCGACCTTCACGCCGGCGCGCTCCACCATCCGCACCGCCGCGTACTCGCGCCCGCCGTCGAGCCGTTCGGCATTCGCCGCGAGGAACGGGAAGGTCGCGCGCGCGACCGCGCGGTCGAGGATGTCGAGACCGTAGTTGAACTCGTGGTTGCCGAGGGCCGCGGCGTCGTAGCGCATCGCGTTCATCGCCGCGATCACCGGGTGCGGCGCCAGGGAGTCCACCCGCGCCGCGACGTAGGTCATCGGGTTCCCCTGCAGCAGGTCCCCCGCATCCACGAGGATCACCCGCCCGGGCGCCGCGCGCCGGAGCGAGTCCACGATCGTCGCGGCGCGGGCGAGCCCACGCAGCGAGTCCGGTCGGTTCTCGTAGTAATCCCACCCGCGCAACCGGCCGTGCACGTCGGTGGTGGCCGCGACCTTGAGCTCGACGCGCTGCTGCGCGGCCAGGGGGAGGGCCAGAAGGCAGGAGGCGAGCGCTCCGCGGATCCGCATGCCGAAAGCTAGTCGGCGCCGGTCGCGCCTCGGGAGGGCGCCGGGGGTCCTGTTGACGCCCCCTCGCACCACGGGCGAACTTCCACCCCTGATACACGACCGTGACGTCGCCGACACTGCGCGGCGACTCACGGGTCGGGCATCTTCCCCGCGTGAGAACGCTCCGCTCAAGCGCCCAATGCGCCCTCTCATCATCGGCATCGCCGGCGGCACTGGGTCGGGCAAATCCACGCTCGCGCAGCGGATCGCGGGCGCCCTCGTCGGCGCCCGGGTCTCGTTCATCGACATGGACGCGTACTACAAGGACCACGGCCACCTCCCGATGGAGGATCGCCGCCGGGTCAACTGGGACCATCCCGACGCGTTCGACACCGGGCTCCTCGCCGCGCACCTCGAGGCGCTCGCCCGCGGCGAGCCGATCGACAAGCCCGTCTACGACTTCACCCGCCACGCCCGCGCCACCGAGCGCGTCCGCGTGGAGCCCGGCGACGTCATCGTCATCGACGGCATCCTCCTCCTGGTGGACGAGCGGGTCCGCGACGCATGCGCGGTGAAGATCTTCGTGGAGACGGAGGCGGACATCCGGTTGATCCGCCGGATCCGTCGGGACATGGCGGTCAGGGGCCGCCCCCTGGAGGAGATCCTGGACCAGTACCTCACGACGGTCCAGCCGATGCACGACCAGTTCGTCGAACCCAGCAAGCGATGGGCGGACCTGATCATCCCCCGCGGCGGCGAGAACCCCGTCGCGCTCGACATCCTAATGGCCACCATCACAAGCCGGCTCACGGAGCCCGTGCGATGACCGGTGGCGTGACCGCTCCCGAGCGCATCCTCGTCGTGGATGACGAGCCCGACATCGTCGCCCTCGTCGTCTATCACCTCGCCAAGGCGGGCTACAAGGTTTCCTCCGCCGCCTCCGGCCCGGACGCGATCGCGAGCGCCAAGCGCGACCGGCCCGCCCTCGTCGTCCTCGACCTCATGCTCCCCGGCATCTCCGGCTTCGACGTCCTGGAGCAGCTGCGCGAGGATCCCGACACCGCCAACATCGCGGTGCTGATGCTGACCGCGCGGAAGGAGGAGCCCGACCGGATCCGCGGCTTCGAGCTCGGCGCCGACGACTACCTCACCAAGCCCTTCAGCCCCCCCGAGCTGGTCCTCCGCGTCGGCGCGATCCTGCGGCGCCTCGCCACCGCCCCCGAGACCTCCGACGTCATCCACATCGGGCCGATCCGGATCGACCGTTCGGCGCACCGGGTCGTCGTCGAGGACCGCGAGGTGGACCTCACCCGCGCCGAGTACATGCTCCTGCTCACCCTCGCCGAGCGGCGGGGACGCGTGCAGTCGCGCGCCCAGCTCCTCACCGCCGCGCTCGGCTCCGCCCCCGACATCCAGACGCGCACGGTGGACATGCACATCCTCCGCCTCCGCGCCAAGCTCGGCGGCGCCGGCGACCTGATCGAGACGGTGCGCGGTTTCGGGTACGTGCTCCGCCCCCCGGCCCGCAAGAAGGGATGAGCCGCGTGTGCGGCTGACCCAGCGGCTCCTCCTCGGCTCACTGGCCGTCGTCGGGTTCCTCGCGGTCCTGACGCTCACGATAGTCGACCGCCAGCTCCGGACGCGCCTCGAGGACGACGCGCGCGAGTTCCTCGGCCGCGAAGCGCATCTCGTCGGCGACCTCTGGATGCAGGACGCCGCCGCACCGGACTCGCTCGCCGATTTCGCGGGCGCCGCGCTCGGTCGCCGCGTGACGCTCGTGGCGCCCGACGGGCGCGTCGTCGGCGACGCCGAGTTCGACGGCGACGAGCTCGCGGGCCTGCAGAACCACGCCCAGCGCCCGGAGGTCGCCGAGGCGCTCGCGGGACGCCTCGGCGCGTCCGTCCGCCTCTCGCCCTCCACCGGCGACGAGGAGCTCTACGTCGCCTTCCCCGTCGAGGGACGCGGGGTCGCCCGGGTCTCGATGCCCACGCGCAGCCTCGCCGCCGTGACCGCCGCCGCGCGACGCGATGTCGCGATCGCGGTCCTCCTCGCACTCGCCGGCGCCCTGGTCATCGCCTTCCTGTTCTCCCGCTCCGTCTCGCGGCCGGTGATCGAGCTGCGCGACGTGGCGCAGGCGATGGCGCGTGGCGACCTCGCGCGCCGCCCCCTGCTCCAGGCCCCCGGCGAGGTCGGCGACCTCGGGACCGCGCTGCGCGAGCTCGCCGAGCAGCTGCAGGCGCGGCTCCACGCCCTCGCCGCGGACGAGTCCCTGCTCCGCCGGCTCACCGAGTCGCTCAATGAGGGCGTGCTCGCGGTGGATGCCGCGCGACAGGTGGTCCGCATCAACGACACCGCGCGCGAGCTCCTCGGCGCCAACGAGCCGCTCCCCTTCCCCGTGGACCATCTCCCGCGGGAGGTGGCCCTGCGCGAGGCCATCGAGGATGCCTTTGACGGCGAGGACACGGAAACGGTGGAGTTCGTCGTCGCCGGCCGCACGCTCAGCGCCACCGCGCGGCCCCTCGGCGACGGCGGTGCGGTGCTCGCCCTCTTCGACCTCACCCGGCTCCGGCGACTCGAGGCCGTGCGGCGCGACTTCGTCGCCAACGTCTCGCACGAACTTCGCACGCCGCTCACGGTGATCGGCGGCTTCGCCGAGACCCTCGCCGAGGAGGACGTGCCCCTCGAGTCGCGCCGGCAGTTCGCCGAGCGGATCCTCGCCAACACGCGGCGGATGCAGCGGATCGTGGACGACCTCCTCGACCTCTCGCGGATCGAATCCGGCGGTTGGGTGCCCGCGCCCGAGGCGCTCGACCTGCGCGCCGTCGCCGCGGAGATGGTCGCGAACTCGCGCGACGCGGCGCAGGCCAAGGGCATCTCGCTCGGCGCCGAGATCGCGCCCGACGCGGCGCAGGTCTTCGCCGACCCGACCGCCCTCCGCCAGGTCCTCGGCAACCTCGTGGACAACGCCGTCCGCCATACGCCGAAGGGGAGCGTGGTCGTCTTCTCCCAGGCCCACGAGCGGGGGGTCGTCGTCGGCGTGCGCGACACCGGCATCGGGATCCCCGCCGGGCACCTGCCCCGGATCTTCGAGCGGTTCTACCGGGTGGACCCCGGCCGCTCCCGGGAACAGGGGGGCACCGGGCTGGGATTGGCGATCGTCAAGCACCTCGTCGAGGCCCACGGCGGTCGCGTGATGGCCGAATCGGTCGCCGGACGCGGCACGACGATCACCGCCCGCTTCCCGCACGCGACGACCTGAGCCGCCCGGCCCCCGGGGCGCGCTGTCTCGCGGCCTCCGGTCGCCCCCCGGCCGCGCAGTCCGTGACCGTCCAGTGACAGAAGCGTAGGCGGTCCGAAACGGGCCTGATGGAGCTTTGAGGCGTCCGTCTGGCGACTCGCGCGCGGCGGATCCCGATTCCCAAGCCCATTCTCGAGACGCTCATGCGCCTTGTCCGCACGATCTTCCGCAGCACCCTCCTCACCCTCCTCGCCCTCCCTGCGGTGGCGGCGGCCCAGGCCCCGACCACCGGCCGGATCGTCGGCCGGGTCCTCGACGCCGCGTCGGGGCTCGGACTCTCCGACGCCGGTATCCAGGTGGTCGGCACCACCCAGGGCACGATGTCAGGGGTCGAGGGGCGCTACGCCATCGGCAACGTCGCGCCGGGCACCGTCACGCTGCAGGTGCGCCGCATCGGCTACGCGCCCAAGACGATCACCGGGCTCTTCCTCGAGGCGGGCCAGACCATCGTGCAGGACGTCACGATCACGCAGGCCAGCGTGCAGCTGACCGCGCAGATCGTCACCGCCGACGCCGAGCGGGGTTCGGTGAACTCGGCGCTCGACGCCCAGCGCACCTCGGTGAACGTGGTGAGCTCGGTGACCGCCGAGCAGATCGCCCGGAGCCCGGACGGCGACGCCGCGCAGGCGGTCGGGCGCGTCGCCGGCGTGAGCGTGCAGGACGGCAAGTACGTGTTCGTCCGCGGGCTCGGCGACCGCTACACCCAGACCTCGCTGAATGGCGCGCGCATCCCGAGCCCGGAGCCCGAGAAGAAGGTCGTCCCGCTCGACCTCTTCCCCACCGGGCTGCTGCAGACCATCACCACGATCAAGACCTTCACCCCCGACCAGCCGGGGGACTTCTCCGGCGCGCAGGTGGACATCCAGACCCGTGAGTTCCCGGCGCGGCGCACCTGGGCGATGACCACCAGCACCGGCGGATCGGACGCGGTGGTCGGCCGGCGCCTGCCGATGCCGGGACGCGTGAGCGGCGACCTCCTCGCGCTCGGCGCCGGGCCGCGCGCCCTCCCCGGCTTCATCCAGCAGTTCGGCAACTTCGCGAACTCGCTCCCGGGACAGGCGGACTACAACCGGATGGTCTCGGAGTTCCGCAACTCGTGGACCCCACGGCTCGGCGATGGCGGACTCAACGGCTCCACATCGGTCTCCTTCGGCGGCAACGATCCCATCCGCGGCCAGCGGGTCGGGTACCTCGTCTCGGGCACCTACTCGTACACGCAGGAAGCGAAGCTCGACCTCGTGCGGGCGCAGGCGCTCGCGCAGAACGGGAGCACGCCATCCGAGGTGGACCGCTACGAGGGCGCCAGCGGGAAGTCGTCGGTGCTCTGGGGCGGCCTCGCGAACTTCAGCACCCTGCTCGGCTCGCGCACCCGCGTCGCGCTCAACAACACGTATAACCGGACGATGGACTCCGAGGCGCGCACCGAGGAGGGATTCTCGGAGAACCTCGGCCTCCCCTTCCAGGTCGCCCGGCAGAAGTACGTGGAGCGGAGCGTCCGCTCCTCGCAGCTGCTCGTGCAGAGCGAGCTCGACGCGCGGCAGCGGATCGAGGTGGCGATCAGCGCCTCGGGCGTGACCCGCGTCGAGCCTGACCGCTCGGAGTTCGTGCGGGCGATCTTCACCGACCCCAACACCGGCGAGCCGATGGCGCCGCAGTGGTTCTCCTCCTCCAACGAGGGCGCGGTGCGGTCGTTCAGCGACCTCAGCGAGGACGCGTGGGAGGGGCGCGCGCACTACCGGCTGCAGTTCGGCGAGATCGGCCGCTCGCTGGCGCTCAAGGTCGGCGCGCTCGGCCGGCGCGCCACGCGCGACGCGACCAGCGCCGGCTACAGCCTCAATGCGTCGGGGATCGACCAGGCCGACCGCGAGCTCGCCGCCGAGGAACTCTTCGACGGGCGGTGGACGGCGCCGGGCGATGCGGTGTGGCGCGTGACGCCGATCGGCGTGGGCGGCAGCTACACCGCCTCCGACTATCTCGCCGCCGGCTTCGCGATGGTCGAGAAGGAGTTCGGGCCGCGCTGGCAGCTCGTGACCGGGGCCCGCGTGGAGTACAGTGACGTCCTCGTCCGCGCCGAGCCCACCGTCGGCGCGACCACCAGCACCAACCCCACCTACACCGACCTGCTCCCGGCCATCGCGGTCACCTACCGGCCCAGCGATGCGATGAACCTCCGCTTCTCGGCCTCGCAGACGGTCTCCCGCCCCGAGTACCGCGAACTCGCGCCGATCCAGTACCGCGAGGTGATGGGCTCGGACAACGTGCTCGGCAACCCGGGCCTGCGGCGCGCGCTGGTGCAGAACCTCGACCTCCGCTGGGAGTGGTATCCGGACTACGCCGAGGTCGTGAGCGTGGCCCTCTTCGCCAAGCGGTTCACCGACCCGATCGAGCGCGTGTACCGCGGTTCGTCGGGGACCCGGATCGTGACGTTCGTGAACGCCGCCAGCGCCGACAACTACGGGATCGAGCTCGAGGCGCGGAAGTCCCTCGGCTTCGTCAGCGACCGGCTCGCGAACCTCGCGGTCGCCGCGAACGCGACCTTGATGGACAGCCGCATCAGCCTCGCCGGCGAGTCCATCGCGGTCACCAACAGCGACCGCGCGATGGTGGGGCAGGCGCCGTACATGGTGAACACGAGCCTCACCTGGAGCTCGAACAGCGGCCTCACCAGCGCGACGCTCCTCTACGGCGTGGTCGGCGCTCGGATCACCGACGCGGGTGAGCTGCCGCTCCCCGACGTGAAGGAGCGCGAGCGCAACGTCGTGGACTTCGCGATGCGCTTCCCGCTCGGCGAGCGCTTCTCGGCGCGGCTCGACGCGAAGAACCTGCTCGACGCCCCGTATCGCATCGTGCAGGGCCCCGTGACGCGCGAATCGTACCGCGTCGGCCGGGGCTACACGCTGGGGCTGAGCTGGCGCCCCTGATCATCGCGGGGATCCTGAGCGACGGCCGTGACCGCGCCGTGACGGGAACGCCACCGTGAACTGACACGGTGGCGTTCCTTTTCGTGCACCGGGCAGGCGCAGGGTGCGCGGCCCGTCCCTCTTTCACGGACACCACCAGATGCTGCGAATCCTCCGTCCGCGCTCACTCGCTGCGACCCTCGCCGGCGGCCTCCTGCTCGCCGCCTGCAACAACGACGACGGCGGCACCGGACCGATCCCGCCGGGCGACGCGGTGATCAGCACCAACATCACCGCCGACCGGACCTTCTACGCCGAGACCACCTACACCATCAGCGGCTTCATCCAGGTCACCAACGGCGCCACGCTCACCATCCAGCCGGGCACGCGCATCGAGGGCGACTTCGCGACCGTCGGCTCCTCGCTCTTCGTGACCCGTGGTTCCCGGATCAACGCCGCCGGCGAGGCCAACGCGCCGATCGTCTTCACCTCCTCGCGTCCCGCCGGCCAGCGCCAGGCCGGCGACTGGGGCGGGCTCGTGATCATCGGCAACGGCATCATCAATCGCGCCGCCCCCGTCGTCCTCGAGGGCACCGGCACCGGCCCGACCAACCCCTCGCAGGAGTACAGCGGCGGCAACAACAACGCCGACAACTCCGGCACCCTCCGCTACGTCCGCGTCGAGTTCGCCGGCTACGCCACCGCCGCCGACGCCGAGCTCAACTCCTTCACCTTCGCCGCGGTCGGCAGCGGCACGACGCTCGAGTACCTCCAGTCCCTCTACGGCCTCGACGACGCCTTCGAGTTCTTCGGCGGCGCGGTGGACGGCAAGTATCTCGTCTCCTACGAGTCGGGTGACGACCACTTCGACATGTCCGAAGGCTACGTCGGGCGGCTCCAGCACCTGATCGCGTACCAGAGCGAGCTCGTGATCCCGCGCCCCGGCGCCGGGAACGCCTCGTCGGACCCGCAGGGCATCGAGAACGACGGCTGCGCCGGCACCGGCTGCGCCGCCGGGCAGAACTCCACGCCCTACACCACGCCGGTGGTCGCGAACTTCACGCTCGTCGGCACCGGCGCGGGGACTGACGTGGACCCGACCAACGGCGGCTTCGGCGCCGTCCTCCGCCGCGGTACGGGCGGCTACTACGTGAACGGCGTGATCGCCCGCTGGCCCAAGGGCGGCATCGGCCTCCGCGACAACGCGAGCACCGGCACCCGCGTCACCGACGGCGTCTTCGACGCCCGCAACATCCTCGTCGTCGAGAGCCCGTCCATCTTCACCGCGGCCTCGGGGGGCTTCGTCCTCAGCGACTCGGTGGCCCGCAACATCGTCCGCGACGCCGTCGCGACCACCGCGAGCCTCTTCACCACCTTCACGATGCCGGCGACGAGCGCGTCCTCGTTCGACTGGACCCCGCCCGGCGCCTCGCTCGCCGCGAGCGGCGGCCTGACCACCTTCACCGGCAACATGGCGACGGCGGCGGGCACCTTCGTGAGCGGCACCGCGTACCGCGGCGCGGCGGCTCCCGGCGGGGCGAAGTGGTGGCTCGGCTGGACCAACTACGCCACCAACTGATCCCGTGACCTTCCGCACCACCGCACGACTGTTGGTCGCCGGCGCCGCGCTCCTGGGCGCGTGCGTCGGCGACGCGCGGTCGGCCACGCCGCCGGCGGCCGCTGAGGCCCCCGGCGGCGTGGTGGACAGCGCGCTGCCCATCCCGGTGCTCCTCGACCGGTTCCGCGCCACGACCGCCGATACTCCCGCCGTGCTTCGTGGCGGCGCCGAGTCCCCGCGCGCCCTCACCGTCGCGCTCCTCGGGGCCGTCGCCCGGCACGACACCGCGACCCTCCGCGCGCTCGTGATGAGCCGCGCCGAGTTCGCCTGGCTCTACTATCCGCACACCCGGTTCACCGCGCCGCCGTACGAGCTCGGCCCCGAGCTCGTCTGGCTGCAGCTCGGCGCCGCCAGCGAGACCGGCGCGGTGCGGCTCCTCGCGCGCTACGGCGGCAGCGCGCTCCGGCTCGACGCCCTCACCTGCGACGACTCCGTCCGCATCGAGGGTCCCAACCGGATCATCGGCGGCTGCCGCGTGCGCTTCGCGTCGGGCGACTCCGCTGCGCGCGAGCTCCGACTCTTCGGCGCGTTGCTCAACCGCGACGGCCGGTACAAGTTCCTCTCGTACGCCAACGACCTCTAGCTTCTCACGGCACGAGGGGAGATGACGCCACCGCGATCCCTCGCGTGGCTGCGCGCGTTCGCCATCCTGTGGATCGGGTTGCTCGCGGGGTTCGCGGCCGGGATCGAGTGGATCCGGTCGCGACCCGCGGCGCCCGTCCCTTCCGGCGGCATCGACCTCGTCGGCGCCGGCGCGACCTTCCCCTTCCCGCTCTACCGCCGGTGGCTCGCCGACTACCAGCGCGCCGCCGGCTTCCGCATCAACTACCTCTCGATCGGCTCGGGCGAGGGGCTCCGCCTCCTCCTCGACGGTGAGGTGGACTTCGGCGCGACCGACCGGCCCCTGCGGCCCGACGAGGCGGCGCGCGCGACCTGCGGTCCCGTCGTGATCCCGACCGCGCTCGGCTCCATCGCCGTCGTGGTGAACCTCCCCGGCATCGCCACGATCGCCCTCGACCGCGACGTCCTCGCCGCGATCTACCTGGGACGGATCGCGCGCTGGGACGCCGCACCGTTGCGCGCGCTGAATCCCGCCGTGCGGTTGCCGGCGATGCCGATCCGCGTCGTGCATCGCGCCCACACCAGCGGCACGAGTGCGGTCTTCGAGGGGTTCCTGCGCGGCGCGGACACCTGGCGGGCGGCGCGCCCGACACCGGCCGCCCCGTGGCCCGTCGGCGTCGGCTTCGACGGCAACGAGGGCGTGGCCGGTGAGGTCCGCGCCACGCCCGGCGCCATCGGATTCGTCGAGCTCTCGTATGCCCGGCAGGCGCGACTCTCCACCGCCGCCGTCCGCAACCTCGCCGGCCGCTTCGTCCGCCCCGACTCGGCCAGCCTCGCCGCGACCATCCACGAGATGCTCCGGCTCGACCTCCCCGACTCCCTCTCCGACCTCAACGCCGCGCGCGGTCCCGACGCCTATCCCGTCGTCGCGGTGACGCGCCTCGTGCTCGACCGCGGCCTCGCCGACGAGCGGCGCAGCCGCATCTTCCTCGACTTCGCCCGGTGGGCGCTGCGCGATGGGGCAGCGGCGGCCCACGCGCTCGGTTACGCGCCCCTCCCCGACGCCACCGCATCGCAGGTCCAGCGTCGCCTCGACCTCCTCACGCCGGGCCGCTGCCCGGCCCGCGGGGCGACGACCTGATGGCCCTCCGCGCCCTCGAGGGGCCCTACCGCGCCGCCCGCGAGGACCGCGACCAGCGGATCGCCGCGATAGACATCGGCTCCAACTCGATCCGCCAGATCGTCGCCGACGTCTTCCCCGACGGCGAGATCCGGATCGTGGACGAGATGAAGGCCGCGCCGCGCCTCGGCGCGGGACTCGCGGCCACCGGCGAGCTCGACGAGCAGCACATGAACGAGGCCGTCGAGGCCCTCGCCCGGATGGCGACCCTCGCCCGCCAGCTCGGCGCCAAGCGCATCGAGGTGGTCGCGACGAGCGCCGTCCGCGATGCCCGCAACGGCGGGACGTTCCTGACCCGCGTCCGCCGCGAGGCGGGACTCCGCCCCCGTGTCCTCGTCGGCGAGGAGGAGGCACGACTCGCCTTCCGGTCCGCGCTCGCGCACTTCGAGCTCGGACGCGGCCGGTCGGTCGTGATGGACATCGGCGGCGGATCGCTCGAGCTCGCGCTCGCCGCCGAGGGGCTCGTCGAGCGGCTGGTGACCTTCCCCTTCGGCGCGATCCGGCTCACCGAGCAGTTCCTCGAGCGCCGCTCCGGGCCGAAGGGACTCCGGAAGCTCCGCAAGTACGTGCGCGGGGCGATCAAGAAGGTCCTCCCCGTGCGCGACTGGCGGGGCGCCGAGGTGATCGGCTCGGGCGGCACCTTCACCAACCTCGCCGGCATGTACCTCGCCCGGCAGGGGATCAAGGTCCGCAGCGTGCACGGCACCCGCATCCCGCGCTCCGAGGTGGAACACATCCTCGAGCAGCTCGCGGCGATGAGCGTCGAGGAGCGGCTGACCGTGCCGGGGCTCAATCCCGGCCGCGCCGACATCATCGTCGCGGGGATCGCCGTGGCCGCCGAGGTGCTCGCGCGCATCGAGCCGCGGGAGGTGACGGCGTCGGGGTTCGGCATCCGCGAGGGTCTCCTGCTCGAGAGCGCGCGGGTGATGCCGGTGATCGCCGACCCCGGCGAGGCCCGCGCCCGCTCGGTGCTCGCCTTCGCCGAGCGATGCCACTACGAGGAGCCGCACGCGCGCCAGGTCCAGCGGCTCGCCCTCCAGCTCTTCGACGCGATCGGCGCGCGCATCGGATGCGAGGCCGCCGACCGGCAGACCCTCGCCGATGCGGCGCTCCTCCACGACGTCGGCTACCACATCAACTACGAACGGCACCACAAGCACTCGTTCCACCTCATCCAGCACGCCGACCTGCTGGGGATCCCGCCCGAGGAGCAGGTGGTGATCGCGCACGTCGCGCGCTACCACCGCGGCAAGGCGCCGCGCCGCAAGCACGAGCTCTGGTGGCAGCTCGACAAGGAGAGCCGCGAGCGGATCCGCCGGCTCGCCGCGATCCTCCGCGTCGCCGACGGCTTCGACCGCGGTCACGCGAGCGCGGTCGAGCGCATCAAGGTGCGGTGGCTGGAGCGCGCGATCCGACTCACCCCGGTGCCGCGCCGGGAGGGGGATGCGATGCGCCTCGACCTCTGGGGCGCGAGCCGCAAGTCGGGACTGCTCGCCGAGCTCGCGGGCGTGCCGGTGGAGATCGTGGGTCCCGACGGCACCGTCGTGGCGGGCGACGACGCGAGCTGACTAGCGGCGCCCTTCGCTCCGCGCGCGCAGCCCCTCACCCTCCAGCGTGACGTAGCGCTCGCTGATGCCCCGTGTCAGCCGTCCCACCAACCGCCCGATCGGTCCGTCGTAGGCGAGCGCGAGGGTCACGCGGCTCCCGCCGGGCGCCGGTTCCACGGTGTGGATGCCCGTCACGCGGAGGAGCGGTCCCACGCTCTCCCACTCGAAGCCACGCCCCGGCTCGAGCACCGTGACCTTCCAGCGCGCCGGCGGCAGGCTCGGCTGCTTGATCCACGCGCGACTGCCGATCCGGAGCGGGCCCCCGTCGAGGAGGCGCACCGAGGTCACGGACGCCGTCCACTCCGGCCACTTCACCACGTCGGACATCACGCCCCACACGCGATCCGGCGGCGTGGCGACCTCGAACCGCTGGATCAGCTGCGGCGCCGAGCGCCCGGCGGCCATCGCGCGCTACTCCGGGATCGCGGCGAACGCTGCGCTGGAGGAGGGCGGCCGGCCCGGCGGCCGCGGCGTCCCGGTGAGCGGGCTCGACTGCACGTTGTACGCGCCGCTCTCGCGGCTCGCCCCCCACGAGTCGCGCAGCAGCATCCGGTGCGTCGCCCGCTCCCCGCGGTCCCCCGGGTCGCGCTGGACGTAGCTCCCGTCGCTCTGCAGGTCCCACGCCTGGCGATTGTCGGCCAGGCAGACCTCCAGCACCGACTGCAGGCGCTGCTTGAACGCCGGGTTGTCCACCGGCGTCACGACCTCGACGCGGCGGTCGAAGTTGCGCGGCATCCAGTCGGCCGAGCCGAAGTAGTACTCGGGATCGCCGTCGTTGGCGAACATCCACACGCGCGAGTGCTCGAGGAACCGGCCGATGATGCTGATCACCCGGATCCGCTCCGAGAGCCCCTCGACGCCCGGGCGGAGGCAGCAGATGCCGCGGATGATCAGGTCCACCTCGACGCCGGCCGACGACGCGCGGTAGAGCGCCTCGATGCACTCGGGGTCCACGAGCGCGTTCATCTTCGCGATGATCCGGGCCGGACGCCCCGCGATCGCGTTGGCCGTCTCGCGGTCGATCAGCGCGAGCACCCGCTGTCGCATGTTCACCGGCGCGACGAGGAGCCGGCGGTAGTCGGCGCGGCGCGAGTACCCCGTCAGCGAGTTGAACATGTCGCTGATGTCCGACCCGATCGCCTCGTCGCAGGTCAGCAGGCCGATGTCGGTGTAGATGCGCGCGGTGCGGGTGTTGTAGTTCCCCGTGCCGATGTGAACGTACCGGCGGATGCCGTCGTGCTCCTTCCGCACGACCAGCGCCGTCTTGGTGTGCGTCTTGAGTCCCGGCAGGCCGTACACGACGTGCACCCCGAACGACTCCAGCGTACGCGCCCACGCGATGTTGTTGATCTCGTCGAACCGGGCCTGCAACTCCACCAGCACCGCCACCTGCTTGCCGCGCTGCGCCGCCTGCGTGAGCGCCTGCACGATCGCGCCGTCGCCGGAGGTGCGGTAGAGCGTCATCTTGATCGCGAGCACCTGGTCGTCACGCGCCGCCGTCTCGATGAACGTCTCCACCGACGCGCCGAACGAGTCGAAGGGATGGTGCACCAGCACCTCCCGCTCGCGGATCACGTCGAAGATGTTGCGGCTCGCGTCGCGCAGCTCGGCCGGCACCACCGCGATCAGCGGCGGGTCGCGGTGCTCGGGGATGTCAATCGCCGAGAGCGAGAGGAGGTCGCCGACGTCGAGCAGCGGCCCCGGCTCGTGCACCTCGCGCTCGGAGAGCGGCGCCATCTCCGGCGCCTCGCTCGCCCGCAGCTCGTCGAGCAGGAGGTCCCGCAGGTGCACCGGCATCCCCTGCTCCACCTCCAGGCGCACCACCTCGCCGAACCGCCGCTGGAAGAGCTGCTCCTCGATCATCGCGAGCAGGTCCTCCGGCTCCTCCGTGTGCGAGATCTCGAGGTCGGAGTAGCGCGTCAGGCGGAAGACGTGGCAACCGAGGATCTCCATCCCCGGGAAGAGCGCATCGAGGCGGTCGCGGATCAGCGCCTCGAGCGGCACGAAGGCGTGCGGGTGGCCGGTCGGCACCCACCGCGGCAGGCTCTTCGGCACCTTCACCCGCGCGAACCGCACGTCCCCCTGCTCGGGGTCGCGCAGCTCCACCGCCAGCGAGAGCGAGAGGTTGGAGATGTAGGGGAACGGATGCCCGGGGTCCACCGCGAGCGGCGTGAGCACCGGGAACACCTGCGAGTCGAAGAACGCGTCAATGCGCGCCCGCTCGTCGGCCGCCAGCTCGTCCATCGCGAGGAGGCGCACCCCGATCGTCCGGAGCCGCGGCAGGAGGATGTCGTGCAGCAGGTGGCGCGCCCGGCCGACCAGGACCCGCACCCGGTGGTCGATCAGGTCGAGCTGCTCCGCCGGCGAGAGCCCGTCGGTCGCCGCCTGGATCACCCCCGCCGCCAGCTGGCGGCGCAGGCCCGCCACCCGGACCATGTAGAACTCGTCGAGGTTCGACGCGAAGATCGCGAGGAACTTGAGCCGCTCCAGCAGCGGCGTCCGCTCGTCCTCCGCCTCGTGCAGCACCCGCGCGTTGAACTCGAGCCACGAGAGCTCGCGGTTCAGGT
>CAZYUL010000031.1:0-30210 GCA_964650715.1 uncultured Gemmatimonas sp. | reverse complement strand
CTACGGTCGGCTGGTCGGGCTGAACCTCGGCCGCGGCTTCCGCCGAGCGCTGCTCGAGCGCGTGGGCGGGGTGCTCGGCTGTACCCACCTGAGCGAACTGGCGCAGGTGCTGCCCACCGCGGTGATCCAGGCCTTCGCCGGCGACGTCATCGACACGCGCGCCGACCGTCCTGGTGACCCTCGCCCGTTCCAGATCGACCGCTGCCACGCGCTGCGCGAGTCGGGCGACGTGGTGCGCGTGCACTTCCCGCGCTGGCACCGTCAGCCTGGCGCCAAGGACGACGCCGACAATGCACCGTCGAACCCGCTGACGACGCCGGCCTGACACGGCCGCGCCGTCCGCCCTTCTCGTACCTCCACTGCCCAGCCCGCCCATGAAGATCCCGCCGAAGAGCTGGTCGACGACCTCCATCAGCCGGTCCTGCCCGACGAGGAAGAACGTGTTCGGCTGGCTGGGGCGGAGGCCGCGCATGCTGCGCATGGTCGCCGTCACCGCGTCCATCGCATCCTCGCGGGACACCTCGGGACGCGGCCGCACCATCACCATCATGCCGCGGCGCCACACATTCATGCGCCGGTAGGCGGTCATCATCGGGAGCACGAGACGCGGGGTGTCGGGACCGCGGCCGTCGAGCGTCTTGAGGAAGCCCGCCTTCGTGTGGTAGACGCCGATGACGGTGAACCGCATGCCGTCGAGCTCGATCTGCTTGCCGATCGGGTCGGAATCGCCGAAGAGCTCGGTCGCGAGCTTGCCGTTGACGAGGGCGACGAGTGCCGCGCCGTCGTGCTCCGACTCGGTGAAGGTCCGACCCGGCTGGATGTCGGCCTGGTCGGTCTGGATCCACTCGGTGCTCTGCGCGTCATAGCCGACGCCCTTCACGACGCGGTCGCGGTACTTCACGTCGGCGCCGCCGAAGAGCCACGCCATCGCGTTCTCGACCTCGGGGAGCTGCTGCAGCGCGCGCCACTCGGCCAGCGAGACGCCGGGGTACCGGCGCTCGGGGCAGACCTCGCCGTCGAACTCGCTGCACGAGTTGAAGCCGGGGTTGCGGCGGCGCACCTGGAAGGTCGCGGTGCCGAACTCGTCCATGTCCGACTGGAACGACATCCGGACGCCGTGCACCGTCGCCCCCATCGCGACGACCACGAAGACGCCCACCGCGACCCCGGAGATGGTGAGCGCGGCGCGGACCTTGTTGGCCCGCAGCGAGTCGAGGGCGATCACCACGCCCTCGAGGCTCATGACGATCCTGTCCCAGAGTCGCATGACTACCTCGCGGAGCGGAGAGGGCGGGGGAGGCGGCGGGTCATTCCTGTCGGAGCGCGGCGATCGGGTCGAGCCGCGAGGCGCGACTCGCCGGATAGATGCCGGCGACGATGCCCACGCCGGCGCCGACCACGATCGCCGCGACGAGGGACCACGGCGCGACGGACGCCGGCAGCGGGGTCACCGCGGCGATCAGTTGCGAGAGGCCGATCCCCATCGCCGCTCCGATCGCCGCGCCGAGCACGCTGAGCGTCGCGGCCTCGACGAGGAACTGCGAGACGATGTCGCGGCGCCGCGCCCCGAGCGCCTTCCGCACGCCGATCTCGCGCGTGCGCTCGGCCACCGCGACGAGCATGATGTTCATGATCACGAGCGCGCCGACGACGAGTCCGATGGCCGGGAGGGCGGTGCCGAAGAGGATCATCTTCCCCTTGAGCTCGTCGAAGAAGCTGAGCGCGGCGTCGGAGGTCTCGAGCGCGAAGTTGTCCGGACGCTCGGGGCCCAGGCGCCGGAAGCCGCGGAGAGCTTCGCGGACCGCCTCCATCCCGTCCATCAACACCTCGCGCGACGGCCCCTGCACCGTGACCTTGCCGATGTCCCCCCGCGGGCGGATCGCCCGCGAGAGCGGTGAGGTGTACGGCGCGATCGCCATCCGGTCCATCGAGAACCCGAAGACCGAGCCCTGCTCCTCGATCACGCCGATGATGGTGTAGGGCTGGCCGGCGATCCGCAGCTCGCGGCCGAGGGGGTCGAGGTTGTTGAAGTAGTAACTCGACACCTCGGAGCCGATGACGACTACCCGCGCCCCGGTCGCGACCTCCTGCGGGGAGAAGGCGCGTCCACTGGTGAGGCCGAACTTCTTGATGTCGAAGTAGCTGGCCTCGGTGGCGATCGCGTGCACCGGACGGGGGCGCACCCCCGGCGCGAAGCCGGGGATGAAGTTCTCGTTGACGATCGCCGTCCGGAACGCCGGGCCGAGCGTGGCGCGGACGATGTCCGCCTCGGGCTTGAAGATCCGCGGGCGCCGCAGGTACTCGCGCCAGTCCTCGTCGTCCTCGTTCGGCGAGAAGTCGGGGAATCGCCGCACGTCGAACGTGTTCACGCCGATGATCTTGGCCGCGAAATCGTTCTCGACGTAATCGCTCATCCCCTCGACGATCGAGACGACGGCGATCAGGAACATCACGCCGATCATCACCCCGATCAGCGTGAAGAAGCTCTTCAGCTTCTGGACCCGGATGGTCTGGAGGGCGAGGCGGACCGCCTCGAGGAACGGCATCGGCTACTCGTGCCGCAGCGCCTCGACGGGATCGAGCCGCGCCGCCCGGGCCGCGGGGATCATCCCGAAGAGGATGCCGGTGAAGGCGCTCGCGATGAGCGCGGCGACGATCGCCATCGGCGGGATCGACGCGTCGAACGGGATCACCGCGGTCACCAGCCAGCCGAGCGCCAGCCCGCACACGGCGCCGATGCCGGTGAGCGTCACGGCCTCGACGAGGAACTGCCAGAGGATCGTGAATCGCGTCGCGCCGAGCGCCTTGCGCACGCCGATCTCCCGGGTCCGCTCCGTCACCGAGATCGTCATGATCGCCACCACCCCCACGCCGCCGACGATCAGCCCGACGGCCGAGAGCGCGATCATCACGCCGAAGATCGTGCCGAAGATCCGGTCGTACGTCTCCATCAGCTTGTCCTGCGTGATGATGGCGAAGTTCGACTCCTGGCTCGGCCGCAGTCCGCGCACGGCGCGGAGCGTGGCCGTCACCTGGTCCACCATCACGTCGCGCGCGATGCCGGCGCGCGGCTTGACGACGAGTCCCATGTCCGACCGGCGCACGTTCAGCGAGCGCTGGAGCGTGGTCACCGGCATGACCCCCTTGGCCCGGTCGCCGCCCGCGAGGAAGCTCGCGCGGTCCTTGTAGACGCCGATCACCCGGAACTGCACGCCATTGATCGAGATCGTCTTGTCGAGCGGATCGGAATCGGCGAAGAGCCGCTCGGCCATCGTCGTGTTGAGCACGACGACGCGCGCGGCGCTCCGGAACTCCTGGTCGGTGAAGACACGTCCACCAGGGAGCATGTCGGGGGCGCCGAACATGGACCAGTTGGCCGTGTACGCCTCGATCGCCGCCGAGGGGAGGGATTTGTCGCGGTACTTGAACGCCCCGCTCCAGTTCATCTGCACGCCGACCGCCGCCGCGTCCTCGAGCTCGGCGAGGCGATCCACCTCGTCCCAGCTGATCGGCGGGTTCCGGAGCCAGGCGCAGGTGTCCTCCGTGCCGTCGCACGCCTCGAACGTGATCGGGTAGCGGGAGACGAAGAACGTCGTCGGCCCCGTCGCCTCGAAGTCGCGGGCCACGCTCGTGTTGATCCCGTGCACCACCCCCGAGATCACGACCACGACGAAGACGCCGACGGCGACGCCGAGTATCGTGAGGCCCGCCCGCACGCGGTTGCTGCGCAGCGAGTCGAGGGCGATCCGCACCCCTTCGCCGACGTTGTAGAGGCGCGCGCTCATCGGCTCACTCCTGGCGCAGTGCGACCACGGGGTCGAGCAGCGACGCGCGGCTCGCCGGGTACACCCCGGAGACGATCCCGACGCCGGCCCCCACGAGCACCCCGACGACGATGGACCACGGGGCGACGCTCGACGGCAGCGGCGTGACCGCGTCCACGAGGGCGGCGAGACCGATCCCGAGGGCGATCCCCATCATCGCGCCGACGGTCGAGAGGGTCGCCGACTCCACCAGGAACTGGGCGAGGATGTCGCGGCGCCGGGCGCCCAAGGCCTTGCGGATCCCGATCTCGCGGGTCCGCTCGGCGACCGCGACGAGCATGATGTTCATGATCACGATCGCGCCGACGAGCAGCCCGATCGCCGGGAGGAAGACGCCGGCCGCGAGCAGGTAGCCCTCGATCTTGTTCCAGAACTCGAGCGCCGAGTCGGACGTCTGCATCGCGAAGTCGTCCTTCTGGCCCGGGCGGAGCTTGTGCCGGGTCCGCATCACCGCGCGCACCCGCTCCTGCGCCTCGGTCATCGCGGCCTGGTTCTCCGACTGCACCACCACCGCGTCGATCATCTGCGGATGGGGGTTGAGCAGCTTCCGGATCGGCGAGCGCCAGGGGGCGATCACGAAGTTGTCGAACGAGATCCCGAAGGCGCTGCCCCGCGACTCGGTCACGCCGATCACCCGGTACGGTGCGGTGCCGATCCGGATCTCGCGGCCGATCGGGTCCACGCCGGGGAACGCGCGTTCCACCATGTCCGGCCCGAGGATGACGACGTTCTCCCCCTGGGCCAGCTCCTGCGCCGTGAACTCGCGGCCATCGGCGAGGCCGAGGCGCTTGATGCCGAACCAGTCGCCATCGATCCCGATCGCGGTGGTGGTCCGGGGCCGCGAGTAGCGGCTCACGGCCGTCACGTTCGCCTCCGACTCCTGCGCCCAGCGGGTCCCCTCGGGGAGGGCCTCGACGACGGGGAGGAGGTCGGAGATGTAGAGGCGCCGGCGCCGCCGGTACTCGTCCCAGACCGCCGGGTCGAAGTCGCCCATGTTGATGTTGGGCGCGCGGCGGAGCTCGAAGGAGTTGACGGCGATCAGCTTGCCGACGAGGTCCTCCTTCATGTACCGCCCCATCCCGTCGATGATCGAGACGACGGTGATGAGGAACATCACCCCGATGCAGACGCCGGCGAGGGTGAAGAAGCTCTTGAGCTTCTGCACCCGGATCGTCTGGAGCGCGAGCCGGACGGCCTCGAGGAAGGGCACGGGCGCGCGACCCCTTAGTGGGCGAGCCCGAGCTTCTCCGTGAACTTCTCGCGGCGCTCGTCGCTGGCGATGGTGCCGTCACGGAGCACGACCACGCGACGCGCGTGGGCGGCGATGTCGGGCTCGTGGGTCACCATGATGACCGTCTGGCCCGTGTCCGCGAGGTGCTCGAAGACGCGCATGATCTCCTCGGAGGTGGCCGAGTCGAGGTTGCCGGTCGGCTCGTCCGCGAGGAGGATCGAGGGGCGGTTCACGAGGGCGCGGGCGATCGCGACGCGCTGCCGCTGGCCGCCGGAGAGCTCGTTCGGCCGGTGGTGGACGCGCTCGCCGAGCTGCACCGCGGTGAGGGCCTCCATCGCCCGGTCCTTGCGCTCCTTGGCCGAGATCCCGGCGTACACGAGCGGGAGCTCGACGTTGGCGAGCGCGGTGGCGCGCGGGAGGAGGTTGAACGTCTGGAAGACGAACCCGATCTCCTTGTTCCGCACGCGCGCGAGCTCGTCGTCCTTCATCGTCGAGACCAGCTGGCCGTTGAGCCAGTACTCGCCCGCGTTCGGCGTGTCCAGGCAGCCGATGATGTTCATCAGCGTGGACTTGCCCGAGCCCGACGGACCCATGATCGCGACGTACTCGTTGCGCTTGACGGCGAGGTCCACGCCGCGGAGGGCGCGGACGATCTCGCCGCCCATGTCGTACTCGCGCTTGAGGCCGCGGGTGACGATCACCCACTCCTTCGACGGCGTGGCCCCGGTGGAACTGACGATGACCTGCCGCTCGGCGGTCGTGCCGAGCGGGGCCTCTTCGGTGTGCTGGCTCATGGCGTCCCTGCGGCCTTGGTGGCGGCCGGTGTCGTGGTGGTCTCGCGGACGAGTTGACCATCCTTCAACTCGCGGATCGCCTGGTACGTGCCGGCGACGATGCGCTCGCCGGCCTTGAGCCCGTCGAGGACCTCGAAGTACTTCTCGCCCGCGATCCCGACCTTTACGGGCCGGAAGGTCACTTTGTTGTCGTCGCCGACGATGAAGACGCCCTCGACGTCGCGCTTCCCGACCTGCACGGAGGGCGTCGCGGTGGCCGCCGGCGGCGCCGACTTGTCGGTGTTCGCCAGCGCCGAGTCCTCGCGCACGGTGAGCGCGATGATCGGGATCGCCAGCGACTGGTTGCGCATGTCGGTCACGATCTTCGCCGTCGACGAGAAGTCCGGCCGCGTCTCCTGCGGTGGGTTGAGGATCCGGACGGTGACCTCGTAGTCGATCGCCTGGTCGGCCGAGGCCGTCGCCGCGGCGCGGTTCACCGAGGAGTTCGAGATCTCGACCACCCGCCCGACGAACGTCGTGTCGGGGAAGGCGTCGATCTGGATGACGGCCGAGTCGCCGACGGCGATCCGGCTGACGTCGGTCTCGTCCACCTTCACCTTGGTCTCCAGCACGCTCATATCGGAGATGGTGAGCAGCGTCGCGGCGTCCTTGTTCAGCGTGCCCATGATCGCGGTCTCACCCTCCTCGACCACGAGGCGGGTGACCCGGCCCGACATCGGCGCGTAGATCGTGGTGCGCGAGAGCTGGTACTGCGCGTCCTTGAGGTTCGCCTCGGACTGCTTGACGTTCTGCTCGGCGGCCTCGACCAGCGCCTCGTTGACGTTCAGCTGCGTCTCGAGCTGCTCGATCTCCTGCGCGGAGACGAGCGCCTCGTTGGTGCGGCGGATCTGCTGCTGGCGCTCGAGGTTGCGGCGGGCCTGCAGCTCGTTCGCGCGGGACTGCGCGAGGCTCGCCCGGGCGTTCGCCAGCGCGGCCTCGGCGCGGAGCACCGCGGCCTCGTACTGCGTCGGGTCGATCTGCAGCAGGAGCTGGCCCTGCCGCACCATGTCCCCCTCCTTCACGACGAGCCGGGTGATCTTCCCGGTGATGTCAGAGGAGAGGTCCACCTTCCGCTGGGCGGAGACCTGGCCGCTCGCCGTCACCGAGGCGACGAGGTCCTGGTTGGAGACCGCCTCGATGCGGACCTCGGTGGCGCGGTTCCGGTTCTTCGAGGCCGTGGCGGCGACGACGCCGACGAGGGCGACGACGACGACCGCTGCGATCCCGATCTTGGACTTCCGGCTCATTGCTGCCTCTCTTTAGCGGAGGGTGCGTCCGACGGCCGCTTCCAGCGCCGCGTACGCCCGGTGGAATTCATAGACCGCGTCGATGCGGTCGGTCTCGGCGCGCTCGTATTCCGTGCGCGCGGTGGTCAGGTCGACGAACGTGTTGGCGCCGACCCGATAGCGTTCCTCGGCGAGCTGGAGCGCTTCGCGCGCCGTCGCTGCGTTGGTGGTCTGGAGCTGGACCGCCTCGTACGCGGCCTGCAGCGTCACGCGGGCGGAGGTGATCCCCGCCACGAGGGCGAGCTCCGTGCGCCGGATCGTGTATTCGGCGTCGGAGCGGAAGGCGTTGGCCTCCTGCATCCGCTGCTCACGGGCGAACCCGTCGAAGAGCGGCAGGGAGAACGACGCCGAGAGGTTGTAGGGGTTGCGCGTGAAATCGGAGGGGAACGCGCTGTCGGCGGGCGCCTGCGCGTTTCCGCCCACCGAGGCCGAGAGGCTCAGCGACGGGAGGTACTCCGCCCGGGCGCTCCGCACGTTCTCGCTCGCGACCCGGCGACGCGCCTGCGCCGCCAGGAGCACGGGGTTCGCGCGCCGCGCCATCTCGATCAGCTCCGCCGAGGTGTGCGTCGGCGCCGTGACCGGCAGCTCGGCGATGAGGGTGACGTCCTCCGGCATCGGCACGCCGAGCCGCTCGAAGAGGTTGAGGCGGGCGACCGCCTCGGTGTTGTGCGCCCGGAGCGCGGCCACTTGCTGCGTTCCCAGTGCGACCTCGGCGCGCTTCACGTCGAGCGACGTGCCCGAGCCCACGCCCGCGCGCGCACGCGCGAGTTCGAGCTGGAGGCGCTGCTGCACGACGAGCGAGTCCTGGAGCGAGGCGCGTGCCTGCGTCTGCAGCGCGAGGAGGAACTGCGCGGTGACGTCGCCGTGGAGGACGTAGAGTGCGGCGTCCACGTCGGCGTCGGCGGCGTCGAGCGAGGCCTCGGCGCGCCGGAGCGAGGCCGGCGTGGCGAAGCTGTAGCGCGCCCCCGCCGACAGGCCCCAGCTCGACGAGACGATGTCCACGTTCGCGCCGATCGGCACGCCGCCGAAGAACTGCTGGCGCCCCTCGCGGTAGCTCGCGCCCATGCTCGCGTCGGCGCCGGGTAGCAACTGCCCCCACGCCGTCCGCCGCGCCGCGGCCGCCCGATCACGGCCGGTCAGCGACTGCAGGTAGGTCGGGTTGTTCTTCTTCGCGAGCTCGAGCGCCTCGCCGAGGGTCAGCGTGGTGCGGGGGGTCTGCGCGGGCACGGCATTCACCGTCACGGCTACCAGGAGCGCACTGAGGAGCAATCGCATGCTAGGCCATCTCTCTATTGAAGGAAGGAGGTCCGCCTCGTCGTACGCCGTTCACGCACCGGGGGTTTCATCGGGCAGCTCGTCGCGAAGTGCCTCGAACTGCTCGGCGGCGACCCGCACCCGGAGGAGGCGCCCGAATCCGTCGGTCCAGACCTCGCGCTCCGGGCGTCGGCCAGCCGGGTCCCGCACGACGAACTTGCGCGCGTCGAGCTCCTCGAGGCCGATCATGACGCGATCGGCGCCGGCCGCCTCGATGACGAGGGTGTCCACCCGGAGCGTGCGCGGATCGAGGCGGGGCAGGGCCGTGGCAGCGCCGAATCGCGCAACGAACCAGAGGTGGTGGACCACCTCCGCATCGGCCACGAGGACCTGCGCCGGCAGCCGGAACTCGGAGCCCCGCTCGCCGGCGGGGAAGGTGGCGAGCCCTGACCAGAGGAGGCCGCGACGCTCGCCGGAGACCTCCACCTGCACCTGTCCACCGCGCACCGCCTCGACGCGGAAGCGATCGGGCGCGCCGGCGGAATCCGCGTTGAGGGCGACGGTGGTCCGGAGGTCGCCGCGGAGGATGTTCCCCTGGGCGACGATCCCGCCGCCGGTGGTGCGGCGGATGCTGAAGTCCTCGCGTCCGATCCGGGTGCCGCCGACGACGAGGGAGAACGTGCCCTCGTCCACGACCGTCACCTGCGCGTGGGCCGATCCGACCGGAGCCGCCAGCGTGAGGGCCGCGAACAGGAGAGGGGTGGCGGTCAATGCCGCGAGCGCGCGTCGCACGAGGGGAATCTAGCGAGCGCGATGGTTGGCTCGCGGGGGCGGCCGCCTGACGGGTATTATCCCCCCGTGACAGCCCCCCGTGCGACGATCGGAGCGCGACCGGACGCGGGCGCCGGCCCCGCCACGCGTGCGCGGCGCGATCCGTGGGCGTACGCCGGCGCGCTCTGGATCATCGCGGCCTCGTTCTGGCTGCAGGAGCCGCGGCTCCCGGTCGCCGGGCTCGTCGTGGCCCTCACGATCGTCCTCGCGGTCCTGACCTGGCAGGGGGACCGGCGACTCGCCTGGAAGCGGCGCGTGACCGCCGTCGCGATGGGGACGCTCTTCGTGCTCGTCGCCGTCCGCTACCACGTCGAGGTGGCCGCGCTCGCCCGGGATGGCGAACGGGTGGCCGCCGAGCGACGCGAGCGCGCTGGGCGTGCGCTCGCCGAGGCGTTCACGCGGACCGGGGCAGAGCTCGAGCGAGCGGTCCGCGCGGCGGTCGCTGCCCCGGAGGATCGGGACGCGGCCTTCGCGGCACTCGCGGTCCACGCCCGCGCCGACGAGGACCGCGCCGTGCTCGTCGCGCGCGACGGGAGGCCCTGGGCCTGGGCCGGCAAGCTCGTGGTCGCGGTGGACTCGCTCCCGGCAGGGGCCAACGTGATCGTGAGCCCCTTCTACATCGTGCAGTACGCCGTGGCGAGCGAAGGGGACCGGTTCGCCGTCGCCTCCGCGCTCGTTCACGCCGAGCGGCCGGCCGACCAGCTGAGCCGCGCCCTGGACGAGGGGATCGCCGAGTCGCACGGGGTCGATGGCTTCATCTACGGCGGCGCCGCGTCGGCGGCCGACGTGCCCGGCGCGGTGGTGCTCGCCCTCGGCGCCGACTCCCTGCTGGCGGCGCGTGCCGTGGTGCCGGCCGCCGACGTGCTGATGCTCGAGGCGCGCGAACGGGTCTTCCCGGCCGCCACGCTCCTGCTCGCCCTGACGCTCTTCGCCGTCCTCGCGACCGCGTGGAGGCGCGACGCGGGACTGGCGTCGCGGCTGGGCGCCCTCGCCGTCGCCTTCGGCGCGGTGGCGATCGTCCCGCTGAACGCCCTCTCGAACCTCTCCCCCGTCTTCGACCCGACGTTCTACTTCGTCGAGTCGGGGGGGCGACTGACCGCGAACGCCGGGGCCCTCGCGATCACCAGCGCGCTCCTCCTGCTCGGCGTATTGTCGGCGCTCCGGGCCGGAGCGCGCCCTCCGTCGCGGACGCAGGCGCTGCTGGGAGTGCTCGTCGTCGCGGGCGTGGGTCCGTTCGTCCTCCGCGAGCTCTCACGCGGGCTGCAGGTGCCGGTGATCGGGGTGCCGACGGGCCTCTGGGTCGCGTGGCAGCTCACGCTCTTCCTCGCGGCGGTCACCGTGCTCCTCCTCGGCGTCGTGTCCGGGCAGGCCGCGCTCGGGACGAGGCGGGGGCTGCGCCCCTGGGTGGCGCCGGCGATCGCGGCCGTCGCCGCGGTCTCGTCGCCGATCCTCCTGGAGGCGCCGGTGCGGTTGCCGGCGATGCATCCGCTCCTCTGGGTGATCGCGATCGCGGCGCTCGCGTTCACGCGGCGCGCCCGCTCGCTGGTGCTGCCGGTGGCGTTCGTGGCGGCGTGCGGCGCCGTGACGCTCACGTGGTACTCCAGCGTTCGGGACCGGGTGGAGCTCGCGACGCGCGACGTGCTCTCGCTCGACCGCGCGGATCCCGACGCGGCGACGCTCCTCGAGCGCTTCGTGGGCGGACTCGACCCCGCGACGGCGGCCCGGTCCCGGGTGGACCTGCTCGTCAACTTCGCCGCCTCCGAGCTCGCCGCGAGCGACCATCCGCTGGAGATCGCCACCTGGGAGCCCGACGGCTCGCCGATCGCGGAGCTCCGCGTGGGTCGCGGGAGCTCGACGGCGGGGGTGAACCAGTACGCGCTCGAGGCCGCGCGCCGCGGGGAGATGCTCCTGCGCGCGGTCCCCGGCGAGCCCGGGGTCCACATCGTGCTCGCGCTCCCGCACCTGGACGGGACGGTCACGACCGCCGTGATGGCGCCGCGCACCGCGCTCGTCGCGCCCGACGCGTTCGGTGCGATCCTCGGCCTCCGCGCCCCGCCTCAGCCGGAACCGCCCTACACCCTGCGGCTCTCGGACGCCGGGATGGTCGCGTCGGCGCGCTCGGGGACCGGACGTTGGGCCCGCAGCGGGAACGAGCTGCACGGCGACTGGACCGTCCCCGGCATCGGTGGGACGCCGCGGAGCGTGCACGCCACCGTGGACCTCCGCTCGTTCGACGCGCTCTTCATGCGCGGCGTGCTGATGGTCCTCCTCGACCTCGCGGTGCTCGGCGCTGTCTGGCTGCTGATCGTCGCGGCGGACGGTGTCCTCCGACGCTGGTGGCGCGTCCGCCGCCGCGACCTCCTCCAGAGCTACCGAGCCCGGCTCTTCCTGGCGCTCTTCGCGTCCTTCCTCGTCCCCTCGGCGCTCTTCGGCTCGTGGTCGTTGCGGCGCGTGCAGGCGGACGATGCCGCCGCGCGCGACCTCGTGGTGCGTGAGACCCTCCGCGGCGTCGCGGCCTCGACCGACACCGTCGAGCTCGCGGCGATGGCGCAGCGCTTCGACACCCCGCTCTTCCTCTACGCCGATGGTCTCCTGGGCCGCACCAGCGACCCGCTGCTGGACGCGCTCGCACCGGTGGGGCGGCTGTTGCCACCGATCATCGTCAGCGCCCTCTCCGAGGGGGACGAGCCGACCGCCGGCGGCGAGGAGGGGGTCGGGCCGGCCGCGGTGCGGCTCGGCTATCGCGCGGTGATGGATCCCTCGGGCGTGCAGTACGTGCTCGCCGCGCCGGCGCGCCTCGACGAGCGGCTCCTCGACCGTCGGCGGAACGACCTCGCCGTCTTCCTCCTCTTCGCCCTCGCGCTCGGCGGCATCGTCGCCCTCGTGGTAAGCGAGGCGGCATCGCGCCAGCTCTCGCGCCCGATCCGCGAGCTGCAGGGCTCCGCCCTGGCGCTCGCCCGGGCCGAGCCGCCGCCGGCGCTCACCGAGGACCCACCAGTGGAGTTCGCGCCCGTCTTCAATGCGTTCCGGGTGATGACCTCCGACCTGGCCGATAGCCGCGCCGCGCTCGAAGCCGCGGAGCGGCGTCTCGCCGCGACGCTCCGAAACGTCGCCAGCGGAGTGATCGCCGTGGACGACGCCGGCCTCGTGATGTTCGCGAATCCCCGCGCGGAGGCGATCCTCGGCGGTCCGCTCGCGGCGGGGGAGCCGTTCGCCGCGGGGCTCGGCGACGAACTCGGGGAACGCATCGAGGCGTTCCGGGGCGGCACCGCCGAGGACGATACGTTCGAGGTCGAGCGCGACGGCCAACGGTTGCAGGTGCGCGCCGCGCGACTCGCCCGCGGCGCGCGACGCGCGGTCATCACCCTCGACGACGTCACCGAGGTGGCGCGCGCCGAGCGCGTGCTCGCGTGGGGGGAGATGGCGCGTCAGGTCGCGCACGAGATCAAGAACCCCCTCACGCCGATCCGGCTCGGGATGCAGCACCTCCAGCGCGCCCATCGCGATGGCCGCGTGGACTTCGACCGCGTGCTCGAGGAGAACACGGCGCGCGTCCTCGCCGAGATCGACCGTCTCGACGAGATCGCGCGGGCGTTCAGCCGCTACGGCTCGCCGCCGGTGGCGGAGGAGCCGGCGGGCCCGGTGGACGTCGCCGTGATCGCCCGCGACGTCCTCGAACTGGAGCGGATGGGGGCCGAGCGCATCCTCTGGGAGTCCGAGATAGCGCCGGGGCCGGTGATCGCGCTCGCGCGCGACCGCGAGCTGCGCGAGGTGCTGCTCAACCTGCTCGAGAACGCCCGGCTCGCACGGGCCAGGCGGGTCCGGCTCCGCGTGGAGCACGGCACCGATGGCGGCGCCGTGATCCGCGTGACCGACGACGGCGACGGGATCCCGCCCCACCTCCTCGACCGAGTCTTCGAGCCCCACTTCTCGACGCGCACGAGCGGGAGCGGACTCGGCCTCGCGATCAGTCGCCGGATGATCGAGGGTTGGGGTGGCGCGATCAGCGCCGACAGCTCGCCCGGCGCCGGCACGACGCTCACCATCTGGCTGGCTCCGCCCTCGGCGTCCTGAGTATTTTCCGGGCGAGATGCAGACGCCCGAGCTGACCGGTCCCAACCGCCCGTCCACCGGGATCCCGCCGCATCTCGACGGGTGGCTGCTGCCGCCCGACTGGCGCTGGGGCTCGAGCGGCGTGTACACGCCGTTCCGGCACGCGCAGGAGCTCATCGACTCGCTCGGCCGATCGCTGGCGCTCGTCACCGCGCCGGACGCGTCGCACCACGCCTGGCTCTTCCGGGAGGCGCGGCACCTCGCGCACCGCAGCCATCCCAGCATCCCCACGACCTATCACTTCTGGACGCAGCACCCCGGGAGCCGACGCGGCCCGGGCTACCTCCGGCGGTGGATCACCGGCGAGACGGTCGGAGAGCGCCTCCGACGTTCGGGCGCGGAGACGGTGCCGTTCACCCTGCGCCTCATCCGCGCCATCGGTTCGTCGCTCGCGTACCTGCACGATTCGGGGGGCACCCACGGGGCGATCGCGCCGGAGACCACGTACACCACGCCCACCGGGCGCATCTGGCTCCTCGGTTGGCAGTGGGCCGTGCCCCGCGACGAGATCCCCGCGGGGATCGCGCCGGGACGCTGGTGTCCGCAGGCGCCGGAGTGGGGCGGCACCTGGCAACCCTCACCCGCCTCGGACCAGTGGCAACTCGGTGCGATGGCGTTCGCGCTGCTCACCGGCGAGCTCCCCACCGGCGGGACGCTGCCGCCGATCCGCGTGGTGCGTCCGGACACGCCGCGGACGATCGCCGAGCTCGTGGACCAGATGCTCGCGCCGGAGCCCGCGGACCGCTTCTCGAGCATCGCGGGGATGTTGCGACGGATCGAACGCCTCTCGGGCACCTCGGCGCTGGCGTTCCCGGGGACGGAGCAGGCGAGTGGCGAGCACAACGCCCTCTCCGAGGAGGACCGGCTCCGCTGGGCGACGGGGGACGACTACGAGGTGCTCGCCCCGCTCGGCGTCGGCACCTACGGCTCGGTCTGGCGCGTCCGCGACCTCTCCCTCGAGCGCGAGGTCGCGCTCAAGATGCTGCACCCGGCCGTGGCCCGGAACGCGACCGCGGTCGCGCGGTTCCGCCGCGAGGCGCAGCTCGCCGCCCAGCTCCAGCATCCCGCGATCGTCCCGATCTTCGCCTGGGACTCGAAGGGGGACGTGAACTGGTACATCATGGAACTGGAGGAGGAGGGGTCGGTCGCCGACCTGGTGAAGCGGCAGGGGCCGCTCCCCTTCGCCGAGGTCGCGCCGCAGGTGGACGCGGTCCTCGATGGGCTCTCGGTGGCGCACGCGAACGGGATCATCCATCGCGACCTCAAGCCGGAGAACATCCTGATCGACCGCTACCGGCGCTGGCGGATCGCCGACTTCGGCATCGCGCACGCGATGGGGGCGAAGGCCGCCGGGGCATCGGGCACGCCGGCGTTCGCGGCCCCGGAGCAACTGCTCGGCGAGGCGCAGGGCGTCGGCACGGATCTCTTCGCGGTGGCCGGCATCGTGCACTTCGCGCTGACGGGGCGCCCGCCGTTCGAGGGCACTGACGGCCGGTCCATCCTCGCGTCCCAGCTCGCCGGCCGGGTCGCGCTCGACGAGTTCCCCGACGACCTGGCGGAATGGCTGCGGCGCGGACTCTCCTCCGACCCGGCCAAGCGGTTCGCCGACGCCGCGGCGATGCGCGCCGCCTGGCGCGCCGTCGTGCGGAGCGTGGCGCGGGAGGAACGGCGCGCCGCCTCGGGGGTGTGGCGGTTCCTCCGTCGCGCCGGGTCCCTCGTCAGTCGGCGTTGAGCAGGTCCCGGATCGCGGTCACGACGGTCTTCGCGGTGAAGGGCTTCTGCAGGAAGACGTGCCGCGCGTCGCCGAGCTCCTCGCGGAGGAGTTCGTCGTCGGTGTAGCCCGACATCAGGATGATCCGCGTGCCGGGGCGCGCCTCGAGGAGCCGCTGCACGAGCTCCTTCCCGCCGATCCCGGGCATCCGCACGTCGCTGAGGAGGAGGTCGATCCGGCCACGCTCCGCGGAGGCGACCCGCAACGCCTCCTCGCCGCTCCCGGCCTCGATCACGCGGTATCCCTGCGTGCGGAGCATCCGCGTGATCGCGTTCCGGATCGCCGGTTCGTCCTCGACGACGAGGATGTTCTCGCCGGTCTGCGGCTCGGGGATGCCGAGCGCCGGGCTCGGCCGCGACATCGGCTCGCGGTCCTCGGCGCGGCGCGCGGGAAGGACGACCTCGAACACGCTCCCTTCGCCCGGGGTGGACTCGACGCGGATGACGCCGCCCGCGGCCCGCACGATCGCGTAGGCCGTGGCGAGGCCGAGGCCCGTCCCTTCGCCCTCGGGTTTCGTCGTGAAGAACGGCTCGAAGATCCGCTCACGCACGTCGGCCGTCATGCCCGTTCCGGTGTCCTGCACGCACAGCGCGACCGCGCTGACGCCCGGCGACCCGTCGTCCTGCGCGAGGTCGGGGGCGCGACGGGTGGAGACGCGCAGGACGCCGCCCTCGGGCATCGCATCCACGGCGTTGATCGCGAGGTTCATGAGGATCTGTTCGACCTGGCCGTGGTCCATGCGGACCAGCTGCGGCTCGTCGGCCAGCGCGAGCTGCAGTTCGATGCCCTGCCGGAGGAGGCGTTGCAGGATGGACTCCATCCCTCCGACCACCTCGTTGAGGTCGAGCACCCTCGGCACGACGACCTGACGGCGGCTGAACGCCAGCAGTTGGCGGGCGAGCGCCGCGGCGCGGTCGGCGGCGGCGCGGATCGCCTCGAGTTCCTCGCGTCCCCTCGTCCCGACGGGGAGCTCGCTCGCGAGCACCTCGGCGTAGCTGTGGATGATCGTGAGGACGTTGTTGAAGTCGTGCGCGATGCCGCCGGCGAGGCGGCCCACCGCCTCCATCTTCTGCGACTGGCGGAGCTGGGCCTCGAGCAGGGTCCGCTCAGTGACGTCGAGGACCATGCAGCCCACGCCGTCGGGGGGGCGGCCCGGGTCGCCGATCGGATAGTAGGTCACCTGCCACCGCCGCGTCACGCCGTGCGCCGCGGGCGTCTGTCCCTCCACGATGACGTCGGCCTCGACGCGGTTCGTCGCGAGCACGCGCTCGAGGATCGGACGGATCACCGGCGCGAGTTCGGGGATCACCTCCTCGATCGTGCGACCGAGGTGCGCGTCCATCGCCGCGCCGTTGATCCGCGCGAGCGCCTCGTTCACCCGCTGGAACCGCAGCTCGCGGTCGTAGATCCCGATCCCGAGGGGGGAGCCGTCGATCGCGGAATCGAGGAACGCCTTCGTGCGTTCGAGGAGGCGGTTGGTGTCGTCGCGCTCCTCGATGCGATGTTCGAGCTCGGCGGCCTGGAGTTCCAGCGCCGAGGCCTGCTCCTCCATCGTCCGCGCCTGCTGGGCGAGCTCGGCGGCCTGCTCCTCGAGCTGGCGCTGCTTCTCTCGCGCGCTCTCGGCGGCGGTGACGAGGCCGGCGGCGATCCGCAGGAACGCGACGGCGCCGCTCAGCAGGGCGAGGAAGAGCACCGCGAAGATGACGCGGGCGGTCCACTGCTCGGAGCGGAGCAGCGCGAGTCGCCGCGCGGAGGCCATCGTCGTCACGGCTTCGAAGTCCGCCGAGACCTGGTCGAACGCGCTGGTGCCCGCCTCGGCGATCTCCGCCGTGATGGCGCCGGTGGCGAGGATCGGCGCGATGAAGCTCGCGTCCCAGCGGGCCAGCGACCCCGCGAGTCGCTCGACGCGTCGCTGTTGCGCGGTGTCGCCTGCCACCAGCGCCCGCAGCTCCACGATCGAGGCCGACAGGGCGCTGCGGGCCGCGGCGGCCCTCGCCGGCGCCTGGCTGTCGCCGCGGAGTCCGTAGGCCCGCACGGCGCTCTCCACGAGCCAAGCCGATCGCTGCGCCGCGTTCGCCGCCCGCAGCACCGCCGCGCTCTCCTCGGTGCGATCGGAGGCGACGCGCCGGACGGTGAATGCGACCACGAGGAGCACCGCCGCCACGACCGCTGCCACGGCGAAGACGCGGCGCCAGCGGCGCAGGTCCTCGACGAGCAGCGACGGGGGTCGCTCGGCGGGCGCTTGGGGAGTCTTCACGTGGTCCCGGTGGCGCCAACAATGAGAATGGGTACCACGGGAGTCAACAGGGCCGTATCCTAGGGTGTGCCGATCAATCGTCGCGTGAGTCCCCGATCGCCGGCCATCGCACCTGGCATCGTCGTGCCGGGCGCGCTCGCCGTGATGCTGTCCTGCGCGTTCGCCCTCTCCCTCCCCGCACAGCGTCCTCCCGTGCCCGACAGTGCGCGCGCCGACAGTGCGCGGGCGATCGCCGCCGTGCGCGTGGAGGTCACGCGGCAGGAGGCCCCCGCCGAGCGGCTCGCGTGGGCGGTCAGCGCGGCGGACGCGCAGGCGATCCGGCGCGGGCAGGCGACCCTCGGCGTGGACGAGGCCCTCGCGAACCTCCCGGGCGTGATCGTCTCCAACCGGTACAACTACGCGCTCGACCAGCGACTCTCGATCCGCGGCGCGGGGAGCCGCGCGAACTTCGGGCTGCGTGGCGTGAAGGTCCTGCTCGACGGCATCCCGCAGTCGTTGCCCGACGGCCAGAGTCAACTCACCAACGTGGATCTCGGCGCGATCGGGCGTGTGGAGGTGCTGCGCGGCTCGGCGTCCTCACTCTACGGCAATGGATCCGGCGGCGTGCTGGCGTTCCAGACCGACCTGAGCGCCCCCGACCTGCTCGGCGCGCAGGTCCGCGTGACCGGCGGATCGTTCGGCCTCGCCAAGCTCCAGATGCGCACCAGCGCCCGCGCGGGCAACAACGTCGGGACGATCTCCGCCTCGCGCACCACGGTGGATGGGTTCCGCCAGTACAGCTCGGCCGACACGCGCCAGCTGATGGCGGCGCTCGATCGCGCGGTGAACGACCGTCTGCGGCTCTCCCTGCGCGCCGGCGCTGCCGAGACGCCCCACGCGCTGAACCCCGGCGCGCTGACCGAGGCCGAGTTCGGCTCCGACCCCGACACCGCCGCGCTGAACAACGTGCGGCGCGGCGCGCGCCGCGCGGTCTCGCAGCGCTACGCGTCGGTGAGGCTCGCCGGCCACGGAGATGCGCTCGAGTGGAGCGCCGCCCTGTACGGGCAGCGCCGCTTCGTGGACAACCCGCTCGCGGTCACGCCGCCCGGCGGCGGCGGCCCGACCAACGGCACGTACAACAAGATCGACCGCCGGGTGACCGGACTGCGGCTCGACGCGGCCCGGACGTTCGAGGCAGCGTGGCGGCCGCGGGTCGCGGCCGGTCTCGACGCCCAGCGCTCCTTCGACGTGCGGCGCAACTATCGCGCGACGGGCGGCGAGATCACCACTCCCACCGACACGCTGCTGCAGTTCCAGGGTGAGACGGTGACCAGCGTCGGTCCCTTCGCGCAGCTGCAGCTGGACCCGCGCGAGAACCTGACGCTGAGCGTCGGCGGTCGCCTCGACCGGCTGCGGTTCGCGGTGGACGACCGGTTCTCCGGCGACGGCAACGACGACAGCGGCACGCGGGAGATGTCGGCGATGAGCGGGCACCTCGGCGCGGTGTGGCGCTGGCGCGAGTCGTTCGCCCCGTACGTGAACGTCTCGACGGCCTTCGAGACGCCGACGACCACCGAACTCAATGCGCGTCAGGATGGCGAGGGTGGATTCAATCCCGACCTCGGTCCCCAGCGCCTCCGCACGATCGAGGCCGGCGCGCGTGGCGCCTGGCGGGCGCGCCTGCGCTTCGAGGCGGCGCTCTTCCAGGTGGACACCCGGGACGCGATCGTCCAGTACCTCGAGACCGCCGGCCGGGCGTTCTTCCGCAATGCGGGACGCACCCGCAATCGCGGCGTCGAGTTCGGCGTGAGCGCGATCGCGACGCCGTGGCTCACGCTCCGCGGCGCGATGACGCTGAGCGACTACGAGTTCCTCGAGTACCGCGTGCCGTCGGCGACGCTCCCGGCTCCCGCGCTCGACACGCTCGACGGCAACCGCGTGGCCGGCGTCCCGGGCCGCGCCTGGCGCCTGGGGGCGCTGGCGACGTTCGGCGACCTCTCGCTCGACCTCGACCACTCGGTCCAATCGCCGGTCTGGGGCGACGACCGCAACACGATCCGCGTCCCGGGATGGGACCGCGGCCAGCTGAACCTGCGCGCCACCTGGAGCACCACGGTGCGCGGATGGCGCGTGGAGCCGTTCGCCGCGCTGCAGAACGCGCTCGACAGCCGCTACGCGGGCGCCATCACGCTCAACGGCGCGTTCGGTCGCGTGTTCGAGCCGGCGCCGGGACGCAACTGGTACGCGGGACTCGAGGTCGGCGCGCCGCTGCTCCGCTGACATCGCGGGTCGCCCCGTTAGATTGTCCCCGATGACGAACGACCAGCCATTCGAGATCCGCGACTCGGCGATCGCCGGCCGAGGCGCATTCGCCACCCGCGCGATCCGCCGCGGCGAGCGCGTCGCCGAGTACGTCGGCGAGCGGATCACGCACGCCGAGGCCGACCGGCGCTACGACGACGACTCGATGGAGGAGCACCACACCTTCCTCTTCACCGTCTCGAACCGCACGGTCATAGACGCGACGGTCGCGGGGAACGACTCGCGGTACATCAACCACTCCTGCGACCCGAACTGCGAGTCCGAGATCGTCCGCGGCCGCGTGTACATCGTCGCGCTGCGCGACATCGCGGCGGGCGAGGAGCTGCACTACGACTACGCGTACCAGCGCGACGGCACCGAGGGGCACGCCGAGGAGCGCCAGTATCGCTGCCTCTGCGGGACGCGCCGCTGCCGCGGGTCCATCATGGAGCCGCGCGAGGAGTTCCTGCGGCGTCAGCGCGCCGAGGAGCGCGCCCGCCGCGCGAGGCAGCGGGTCAGCGCGTCGGGAGCCAGGCGCGCACGATCCGCGCGCTGACGATCCGGTCGAGCAGCGGGAAGTCGCGCGCGAGGTAGGCCTCGCCCTCGTTCGTCAGTCGCTGCTGCGTGGGGCCGCTCCCGGCGGGTGCCCCCTCACCGTAGCCCGTGTAGAGCGCGTCGAGGACCTCCAGTCCGGCCACGACCTCGCCCACCGGCGCGAACCCGAGCGCATCGAGCCGGGCGTTGTCGCGCAGGTTGAGGAAGAGCTGCACGGTGCGGGTGTTCGGCCCGCCGGCTGCGAAGCTCATCGTGCCTCGGCGGTTCGACTGGCGCACCGTGTCGTCGGGGATCGTGCGGCCGCGCCAGGACGCGGTGCGCGCCGAATCGGGGGAGAGGCCCCACTGGACGACGAAGCCGCGGAGCGCACGGAAGAACCGCGCGCCGTCGTAGTACCCGGCGCGCACCGCCTCGCCGACGCGGATCGCGCCGTGGGGCGCCCAGCTGCGCCGCACCGCGATGTCCATCGTCCCCTTCGTCGTCTCGACGCGCACGAGGAACGAGTCCGCCGTGGCGAAGACCGAGTCGGGGAGCGCGGTGATCGCCGCCACGCCGAGTCCCGCGGGTCCGGCGGGCGTCGCGACCGCGCCACCGCCGCCGGCGCAGCCGGCGACGACGAGGAGCGTCGCGACGCGCGCGAACGGTCGCTTCATAGGATGTCGTCCCGGCGGTGCAGCTCGAGCACCCGCCGCCGCTGGACCGCTCCGTTGCGGTAGTCGAACGGCACGGTGATGCGCCGCGGCCCGAGGATCGTCCCCGCGAGCATCCGCAGGCCCTTGCCGTCGCCGGTCGAGTCGGGGTCGAACCGGATCTCGCTCCCCACCACCTCGTAGCGGCCGGTCACCGACAACGACTGCAGTGGCGCCTGCCGCCCCTGCGCGCGCCGGTCGCTCGAGACCATCGTGCGGCGGAACCGCACCGACGCCCGGAAGCGGTTCCCCGAGCGGAGCGAGAGCACGAGCCGGTCGAACTCCACGAGGTAGGTCGTCCCCTCGTCGTCGGTGACCCGGTCGGAGAGCGGGAGCGCGGCGGAGTCGATCCGCATCGCGAGATAGGCGCCGGCGTCCTGCGCGCGCGCCGGTCGCGCGGCCGCGGGCGCGGCCACGAGGAAGCACATCGTCAACGCGAGGGGCTGGAGGCGCACGGCTCCAAGCTACGATGGCGACGCGACGATGTCATCGGCGTGGGGATGGTACGGCGACGGCCGGCGCCCGTCGCATCGTCGCGCCGTGCTCGCCGCCATCCGCTCGGCCGCCGTCCTCGGGATCGAAGGGTACGCCGTCACCGTCGAGGTGGACGCGGCGCCCGGGCTCCCCGCGTGGACGATCGTCGGGCTGCCCTCCGGCAGCGTGAAGGAGGCGCGCGAGCGGGTGGGGTCGGCGCTCGTGAACGCGGGGTTCAAGGTCCCGCCGCGCCGCTGGACGGTGAACCTCTCGCCGGCCGACGTGCGCAAGGACGGGACGGCATTCGACCTGCCGATCGCGATCGGGGTGCTCGTCGCGAGCGGCCAGCTGGACGCCGAGCGCGTCCAGGGACTGCTCTTCGCCGGCGAACTCGGGCTCGACGGGAGCGTGCGTCCGCTGCGCGGCGCACTGCCGCTCGCCCGCGCGGCGCGCGACACCGGCGCCTCCGCCCTCGTGCTCCCCGAGGCGAACCTCGCCGAGGCCGCGATCCTCGGCGGCATCACGCTGCGCGCCTGCCGCGACCTCGCCGCGCTCGTCGCCTCGCTCGACACGGGACGATGGCCGGACGCCGCGCCGGCCGAGGTCGCGCCGGCGCCGGAGCCGCAGGCCGATTTCGCCGAGGTCGTCGGCCAACGGATCGCCAAGCGCGCGCTCGAGATCGCCGCGGCGGGCGGGCACAACCTCTTCCTCGTCGGGCCTCCAGGAGCGGGGAAGACGATGCTCGCGCGCCGGCTCCCCTCGATCCTGCCGCCCCTCGACGACGAGGCGCTCCTCGACGTGGTCGCCCTGCACTCCGTCGGCGGGATCCTCCCCGCCGGCGTGCCGCCGTCGCGCACCGCTCCGTTCCGCGCCCCGCACCACACGATCAGCCTGGCCGGCCTGATCGGCGGCGGACCGGGACCGCGCCCCGGCGAGGTCAGCCTCGCCCACCGCGGCGTCCTCTTCCTCGATGAGCTGCTCGAGCTGCCGCGCTACATCCTCGACGCGATGCGGCAGCCGCTCGAGGACGCCCGCGTCGTGATCGCGCGCGCCGCGCACTCCGTCACCTTCCCGGCGCGCTTCCTCCTCGTCGGCGCCGCCAACCCCTGTCCCTGCGGATTCGACGGCGACGGCTCGGGGCGCTGTCGCTGCTCCGCCGCGGCGATCGCCCAGTACCGCTCGCGGCTCTCGGGTCCCCTCGCCGAACGGATCGACTTGCACGTGCGCGTCGGTGCCGTCGCGCTCGCCGCCCTCGGGCAGATGGAACGCGAGGAACCGAGTCGCGCCGTGCGCGCGCGGGTCCTCGCCGTGCGTGAACGGCAGCGGGAGCGGTATCGCCTCCTCCCCGGCATCCGGCTCAACGCCGAGGCCCCTGGTCGCTGGCTGCAGGCGCACGGTGGCCTGACGCCGACCTGCCGCGACCTGCTCGCCGAGTGCGCCGAGCGACTCGGGCTCTCGGCGCGCGCGTACCACCGTGCCATCCGCGTCGCGCGCACCGTCGCCGACCTGTCGGACGAGGGTCCGATCACGGAGGGGGCGTTGGCCGAGGCGCTGATGTTCCGTCCGGTCGCGCTCGGCTGACCGGGGCGCGCCCCGCGCGGCACCGCGCCACCGCCCGCTGGAACCAGCGAGCGCGACCAGTAGCTTTCGTGACGATGCCGACCGACGCGATCGCGACCCCGGAGTCCGCACTCGCGCGGGAGCGCGCCCTCGTCGCGTGGTGCCACGCGCAGGGGTCGCTCCTCGTGGGGTTCTCCGGCGGCGTGGACTCGGCGTACCTCGCCTGTGTCGCGCTCGACGCGCTCGGCCCCGATCGCGTGCTCGCGGTGATCGGCCGGAGCGCCTCGTATCCCGCGGAGCAGTGGCGGCGCGCGCGCGAGGTGGCGGACCGGTTCGGCGTGCCGGTGCTCGAGCTCGACACGCACGAGATGAGCGATCCCCGGTACGCCGCGAATCCCACCGACCGCTGCTACTTCTGCAAGTCCGAGCTCTGGTCCAGGCTCGTCCCCGTGGCGCGCGAGCGCGGGTTCGCGACGGTGGCCGACGGCACGAATGCCGACGACCTCGGCGACCACCGCCCCGGTGCGCGCGCGGCGCGCGAGCGGGAGGTCGCCTCGCCGCTCGCCGCGCTCGGCTTCACCAAGCGGGAGATCCGCGCCCTCTCGGCGCGCCGCGGGATCCCGACCTGGGACCAGCCCTCCTCCCCCTGCCTCGCCTCGCGGCTCCCCTACGGGACGCCGGTCACGAGCGAGCGGCTCGAGCGGGTGGAGCGCGCCGAGGCGGCGCTCCGCGCCCTGGGTGTCCGCGGCAACCTCCGGGTGCGGCACTTCGGCGCGCGGGCGCGCGTCGAGCTCGATCGCGATGAGCTGTCGCGGTGGGGCGCGCCGGATGCACGGGCGCGGCTCGACGCCGCGGTGCAGGGGGCAGGCTTCGACGAGGTCGAGCTCGACCCGCGCGGCTTCCGCTCGGGGGCGCTCAACGTGCTCGCTGGCGTCGTGCCGGGGACGCCCTGATGTTCGGACTCGTCCGGCGGATCGGCTGCGCGATCATCCTGCTCATCGCCGGCGCCGCGCTCTGGCATTTCCGTGACCACTGGCTGCCGGCGGTGAAGGAGCGGCTCTCCCAGCGCGCCTCCGAGGCCGTCGAGCGGGTGGTCCCGTGAGCCGCCGTATCCTGATCGTCGACGACGAGGCGGGGATCCGCGCCGCGCTCACCCAGCTCCTCGAGTACGAGGGCTACGACGTCCGCGCCGTCGCGAGCGGGAAGGAGGCGCTCGCCACCTACGAGAGCTGGCGGCCGCAGCTCGTGTTCCTCGACGTCAAGATGGCGGGGATCGACGGCCTCGAGACGCTGAAGCGGCTCCGCGCCGCCGATCCCAACGCGGTGGTCGTGATGATCTCCGGCCACGCGAGCATCCAGGACGCCGTCGAGGCGACCCACCTCGGCGCGTACGACATCCTCGAGAAGCCGCTCGACACCGACCGCATCCTCGTCACGCTGCGCAACGCGACCGGCCACCTCGCGCTGGTCGAGGAGAACGAGCGGCTGCGGGACGCGGTGCATCGGCAGGGGGAGATCGTCGGGCGGTCGGCGGCGGTGCGCGCCCTCGTGGACCAGATCTCGCGCGTGGCCGGTACGCCGGCCCGCGTGCTCATCACCGGCGAGAACGGCACCGGCAAGGAGCTCGTCGCGCGGGCGATCCACGCGCAGTCGCCGCGCGCCAAGGGTCCCTTCGTCGAGCTCAATTGCGCGGCGATCCCGTCGGAGCTCATCGAGAGCGAGCTGTTCGGCCACATGAAGGGCTCGTTCACCGGCGCCGTGGCGGACCGGGCCGGCAAGTTCGAGCAGGCCGACGGCGGCACCCTCTTCCTCGATGAGATCGGCGACATGTCCCCGGCGGCGCAGGCGAAGGTGCTGCGCGTGCTGCAGGAGGGCGAGGTCACGCGCATCGGCGGGCAGCGCACCCGGAAGGTGGACGTGCGGGTGCTCGCGGCGACGAACAAGCGGCTCGAGGACGAGATCGCCGCCGGTCGCTTCCGCGAGGACCTCTTCTACCGGCTGAACGTCGTCCCGATCGTCGTTCCGCCACTCCGCGAGCGGCGCGAGGACATCCCGATGCTCGTGCAGCACTTCGCGGCGCGTCTCGCCGCCGAGGGGATGCCGGCGAAGGGCGTGGAGCCGGCGGCGCTCGAGCGCCTCGCGACCCTCGACTGGCCCGGCAACGTCCGCGAGCTGCGGAACACGGTGGAGCGGCTGCTCATCCTCGCGACGGGGCCGCGGATCACGCTCGGCGACGTCGAGCGGCTGGTCGGGGGGCGCGCCGGCGAGGCGCCTGGCACCATCGGCGGGCTGGAACAGTACGGGACGTTCGAGCAGTTCAAGCTCGCGGCCGAGCGCGCCTTCCTCCTCGTGAAGCTCCGCCAGCACGACTGGAACGTGGCCGAGACGGCGCGCGCGCTCGACATGCCGCGGTCGAACCTCTACAAGAAGATCGAGCGCCACGGGCTGGCGCGGGAGCAGGGCTGATGGCCGAACGGGACTGGGACGCGGAGCTCAAGAAGATCGACAAGCAGCTCGAGAAGGCGTCCGACGAGGCGATCTTCCCGACGAAGGGTCCCGTGGCGCCGGCGCAGAAGGCGGCGAACGTCGCGGCGCAGTCCACGACGACGACCGTCGGCGTCTTCGCGCGCCTCGGCCTCTCGGTCGCGCTGGGCGTCGGGATCATCTTCTGGCCCTACGCCGCGCGCTGCGGCCTCGGGCTCGCCGCCTACCTCGCCGCCGTGAGCGCGCTCGTCGTGAGCGGCGTCTGGTCGTCCATCTGGACCTTCCGCCACCGCGCGGCGCGCGCGCACATGCTCTCGCTGCTCCTCGTGCTCTGGGGCCTCGTGCTCGGCGCGATCGAGGTGCTGCCGCGCAGCGGCTACGCGATCCCGACCGAGTCGCACCCGGCGACGTGGGGATGCGGCTGAGGGCGTCTGCCATCGGCCCCGCGGCGTCTTAGCTTTCGACCATGCAGACCTTCCAGAACCTCATCGCCGGTCAGTGGGTCGCTCCCTCGACCGGCCAGTACCTCGACAACATCAACCCGGCCGACACCAGCGACCTGATCGGCCGCTTCCCGAAGTCCGGGGTCGCCGACGTCGCCAAGGCGGTCGAGTCGGCCAAGCGCGGGTTCGAGCGGTGGAAGCGCACGCCGGCGCCCGTCCGCGGTGACGTCCTCCGTCGCGTCGGCGAGATCCTCGTGGCGCGCAAGGAGGAACTGGCCGACCTGATGACGCGCGAGATGGGGAAGCCCCTCGCCGAGACCCGCGGCGACGTGCAGGAGGGGATAGACACCGCCTTCTACGCCGCCACCGAGGGACGCCGCCTCTTCGGGCATACCGTCCCCAGCGAGCTCGCCGACAAGTGGGCGATGAGCTTCCGCCGGCCGATCGGGATCGCCGGGCTCATCACGCCGTTCAACTTCCCGCTCGCGATCCCGACCTGGAAGATGTTCCCCGCGCTCGTCTGCGGGAACGCGGTCATCTTCAAGCCCGCCGAGGACGTCCCGCACACGGGGCACGTGCTCGTCGAGATCCTCCTCGAGGCGGGGCTCCCCCCCGAGGTGATCCAGCTCGTGCACGGCGACGGCGACGTCGGCGCGGCGATGGTCGCCCATCCGGAGATCCCGCTGATCTCCTTCACCGGCTCCACCGAGACGGGGAGCAAGGTCGGCGAGACCTGCGGCCGGATGCACAAGCGGCTCTCCCTCGAGATGGGGGGGAAGAACGCGCAGATCGTCCTCGACGACGCGAAGCTCGACCTCGCCCTCGACGGCGTGCTGTGGGGGGCGTTCGGCACGACCGGCCAGCGCTGCACCGCGACGAGCCGGCTGATCCTGCAGGACGGGATCCACGACGCCTTCGTCGCGCAGCTGAAGGAGCGCGCCGCGAAGCTGCGCCTGGGGGACGGGCGCAAGGCCGGCACCGACGTGGGGCCGGTCATCCACGCCGACAGCATGACGAAGATCCAGCGCTACATCGAGATCGGGCTGAGCGAGGGGGCCGAGCTGGTGCTCGGCGGGCAGCGCGCCCACGGCGCCGGACTCGAGAAGGGGTTCTTCTTCCAGCCGACGATCTTCACCGACGTGAAGCCGGGGTCGCGGCTGGAGCAGGAGGAGGTCTTCGGCCCGGTGCTGTCGGTGATCCGGGTGCGTGACGCGGCCGAGGCCTTCCGCGTGAACAATGGGGTGAGGTACGGTCTCTCGTCGTCGGTGTACACCCAGGACGTGAACATCGCGTTCCGCGCCCAGCAGGAGCTCGACAACGGGATCACGTACGTCAACGCGCCGACGATCGGCGCCGAGGCGCACCTCCCGTTCGGGGGCGTGAAGCAGACGGGGAACGGACACCGCGAAGGGGGGTGGGAAGTGTACGAGTTCTACTCCGAGACGAAGGTCGGCTACGTGGACTTCTCGGGGAGCCTCCAGCGGGCGCAGATAGACAACTACTAGAGGGACCGATGACCGACGACCCGACGCCCCCACCCGGACCGGCCGAAGTCGCGCCGCCGCGGCGGACCCCCGCCACGCTGCGCGTCTTCCGCGCCGGGTGGGAGTGGGCCAAGAGCGTCTCGCTCGCGATCATCCTCTTCGTCCTCGTCCGGACCTTCTTCGTCGAGGCGTTCAAGATCCCGAGCGGCTCGATGGAGAGCACGCTCCTTGTCGGCGACTTCCTCCTCGTCAACAAGCTCCTCTACGGGGCCGAAGTCCCGTTCCTCCGCGCCCATCTCCCGGCGGTGCGGGAGCCCAAGGCGGGCGACGTCGTCGTCTTCCAGTATCCCGACGACGTCAGCAAGAACTTCGTGAAGCGGCTCGTCGGGCTGCCGCGCGACACGATCGAGATGCGGCAGGGGACACTCTTCCGGAACGGCGAGGAGCAGCGCGAGTCGTACGCGGTGCGCGGCACCGGCGGCGCGGATCCCTCGGGGGACGAGTTCCGCTGGCAGCGCGCGCACGTCGCGCCGGGCGTGGACCTGCGGCGTTATCATCCGACCCGCAATAGTTGGGGACCCCTCGTCGTCCCCGACAGCCATTACTTCATGCTCGGCGACAATCGGGACAACTCGCTCGACAGCCGGTACTGGGGGTTCGTCCCCGACTCGCTGGTGCGCGGCTCCCCGATCCTCGTCTACTACAGCTACGCCCCGGACAGCGGCAGCGCCTTCGCATGGCTGACGCGGGTCAGGTGGAAGCGGTTGTTCGACCGCATCCACTGAGCCGTCCGGGGGGAGCTTCCGCAGTCCATCACCGCACTGCACATTCCGCCATCGCGCGACGCGGAGGAGCACCGGGTGGGAGCGAGGGGACGGATGGCCGGCACGCCGCACAAACGGCACCTCCACGACGAGGGCTCGCTCGACCAGTACCTCCGTGACATCAGCGTCTATCCGCTGATCTCGCGCGAGGAGGAGGTCCGGCTCGCGCAGCGCATCCGGCAGAACGACCAGGAGGCGCTCGACACCCTCGTCCGCTCCAACCTCCGGTTCGTCGTCTCGGTCGCGAAGAAGTACCAGAACCAGGGCGTCTCCCTCTCCGACCTCATCAACGAGGGGAACCTCGGCCTCATCCGCGCGGCCCACAAGTTCGACGAGACGAAGGGGATCAAGTTCATCTCCTACGCCGTCTGGTGGATCCGCCAGGCGATCCTCCAGGCGCTCGCCGAGCAGAGCCGCATCGTCCGCGTGCCGCTCAACCGCGCGGGCGCGCTCCACCGGATCGGCAAGCGGGCCAACGCCCTGCTCCAGGAGCTGGGGCGCGAGGCGACCCACGCCGAGATCGCCGAGGGGATGGAGATCACCGAGGAGGAGGTCGCGAAGACGATGTCCATCTCGCAGACCCACCTCTCCCTCGACGCGCCGATGGCGCCCGGCGAGGACAACCGCCTCCTCGACTACCTCCCCGACACCCAGAGCGCGACCCCCGACGAGGAGACCATCGAGAAGGCGCTCGTCGAGAGCGTCCACGAGGCGCTCGCCGGCCTCAAGGAGCGCGAGGCCAAGATCCTCCGCCTCTACTTCGGGCTCGACGGGTCCGAGCCGATGACCCTCGAGCAGATCGGCGCGGTGCTCAACATCACGCGCGAACGCGTGCGACAGATCAAGGAGAAGGCGCTCTCGCGGCTCCGTCACGTGAGCCGCGCCCGCTCGCTCGAGTCCTACCTCGGCTAGCGCACCGTCGCCCGAACGACCGCGCGGCGGGGGCAGGGCCCCCGCCGCGCGTCCCCGGTAAGGGCCTCAGTCGCCCGTGCCGCAGCAACCCCCGCCCCAGCCACAGGAGCAGCTGCCCCGCTCGCAGCAGCTCGTGTCCTGGTTCAGCATCTGGTACCTCCGTCGATGGGTTGAGGGTGCGACGAGCGACAGTGCTCGTTCGCGTCGTCGAAGGCGTCGAGGATGACGCAGTCGTCCTTGCACCGCGCTGCCTCGCAGCGTTCGACGAGGGCGGCGAGTTCGTCCTTCATCTCCGTGAGCTGACGGATCCGCCGGTCCATCGCCTCGATCTTCCTCGTCGCGAGCCGCCGAACGTCTTCGTCGGACCGCGACCGCTCCGCCCGCAGGGCCACGAGCTCGCCGATCTCGGCGAGCGTGAAGCCCAGTTCCTGCGCGTTCTTGATGAATCGGACGAGCCCCACCGTCTCCGCGTCGTACTCGCGGTAGCCCGACGCCAGACGGTCCGTCTTCGGCAACAGGCCCCGCCGCTCGTAGTAGCGGAGGGTCTGGACATTGACGCCTGCTTCGCGCGAAGCCTTGCCGATGCGCATGGGAGTGGGATCGAGGTTGAGGGGCAATCTGAACCCTATACCAAAGTATAGAGTCAAGGGGCGACATGCAGCCGTCTCCGGACCTCAGGTGCGGAGACCCTACCAAGACGTCTAACACTTTGTCGCGAAAGGACTTCCGTGGGGCACGGCGGGCGCATTACCTTCCAGCACCCTCTCCCACCTGCGTATGGCAAAGGACGCCTCCTTCGACATCACCACCTCGGTTGACCTCCAGGAGGTGGACAACGCCGTCAATCAGGCGTCCAAGGAGATCGCCCAGCGGTACGACTTCAAGGACGCGAAGGTCGCGACGGTCGAGTTCAAGCGCGCCGAGGGGCTGGTGAGGATCACCACCGACACCGACATGCGGCTGCGGGCGATGTGGGACATCCTGCAGTCCAAGCAGATCAAGCGCGGCGTCCCGGTGAAGAACATCGACGCCGGCGAGCAGCTGCAGCGCGGCGGCGACACCTGGCACCGCGAGATCAAGCTCAAGCAGTCCCACGACGGGGAGA
>CAZYUL010000030.1:0-33607 GCA_964650715.1 uncultured Gemmatimonas sp. | reverse complement strand
AGGAGGTCGAAGACGATCCGCTGGCCGTCGGGGCTCACGTCCACCGACATCCACGACCCCTTCGACGTCTCCAGGCGGAGCGTGCGCGCGGCCTCGAGCGGGAGGGGATTGCGGTTGGCGGCGGGTCGGGCGGTGCCCTGGGCTCCGCCGATGTCGGGCAGGCCTGCCGAGAGCAGGGTGAGCGTGAAGAGGGGCGCGGCGAGGCGCACGGACCGGCTGGGACGACGGAGGGACGCGCGGGACATCCGAAGGGCTCCAGGCGTGGGATCGAGGGGCGACCCAGGGAGGGACGGGCGGGGGACGAACGGCAAAGCTACGCGCTGCCACCGCACTCCGTGGGACGACCGGTCCGGCCCGGGCGAATCTCCCGGTCCGGAGGCGCCGTATGATGGGGCGGACGCGCGTCCGACCCCCACAGGAGGACCCATGGCGATGGAAGAGATGAAGGTCACCGGCGGCAAGCTCGTGGCGAAGCTCAAGGAGATCGTCCACGAGGGCAACGTGCGCCGCATCATCCTGAAGAACCCGGACGGACGCGTGCTGATGGACGTCCCGCTCAACGCAGGGATCGCGGGCGCAGCGCTGCTCCCGTTCTGGGCCGCGGTCGGAGCGATCGCGGTACTCGCGACGGATTACGTCCTCGTCGTCGAACGGGACCCCGACAAGTCGGTGACGAAGACGCCCTGACCAAACCCTCCGACGGCGCGCGCTGTCCAATGAGGCGCTAGCCGGCCAGCCGTGCGCCGCACCGTCCGACGCCTCGATAAGCCTCCCACGGGACTCCCATGCAGAACGTGAAGCTCGCCGCCCGGATGCTCCTCAAGACCCCGTTCGTGACTGGGATCGCGATCCTCTCGCTCGCTCTCGGGATCGGCGCCAACTCGGCGATCTTCTCGATGTTCGACCAGATCCTGCTGAAGCCCCTGCCGGTGCCCAGCGCGCACGAGTTGGTGAACCTCGGCGCGCCGGGCCCGAAGCCGGGTTCGCAGTCCTGCGGCCAGCCCGGCGACTGCACCGAGGTCTTCAGCTACCCGATGTTCAAGGACCTCGAGCGCCAGCAGACATCCTTCACCGGCCTCGCCGCCCACGTGCCGTTCGGCGCGAGCATCTCGATCAACAACGAGCCGGCGGTCGCGCAGGGGACGATGATCTCGGGCTCGTACTTCCAGACGCTGCAGCTGCAGCCGGCGCTGGGGCGGCTCATCGCGCCAGCGGATGACGAGGTGGTGGGCGCGAACTACGTGACGGTGCTCGGCCACGCCTTCTGGCAGGACCGGTTCGGGGGCGACGTGAACGTGATCGGCCGGACGATCCTGATCAACGGCCGGAGCTTCACGGTGGTGGGCGTCGCGCCGGAGGGATTCGAGGGGACGACGCTGGGCTCGCGCCCCGGGGTGTACGTCCCGCTGACGATGCGCGAGGCGCTGCAGCCCGGGGCCTTCTCGGCGTCGGTGTTCACCGGGCGTCGTGCGTACTGGCTCTACCTCTTCGGCCGGCTCAAGCCCGGCGTCTCGCTGGAGCAGGCCGACGCGGCGATGCAGGCGCTGTACCGGCCGATCCTCAACGACGTCGAAGCGGCGCTCCAGCAGGGGATGAGTGACCAGACGATGGAGCGGTTCCGCGCGAAGCAGCTCACGCTCGTGCCCGGGCGTCGCGGACAGAGCCAGGTACACGCCGAGGCCAGGACGCCGCTGCTCCTCCTCCTCTCCGTGACGGGCGTGGTGCTGCTGATCGCCTGCGCGAACATCGCGAACCTGCTGCTCGCGCGCGGCGCCGGCCGCGCGACCGAGATGGGGGTCCGACTGGCGCTCGGGGCGGGGCGGCGGCAGCTGCTCACACTGCTCCTGACCGAATCGGTGATGCTCGCGCTGCTGGGCGGGGTGGTCAGCCTCTTCGTGGCGCAATGGACGCTCGCGGCGATCCAGGCGCTGCTGCCGCCGGACGCGATCGAGACGCTGCGGTTCGAGCTGCAGCCCTCGGTGCTCCTCTTCGCGCTGGGCCTCTCGGTGCTCACGGGGATCCTCTTCGGGATGTTCCCCGCGCTCCACAGCACGCGGAGCGACCTCATCTCGACGATCCGCGCCGGCGCAGGGCAGCTGACCGGCGGGAAGGCGGCGGCGCGGTTCCGGGCCGGCCTCGTCACGCTGCAGATCACCCTCTCGATGGCGCTCCTCATCTCGGCGGGGCTCTTCCTGAAGAGCCTCGTGAACGTGAGCCGCGTGGACCTCGGCCTCGAGCTGGACGACGTCGTGACGTTCGACGTGTCGCCGGTGCGCGCCGGGTTCGACACCACCCGCGCGGCGATCTACTTCACCCGCGTGGAGGAGGAGCTCGCGAGCCTCCCCGGGGTGACGGGCGTGACGACCTCCCTGGTCCCGCTGCTCTCGGGCAGCAACTGGGGCAATGACGTGCGCGTACAGGGGTTCAATCACACGCCCGACACGGACAACAACTCGCGGTTCAACGGCATCGGCGCCGGATACTTCACGATGCTCGGCGTGCCGCTGCTCGCCGGCCGCGACATCTCGGCGAGCGACCTCGCCACCGGGGCGCGGGTGGCGATCGTGAATCAGGCCTTCGCCGACAAGTTCGGCCTCGGCGCCGACGCCGTCGGCAAGTTCATGGCCCAGAGCGGGCGCGGCGACACGCTGAACATCCAGATCGTCGGCCTCGCGCCGAACGTGAAGTACAGCGATGTGAAGGACTCGGTGCCGCCGGTGCACTACATCCCCTGGCGCCAGCAGGGGAACGTGGGGCGCTTGAGCTACTATGTGCGCTCGTCGCTCCCGCCGGAGCAGATGATCGCGTCCATCACCGCCCGGATGAAGGAGATCGATGCGACGGTGCCGGTGGAGGACATCAAGACGATGCCGCAGCAGATCCGCGAGAACGTCTTCCTCGACCGTATGATCAGCATCCTATCGGCGGCCTTCGCGGTGCTGGCGACGCTGCTCGCGGGGGTCGGGCTCTACGGCGTGCTCGCCTACACGGTCACCCAGCGGACGCGCGAGATCGGGGTGCGGATGGCCCTCGGCGCCGACGAGCGCTCGGTGCGCGGCCTCGTGATGCGGCAGGTCGCGGTGATGACGGCGGTCGGCGGCGCGATCGGCGTGGCGGCGGCGCTCGGGCTCGGCAAGGCGGCGCGCTCGCTCCTCTTCGGCCTCGAGGGACACGATCCGGTGGTCTTCTCGCTCGCGGTGGTCATGCTCGCGTTCGTCGCGCTGGCCGCCGGCTACCTGCCGGCCCGCCGCGCCGCCAAGGTGGACCCGATCCAGGCCCTGCGGTACGACTGACCCCATTCCCCGGCTCACGATGAACTCCCCCGCCGCCCTCGCCCAGGACCTCCGGTTCGCCGGACGGATGCTGGTGAAGAGCCCGCTCTTCACCGGCGTCGTTGTGCTCACGCTGGCGCTCGGCATCGGCCTCAACACGGCGGTGTTCGCCGCGGTGGAATCCATGCTGCTCCGGCCGGTCCCTGGCGTTCGTGCGGCCGACGAGATCGTGCAGGTGTACCGCTCCTGGCCCGGCGACCTGCGCTACGGTGCCAGCTCGGTGCCGCACTTCGTGGATGTCCGCGAGCGGACCACCCCGGAAGTCTTCACCGACGTCGCGTCCTGGTCGTTCGAGAACGTGAGCGTCACCGCCGACGGTCGGGCGCAGATCGCCTTCATCCAGATGGTCTCGGCCAACTACTTCAACTCGCTGGGGGTGACGGCGCAGCGTGGCCGCCTCTTCACCGCCGATGAGGACGAGGGGCGGGGTGCCCATCCGGTGATCGTGCTGAGCCATGTGGGGTGGCAGCAGCTCTTCGGTGGCGACCCCTCGGTGGTCGGTCGCGAGGTGCCGGTCAACGGGCAGAACGTGACCGTGGTGGGGATCGCCGCGCCGGAGTTCCGCGGGATGCTGCCGCTGGTCCAGCCGCTCTTCTACATCCCGTTGATGCAGCTGCAGCAGGTGCGGCCCGGCTCGACCTCGCTCGACAACCGCAACAACAACTTCATGAACGTCTTCGCGCGCCTCGCCCCCGGCGTGACCGTCGAGCAGGCGCGTTCGCGGATGGCGGCGCTGGATGGCGAGCTCAAGGCGGAGTTCCCCGATGACTACGAGGGGATGTCGAGCACGCTGGTGCCGCTCTCCGAGTCGGGGATCCACCCGATGTTCCGCTCGGCGCAGGTCGGGCTCTCCGGCGCGGTGATGGTGGTGGTCGGGTTGCTGCTGCTGATCGCCTGTGTCAACGTGGCGAACCTCTTCCTGGCGCGGGCGCGCGACCGGGCGCGCGAGATGGCGATCCGACTCTCGCTCGGCGCGCGCCGCGGGACGCTGGTGCGGCAGCTCCTCGTGGAGTCGCTGCTCTTCGCCTTCGTGAGCGGCCTCGCGGGCCTCCTGGTGGCGACCTGGGCGATCTCGCTCGCCAACCGGATCAGCCTGCCGATGGACGTGAACTTCGCCCCCGACCTCCAGCTCTCGCCGGCGGTGCTGCTCTTCGCGCTCGGCGCCACGCTGGTGACCGGGATCGCCTTCGGCCTCGTGCCGGCGCTGCAGGCGACCAAGCCGAGCGTCATCCCGGCGCTCAAGGGGGAGCCCTCGGCGGGGGGAGGGAGGTCTCGCCTGACGCGCGGGCTGGTCGTCGCGCAGATGGCGCTCTCGCTCGTGCTCCTCGTCTGCGCGGGCCTCTTCCTGACGAACCTCCGGAGCGCGACCACGCTCGACAAGGGATTCGGCGCGACGCGGCTGCTGATCGCCGACATGGACCCGAACCTCAATGGCTACACCCGTGCCGCGACCGAGGAGTTCTACCGCCGGCTCGACGAGCGCCTGCTCGCGCATCCGCAGGTGGAGGCGGTGGCGCGGATAGACCAGCTGCCACTCGGGCCGGGCAACAGCGACCGTGGCGTCGAGATCCCGGGCTATGTGCCGGGTGACAACGAGGGGATGAACATCCACTACGCGGCGGTGAGCCCAGGGTACTTCGACGCGATGGGGATCCCGCTCCGGGCGGGCCGGGAGTTCACGACGCAGGACGACTCGGGTGCCGTGCGCGCGCTCGTCGTCAACGAGCGGTTCGTCGAGCGGTTCTGGCCGGGGGAGGAGGCGGTGGGCCGCATCGTGCGGACCGCCGGCGAGGAGTACACGGTCATCGGCGTCGTGCCGACCGGGAAGTACGTCCGTCTCGGGGAGGACCCGACCCCCTTCATGTATTTCACGCAGGCGCAGCTCTGGCGAGCCGGGATGAGCGTGATCGTGCGGACCTCGGCGGCGCCGGACGGGCTCATCCCGGTCTTCCGCGAGGCGGTGGCCGCGCAGGACCCGAATCTTCCGCTGGCCAACATCCGTACATTGGACCAGCACCTGAGCTTCTCGCTCCTGCCGGCGCGGATCACCGGGGTGGCGCTCGGGGTCTTCGGGGTGCTGGGGCTGCTGCTGGCTTCGGTCGGGATCTATGGTGTCATGGCCTATTCGGTGGCCCAGCGGACCCGGGAGATCGGGATCCGGATGGCGACCGGGGCGTCGGCGGGAGCGGTGGTGCGGCTCATCGTCCGACAGGGTATGACTTTGGTGCTCATCGGGTTGGTGATCGGGCTGGCCCTGTCGTTCGGCGCCGCGCAGCTCCTGCGCGGCATCCTGTACGGGGAGAGCACGCTCGACCCGATGACGTTCACGCTGGTGCCGCTCCTGCTGGTCGGGGTGGCGGCGGTCGCGACCTTCGCGCCCGCCCGCCGCGCTGCCTTGGTGGATCCGGCAATCACCCTGAGAGCTGACTGAACCGAATGGACATCGCCCGCGCTCCCAAGAAGAAGACCGGCCGCAACGTCGCCATCGGCGCCGGGGCGGCGGTCGTCATCCTCGCCACCGTCGCCCTTTCCAGGCTCGATCCCGCGGCGCCGACGGTCCAGCGTGTGGCGATCCTCGTGGACTCCGTGCGCCGCGGCGACGTGGTGCGCGAGGTCCGCGGGCCCGGCAACCTCGTCCCCGAGCGGATCCGCTTCATCACCGCGCAGTCCTCGGCGCGCGTCGAGCGTCGGCTGGTGGACGCCGGCCAGAACGTTGTCGCGGGGCAGGTGCTCCTCGAGATGTCGAATCCCGACCTGCAGATCCAGACGATGCAGGCCGAACAGCAGGTGCGGCAGGCGCAGATCGAGCTCCTGAACCTCAAGACGAACCTTCGCAGCGCGATCCTCACGCAGGAAGGCGTCGTGGCGCAGACCCGCACGCAGTACGTCGCGGCGACGCAGGAAGCCGAGGCGGCGGACTCGCTCCGCCGGCTCAACCTGATCTCGGCGTTCGAGGCCGCGAACCGCAAGGCGCAAGCCGAGGAGGCGACGACCCGGCTCCGCGTCGAGCAGGAGCGCCTGCAACTGCAGCGCGCGGCCATCGACTCGCAGATCGCGACGCAGACCTCGCAGGTGGCCCAGCTGGAGGCGATCGCCGAACGCCAGCGGAACCGGCTGGGCGCGCTCACGGTGCGGGCGCCGGAGGCCGGCGTGGTGCAGGACCTCACGCTGCAGCCCGGGGAGTGGGTCCCCGAGGGGACGACGCTGACCCGCGTCGTCCAGCCGTCCAAACTCAAGGCGGTGCTCCGGATCCCCGAGTCGCAGGCGAAGGACCTGCTGATCGGCCAGGCCGCCAAGATCGACACGCGCAACGGGATCGTGGATGGGCGTGTCTCACGCAAGGACCCCGCGGCGATCGCGGGGTCGGTGTCCATCGACGTCGCGATCGACGGCCCCCTGCCGCCGGGCGCGGTGCCGGACCTGAGCGTGGACGGGACCATCCAGATCGAGCGCCTGAACAACATCCTCTACACGGGCCGTCCCGCGTTCGGCGCGGCGTCGGGCCGGGTGGGGCTCTTCAAGCTCGTGGACGACGGCACCGCCGCCATCCGCGTCTCGGTCGAGCTCGGCCGCACGTCGGTGAACACGGTCGAGATCATCAGCGGGCTCGAGCCCGGCGACCGGGTCATCCTGTCGGACATGACACAGTACGCATCCGTGGATCGGGTGCGGATCCGCTAGCCTGGTTCGTCCCTTCCTGCCCCCGCATCTCCTTCCTCCTTCCCCCTTCCATCCTCCATCCGCCTTCCCATGATGAACCCCAACGCTCCGGCGCTGATCTCGATGACCGGGATCAAGAAGGTCTTCTACACCGACGAGGTGGAGACCCACGCGCTGCAGGACATCCACTTCGAGATCAAGAAGGGGGAATACGTCGCGATCAGTGGCCCGTCGGGCTGCGGCAAGACGACGCTCCTCTCGATCCTCGGCCTCCTCGACACCCCGAGCGACGGCGAGTACATGCTCGAGGGCCAGCCGGTCGCACGGCTGGCGCCGATCGAGCGCGCCCGCGTCCGCAACCGGCAGATCGGGTTCATCTTCCAGGCCTTCAACCTGATCGGCGACCTGACGGTCTTCGAGAACGTCGAGCTGCCGCTCACCTATCGTGAGATGAGCGCCTCGGAGCGGAAGGACCGCGTGAACGCCGCGCTGGAGCGGGTGGGGATGAGCCACCGCGCCAAGCACTATCCGACCCAGCTCTCGGGCGGTCAGCAGCAGCGCGTCGCGGTGGCGCGCGCCGTGGCGGGTGACCCGGCGATCCTGCTCGCCGACGAGCCGACCGGTAACCTCGACTCGAAGAACGGCGAGGCCGTGATGGAGCTCCTCCGCGAGCTCAACAAGAACGGCTCGACGATCTGCATGGTCACGCACGACAACCGGTACGCGCAGCACGCGGACCGCGAAGTGCACCTGTTCGACGGCAAGGTCGTCGAGGCGGGGAGCGCGGCAGGCGTGGCGTAAGGCCGGTCCGTTCGGCAGTCTTGGGGGGCGGGGCGCCGGGGGCGCCCCGCCCCCCCCGGCAATCCGGCCCCCCCCCGCCAGACCCCCCCTCTCCCAACGACCCCACCGCGGCCACGCCCCATCCTGCTGATCGCGATCGCGCTCCTGCTCCTCCTGGTGTTCGCGCGGGTCATCGCGGTGGCCCTGACGGACATGCTCTGGTTCCAGGAGGTCGGGTTCGAGCGCGTGTTCTGGCTCAAGCTCGGCGCCGAGTGGAGCCTCGGCCTCGTGGTCGGCGTGGCGGCGTTCGCGCTGCTCTACGCCAACGCGCGGCTCGCGCTGAGGGGCGTGGAGACGGAGCGCGAGTCGGTGACCGTGCTGGCAGCCGGAGGACTCGAGACCCGCGTCCGTTTCCTCACCCGTGTCGCCGAGTTGCTCGCGCTACCCGTTTCGGGATTCGGTGCGTTGCTCATCGGTGGATCGGCGGCGGCGCAGTGGCGCACGCTGGTGCAGTACATGCACCGCACGCCGTTCGGCGAGGTGGACTCGATCTTCGGCCGTGACATCGCGTACTACGTCTTCACCCTCCCCGCGGTCCAGGTCGGGTTCGACCTCTCCACGGTGGCCCTCGTCTTCACGCTCGCGTTGCTCGTGGTGCCGATCCACCTCGCTCGGGGAAGCATCTACCTGCGCGCGGGAAAGCTGCGCGTGGACCCCATGCTGCACCTGCACATGGCGGTGCTCATCGCGCTGCTCCTCGCGGTGCACGCAGGGCGCCTGCTCTACGTGTCGGCGCCCTCACTCCTCTTCGGGGTGCATGGGCCGCTGCAGGGGGCGAGCCTCACGGACATCACGGTCACCCTCCCGGCGCTGCGGACCCTCGCCGTACTCACGCTGGTCGGGGCCGGGGTCGTGCTCTTGGGCGCGCGTCGCGGGATCATCGTGCGGTCGGTGGCGACCGTGGTCGGCGGGTACGTCGTGCTCGCGCTCGTGCTGCTCGGCGGGGTCCCGCGCGCCTACCAGCGGCTGGTCGTGCAACCCAACGAGCTGGCGCGGGAGACGCCGCAGATCGTGCATCACATCGCTGCGACGCGCCGCGCGTGGGGACTGGACCGGGTGGAGCGTCGCGAGCTCGGGGGCGACCAGGAGCTCACCGCCCGCGACCTCGAGGCCCACTCCGCCACGATCGAGAACGTGCGGCTCTGGGATCGCGGACCGCTGCTCCGCACGTTCGGGCAGATCCAGGCGATCCGCACCTACTACGAGTTCAATGCCGTTGACGACGACCGCTACGTCGTGGACGGCCGGCTCCGGCACGTCCTCCTCTCGGCGCGCGAGCTCGACGTCACGGCGTTGCCGACGAGGACGTTCGTCAACGAGCACCTCACCTTCACCCATGGGATGGGCTTCACCCTCGCGCCGTCGAACGAGGTGACGCCGGAAGGACTCCCCGTGCTCTGGGTGCAGGACCTGCCGCCGCGCGCGAACATCGCCCTGCCGGTCACGCGACCACAGATCTATTACGGCGAACTCCCCGGCACCTTCGTCCTCGCGCCCTCGCGCCAGCGTGAGTTCGACCATCCGGCGTCGGAGGGTGACGAAGGGGTGTACTCGAGCTACGCCGGCCAGGGTGGCGTGCCGGTGGACGCCCTCTGGCGCCGGCTCCTCTTCGCGATGCGATTCCGCTCGATGAACATCGTCCTCTCGGGGGACCTGACCGACAGCACGCGGATCCTGTTCAACCGGTCCGTTCCGCAGCGCGCCGCGTTGGCACTGCCGTTCCTGCGGTTCGATCCCGACCCGTATCTCGTGGTCGCCGACGACGGGCGCCTCGTGTGGATGCTCGATGCCTACACCGCGTCGGACCGCTATCCCTATTCGGCGCGCCTGACCGACGGCACCAACTACCTGCGCAACAGCGTGAAGGTGACCGTGGATGCCTATGACGGCGCCATCCGCGCGTACCTCAGCGACCCGGACGACCCGATGATCCGCACGCTCGCGCGGATCTACCCCGGGTTGCTCCGCCCGATGGACGAGATGCCGGCCGACCTGCGGCGCCACGTGCGCTATCCCGAGACGCTCTTCGCGGCGCAGACCGCGCTCTACGGGACCTACCACATGACCGATCCCGCGACGTTCTACCATCGCGAGGACCAGTGGCAGATCCCGGCGGTCGCCCAGCGCGAGGACGCGACCGGGTTCCAGCGCCACATCGTGATGCGGCTGCCCGGCGAGTCCGAGGCTGAGTACCTGCTGATGCGGCCCTTCACGCCGAGGCAGAAGGACAACCTCGCCGCGTGGATGGTCGCACGGAACGACGGTGAGCGTTACGGCGAGCTCGTCGCGTATCGGTTCCCGCGACAGAGCCTGATCTTCGGCCCGAACCAGGTGACGAGCCGGATCAACCAGGACACCGAAGTGTCGCGGCAGGTCTCGCTCTGGGACCAGGGAGGGTCGCAGGTGATCCGCGGCGAGCTGCTCGTGATCCCGATCGAGTCGTCGCTGCTCTACGTCCTGCCGCTGTACCTGCAGGCCCAAGGGGGGCGGATCCCCGAGCTCAAGCGGGTGATCGTCGCGCACGAGGACCGCGTGGTGATGGACGAGACGCTCGACCGGGCACTGCAGGTGATGTTCGGCGGTGCGCCGCGGGGCGCGGGATCGGGCAGCGGAACGACCGCTGCGCCGGCCGCCGGGGGCGCGGCAGGTGCCGGCGCCGCCGGCGTCTCGGCCGAGATCGCGGCGCTGGTCCGGCAGGCCAACGACCACTACGAACGGGCGCGCGCGGCGCAGCGCGCGGACGACTGGGCGGCCTACGGGCGGGAGATGCAGGCGCTCGGTGAGGCGCTCCGACGGTTGCGCGAGGCGCGCACCCCGCGGTAGCAGTGGCTCACCTCACATCCCCGGTCCGGCGGTGAGCTTCTTCGTGAGCCGGTACATGAACTCGAGTCCCTCGTAGAACGCCTTCACCTGGATGCGCTCGTTCATGCCGTGCGCGTTGGGGGTGTCGTAGAAGAGGCCGCTCACGCCGTACACCGGGATGCCGGCGTTGCGGAGGTAGAGGCCGTCGGTCGCGCCGGTGCTCATCGTCGGGACGACAGGCATCCCCGGCCACATCTCCTGTGTGGTCGCCTCGATGGTCCGCAGCAGCTCGGGCGTGAGGGGCGAGGGAGGCGAGGCGGTGACGGTCGCGTGGGAGACCTTCACCCCCGTGTCGGCGATGGCGCGCTCGAGATGCGCGCGCACCGAGTCCGGCGACTCGTCGGGGAGGATCCGGCAATTCACGTTGGCGGTCGCGCGCTGGGGGAGCGCGTTCGGTGCGTGCCCGCCGTTCAGCATCGTCGCGACGCAGGTGGTGCGGAGGCGCGAGTTGTTGGCCGGGTCGCGGGAGACGATCGCGGCCGCCGCGGCGTCGCGCTCGTTCGCGACGATCGCCCGCATCGCCGCGCCGGTCTCGCCGCCGACGATCGTGGCCTGGCGCCGGAAGTACTCGCGGGTGACCTCGTTCAGCCGGACCGGGAAGTGGTAGGCGCCCAGCTTCACGAGGGCCGCCGCGAGCTGGGTGATCGCGTTGTCCGGACGCGGCACCGAGCTGTGCCCGCCGGGGTTCGTGGCCTCGAAGGTGAAGGTCGCGTACTTCTTCTCGCTCGCCTGCACGTCGTTTGAGACCCGGCGACCTCCCTCGATCCGGCCCCCGCCGCCCTCGTTGAGCGCGAACTCGACGTCGAAGAGCTCGCGCCGGTGCTCGAGGATCCACTGCACGCCGTTGGCCGGTCCCCCCTCCTCGTCGGTCGTGAGGGCGACGATGATGTCGCGGTCGGGGACGTATCCCTCGGCCTTCATCCGTAGGAGGATCGTGAGGTGGATCGCCCCCTCGTCCTTGTCGTCGGCGACGCCCCGCCCGTAGAAGATCCCGTCGCGCTCGATGAACTCGAACGGGGGCAGGGTCCAATCCTTCGGGTCGGCCTCGACGACGTCGTGATGAGAGAGGAGGAGGATCGGCTTCCTCCCCGTGTTCCGGCCGCGGTAGCGCACGACGAGGTTCCCCTTCCGCGGGGCGTTCTCGATCACCATCACGTCCTCGCGCGGGAACCCCGCGGCGAGCATGTGCCGCGCCATCGCCTGCGAGGCGGCGACGGTGTTGCCGGCGCTCTGCGTGGTGTTGACCTCGACGAGTTCCTCGAGCAGCGCGCGGGCCTGCGCCTCCCAGCGCGTCGGTTGCTGCGCGGCGACCGGCGTCGGGTTCGCGGTGAGGGCGGCGACGAGCGCCGCGGCGGCGAGGGTGAGGGAGGAGGGTCGCATCGTCGATCCGGAGGCCGGTGAGGGTTCGTGTGGTAGCAATTTGTCGTCGTCGCGCGGTTGTCGCCTGCGGTGGGGGGCGGCATCTTCACTACATGCGATCCCTTCTACGCGCCGCACTCCTCGTCGCGCTGGCTTCCGCCGGTGTCACGGCCCAGCAGCTCCCGGACTCGTCGTTCCGCCCGCCGGTGCCGCGACCCGCGTACGCCACCAACTCGGGCCCGCGGCTCTGCCTCGACGAGGCGCACAACAACTTCCACACGCTCGACAACCGCTTCTACGCCTTCGGCGAGCTCGCGCGCCGCGACGGGTACCGCGTGGCCCCGCTCCGCGCGGTGTTCACCGCCGCGTCGCTCGGCGCCTGCGACATCCTCGTGATCTCGAACGCGCAGAACGGCATCCCGTGGCCGCAGCAACCCTCGCCGACGCCGTCGGCGTTCACCGGGGCCGAGATCGCGGCGGTGCGCACGTGGGTGGATTCGGGCGGCGCGCTGCTCCTCATCGCGGACCACCAGCCGCTGGCCGGAGCGGCGCGCGACCTCGGAGCCGCGTTCGGCGCGCAGTTCATCGACGGATTCGCCTACAAGGGCTGGCGCCCCGGCTCCGACGATCCCGCGATCCAGGCGGCGCTGGGCCAGCCGACCTTCTTCGTCGCGGGAACGCCGACCTTGCCCGACCACCCGATCGCCCGGGGACGCGACTCCACGGAGCGGGTCACCCAGGTGCAGAGCTTCACCGGCCAGGCCTTCCGCCTCGACCTGCTCGGCGCCAAGCCGGTGCTCGTGCTCCCCGACGACTACGTGTCATTGGAACCCCGCTACGCCTGGCAGTTCAACGACTTGACGCCGGTGCGCCCCGTCGGCGGATGGCTCCAGGGAGCAACGCTCCGTGTGGGGCGTGGCCGGGCAGCGTTCTTCGGCGAGGCGGCGATGTTCAGCGCGCAGGTGGCAGGAGCCAACCGCACGCCGATGGGGATGAATGCGCCGACCGCGCGGCAGAACCCGCGCTTCGTGCTCAACACGCTGCACTGGCTCAGCGGCCTGCTCGACCGCTGAGGCGACCCTCCGGCTCAGCGCCTCTGCTGCGCCGCCATCCGCATCCCGAGGGCGCGCTGCAGGTCGCTCACCTGGTAGAGGCGGCCGCCGCGGATCACGGTCTCGATGTTCGCGAGGTCGGCGATCCGCTCGGCAGGCCGTCCGTTGACGATGATCACGTCGGCGACCTTCCCCGCCGCGATGCTCCCGTAGTCGCGGTCGTCGCGCATGAACCGCGCCGCACGGATCGTCGCGATCTGCAGCACCTCCTCCGCCGGTATCCCGGCGCGCTCGTACATCTCGAGTTCGCGCCGGAAGGTCGAGCCTGAGGAGTTGTCGGTGCCGGCGATCAGCGGGATCCCGTGCGCGTGGAGCCGCCGGATGAGATTCAGGTAGGCGCTGTCCGCGCGTTGCTGGTCGGTCGAGCCACCCGCGCCGACCACCGCGCCGCCCCCGCCGATCCAGAGGTTGAAGGTGCCGTCCACCGCCGCGCCACTGGCCTTCACGACATCGAGCAGTCGGGTCATCCCGGGCGAGAAGACGTCGAACGTCGGCGCGACGGCCGTCGCCACCTGGGAGTAGGCCCGCATCCGCGGGAGATACAGCGAGTCGGGGAAGAAGTCCGAGAAGAAGAACGCGGCGTGCTGGATCTCGTTGTAGCCCAGCGCGAGTGCCGCGGCGATGCTCATCCCGCGCGGGATGTGCCCGGAGAGGATCATCCCGCGACGCTTGGTCTCCGCGGCGATCACCGGCACGAGGTCGGGGTGCACCAGGTTGTAGAGCTTGATCTGCCGGTAGCCGAGCGAATCGTAGCAGGCGACCCAGGCGCGCGCCTCGGCCTCATCGCGGGCGATGGCCTCGCTGGGCCCGGCCCACGCGAGGGGGCCCTCGATGAACCCGCCGAGGATCACCCGTGGCGAGGCGAGGAGTCCGGCCCGTTCGCGGTCACGCTGCGATACGGCGACGTCCACGTCTGAGGCGAGGTCCCGGACGGTCGTGAGCCCATTGATGAGCTGCACGAGACTGCCGGCGGACTGGTTGTTCACCTGCAGGTGCGTGTGCATGTCCCACATCCCGGGCATGACCGTCTTGCCGGCGGCGTCGATGACCGTCGCGCCCGAGGGGATGGTGACGGATCCAGTGGCTCCGACCTCGACGATCCGGTCACCGCGGATGAGGATCGTCTGGCCCGCCCGCATGGTGCCGGACTCGCTGTCGAACAGGTTCGCGTTCGTGATCGCGATGGTGCCGTTGGTGCGGGTGACGGCCTCGCGCGCGACGGCCTCGCCGCGCGCGTTCCGCCACGCGAGCTCGATGCGACGGAGCGCCGGCAGGAGCGGCTCGGCGCCAGCGCGCACGGTGATGAACCAGGCGGCGCCGGTCGCGAGCAGCTCCCCGCGTTCGTCGAGCCAGACGGAGTTCGGGTTCGTCGAGGTGCCTTGGTAGACCAGGACGAGGCGGGCACGCTGCCGCGCGCCCCGCAGCGCGAGCGATGTGTCCGTGATGACCTCGGCGCGCGCGGCCTGTCCATTGAGGAGCGACGCGGACCGCTGGGGCCGCGAGAGGAGGTGCCGGGCGAGGGCCGCCTGCTCCCAGGGGGTGACCGACGGGAGTCCGACGAAGGCGCCCGCGGCGGGCCGGACCATCCGCGTCGTCGCGCCCTCGTGGAGGCGCACCGAGTCACCGACGACGGCGAATCGCTGCGTCGGCTCACCGACGCTGCCATCGAGGAGGACTGCGCGCTGCTCGCCGCCGACAGGCGCCCCGTCCGCACCGAGGCGATACCGCGTCTCGACGCGCCCGCCGCGGTTCCGGTCGGTGTACACCCAGCGCACGACGAGCGAGTCGGCGCGGGACGTGACCGTCATCTCCCCGGCCACCCGGCCGTGGTTGTCCACGGTGTAGGTCGTGGTGTCGGGGGCGACGGCGAGGAGGAGGGCGTGGAGGAGGAGCATCGGAGTCGGGATGGGGTCGGGTCGACCGGAAATCTACGGCCGACCGGCCGAGACGCTCCACTTGCGGAGGCACTGGGAGGTCGCGCCTGGTGGGTCACGTCGGCGCCCTCCGGTCAGCGCGGAGCAATCCGATGCAAGTGACACACTCCTGTCGCGGTAGGTTCGGATGCACTCCCTCCAGCACCCCGCCCATGCGATCACCCCGCTCTGCCTTCTTCACAGCCGCGCTCGCACTGTCAGGTCAGGTCGCGCTCGCCGCCGACCTCCCCGCGCAGGCCGTCTCGATGACCACGCGGGAGCTCGCGCCGGGTGTCCATGCGGTGCTCACCGACCCCCGCGGCCTCATCTCCGACTCCAACGTCCTGATCGTCATCAACGATGACGACGTCGTCGTGGTGGACGCGAACATCCTGCCGCAGTCGGCGCGGCACGTCGTGGCCGAGATCCGGAAGCTCACCGCCAAGCCGGTGCGGTACGTGGTCAACACGCACTGGCACAGCGACCACCACTACGGCAACGCCGTGTACCGCGAGGCGTACCCCGGGGTCGAGTTCATCCAGCATCCCTTCACCCGCGAACAGATCATCACGCGCGACATCCCGACGCTCGCCAAGAACGTGGCGACCGAGTATCCGGCGATCATCGCGCGCTACGAGCAGGCGCTGCGCGACGGGAAGCTCAGCGATGGCCGGGAGCTGACCCCCGAGTTGCGCACGCGGGTGAACGAACTCCTGAGGATCTACCGTGCCTTCGTCTCGGAGATGGCCGTGTCGCCGGTCATCCCCGGTACCCTCCTCGTGCGCGACTCGATCGTGCTCGAGCGCGGCACGCGGCGGATCGTCGTGAAGCACCCGGGACTCGGCAACACCGCCGGCGACCTGGTCGTGCACCTGCCGGCGGAGCGGATCCTCGCCACGGGCGACCTCGTCGTGCATCCGACGCCCTACGGCTACTTCTCGCACTACGGGGCGTGGCCGGGCACGTTGCGGGCACTCAAGGCGATCGACGCCGCCATCGTCGTGCCGGGTCACGGACCGGTGATGCACGACTGGTCCTATGTGGACCAGCTCATCCCGCTCCTCGAGAGCGTCTGGACGCAAGTGAAGGCAGCGGTGGCCGACGGCGCCGACCTCGAGACCACGCGCAAGCGGGTGGACCTCGCGGCGTTCCGGGCCCGGTTCGCCGGCAACGACGCGCGCCTCGGGGCGGGGTTCGACGGGAACTTCGTCACGCCCGCGATCGAGGCGGCGTGGCGCGAGCTGACGACCGGGAGTCCGCTCACACCTCCCTGATGTGCTTGACATAGGGGGAGGGGGTATCTATCCTCCCTTCATGGCCAAGGAGATCACGACGCTCACGACCTGCGCCTGCGGGATGCACGACGCCGCGGGACCGGGGCGCCACGCCGTCGCGGTGGACGCCGACATCAAGGACCGCAACCTCAAGCGGCTCCGCCGGATCGAAGGGCAGGTCCGCGGACTCCAGAAGATGATGGAGGAGGACCGCTACTGTGCCGACGTGATGACCCAGATCTCGTCGGTGCAGGAGGCGCTGCGCGGGGTCGGGCGCGAGCTCATGCGGAACCACCTCAAGCACTGCGCCGCCGCCGCGATCAAGGCCGGCGATGCCGAGGCCGAGGCGATGTACGACGAGCTCGTGGACCTGATGTACCGGCACAACCGGTGACGGCGACCGCGCCGGCGCGCCGCGAGGCGCTCGCCCCCGCATTGCCGGTCGCGTTCGACGACGTGCTCGCGGCGCGGGACCGTCTGCGGCCCCATCTCGTGCCGACGCCCCTCCGGCACTATCCGCGCCTCGGCGGGATCGTCGGCCACGGCGTCGAGGTCTGGGTGAAGCACGAGAACCACCAGCCGACGAACTCATTCAAGATCCGGAACGGGCTGAACGCGATCCTCGGGCGCACGCCCGGGCAGCGGGGATCGGGCGTGATCGGCGCGAGCACCGGCAATCACGGGCAGGGGATCGCGTACGCCGGGCGCCTGACGGGCACCGCGGTCACGATCTGCGTCCCCGTGGGGAACAACCCCGAGAAGAACGAGGCGATGCGCGCCCTCGGCGCCGAGGTGCTCGAAGTGGGTGCGGACTACGAGGAGACGGTCCGCGAGTGCGCGCGGATCCGCGAGGAGCGCGGGCTCGCCCTCGTGCACTCGACCAACGACCCGCTCGTGGTCGCCGGCGCGGGGACGATGACGCTCGAGATCCTCGAGCAGGAGCCGGGCCTGGACGCGCTGGTGATCGCCCTTGGCGGCGGGTCGCAGGCGGTGGGCGCGCTCACGGTGGCGCTCGCGCGGAAGCCCGAGCTCCGCGTCTACGCCGTGGGCGCCGCGGGGGCTCCCGCGCAGTTCGAATCCTGGCGCCGTGGCGAACGCCTCTCGGGCCAGCCGATCGACACCTTCGCCGAGGGGATCGCGACCGGCTCGGCGTACGAGTTGACGTTCCCGGCGTTGCGCGCCGGGCTCGCGGACTTCGTCACGGTGACCGACGACGAGATGTACGCGGCGATCCGCGACCTGATCCGTGTCACCGGCAACCTGGCAGAGGGGGCGGGGGCGGCGGGACTCGCGGGACTCCGCCACCTCGCGCCGCGCCTGGCCGGCCAGCGGGTCGGCATCGTGATGTGCGGCGGGAACCTCTCGCTCGCTTCGCTGCGACGCGCGCTGGCCTGACTGCGCGGCGGGGGAGGGTCACTCTCCCGCGCGCGCTCCATCAGTGAGTCACTTCGGCGGCATCGTCGCGACGCACTCGATCTCGAGCTTCGCGCTCGGCGACACCAGCGCCTTCACCACGACGGTCGTTCGGGCGGGCGGGGCGACGTTCGTCCAGAACTGGCGATAGGCCTCGTTCATCCCGCCGAAGTCGGAGGCCTCGACCAGGAACACGGTGCACTTGACCGCGTGCTCGAGCGAGGTGCCGGCGAGGGCGAAGGAGCGGTTGAGGTTCTCGAGCGTGCTCTTGGTCTGGCCCTGGATCGTGGTGTCGGCGTTCGCGCCGCCGGAGGGGAGCGCCCCGGAGGCGTACACCATGTTGCCGACGCGGATCGCGGGCGAGAGCGGCGCGCGGCCGGGGGTGCCGAAGACCTCGCGGGCCTGGGCATCCACGAGCGAAGGTGTCGCGGCGAGTGCGGCGACAGCGATGATGCGGGTGAGACGATCGAAGGAGCGCATGGTGGGTCCTCGGCTCAGCGTTTGGTGGTGGAGGTGGCCGCGGGGAAGGTGAGGCGGACGGCGGCGAGTCCGGCGCTGTCCACCGGGAGTGCGGTACCGACGGGCATCCCGTTCTGCTTGATCAGGTACGCGATGACGGAGACATACGTGGGCCCCGTGAGCGATCCCGGCGCCTCCTCCGGCATCGTGCGGCGGATGGACTCGTAGAGCTCGAACGCGTTCTTGCCGTTCCACTTGAGGCGGAAGTCGGCGTTCGCGAGCGATCCCACGGCGTGGCACTCGACGCAGCTGGCGCGGAACCACTGCTCGCCGATGTCCAGCTGCTGCGCGGCGGCGACGGCGGTCGAGTCCTGCGCGTGCAGTCCGGGCGCGGCGAGCAAGGTGGCGGCGAGCAAGGTGGCGGCGAGCAGTGGGGCGGCGAGCCGGGCGAAAGGACGGGATCGGGTCACGCGTGAGCGAGGTCGGTCGGAGGGGGAGTTCCGGTCGGTGGGCGCGATGGCGCCCCGGCGTCGTGCGGCCGGAAGCTGTGTCGCGTTCTCAACGCGTGCAACCCGCGCGGCGTTGTCCCGCGATTGCCTTCGCCCCTCCCAAGAGGCATCTTCGCGCTTCCCGCCGCGCATACCGCATCCCTGTCCGCACGATGTCCGAACAACCGTCGAACGACCTCCCGCGTCGCGACTTCCTGCGCCTGGCCGGCCTCGGCACCGGCGCGCTCCTCTCCACCGGCCTGGTCCCGGCGTCGGCATCGGCGCAGGGCACGACCTCCCGCGCCGGCGCGCGGCCCTCGTCGCATGTGGTCGTGGTCGGCGCAGGCGTCTGGGGGACCTGGATCTCCTGGAACCTCCGCAGGGCCGGTACGCGCGTGACGCTGGTGGACCAGTATGGGCCCGCCAACTCGCGCGCGACGAGCGGCGACGAGACCCGTGGCATCCGCTCGTCCTACGGGGATCGCACCGTATCGGCCGAGCTCTGGACGGCGTGGGCGCGGGAGTCCATCACGCGCTGGCGGGACTTTGACGCCGAGCACGCGAAGCGGTTCGGCACGCGCTTCTTCTTCACGACCGGGGACGTGATCCTCCGCGAGAAGGAGGAGTCGTTCACGACGCGCACCCAGGAACTCTGGAAGAAGCTCGGCGTGCCCTTCGAGTCGCTCACGGCCGACGAGGCGAAGAAGCGCTGGCCGCAGATCGTGAGCGAGGGGAACGGCGTCATCCTGTACGAGCCGGACGCGGGCGTCGCCCGCGCCCGTGACTCCGTGCAGGCGCTCGCGGCGATCGTCCGCGACATGGGCGTGGAGTACCGCGTGGGCCGGGTGAAGCCGGGTACGGTGAGCAACGCCCGGATGGACGGCGTCACCCTCGACGACGGGACCCGGCTGACGGCGGACGCGTACGTATTCGCTTGCGGGCCGTGGCTGCGGAAGCTCTTCCCGGATCTGCTGACCGACCGGATGCGCGTCCCGCTCGGACACGCCTTCTACTTCGGCACACCCGAGGGGGACGACCGCTTCACCTATCCGAACCTGCCGAGCTGGAACGTGCCCGGCGTGACCGGGTGGGCGGCGCTCCCGGTGGACAGCCGCGGCTTCCGCATCCGCGGGGGATTCGCCCCGCCTCCGCCGCCCCCACCGCCGGCCGGCGCTGCCGCAGCACCGCCGCCCCCTCCGCCGCCGCCGGCGGCGCCCGATCCGCGACAGCAGGATCCGGATCTCTCGCTCCGCTGGTCCACCGAGGAGCGGATCGAGAGTTCGCGGCGTGTGCTGCGCAAGCACTTCCCGGCGATCGCCGAGATGCCACTGCTCGAGACGCGCGCCTGCCACTACGAGAGCAGCGTGAACCGCAACTTCATCGTGGACCGGCTCCCCGGCTGCGAGAACGCGTGGATCACCGGCGTCGGCCAGGCCGAGGGGTTCAAGTTCGCGCCGGTGGTGGGGGAGTACGCGGCGTGGCGGGTGCTTGGCGCGCCGGGGGATCCGGCGCTCGCCGAGGCGTTCCGGATGCCGACGGAGAAGTACGACACCAACCCCGCGTCGCAGCGACGCGGGGGCGACGACGAGGAGGAATGAGGATGCGGAAGACATTCGAGCGCGCGACGCAGGTTGCGCCCCTGGTCCTTGGATTCGTCTCGCTCGCGACGCTCGCGACGGCCCAGGGGAACACCCCAGCCAACACCCCGGTCAATGACCGGCCGAACCCGTACCGGACCGTCGAGGGGTGGGCGAAGATGCCCGCTGGGCGCACGTGGGGCTCGACGAGCGCGGTCGCGATCGATCGAGACGGGAAGAGCGTCTGGGTCGGCGAACGCTGCGCGCAGAACTCCTGCGTCGGCTCGGACCTCGATCCGATCCTGCTGTTCAACGAGCACGGCGAGCTCGTGCGCTCGTTCGGGAAGGGGATGGTCAACTGGCCGCACGGGATGACCGTGGACCACGAGGGGAACGTCTGGGTGACCGATGGCCGCGACAATCGGCCGGTCCGTCCGCGGAACGCCCCCGCGGATGCACCGACGCCACCACAGCCGGCCCGTGTGTTCGGCCATCAGGTACTCAAGTTCTCCCCGACCGGCGAGCTGCTGATGCGCCTTGGCACGGACGGCGGCGCGCGCGAGCCGAACGGTTACTTCTGGCAGCCGAACGCGGTGCTCGTCGCGCCCAACGGCGACATCTACGTCGCCGAGGGTCACGCGTCGGGACCCGACGCGAACGCGCGGATCCTGAAGTTCGACCGGACCGGGAAGCTCCTCGCGAGCTGGGGGAAGAAGGGGACGGGTCCGCTCGAGTTCGACCAGCCGCACGCGCTCGCGATGGACTCGCAGGGGCGCCTCTTCGTCGGCGACCGCACCAACAACCGGATCCAGATCCTCTCGCAGGATGGACGCCTCCTCGATACCTGGTACCAGTTCTCCCGGGCGAGTGGGATCTTCATCGACAAGGACGACAACATCTACGTCGCCGACTCGGAGTCGGGCTCGATCGCCCCCGAGCGGCCGGAGTGGCAGCGGGGGATCCGGATCGGCAGCGCGCGCACCGGCGCGGTGACGGCGTTCATCCCGGACCCGGTGAAGGACACGCGCAACACGAGCGCCGCCGAGGGCGTGGCGGTGGACGCCCGTGGCAACATCTACGGTGCCGAGGTGGGCCCACGCGCGCTGAAGCGGTACGAGCGGAAGCCGTGACCGCGATGCGCATCGGCAGGAGGCTCGCGGCGCCCGGCATCGCGCTGACGTTGCTCGTCGCGGTCCCTTGGGCGACAGATGCCCAGGGATCGCGTCGGATCGGCGCGATCCCGGTGGGGAACAGCGAGTTGCGCGACACGGTCGCGCTCTTCAGCACGGACCTCGCGGCGCTCGGCCGCCGCTGGACGGTGGACTACTCGCCGGCTCGTCGGGCGCGCTTCCAGTCGTACTTCACCGATTGGCGCGGCCGGCTCGCCAAGGTGGACTTCAACCGACTGAGCCAGGAGGGACGGATGGACTACGTCCTCCTCGACACCCGACTGCGAGCCGAGCTCGCGCGCCTGAAGCGCGAGGAGAAGCTCGCCGGGGAGATGCGCGCCCTGGTGCCGTTCGGGGCGGTGATCACCGACCTCGAGGAGAGACGCCGCCGGTTCGAGAAGGTGGACGCGCCGGGTGCGGCCAAGTCGCTCGCCGTGCTCGCCGCCCAGCTCGACACGCTGACGCGCGCGGCGCGCGCGAAGCAGGCGGCGAGCGTCACGCGCCCCGAGCGGATCGTCGCGCTGCGCGCCGTCGCGTACCTCGACGACCTGCAGGGCACGCTGCGCAACTGGCACCGATTCTACTCCGGGTACGACCCCGAGTTCTCCTGGTGGACCGCGGACCCGATGCGGCGCACGAATACCGCGATCACCGCGTACCAGCGGGCGATTCGCGAGGCGATCATCGGCCAGCGCGAGGGGCAGGAGGAGCCGATCATCGGCGACCCGATCGGCGCGGACGGGCTCGCCGAGGACCTCGAGGCGGAGATGATCGCCTACACGCCCGCCGAGCTCATCGCGCTCGCCGAGCGGGAGTTCCAGTGGATCGACGCAGAGAAGGCCCGCGCAGCCCGCGACATGGGGATGGGCACTGACGTGAAGGGGGCGCTGGAGAAGGTGAAGCAGGCGTACGTGCCACCCGGGGAGCAGCCGGAGTTGATCCGGCGCCTCGCGCGCGAGGCCGTCGCCTTCATCACCGAGCGGAACCTCGTGACCGTGCCGCCGCTCGCCGACGAGGTCTGGCGGATGGAGATGATGACGCCGCGCCAGCAGCTCGTCTCGCCCTTCTTCCTCGGTGGGGAGGTCATCCAGGTCTCCTACCCGACCGACTCGATGGCGCACGACGACAAGCTGATGTCCATGCGGGGCAACAATCCGCACTTCTCGATGGCGACGGTGCACCACGAGCTGATCCCGGGGCACCACCTGCAGGGATTCATGACTTCGCGCTTCAATGCGCATCGCCAAGCGTTCTCGACGCCGTTCTGGGGCGAGGGTTGGGCGCTGTATTGGGAGATGCTGCTGTGGGACCAGGGATTCCCAGGGACGCCCGAGGACCGGATGGGGATGCTCTTCTGGCGCTCGCACCGGCTCGCGCGGATCATCTTCTCGTTGCGATTCCACCTCGGCGAGATGACGCCGCAGGAGGCGGTCGACTTCCTGGTGGAGCGCGTCGGCCACGAGCGCGCGAACGCGGAGGCCGAGGTGCGGCGCTCGTTCAACGGGACGTACTCGCCGCTCTACCAGGCCGCGTACATGCTCGGCGGGATGCAGATCCGGGCGCTGCATCGCGAACTCGTGCAGACGAACCGGATGACGAATCGCGAGTTCCACGACGCGATCCTGCAGGGCGGGCGGATGCCGATCGAGATGGTGCGGGCGCGGCTCCTCGGGACACCGCTCACGCGGGACTACCGGGCGGCCTGGAAGTTCATCCAGTAGTCGAGCGCCGCCTGCGCGACGGGGCGCGTCGAGCCGAAGCCCGACGCGCCCCGACCGATGCGAGGACGCGCCGCTACGGCAGCCGCAGCGCGATGAGCGAGGTCGCCGAACCCGCGCCGGTCGCGAACACGATGTACTGCTTCCCCTTGTGCAGGAACGTCATCGGGACCGCGGTCGTCCGTGACGGGATCTTCACGGCGCCGACCGTGCGACCCGTCGCCTTGTCCACCGCGAAGAGCTGCGGCTCCGCCCCGGGCATCGGTGCGTTGCGGCCCTGGCCGTAGATCACCAGCGTCTTGGTCGTGATCACCTGCGGCTGCATCCCGCGAGCGGGCTGCGGCGGCAGGGTCACGCCCTGGAAGAGCGGATCCGTGCTCGTGACCGTGATGTAGCCGGTGTTGGGGATCCACCACTTCTTGTCGCCGGTGTTCATGTCGTACGCCGTGATCCCGCCCAGCTCCTTCGGCTTGAGGATCGAGACGCCGTGCATCACCGAGGCGCTGCCGCGGCCCTCGAACCCGCCGCCGCGGCCGCCAGATGCCGGAGGCTGGTAGCCCGGCGGCGGCGGGAGCGCGCCGATGAGGCCGCAGTTGTCGCGCGGCGAGCTGTAGCGGAACTCGCTGCACGGGTCCTTCTGGAGCGCCATCGTCGAGAGCCCGCTGATCGACCCGACGTAGAGCATGCCGGTCTCCGGATCCCACGACGCGCCGCCGTCGATGTTCATCCCTCCCGACGCGCCGGGCGCGTACCAGCTGCAACGGAGCCCCGTCGGACCCGATCCGTCGGCGAGCACCGGCGGGATGTAGTACGGTCCCATGCGGCACTTGCGCGCCATCTTGAGTGCGGAGTCCTTGATCGCCGGCGTGTAGTCGATGAGGTCGCTCTCGAGCAGGCCCTGCTGCGCATACGGCGCGGGCTTGGACGGGATCGGCTGCGTCGGTGACGCGACTTCACCGGGGACGTCGCTCTGCAGCACAGGGGTCTCGACGATGGGCCAGATCGGTTCGCCCGTGACGCGATCGAAGGTGTAAAGCCACCCCTGCTTGGTGCCCTGCGCGATCGCCTGACGGCGGCGTCCGTCCACCGTGATGTCCATCAGGTTCGGCGCCATCGGCGTGTCGTAGTCCCAGATGTCGTGATGGACCATCTGGAAGTGCCACTTCCGCGCCCCGCTTCGCGCATCGAGCGCGACGAGCGAGTTGCCGTACAGGTTGTCGCCGGGGCGATGTCCGCCGTACTCGTCCATCAGCGGCATGCCGACCGGGATGTAGACCATGTTGAGCGCCGGGTCCGTCGAGTAGGTCGCCCAGGCGTCGTTCTTGCCGACTCCCTCCGTCCCGATCTTGGAGCCGTTCTTCCACGTCTCCGCGCCGAACTCGCCCGGCTGTGGGACGAGGTTGAACTTCCAGAGCTGGCGTCCGGTGCGGATGTCGAAGCCACGGATGAAGCCGGGGATGTTGCGGACGCGGATCGGATAGTAGCCGTGGATGGACGAGTTCCCGACGACGACGACGTCGTTGACGACGATCGGCGGGCCGCTCTGCGCGATCTGTCCGTTCACCGGGTCGATGCCGATCGTGCCATCCGCCCCGACCTTCCGCACCGGGTCCCAGGTCTCGCCGGGGCGGGCGCGGCGCGCGGGAGCAGCATCGGAGATGATGAGCGAGCCGGAGTCATCCACGGCGAGGGGCACGAGTGGGTAGCCGAGGCCATCCATCAGGTCCACCACGCCGCCGCGGCCGAAATTCGGGTCCGGCCGGCCGGTCTTCGCGTCGAGCGAGACCATGTGGTAGCCCGGCGTCACGACGATCACCCGCTCCTCGCGGCCGTCCGTCCAGTACGAGAGGCCGCGACCGGCGAACTGGCGCGGCGCCTTCTGCCAGCGGATCCCTTCCTCGAGCCGGTACATCCAGAGGGTCTCGCCGGTCTCGGGGTCGATCGCCATCGCCGAGCGACGAGTGGTCGCCACGGTGAAGAGCCGGCCGTTCGCGTAGAGCGGCGTCGTGCGGTAGTACTCGTCGGGGCCGAAGGTCCCGGCGTTCCACTGCCACGCGATCTGGAGGTTGTTGAAGTTCTGCGCGTTGATCTGGTCGAGTGGCGAGTACCGCGTGCTCCACGCATCGCCACCCCAGTAACGCCATTCGCCCGGCACATTGCCGCGCACGAGGCCGGTGTTGACCGGCGCGTCGCCGCCGGGGGCGCTGACCGGACGTGGGGCAACGGGACGCGCGGCCTGTGCGTCGCCCAGCGTCGGCGCGAGCGCGACCGCGAAGGCGGCGATGGCGAGGGGAAGGGCAGTCGTGATCGTGCGCGTCTTCATCGGCGGGGACCCGTGGAGGATGGGGCGGGGCGGACGGAATCGATGCGGATACGGTGCAGCGTCGCGACGTCGGCGGCCAGTGGGGTGGACCCCGATGGCATCCCGTTGATCTTCATGAGGTATGCCACGGCCACCAGGTACTCGTCATCCGAGAGCGACCCGGGGTCCGCCTTCGGCATCTCGGACTGCAGGTACTCGAAGAGGTCGCCGAGGGTCTTGCCGAAGAAGCGGTTGCGGAACGGCGGCCCCGAGTGCGCGGCGAGCGTGTGGCAGTTCTGGCAGGCCATCGCGAAGAGGTTCTTCCCCTCGGTGGCCTGGGCCTCGGTGAAGACGCCGTCGAGGGTGGAACGGCGCGACGACTGGGCGGCGCCGACTCCGGCGCCGACTCCGGCGAGGACGACGGCGAGGACGACGGCGAGGACGGGCACGAGCGCGGCGCGGGAGCGTCGGGGATTCATCGCGGGGGTCAGGGTCGCAGGACGGTCCTTAACAATTGCCGGAATGCCACCGCGACGGCCAGCGCCACGGTGAGCACGAGGGCGGCGCGCATCGCGCCGAGCAGGAAGGTCCCGTCCAGCGCGGGGAAGCGCAGCGTCGCTCGGAACTCACCCAGCGCGGCGACGCGCTCGGTCATCCAGTGCCAGGCGGCGTGGGCCACGAGCACCGATCCGACGATCAACAGGACCCGTTCCCGCCCTTCGCCTGCCCACGAGGCGAGCCGGCGCAGGACCGGGATCGCGGCGACGAGCACGAGGAGCTGCCCGAGCTCGACGCCGAGGTTGAACGTGCCGAGGGCCATCGCGCGATGGCCACCGGCGAACTGGAGGGTCTCGCCGAGCGCGAAGGAGAAGCCGAAGCCGTGGATAAGTCCGAAGGCGAAGGCGAGCATCCAGCGCTGCTCGAGCCGATCGACCGGGAGGAGGATGTTCTCGAGCGCGAGCCAGACGATGCTCGCGGCGATCGCGGTTTCCACGAGCGGAGGGAACCACGCGGCGGACGGCGCGTAGCCGAGGGCGGCGAAGCCGAGGGTCACCGAGTGCGCGAGCGTGAAGGCGGTGACGATCGCGACGAGGGGCCGCCACCGCCGCACCGGGAGCACAAGGCAGAGCACGAAGAGCAGGTGGTCGTACCCGCCGAGGATGTGCCAGAATCCCTCGGCCACGAACCGCGAGGCTGCGTCGTACCACCGGGGTTCGAGCGGCAGCCGGTCGGGATCCCCCTCGTACACGAGGATCCGTTCGCGGTCGTCGGCCCCGACGATGCGCAGGACGCTCGTCGTGCGGATGCCGAGGTGCGCGAGCTCTGGGCGGAGGACGAGCCGAGCCGCGGCGTCGGCCAGCGGGTACTCCAATGCGACGTCGAAGGAGGCATTCTGCCACGCGATGCGGGTGTCGTTCCCGAGTGGCTCCGAGCGCAGGTGCTCGAGGGCCGCGGCATACGACTCGAACGCCCGGTCGTTCGGCAGCGAGATCCGCGCGCCGGCGAGTCGCGGCGCGCCGAGGGCGACACCGTCCGCTTCGATCCCCAGGCCGCCGATGATCCAAACGTGGGCGGCCTCGGGGAGCAGCGCGCGGACGGCGACGAGGTCGAGGGAGCCGTCCTCGAGGAGGGGGAACTCGAGGTCGCGCATCGCCGCGAGCGGGACCCGGACCAGCACGCGGAGCACCGAGTCGCGGGCGGCGACGAAGGCATTGATCGCGACCCGCTCGGGGATCTCATGGGCGCGGAGCGGGGTGGCGAGCGCCAGCGCGGCCGATACGCAGAGCGCCACGCGCCGCGCCGCGCCGATGGCGACGCGCGGCGACCAACGGGACCGCGTGGTCTCGCGTCTCTGGTGCATCACGGCAGGGAGATATAGCATTTGGCGCGCGCGTCCGGCGGCGGGACATCCCGCGCGCGGTGCGCGTTCACGCGACTCCGGAGACCTGAGCGATGGCACGAAAGGGTACGCTGGTGACGGTCGGGGTGTTGGGTGCGGCAGCGGTCGCGCTCTTCGTGGGTCAGTCACGCCTCGAGGCCTCGCTCGAGCGCCAGGCGGTGCAGGCCCCGTACTTCGAGGTGGATCCCCTCTGGCCGAAGCCCCTGCCGAACGGCTGGCTCCTCGGGATGGTGATCGGGGTCGGCGTGGACTCGCGCGACCACGTGTACATCGTGCACCGTGGACAGGCGACGCTCAATGCACGCACCGAGGCGGGCTACCCGCTCGTCGGGCCCTGCTGCTCGGCGGCACCCCCGGTGCTCGAGTTCGATCCCGAAGGGAATCTCGTGAACTCGTGGGGCGGCAAGCAGGAGGGTGCGCCGTACACGTGGCCCACGAGCAACCACGGGATCACCCTCGACCATATGGACAACGTGTGGATCGGCGGGAACGGCTCGCCGGATTCGGTTGGCGGGACCTGGGACTCGCACGTCCTCAAGTTCACCCGTGACGGGAAGTTCATCGCGCAGTTCGGCATCCCCGGCCAGCGCGCGAACTCGAACAGCCGCGAGCACTTCGGCCGCGTCGCGAAGATCGCATTCGACAACCGGGCCAATGAGGCCTACCTCGCCGACGGGTACGGGAACCGGCGCGTGGCGGTGCTCGACATGACCACCGGTGCGATCAAGCGCTTCTGGGGCGCATACGGGAACGTCCCCTCCGACTCGAACTACGGCCCCTACAACCCGGACGTGCCGCTGATCCCGCAGTTCCGCACACCCGTGCACTGCGCCGACCCGTCGAACGACGGCCTGGTGTACGTCTGCGACCGCGTGAACAACCGGCTGCAGGTCTTCCGCACCAATGGACAGTTCGTGAAGGAGGTGCAGGTGGCGCCCCGCACGCGCGGCGACGGCGCGGTATGGGACATCGCCTTCTCACGCGACCCGCAGCAGCGGTACCTCTACATGGCCGACGGGAAGAACGAGCGCGTGTACGTGATGGACCGCAACACGCTCGAGATCCTCACGGCGTTCGGTGACGGCGGCCGGCAACCGGGACAGTTCTTCGCCGTGCACTCGATCGCCACGGACTCGAAGGGCAACATCTTCACCACCGAGACCTACGAGGGGAAGCGGCTCCAGAAGTTCACCTACAAGGGGATCCGTCCGGTGAGCAAGAAGGACCAGGGTCCGCCTTGGCCGGGTCGGATGTGAGCGCGGCACGACTCGAACGCTGGGGGGAAGCATGACCACCGGGGTCGCGGGACCACGCGCGCGCACGAGCATGCGGGTCTGGGGCTACTACCTCGCCGCCACGGGCGGCATCCTCGTCGGCTCGCCGAACACCCTGCTCGGGCTCGTCGGACTCCCGCCGACCGACGAGGTCTGGATCCGGGTGGTAGGGATGCTCGTCTGGGTCCTCGCGTACGCGAGCTTCCAGTCGTATCGCGCGGCGAACGCCGAGTACATGCGCTGGTCGGTGAACGCCCGGTTCGCGGTGCCGCTGTTCTTCATCGCGTTCGTCGCGGCGGGGTGGGTCGGCGCCGCGATCCTGCCGTTCGGAGCGATCGACGCGGCGGGTGCGGCCTGGACGATGTGGGCGCTGCGAGCGGACGCGCGCGGCTGAGTGCCGCGATCGGGGGCGACGGCTAGGGCACGATCACCGTCCGCAGCGGCGCCCGGAACGCCTCCAGTTCGTCGAGCACGCGGTTGACCGCGTCGGCGTCCAGCGGGACGGTCCGCAGCACCACGTCCGAGAGGTCGAGCGCGCCGCGTTGCGCGAATCGGATGAGTTCCTCGACTTCCGAGAGGAGATGGTCGTTCGAGCCGATGAGCTCGGTCTCGGGGCCGAGCAGCTCGGAGTAGCTCTCGAGCGCCATCGGGGTCCGGGTCAGCCCGGCGATCACGGCCCTCCCGTGGACCGCGCACATCTGCAATGCCTGGCGCATCGTGAGTGGGTTGCCGACGAGCTCGAGCGCGACGTCGACGCCGCGCCCCGCGGTGAGTTCCCGCACCTGCGCGACCGGATCCCGCTCACCGGCGTCCACGGGCGTGGCGCCGAAACGCGCGGCGGTCGCGAGCTTCGCCGCGTCACGGTCCACGGCGAACACCGCGCTCGCGCCGAGTTCCCGCGCGAGCTGCACGGCCGAGATCCCGAGCCCCCCGACGCCGATCACCGCGACGGTCTCGCCCGGCGCGAGCCTGCCGCGGCGGAGCGCGTGCAGCGAGGTCGCCGAGGAGCACATCATCGCGGCGCCGTGCTCGAAGCCGATCGAGGCGGGGAGCGCGACCGCGTTCCGGGCGGGGACCGCGATGAACTCGGCGTACCCGCCGTCGCGGTGGTGTCCGATCATCCGACCCGTGGTGCAGTACTGCTCGTGCCCGGCGCGGCAGGCATCGCAGCTCCCGCAGGTGACGAGATAGTGGAGACAGACGCGGTCCCCGACCCTGCGCGAGGTCACTCCTGCCCCGAGCGCCGCGACCTCTCCCGCGACCTCGTGCCCGAGCGTCAGCGGCGCCTTGAGGGACGCCGACCGCCCGGCGCGGTAGTGGGCGTCGGAGTGGCAGATGCCGGCCGCGCGGACGCGCACCAGGACCTCGCCGGCGGCGGGCGCGGGCACGGGGAGGTCGGCGGCGACGAGTGGTGAACCGGTCGCAACGAGTCGGAGGGCGCGCATCACGGGACGGGCTCGAGAGCGGAGGCAGGGAGCGCGAGGCGCGTCGCCAACGCCGCGAAACGCGCGTCGGACCGCAACGCGTCGTACCACCAGAAACGCATCGGCAGAAGGAGCACGAAGGGATCGGATTCGGTGATCGCCGCGGCGAGGCGGTCGAAGGTCTCGTCCGCGGCGTCGCTCGGGAGGCCGGCGATCGCGCGCCCGAACGTCGCACCGGGCGCCGGGCCGAGTGCCTCGAGCTCGCGACGGATCGTCGCGGCTTCCTGGGTTTCGCCGGCGAGGTGCAGCGCCCTGGCGAGGACCCCGCGGAAGAACGGGAGTGGCGCGGACTCGGCGGCGATCCGGAAGGCGCCAACGGCTCCCCGGCGATCGCCGCGGCGCTCCGCCAGCACCCCCTGCGTGTACGCCACGTAGGGATTGCGCGGCGCGGCCGCCGCGGCGCGCGCGAGGACCCGCGACGCGCTGTCGGTCTCGCCAGTGAGCAGCAGTGCGAACGCGAACTCGGAGACGATGGTCACGTCGCTCGGCTCCAGCTCGGCCGCGCGCTCGAGTGCGCTCCGTGACTCCGCCACGCGACCGACCGTGAACCAGAGCTCGCCGAGGTTCTGGTGGACCGTGGCGTCGTTCGCATCGAGGTCGAGGGCGCGGCGCAGTGCGCGCTCCCCCTCGGTCCAGCGGCCGAGCCCCTTCTCGAGCAGTCCGAGCGCCACGTGCGGCGTCGAGAGCAGGGTGTCGAGTGCGATCGCCCGGGCCGCGCTCGCGCGCAGCGTGTCGGCGACGCTCGCGCGCGGGACGGTGCTGTAGATCGGCAGCAGCGCCGCCGCCTCGGCGATCCCGGCGTGGGCCCGCGCGAACGCCGGGTCGCGCCCGGCCGCCGCCGCGAAGAGGTCCATCGCCGCACGCAGGCCGGTCTCGCCGCGCTCACGCAGCGCGTATCGCCCCCGGAGGAAGAGGTCGTAGGCGGCGGCATCCGCGACGTACTCCGGACGCGGGCCCTGCGTCGCGAGTCCGAGGCGCGTCGTGAGCGCGGCGGTGACCGCCGTGCTGATCTCGCGCTGTGTGCGGAAGACATCGTCGAGCACCCGGTCGTATCGGTCCGACCACATCGCGCTGCCGTCGCGCGCATCCACGAGCCGCGCCGTGATGCGCAGCTGCGTCCCGGCGCGCTGCACGCTCCCCTCGACGAGGGCACGCACGCCCAGCCGGTCCGCGAAGTCAGCGGGGGTGTACTGCGAGTCGGCATACGCGCGCACGGTGGCGCGGGAGAGCACCCGGAGGCCCGCGACCTGGGCGAGCGCGGTCGTCACCTCGTCCGTCACGCCGGCGCCGAGGTAGGCGTCGTCGTCGGCGCCGATGACCTCGAAGGGGAGCACCGCAATCGTCGGGTCGCGCGAAGGCGTCGTCGCGCTGCGCGCGCCCCACCACCAGGCGCCGCCGAGGAGGAGGAGGCCGCCCGCCACCGTGAGCGCCAGCCGTGCCGGATGCCGCGGCGCGGCGAGTGCCGTGCGAGGGCCCGAGCCCTCACCGCGTCCGGCCGCGTCGAGCAGCTCGGCGAATCGCTCGGCGTCGGGGCGCTGCGCCGGGTCCTTCGCCAACGCCCCGAGGATGACCGCGACGAGCGCCGGCGGGGCGTCGGGTGCGCGCGGTGCCAGCGGGGGGACCGGCTGCACCACGTGCGCCGACATCACCTGCGCCGGGGTCCCCGTGAACGGCGGTTCTCCAGCGAGCAGCTCGTATCCCACCGCCGCGAGCGAGTAGACGTCGGCACGGCCGTCGAGCCGGGGATCCGCCGTCACCTGTTCGGGGGGCATGTACGTCACCGTGCCCATCGAGATGCCGGCCGAGGTGAGTCCCGTCGAGCCGACGGCGCCCTCGCGGATCACCTTCGCGATCCCGAAATCGGCGAGCATCGGTTCCCCCTCGGCGAGCAGGATGTTCTCCGGCTTCACGTCCCGGTGCACGATCCCCTGCCGGTGCGCGTACGCGAGGGCGCGCGCCAGCGGCGCGAGCAGGCGGATCACGTCGAGCGCGGCGAGCCTCCCGTCGCGCGCGAGGCGCGCCCGCAGCGATTCGCCGGCGACGAACGGCATCACGTAGTAGCGCAGGTCGCCGGCGAGGCCGGCGTGGTACACGGGGACGATCTGCGGGTGCTGGAGGGTCGCGGCGGTCGCGATCTCCTGCTGGAACCGGTCCACGTTCACCCGCTCCCCCAGTTCCGGCGCGAGGACCTTGATGACGACGCGACGGTCGAGCGCGCGCTCCGTCGCGACGTACACGCGCGACATCCCGCCACCGCCGAGCTCGCGCTCGACGTCGTAGCGATCGGACAGATGCGTGCGAAGGGTCTGGAGGATCTCGGGCATGGTCAGCGAGCGTCGTACCCCGCGTGAGACAACGTGGCGAAGGTCGCGGTTGCGGTGGGGGGACTCATCAAGCGGCGGGCACGGTTCGTCCCTCGCGGTATCTCGCGAGCCACCCGGCGCGCCAGGCGGGGAAGTCCCCCCTCGCGATCGCGGCGCGGGCCTCGGCCATGAGGCCGAGCAGGAAGGCCACGTTGTGCAGCGCGACGAGACGCAGCCCGAGCATCTCCTCGGCGACGAAGAGGTGGCGCAGGTACGCGCGGTCGTACTCGGTGCAGGCGGGGCAGGGGCAACCCTCCACGAGGGGGCGGCGATCGAGCCGATGGTCGGCGCGGCGGACTTGCACCGTCCCCTCCGGCGTGAACGCCGTGCCGTGGCGTCCCATCCTGGTCGGCGCGACGCAGTCGAAGAGATCCACGCCCCGGGCGACTCCCTCGACGAGATCGTCCGGGTGGCCCACGCCCATGAGATAGCGCGGCCGGTCGCGCGGCAGCGCGTCGTCGCAGAGTTCCACGGTCTCGAGCATGAGGGGCTTGGGCTCGCCGACCGAGAGCCCGCCGATGGCGATCGCGCGCCAGTCGCCGGCGGCGAGGATCCCGCGGATGGAGTCCCGCCGGAGAGCGGGATGGACGCCACCCTGCACGATCGGGAGCAGCGCTTGGCGGGGCGCCGCGACGTCATCCGGCTCCCGACCGGGGATCGGGGCGCGCCCCTCCGCGGTGAGGCGGTCGAACTCGGCGCGACAGCGGTCGAGCCATCGGAGCGACCGCTCCATCGCCGCGCGGGACGCGGCCTCGTCGGAGCGGCCCTCGATCAGTTCGTCGAGTTGCATGATGAAGTCCGCACCGAGATTGCGCTCGATCCGCATCACGGCCTCGGGTGTGTACTCGTGCAGGGACCCGTCCAGGTGGCTGCGGAACGTGATCCCCTCCTCGGTCACGGTACGCCACTTGCTCAGGCTGAAGACCTGGAAGCCCCCGGAGTCGGTGAGCATCGGGCCACGCCACCGGGTGAAGGCGTGCAACCCGCCCAGCGCGCGCACCGTCGCATCCCCCGGCCGGAGGTAGAGATGGAAGGCGTTCGCGAGGATCATGCGGCCTCCCATCGAGGCCACCTCGCCCACCGACAACCCCTTCACCGTCCCGTTGGT
>CAZYUL010000029.1:0-33924 GCA_964650715.1 uncultured Gemmatimonas sp. | reverse complement strand
AGGGACACATCCTCACGGTCGAGGACCCGATCGAGTTCATCCACAAGCACCAGGGGTGCATCGTCAACCAGCGCGAGGTCGGGAGCGACACCAAGTCGTTCGGCAACGCCCTCAAGTACGCGCTGCGCGAGGATCCCGACGTCGTGCTGGTGGGCGAGATGCGCGACCACGAGACGATCCACGCCGGCCTCACCATCGCCGAGACGGGCCACCTGGCGTTCGCGACGCTCCATACCAACTCGGCCGCCGAGGCGATCAACCGCATCATCGACGTCTTCCCGAGCCACCAGCAGGCACAGGTGCGCGCCCAGCTGGCGTTCGTGCTCGAGGGAATCATCACCCAAACGCTGCTCCCGCGCCGCACCGGCAAGGGGCGCGTGATGGCGGCGGAGATCCTGGTCGTGACGCCGGCGATCCGCGCCCTGATCCGCGACGACAAGATCCACCAGATCTACTCCTCCATGCAGTCCGGCAAGAAGTTCGGCATGCAGACGCTGAACGACTCGCTCTACCAGCTCTACACGGCGCGCGAGGTCACCGAGGAAGAGTGCCTGCGCGTCTCCGGCGACCCGAACGAGTTCCTCCGGATGATCGGCAAGACGGCGATCGACGAGGGACCGTCGTCCGCCGGCGGACCGCAGCGCCCCGGCGGCCCCGCCGGAAAGCGCTGACCGGCGCGCCACCAGCCGCGTAACCAGGAGACCCGATGCCCGCATTCGCCTACACGGCCCGGACCGCCCAGGGTGAGATGAAGACCGCCACCATCGAGGCGGCGAACCGCGACGACGCCGTCGCGCAGCTGAAGAAGCTGCGGATGACGGTCGTGAAGGTCGAGGAACAGTCCAAGGCGAAGCAGAAGACGAAGGGGTCGATCTCGATGCGCGACATCGTGATCTTCACCCGTCAATTCTCGACGATGATCAACTCGGGCCTCCCGCTGGTACAGGCCCTCGACATCCTATCGAAGCAGTCGGAGAACCCCGTCCTGCAGAACGTGACGCGGCAGGTCGTCTTCGACGTCGAGTCGGGGCACACCGTCGCCGATGCCCTCGCGAAGCACCCCAACGCGTTCACCGAGCTCTACGTGAACATGGTGGCGGCCGGCGAGGCGGGCGGCATCCTCGACACCATCCTGATGCGCCTCGCGACGTTCATGGAGAAGAACGACGCGCTCGTGCGGAAGGTGAAGGGCGCGATGATCTACCCCGGCGTCATCATGGGCGTCGCGGGCGCGGCGATCACCGTGCTCCTCCTCTTCGTCATCCCGACCTTCCAGAGCATGTTCGCGTCGGTCGGCCTCGCCCTGCCGCTGCCGACCCGCATCGTCATCGCCCTCTCGGAGTTCCTGCAGGGCTACTGGTGGGCGATCATCCTCGCCGGATTCTTCGGGTTCCAGGGCTTCAAGCGCTATTACGCCACGGCCAACGGACAGCTCGCGATCGACCGCCTCCTCCTCAAGGCGCCGGTGCTCGGCGACGTGCTCCGCAAGTCGGCCGTCTCGCGCTTCACGCGCACGCTCGGTACCCTCATCAGCTCGGGCGTCAGCATCCTCGACGGCCTCGAGATCACGGCGAAGACCGCCGGCAACCGCGTGGTCTCCGATGCGATCCTCGCCTCCCGCTCCTCGATCGCCGGCGGCGACACGATCTCGGCCCCGCTCCAGAAGAGCCAGGTCTTCCCGCCGATGGTGATCTCGATGATCGCGGTGGGCGAGCAGACCGGCGGGCTCGACGAGATGCTCTCCAAGATCGCCGACTTCTATGACGAGGAAGTGGACGCCGCCGTCGGCGGCCTCCTCTCCCTCCTCGAGCCGATGATGATCGTCTTCCTCGGCGTCGTCGTCGGCGGCATGGTCGTCGCGATGTACCTCCCGATCTTCGACATGATCAACGCGGTGCAGTAGCGACTGGCAGGAAGCAGCGGGGTGAGGGCGCGTCGGGGACTGCCCGGCGCGCCTTCTCTCATCCCGGAGCGCCACACCCCCCACCGCACGGCTCCTCCTCCCAACGTCCCGCCCCACAGCTCGCTCCTCCCGTCGACCACCAGGTGTTCACCTACGTCGAGATCCCTCCGCCCGCCCCGCTCGCGGCGATCGTCCGCTGCTTCTGGTTCCTGCGGGGCGCGATGCCTGCCGGAGCGCCGCAGGCGGTGCTGCCGGACGGCCGGCTCGAGATCGTCCTGCATCTCGCCGACCCCTTCGCCCGCGTGCGCGGGGACGGAAGTGCGGAGCGCCAGGAGAACGTGCTCGCTGCCGGGCAGCTCACCCGGCCGATCCAGCTCCTCGGCAGCGAACGCGCGGACGTGGTCGGGATCCGCTTCCGCACGGCGGCCGCCGCGCTGGTCCTGCGCGAGGACCTGGGACGTCTCACCGATGAGGTCGTGCCGCTCGGTGCGTGCACCACGCGGCTGCGCGACCGCCTCCTGGATGCCGCGGGTCGCGTGCGCTCGCCCGCCGACCGAGCCGCTGCGCTCGCGCGCGTCCTGATGCGATCCGTCCGCGGTGCCCTGGATGTCGCGGCGCAGCGATTCGTCCTCGCCTGCGAGGGATCGCCCGGCGCGCGGGTGGATGAGTCGGCGTCGCGCTTCGGCGTCAGCGCGCGCACCCTCGAACGACGCGTGCTGGGCGCGACCGGGCTCTCCCCGGCGATGCTGCGGCGCGTCATCCGCTTCCGGCGCGCCGTGTCCATCCTCGGACGGACCGTCCCCGGGAACCTCGCCCGCGCGGCATCCGACGCGGGGTACTACGACCAGTCGCACCTCGTCCGGGAGTTCCGCGCGCTTGCCGGTGTGACCCCCTCGGCGTTCCTCGCCGGCGCCGATCCGCTGGCCGCCGCGCTCTCCGGCTCGTGACGCGCGGGTCGCCTCCTGACGCGTCCGTACAAGACAGGGGAAGCGGCCCGATCGAACGTTCGCGATCCACGTCACCCCATCGCCGGAGTCCCCTCGTGCGCCACGCCATCCTCGGTCTCGTCCTGCTCCCGATCTCCACCGTCGCTCCGGAGCGGCAACAGCCCGACCCGATGGCGGCCGCCGCTTGGCTCGCCGGCTGTTGGGAGAGCCGCGCGGGGACGCGGGTCACCACCGAGATGTGGATGGCGCCGGCCGGCGGACTCATGATGGGCTCGAGCCGCACCGTGGCGAACGGCGCGGCCCGTGCCTTCGAGCACCTTCGCATCCGGGTGAGTGGCGATCGGCTCGTCTACACGGCGATCCCCTCGGGCCAGCGGGAGACGGAGTTCACGACGCCGACGACTCCCGGGGATGTGCTCACGTTCGAGAACCTCGCGCACGACTTCCCACAGCGGATCGCCTACAGGCGCGTCAACGCCGACTCGCTCGTCGCGCGCGTCGAGGGTCCGGGGCAGGGAGGGGCGACGCGCGGATTCGACATCGCGATGCGTCGCGTGGACTGCCGCACCACCACACCGTAAGCGCTGCGGGTCCCTACATCGCGCCGGCGACGAGCGCGGCGCGATACTCGCCCGGGGTAAGCCCGAAGACGCGGAGGAACAGCCGCGTGAAGTGGCTCTGGTCGGCGAATCCGAGTTCGTGCGCCACCCGGCTGATGGTCTTGGGTCCCCCGAGGCGGTCGCGTGCCGCCGCGACGCGGCGCTGTAGGGCGTAGGCGTACGGTGAGGCGCCCACCTGCCTGCCGAACGCGCGGCAGAGGTGGTACGGGCTCGCGCCGGACGCGGTCGCGAGCGCCGAGAGCGACCACCGCCGCTCGGGGGCCTCGTCGATCATCGCCTTCGCGCGCGCGACGGCCGGTGAGACGCGCGGCGTGCCGTGTGGCGCATAGGCCCGTGCCATCAGCGGCTCGAGGTCATCGAGCAGCGAGTCGAGCGCGCCGGCGACCCGGTCGTCGGAGTCGCCCTCCAGCTCGTGGTGGAGTTCGCGGAGCCGGGCCGCGAGGACTGGCGCGTGCTGGACCACCGTTCCCGCGGGGGCGTCGGGGTGGCCGAGCGCGGTGCGCATGCGGGCGAACCGGGGGGCCGCGAGGTAGAACGCGCGGTACTGCCACGCATCGCTCCCCACGGAGTGCGCGGCGTGCACGACGTTGGGCGGGATCAGCAGCACGGCGCCGGGTCCGAGGCGCGAGCCTCCCTGGCTGTCCATCCCCGCCGCCTCCCCGGACTCGGTGATAGCGAGGACCGCGTAGTCGTGCGAGTGCGGCACGAAGCGGTGTGAGCGATAGGACGCCGTGAGCAGTTCGATCCCCGCTCCGGGGACGACGCGATAGTGACGGGCGGACGACACGGATGGACCCCCGGGTCTCGGTGGGTGGGGCGCCTGCATCCCATACGACACGGAATCCGCTCTCCCGGTTTCGCGGTCACCCCCGTCCTGACGCGTTCCTCACCGTTCCTCCTCGGTCCACCGCTCCAACTTGGCCCGGAGGGACGCCAGGGTGATCGTCCCGTCGCGCACCACCTCGCGGTTGAATCGGGGCAGGTCGAAGCGAGCCCCGAGCCGACGCTCGGCCTCGGCGCGGGCGGCCCGGATCGTGCGGTACCCGACGTAGTAGGTCGCGAGCTGACCCGGCATCGCGGCGTGGCGGTCGGCGTAGTCCCCGGCCTGCGCCCGTGAGCGGCCACCGAGCACGTACATCGAATCCACGAGGACCTCCCGCGACCACCCACGCACGTGGGCGCCGGCGTCGAGGTAGAACGCCACTGCGACATCGAGCAGGTGGACCAGATGCCCCGCGCGGTCGAGATCGGTGGTATAGAGGCCCATCTCGGCCCCGAGGTCCTCGGCGTAGATGCCCCAGCCCTCGCTGAAGGCGCTCACGGAGAGGCTTCGCATCACCGGGTGGATGCTGGTTGCCTGCGAGGCGGCGATCCGCTGGAGGTGATGGCCGGGGTAGGCCTCGTGCGCCACCGCGTTGCCGACGGCCATCCGCTCCGGTCGCGCGAGGTTCACGAGGAAGGTGGCGGGTCGGCTGCGATCGTCCGGAGCGCGCTGGTAACTCGGTGGCACCCCCGCGCGTTCCTGGAACTCGGGATAGGGCACCACGACTATCGATTCCGGCGCGTAGCCCGCCATCACGCGGTCGATCCGCGTGGCGGCCAAGGCCGTCATCGCCCGGTACGCCGCGAGCGTCGAATCGCGAGAGGGGAAGGTAAAGCGGGGATCGCTCTTGAGCGCCCTGATGCCGTCCGAGAGGTCGCTCGCGCCAGTGAGCGCGACGACGAGCGGGCCGAGTTCGCGGCGGATGCGGGTGATCTCGTCCCTTGCCTCACCCATCCGATCCGCGGGGTCGTCGTCCACCGACGTCAACTGACGCAGCATCGCTCGGTAGCACGCGACGCCGTCAGGGAGTCCGGTCAGCGATCCGTCGCGCCGCGCGCGCGGGAGGTACTCCGATTCGAGATAGGCGATGTAGGACTCGACGGCCGGATAGACCGCGTCACGCAACGCCGTCCGGTAGGCCTGATGGAACGCGGGCGTCGAGTCACGCAGGGCGGGCGCGAAGAGTGGCGAGCGCGCGACTTCCGCCGGGATCAGGTCCCTGAACTGGCGCAGGACGACCGTGATCACCTGGGCCGACGACGTGAAGCCGGAGTCGAGGCCGCGCGCCAGCAGCGCCCGTTCCGAGGCGATCGCGGAAGGGAGCGCGCGGAGCGACTCGAGCGTGCGCGTCCTCGCGGCGGAGTCGCCGACCGCGGCGACCCGCGCCCAGTTGGCGGCCGCGATATGCCAGCCGGCGAACATGCTCGGCGCGTACCAGAGGTGCGTGCGGCACGCGCGGGCGCCTCGGCTCCCGTCGAGGACCTCGACGAGGTTGTCGTAGAGCAGCCGATCGCCTGCATCCGCGAGCGAGGCGCGGGGGATCGCGCGCAGCATGGCGGCGATACGGTCCTGGCGCGCGCGCACGTTCGCTCGCGTCGCATCGCTGGCGTCCCCCCACGGGCCGACGGGGCCTGCGGGACGCGAGAGCGCCAGCAGCGAGTCCGCAGCGGCGCGGAGCGCCTCCGGGGGGACAATGGGCCTCGCGGCGGCAGGCGTCGTCGCGAGCGCGAGGGCGACGAGGGAGCGAAGGGACGAGACGGGAAGTCGGAACGGGGACGGGCTGCGCATCAACGCTCTCGCCGGTGTAGGATCGGGGCGCCTCGAGCGCGGCATGCTGACGGGGTGCCGCTCGACGTCGCTTGAATGAAATTGCAGATGGTGAGACAACTCCTCGCGATAGCCGGCTCGCTGGTGGTCGTCGGGTTCGGCGCACGCCTCGCGCGCGCGCAGGACCTCACGCTCCCGTTCCAGCCCGGCGAGGTGCTGCACTATCAGGTGCGCGTCTCGCGCGTGGGGGATGTCGGGACCGGTCGCATGTGGGTTGAGGGGCCGATGATGGAGGGCCACACCCTCGTGTGGCGGCTTCGGTTCGAGATGGAGGCCGGACGCGGGCCCATCCGCGCGTCGGACCGTACCTCGTCGTGGATCGACCCCGTGCACTTCGGGGTCGTGCGGTACGAGAAGGTGGAGCGGCACCTGCTCTCCCGCAGCGATGAGCGTGTCACCCTGGACCTCGCGACGAAACGCTGGTCGGATGTCTCCGGCCGTTCCGGACCCATCGCGCACGACGCCCCGCTCGACGAGCTCTCCTTCATCTACCTCCTGCGTACCCTCCCGCTGGACTCGGGCACGACCGTTCGGCTCGACCGCCACTTCGATTCCGAGCGCAACCCGACGATCATCCGGATGGTCGGTCGCGACACCCTGACCACGCCCGCCGGCATCTTCCGGACCCGCATCGTGGAGATGGAGGTCCGCGACCCCAAGCGATATCGCGGGAGTGGGACGATCCGGATCCATATCGAGGATGGGGGCTGCCGGATGCCAATCCGGATCGAGAGCCGCATGCCGGTCCTCGGCGTGACGACGCTGACCCTGACCTCCTGGGGCCACCCCCCGCGCTACCCCGGCGCGGAGCTCTGCGAGCCGTAGGGCAAACCCCTACCCGGTGGGTCGGAAGGGCCGGACCAAAGTTCAGACTCCGCCCTACTGATAGGGATTCCCCCGACAACGAGCTTCTAGCCACGAATCGCGCACGGTGCGCGATGCGTGACTGGCTTCCTCGGGAGACTCCTCCATGCGTAGCGGAATCCGCGGCACCGCGACCGCCCTGCTCCTCATCGCTGTCAGCGCGGCGTGGCGCCCGGCGGGCGATCCGCTGACGATCGGCGCCGGCAGCAAGCTCTGGTTCGACGGCAAGTCCACGGTCCGCGACTGGTCCTGCAAGGCCACCGCGATCGAGGGCAGCATCGAGGCCGAGGGCGCGACGGCCGTGGCCGCGGTGCTCAAGGGTGAGAAGGCCGTGAAAGCCGTCACCCTCACGTTCCCGACCTCCAAGCTCGACTGCGAGAACGGGACGATGAACGGCCACATGATGAAGGCGCTGAATGCGACGCAGCATCCGACCATCACCTTCGCCCTGACCGGCTACGAGCTCGAGTCGGCGACGCCCGTCAAGGGCACGCTCCAGGGCACGCTCACGATCAACGGTGTCGCGAAGCCCATCACGCTGCCGGCGGAGTTCGCCGCAGCCGGGAACGCACTCCGCGTGACCGGGAGCTACGCGCTCACCATGACCGAGTGGCAGGTGGTACCGCCGAGGCTGATGATGGGCGCCCTGAAGGTGAATCCGCTGGTCACCGTGAACTTCGACTTGCAGCTCAACCCGTGAGCGGCGCGGCCGCTCTCCTTCCCCAGAGGTCCGACCCCATGACCACCCTCCGTACACTCCTCATCAGCGCTGCGACGGTCGCCGTGTTCGCGCCGGCCAGCGCCCAGACAATCGATCCGGCGCAGGAACGCTATCAGGCGCCCAAGGCCATCCAGTACTCCCGCCCGCTCGACAAGCGTGGCATCAACATGTTCGAGGTCCCGAAGGCCGCCGGCGCGACCTATGAGGGATTCAAGATCCAGTGGGGCGCTGCCTTCACCCAGCAGTTCCAGGCGCTCGACCACGAGAACAGCGCGGACTCGGTGTTCGTCGCCGCGGTCGCGCCCTCCCCTGGGAGCGCGGGCAGTGCGTCCATCAGCGACCGCAACCGGCTGATCGAGATCGGCAACGGCTTCAACAACGCGACGGCGAATCTCTACATGAACGCGCAAGTCGCGCCGGGGATCCGCGTCTCGCTCACCTCCTACCTCTCGGCGCGGCACCACAATGAGACCTGGGTGAAGGACGGCTTCATCCAGATCGACGAGTCGCCGATCGACATCGAGCTCCTGAACCGCATCATGCAGTACACGACCGTGAAGATCGGCCACTTCGAGGTGAACTACGGCGACTTCCACTTCCGCCGCTCCGACAACGGCCAGGCGATCTACAACCCGTTCGTCGGCAACGCGATCATGGACGCCTTCACGACGGAGGTCGGTGCCGAGGCCGTGTTCCAGCGCAGCGGCTGGCTCGCGGTCGTCGCACTGACCAATGGTGAGATCCGCGGGCAGATCGCGCGCCCGGCGGACCGCGATCCCGCCCACATGATCAAGCTCGGCTACGACAACCAGTTCAATGACCACCTCCGGATGCGCTTGACCGGTTCGTGGCGGAGCCAGAAGAGCGCCGTCAGCAACACGATCTACTCGGGTGACCGGGCCGGGTCGCGCTACTACTACGTGCTCGAGAACTTCAAGGCGACGGAGTCGGCGCAGTTCACGTCGGGCCGGGTCAACCCCGGATTCAGCGACGAGATGTCGGGCATCATGCTGAACCCGTTCATGAAGTTCTACGGTCTCGAGCTGTTCGGGATGTACGAGCAGGCGCGGGGCCGCTCGGCGGCCGAGACCAGCACGCGCGAGGTGACGCAGATGCTGGCCGAGGGGGTCTATCGGTTCGGGACGGGCGAGCGGTACTACGCCGGCGCCCGCTGGAACAAGTTCGACGGCAACCTCGGCGCGGCGAACCCCGACGTCCAGGTCGAGCGCGTGAACATCGGCGGCGGCTGGTTCATCACCCCCAGCCTCCTCATGAAGGTCGAGTACGTTGACCAGAAGTACATGGGCTTCGCGAGCACCGACATCCGCAACGGCGGCCGATTCAAGGGCTTCATGCTCGAGGCGGTGACGGCGTTCTGAGTCTGGTCCGTCCCCCGCGAGGGCGGGGGACGGGACGGGTCGGGGAGGAGTGGGGTGGCACGGACGACCGGTCCGTCGCTCCCCACTCCTTCTCGCTTCGGGCGTCTCGGAGCCCTGAGTCCCGGGGAACGCGTCACGCGGTTGAGGTCGCTCGCCTCCAGCTCCAGATTGAGCGGATGGCCAACCATCTCCGCGCGTTCGTGACCTGGTCCCTCGTCGGCGCCTGCGCGACCGTCGCCGCCTGCGCCGCCGGCGGGCCGGGCGCCCAGGAGCCCTCGGCATCCCTCCCGGCCCTCGACTCGGCGCGCCTCGTCTCCACGGTCTTCCGACTCGCGCACGATTCGATGGGCGGCCGCGCGGCGATGACGCCCGGCAACGCGAAGGCCCGTGCCTGGCTGGAAGCCGAGTTCCGCCGGATCGGGCTCGAACCGGTCGGGGCGGGCTTCGTCCATCCCTTCGCCTCGCCGCGGCGCAACGGCGCCGACACGGTGCGCGGCGCGAACCTCCTCGGCCAGGTCCGCGGGACGCGCGATCCGGAGCGGGTGATCGTCGTCAGCGCGCACTATGACCACGTCGGGACGCGCAACGGACAGGTCCACAACGGCGCCGACGACAACGCGTCGGGCGTCGCGGCGGTCCTCGCGATCGCCGCATACCTCAAGGCGCATCCGCCGGAGCACACGACCTTGTTCGCGCTCTGGGATGCCGAGGAGATGGGGCTCGTCGGCGCACGGGCGTTCGTGGCCTCCCCGCCGATCGCGCGCGAGCGCATCGCCGTGAACGTGAACCTCGACATGGTCTCGCGAAGCGACAAGGACGAGCTCTATGCCGCCGGCGCCTCGCGCTACCCGCAGGTGAGGCCGCTGCTCGAGGCGTTCATCGCGCGATCGGCGGTGACCCTCAGGCTCGGGCACGACAGTGGCGGCGGCCAGGACGACTGGACGAGCCAGTCGGACCACGGCGCCTTCCACGCGATGGGGATCCCCTTCGTCTACTTCGGCGTCGAGGACCACCCGGACTATCACAAGCCGACCGACGATCCAGAGCGGATCCCCCTCGGGTTCTTCTACCGATCCGCGCGAACCATCGCGGGATTCGTTCTGTCGCTCGACCAGGGGATCAGTCGCTGGCCGACGCCGGTACGCTGAACCCGGCGGCGCGAACGGCCGCGGAAGCGGCCATCGAGCGCGCCGCACCCGACCCCCTGATCACGGCGACCGTCGCTCCGATCCGCGCGAGCTCCCGCTCGAAGTCGGCATAGAGCTCCTCGCGGTGCCTGGGCCGGTCGCGGATGCCGTCCGCGACCCACGGCAGGTCCGGGACGCAGAGCAGGTAAAGGTCGGCGCGTCGCCTGAGCGCCTCCGACTCGATCCAGGGCGGGGCGCTCCCGTAGTAGTGCCTCGCATAGACGACCGTACTCACGAGGTCGGTGTCGCGCACCAGCAGCGGGGCGGGCGCGCCGGAGGCCGCGATTGCGTCCTCCTCGAGCCGGATCGCGAGTTCGGCGATCGGCCCCACCGTCTCCGCGGAGAGGCCTCCGCGGTGCTCTTCGGCGAAGAGACGCGCCGCCTCCGGGATGAGCGGCGCGCCGAGGGACCGCGCAAGCTCGGCGGCGAGCGTCGTCTTGCCGGTGCATTCGGGACCGGTTACCACGATGCGGCGCGGCGCGCGAGTCGGCATCGCGGGGTCAAGCCCCTGCGCGGCGCGCCACCCACGACCGGCGCCATTGCACGAACCCCATCGCCGCGAGGCCCAGGTACACCGCGTAGTTCACCGCCGTGAGGGCCAGCCCGCGCGAGAGGAACATCGCGACGTACGTGGCGTCCAGGACGATCCACACGAGCCAGTTCTCGAGCAGCTTGCGGGTCATCATCCACTGCGCGAGGAGGGAGCAGACGGCGAGCGCCGTGTCGAGGTAGGGGAGCGCGGCATCGGTGCGCCGGTGCAGCGCGGTGCCGATCGCGACGGTGCCCAGCACGGCGAGCGATGCGAGGAGCAGTGCCTGTCGCCCGCTCGTCCGCGCGACCGGCAACTCGGTGCGGCCCTCCCCGCCGAACTTCCAGTGGTACCAGCCGTACGCCGACAGGCCGAAATAGATGACCTGCAGGCCCATATCGGCGTAGAGCCGCGCGCGGCCGAAGATGACGAAGAAGAGCGCGACGTTCACCATCCCGGTGGGCCAACTCGCGATGTGCTGGCGGGTGCTCAGCCAGACGCTGACGATCCCGAAGGCGACGGCGGTGACCTCGACGGGGTCGCGGAGCAGCGACGCGAGCATCGAGCCGAGGGGATCATCCATGGCCGGATGCTAACGCGGCGCGGCCGGGAGTGGACAGGGCGACCGTCCGGTCGGCATCTTCCGCGTCCACCCTTCGAGGTCCGTGGATGCTTCCCACACTCTTCGCTGCGGCGTTGGCGACCGCCTCCCCGCTGCTCCCCGTTCCCCCGGCGGCGTGCGACGAGGCTGCCGTCGCGCCCCGGATCGCGAGGGATTCCGCCCTCACGGCGCTCTTCACCGGCGGGCAGAGCTTCCCGCAGTTCCTCGCGGAGGCCGACGATCGCCGGCGTCAGTGGGAGCGTACCTGGGACGAGGCGCGGATCGAACCCGATGTGCTCGCGTCCGCGCGCGGCCTCAAGCGGCGGTGGCGCCTGCTGGTCATCGCCGTGGACAGTTGCAGCGACTCCGTGAACACGGTCCCGTATCTCGCGCGACTCGAGGCCGAGGTCCCGGCCATCCGGATGCGGATCGTCCCCTCCTCCGCGGCGACGGCGCAGATGGAGTCGCACCGCACGCCCGACGGTCGTCCTGCTACGCCGACCGTGATCATCCTCGACGAGTCCGGCAATGAGGCCGGCTGCTGGATCGAGCGCCCGGCGGCGCTGCAGCGGATGGCGATCGAGGCGCGCGCCGCGGGCCGGATCGACGAGTTCCAGCGCGAGAAGCAGGGGTGGTACGACCGGGATGCCGGGGCCTCGACCGTGCGCGAGGTGGTCGAAGCGCTGGTCACCGCGGAGTCCGGCGGACTCCGCTGCGATGCGAAGCGCTGACCCCTGCCCCCCCCGGAGCGGCGCGGCTAGCTTTCCCGCGGACCCCTGACCAACTCCATGGCGAAAGAAGAAGCGATCGAACTCGAAGGCACGGTGACCGAGGTGCTCCCCAGCGCGACCTTCCGCGTCCACCTCTCGAACGGACACGACGTCCTCGCGACGATGGCCGGGAAGATGCGCCGGTTCCGCATCCGCGTGCTGCAGGGGGATCGCGTGTCGGTCGAGGTCTCGCCGTACGACCTGAGCCGCGGCCGCATCACTTTCCGCCACAAGAACTGACGCGTCGGCCGTGAAAGACGAGGGGGCGAGTCCGTTGGACTCGCCCCCTCGTGCTGTGGATCGCTCGTCCGGCGCACCGCGCCGTCGGCGGCGCGGGGCCCCCGCCGGTCAGTGCGCCGGCGCCGCCGCCGCCGGCTTGTCCGGCTTCAGGTACGTGGCCTTGTGGATCGAGTACGCGGTCACGTTCGCGACGATCGCCAGCACGATGATCACGGCGGCGAATCCCCAGCCGAGCCGGTTCGGGTCGTACGTTCCGGTGCTGCCTTCCATCGCGCGCTCCATCGGGTGAGTGGGACGCCGGAATCCTAATCGGCCCCAGCCGCATCGCGCCACTGGTCGCCGTGTCCCCGGCCGCGTTGATTCCCCGCCATGGCTCGTGACCCGGCACGCCGGCTACCGTCCGCGGAAACGGTCCAGGTCCCGTCGGTCCCGCTTCGTGGGGCGGCCCTTCTCGGGGTCGATCGCGGGCGCGGCCTTCGTGAGTTGCCAGTGGAGCCGCTCGCGGGCCGCGCGCGACGCCTCGGTCTCCGTGAAGAGCCTTGCGGCCTCGGCGGCGGTCCCGCGACGCTCGGCGGTGCCCTCGACGAGGAGGACATGCTCGTAGGGACCGAGCCGAAGGCGGATCTCGTCACCGGGACGGACGAGCTTGGCCGGCTTCGCACGGTCGGCGTTCACCGTCACCTTGCCACCCTCCACCGCTTCGGCGGCGAGCGAGCGGGTCTTGAAGAAGCGGGCGGCCCAGAGCCACTTGTCCACCCGTACGGGTTCCGTCCTGACCGGCCGGTCCATCGCGTCGCGCGCCATCACCGGAAGCTAGCTGTCCTCGCCGCTGCCGCCCTGGCAGCGGGGATGGGGTGCGGCGGCGAGGAACGCGCGCAGCGGGAGCAGGAGACCATCCGCAGGGACCTCGCGCGCTCCGAGACCACCGCGACCCGCGCGAGGGCGATCCCCTCCACCGGGCTCTGGACGGAGGAGCACCTCTTGGAGCGACTCGTCCGCGCCGGGGTCGCACCGCGCCTCGCCGAGGACCCGCCGGACGGGCCCGACTGGATGGGGCGCCGTCCCCTCGTCTTCCACGCCGGTGGCGGGATCCTGCACGCGTGGATCTACGCCGACAGCGCCGCGCGCCGCGCGGTGACGGCGTCCCTCGATCCGGCGACCGCAGCCCCGCCAGGGCGGGTGTCGCCCTTCGAGGCTCCGATGGTGTTCTTGACGCAGAACAACCTCGCGGCGGTGATCTCCGGGGGGAGCGAGAGGAACCAGGAGCGGATCGCGCTGGCGCTGCAAGCCGGCCTTCCCGTCACCACGCCGCCGCCGTGACACCCTTCGCCGCCGTCCATGGTACAATTGGTCTCCGGCGCACCGGGACTCCACGCAGGCGACGCGCCCCATCCTCACCACGGGAAGCACACCCAGTGAACCGCTCGTCGCGGATCGCCGCATCAGCATTCGTCGCGATCGCGCTCCTGCCCGGTCTCGCCGCGGCGCAGGCGATGCCGACGCCGCAGCAGCTCGCGGCGCGCCACGACTCGGCGGTCGGCGGGCGCGCCGCACTCGACGGCTACCGGAGCCTGCACCTCGTCGGGACGTTCTCGATGCCCGTGATGGGCATCGAGTCGCCGCTCGAGATCCTCAAGCTGCGTCCCAACGTCTACCTCTTTCGGACCACGCTCGGCCCGATTGGGGAGATGCTCTCCGGATACGATGGAAAGAATGCGTGGGCGGTGCAGCCGGGGCAGGGACCCCTGGTCTTCGAGGGGGAGCAGGCCGCCATCCTCGCCGAGCAGGCGGATTTCTACGCGTCGCTGAAGGACCTGTCGCGCTATGCGTCGGCGGAGACCGTGGATGAGACGACCTTCGAGGGGCGACCCTCGTACCGCGTCCGCCTCACGCGGGCCAACGGGGACGTGCTCATCGAGTACTACGACGTCGCGAGCGGCCTGTCATCCGGCGGGACCGCGTCCGTCGAGACGCCGATGGGCCGCGTGGAGTCCACGACGGTCTTCGCCGAGTACCAGCAGTTCGGCAACGTGCGGATCGCGACGCGCATCATCCAGCGGAACCCGCAGTTCGAGGTCACGTTGATCGTGAAGGAAGTGAAGTTCGACACCCTCGACGAGGCCGCGCTCGCGCCTCCCGATGCGGTGAAGGCGCTCATCAAGCCCTGACCCACCACCCCCACCCAACGACCATGCTCCGCTCGATCGTCCGCCCTCTCCTCATCGTCGCCCTCCTCGCGCCGGTCACCGCTGCGCAGCAGTCAGCGGCCTCCGACCACGGTTCCCACCACGGTCAGCAGGCCAAGCCGGCGCTCGACGCCGAGCTCGCCGAGCACTTCAAGGGGATCACGCTTACCGACGACCAGGTGAAGCGCATCACCGAGATCAAGGCGAAGCACCACAAGGCGATGGACGCGCTCAAGAAGGAGGCGAAGGATCCCAACGACCCGTCGCTGAAGGCCGAGCTGCAGAAGCAGATGGATGCGGAGCACGCGGCGTTCAAGGCGCTCCTCACCCCGGAGCAGGCCAAGTTGTTCGACGAGAACATGAAGGCGCATCACAAGGCGGAGGGGAAGCACGAGATGAAGCCCGGCATGAAGCACGACATGAAGCGCGAGGCCAAGGCGGCTCCGCGGAAGCCGTGAGCGCGCCGGCGCGGGCCAGGCTGGCCGCACTCGGAGCCCTCACCCTCGCTGCCCTGGCGGCGCCGGACGGCGCGCCGGCGCAGTCATCGCCGAACGTCAGCATCCCCCTCGGTCTCCACATCGGGATCCCTCAAGGGGAGTTCGCCGAGAACGTCGCGATCGCCGGAGGCGTCGGCGGTGCGGGGATCTGGGGACTCGGATCCGTGCTCGGACTGCGGGCCGACCTCGGCTTCCTGATCTATGGATCCGAGACCCGGCGGGTCCCGCTCGGCGGCGGCGCACTCGGCCTGATCAACGTGGACGTGACCACGACGAACACGATCGTCGGCGGCGGCGTCGGTGCCCAACTCGGGCTGCCTGGCGGCCGGCTCACGCCGTACCTCGGCGGCATGATCGGTTTCTCGGCGTTCACGACGACATCGAGCGTGGAGGGCTCCAACAGCGACAACGAGCCCTTTGCGAGCACGACCAACTCGAGTGACGGGGTCTTCGCGCAGACGGCGCTGGCCGGGCTCTACGTCCCGCTCGCGCGCGGCTCGGTGATGCTCGACCTCGGGGTGCGGCACACGTGGAACGGCCGCAAGGTGCGCTACCTGACCGAGGGCGACATCACCGAGGACGCCAACGGTGACATCGTCCTCACGCCGCGGGAGAGCCGCGCGGAGATCCTCACCATCGTCCTCGGCGTCTCGATCAGGCCCTCCGTGACGCGCTGACGCCCACGGACCGGGGAGGCCGGCTCAGTCGTCGCCGGACCAGCGGCGGTCACGCTTCACGGCGGACCGCCGCTTCTTCGTCTCGAGCCGAGCCTCCTTGGCGCGGCGCGGGGTGGACGACTTCCGTCGGGCCTTCGGGACGACCAGCGCGGCAGCCACGACCTCCGCGAGGCGCGAGAGCGCCCGCTCGCGATTCTGCTTCTGGCTCCGCGTCTCGGCCGAGACGATCCGAAGCGTCCCTTCAGCATCGAGCCGGGAGGCGAGGCGCGAGAGCAGGCGCGCTCGATCCGCTTCCGAGAGCGCCCGCGACGCCGGGATCGTCCAGGAGACCTCGATCCGCGTCGAGGAGGTGTTGACGTGCTGTCCGCCGGGGCCGCCTGCCCGCGAGGCGCGGATGACCAACTCCGCCAACGGGATGGAGACCCGAGGGTTGACGAGCAGCCGATCCCCGTCTCCGAGAAGTGTCATCACGTCGGGCCCGGTATCGTTGCAGAATGCCAGACGATTCGTCTCATTGGAGTCGTTGCGGATTGCAAGACCTTCGGAGGGATCGTGGCGCTGTTCAGTTCGGGAAGCGAGGAGCGATACCGTGCCGTGCTGGATCCGCGCCGCCTGCTGCGATGGATCTACGTCGGGCGGCTGAGCCTGGCGACGGCGAGCTTCGTCGCGGCGCTGCTCGTGACGCTCTACAGCGATCCCGCGAGCACCCTCATCGCCACGACGTTCCTCGTGACCGCGATGGCCCTCACCGGGCTCAGCTTCGTCCGGACCGAAGTTAACCGTCGCACGCCCGGCCAGGGCTTCCTCTACGCACAGTTCGTCCACGACCTCGCGCTGATCACGTCGGTCGTGCACCTGACCGGCGGTGCGGAGTCGCCCTTCTCGGCGCTCTACATCCTGGCGATGGCCGCGGCGGCGATCCTGCTGCCGGTCGCGAGCGCGCTGCTCCTGGCGCTGCTCGGCAGTGTCCTCTACGTCGGCGATGCCTTCCTCGTCAGCGAAGGGGTGATCACCTTCGCGCTGGTGCTGCAGCTCGTCGTCTTCTCGCTGGTGGCGATCGGCACGGCGTACATCGCGGCGCGCCTGCAGGCGGCGGGCGAGGGGCGCGCGCGGCTGCAGGCCGAGCTGGCCCGGATGCAGCTGCGTGCCGCGGACATCCTCGACAACATCCGCGCGGGGATCCTCACCGTGGACCCGGCGGGACGCCTGCTCTACGCCAACCCCGGGGCGTCCGCCCTCCTTGGCGCCCCGATCGCCGAGCGGCTCGGGCAGCCCGTGCTCGACTCCCTGCGTGAGAGCGCCCCGGGGGTCGCGGATGCCCTCGCGACGCACCGCGCCGAGGGGTTGCTCACGCACCGGAGCGAGGGGTTGCTCCTCCGTGATGGCCGTGCCGTACCGCTGGGGATCACCACGACCTCGGTGAGCGGGGACCTGCAGCAGGAGGGCAGCGCGATCACCGCGATCTTCCAGGACATCTCGGACCAGAAGCGCCTCGAGTCCCTGCACCTGCGCGCCCAGCGGCTGGAGGCGGTCGCGGAGTTGAGCGCATCGCTCGCGCACGAGATCAAGAACCCGCTGGCGAGCATCCGGAGCGCTGTCGAGCTGATGGCGCGACGGCCGGCGGCCTCGGCGGACGAGCGCACCCTTGGCGCGCTGATCGTCAACGAGTCGGACCGGCTGTCGCGGCTCCTCTCGGAGTTCCTCGACTTCGCACGGGTGCAGGTGGCGCGTCGCACGACGGTGGACCTGCAGGGGGTGGTGAAGGGAGCGGCGGCGCTCGCCGGGACGCATCCCGATCGCGCGGCGAGCCTGCGGCTCTCGCTCGAGCTCCCCGAGGAACCGTTGCGCATCGACGGCGACGAGGACCTCCTGCACCGGGCATTGTTCAACCTGGTCCTGAATGCCGTGCAGGCCTCTCCCGCGGATGCCGAGGTGCGGATCGCCCTCCGACGGATCGCGGCCTCGGTGCTGCCGTCGGGACTCCCCTTCCGTGGCCCCGCGATCGCGATCGAGGTCCGCGACAGCGGCACCGGCATCCCGAAGGAGATCGAGGGGCGGCTCTTCGAGCCGTTCAACACGACGAAGGTCGGTGGGAGCGGGCTCGGGCTCGCGATCGTGCACCGCGCGATCGAGGCCCACCGCGGCGTGATCCTCGTGGACAGCGATGCCGATGGGACGCGATTCACCGTTCTCCTCCCGCACGACCCGCTTCCTCTCGGAGCCACCCTGTGACCGAACGCCTCACCCCCCCGACCGTGCTCGTCGTGGACGACGAGTCCGGGATCCTGCAGACCCTCGAGATCCTCCTCCGGGGCGAGGGATTCGCGCCCCACGTCGCGCACGGCGGGAAGGCTGCGCTCGAGCGGATCCCGCAGCTCAATCCGGACATCGTGCTGAGCGACGTTCGGATGCCCCAGGTCGGTGGTGTGGACGTGCTGGCGGCGGCGCGGGCGCACGACCCGGACGTCCCGGTGATCCTGATGACCGCCCAGGCGACGCTCCAGACGGCGATGCAGGCCGTCAATGCCGGTGCCTTCTATTACATCCAGAAACCGTTCCGCAACGACGAGCTGATCGCGATCCTCAAGCGCGCCGCCGAGCACCGCCAGCTCCGGGTGGAGAACAGCTCGCTCAAGAAGGAGATCCGTCGACGCGAGCGACGCGGCGCCGGCGCGCCGATCGGGAACAACCGCGCGTGGCTCGAGGTGCTGAAGCTGGCCGAGGCGGTGGCGCCGACCGAATCCACCGTGCTCATCACCGGCGAGTCGGGCACCGGCAAGGAGGTCGTCGCGCGGTACATCCACGACCTCTCGGGGCGCTCCGATGCGCCATTCAGTTCCATCAACTGCGGGGCGCTCCCGGAGGGCCTGCTCGAGAGCGAGCTCTTCGGCCACGTGAAGGGCTCCTTCACGGGTGCCGTGAAGGACAAGGAGGGGCTCTTCACCGCGGCGGCGGGTGGGACCTTCTTCCTCGACGAGATCGGCGAGACGACGCCGGCGACGCAGGTGAAGCTGCTGCGCGTGCTGCAGCACCGTGAGGTGATCCCCGTCGGGGCGACCGAGGCGAAGCCGATCGACACCCGCATCATCGCCGCGACCAACCGGGACCTCGAGGAGGAGATCAAGCGCGGCGCGTTCCGGCGCGACCTCTTTTACCGGCTCAATGTGATCGCGGTGCACCTGCCGCCATTGCGGGACCGCAAGGATGACATCCTGCTCCTGGCCGAGAGCTTCCTGCAGCGCGGCGCGGACCAGCGCGGCGAGTCGCCGAAGAAGCTCGGTGCCGATGCCGCCGAGGCGATGCAGGCCTACCCCTGGCCGGGGAACGTGCGCGAGCTGGAGAACGCGCTCGAGCGGGCGGTGATCCTCTCGTCAGGGACCACGATCGGCGTGGGCGCGCTCCCCGAGCGCATCACCGAGCGGCGCAGCGAGCCGCTCGTCGCCGAGCGCGCCTCACCCAACCCGACCCTCGAGACCATCGAGCGCGCGTACATCCTCTGGGTGCTGCAGAGCGAGGCGGGCAACAAGACACGAGCCGCGGAGGTACTCGGGATCGATCCCTCGACGCTCCACCGGAAGCTCGCACGGTACGGGGTCGAGGCGTGAGCGTGGTCGCCGCCGCGCTGGCGGGACCCGCGTTCGAACGCCGTGCGCCGTGGGTCGCCGCCCTCGTCGCCCTGGTCGCCGGCCTCGCGACGATGACGAGCGACCCGATCGGGGTCTTCAACGACGACGGCATCTACCTGCTCACGGCGCAAGCGCTCGCCGCCGGACAGGGGTACGTCTACCCCCATCTCCCCGGGACACCTCCGGCGATCCACTACCCCCCGGCGTGGCCGCTCCTCCTCGCCGCGGTGCTGAAGTTGGCGCCCGCGTTCCCGGCGAGCGTGGCCTGGCTCAAGCTGCTGAACCCGGTGATCCTCGCGGTCGCGGCGTGGGTCGCGACCTGCTTCGCGCAACGGGGATTCGGACTGCCCGGGTGGGTCGGCGTGCTCGCGGTGCTGGCCTCGGTGCTCAGCGTGCCCGTCCTGCTCCTCGCGAACCTCCTCCTCTCGGAGCCGCTCTTCCTCGCGCTGCTGATCCCGACGCTCTCGATGACCGAGGCCCTCGTGCGGGAAGGGGGCCGTGGGCGCGCGGCCGCGGCCGCGGCGCTCGTCGCGCTGCTCGTTCTCGTCCGGACGCTCGGCGGCACGGTGCTGGCGGCGTGCATCCTCATCCTCGCCCATCGGCGGCGCTGGCGGGAACTCGCGATGTACGTCGGCGTCGCCGGACTGCTCCTCCTGCCGTGGCAATGGTATGTCTGGCAGGCGGCGGCGACGTTCCCCGACGAGCTGCGCGGCTCGTACGGCCCGTATCTCGAATGGGCAGCGCACGGATACCGCGATGGCGGCCTGGCATTCCTCGCGCAGGTCATCCAGAAGAACCTCGCGGCCACCTGGACGATGCTCGGCGTGTTCACGTCGCCGCTCTCGGGTGGCGGACTCCGGCACGTGACGGCCGCGCTCACGGTGGCGGCGTTCGGTCTCGGCCTCCTCTCGGTCGCCGGAAGGGGTCGGCTCCCCGTCACCGCGCTGTCTCTCGCCGGCTACCTCGCGGTGGCGATCGCGTGGCCCTTCTGGGTCGATCGGTTCATCTGGGTGGTCTGGCCGCTGGTGGTACTCCTGGTCGTCTCCGGGGCGCTTCACGCGCGCGCGCTGGCGCAGTCGACGGGACAGCCGCGACTGGCCATCGCGGCAGGCGCCGCGCTCGCGTTCCTCGCCGTCGGGCACACGACCTACAACGTCCGCGGCCTCTCCCGCGGCTGGCAGGCGAGCGCCTCGCGCGACATGACCGCCGCCGGGATCCGCCTCATACGGCACGTCAACGACGACCGGTCCCTCGACGGCAAGCTCCTCGCGGCGGAACTCGCGCCCATGCTTGCCCTCTACACGGGCGAGCGCGTGCTGCCCGTCGAGATCCTCACGCCGCGCGAGCACGTCGTGGAGAAGACGCCCGCCGAACGGACCGACGAACTCGAGCGGATCGACCGCCGCTTCCGTCCCGACGCCTACGTCGTGATGCGGGCCGGCCCCTACTATCCGGCGCTCCTCGCCGCCCGGTTCGGCGCCGGCCGCACGCTCGTCGACGTCTCCCCCCGCGGCGCCCCGGTGCGTACCCTCCAAGTCCAATCCCCATGACGATCACCCCGCCCTCGATCGCGACCGTCCCCGGCCCACGCGTGCGCGGTAGGACGCCGCTCCCCGTCGGCGACCTCGTCCTCTCGGTGCTGATCCCCGTCTACAACGAGCGGCAGACCATCGACCGCATCCTCGACGAGGTGCACGCCGTCCCGGTCCGCAAGCAGGTGGTCTGCGTGGACGACTGCTCCACCGACGGCACGCGCGAGCGGCTGCAGGAGCTCAAGGCCGCCGGCCGCATCGACATCCTCGAGATGCATCCGGTCAACCGCGGCAAGGGTGCGGCGATCCGCACGGCGCTCGCGGCGAGCACCGGGAACGTCGTCATCGTGCAGGACGCCGACCTCGAGTACGATCCCGCCGATTGGCCCGTGCTCCTCGAGCCGATCATCGACGGTCGCGCGGACGCCGTGTTCGGGTCGCGCTTCCTCGGCGGGCCCCACCGCGTGCTCTACTTCTGGCATTCCGTCGGGAACTCGGTCCTCACGACGTTCAGCAACATGCTGACGAACCTGAACCTCACCGACATGGAGACCTGCTACAAGGCGATCCGCGGCGACCTCGCCCGGTCCCTGCCGCTGGTGTCCGACCGGTTCGGCTTCGAGCCCGAGGTGACGGCGCGGCTGGCGAAGGCGAAGGCACGCATCTTCGAGGTGCCCATCTCCTACTCGGGGCGCACCTACGCCGAGGGGAAGAAGATCGGCTGGCGGGACGGCGTGGCCGCGATCTGGCACATCGTCCGCTTCAACCTCGTCGCCTGATGCTCGCGCGTGTCCGGGTCGCGTTCGCCGCGCGTCCGTGGGCGTGGGGCGCGTCCCTCGTGGCCGTCGCGGCACTCGCATCGAGTGTGACCGGGCTCCGCAACGGGTTCGCCTACGACGACATCCCGATCATCGTCGAGAACCCGATGGTGACCGAGCTGCACACGCCGGCGGAGTACCTCCTCGACTCGTACTGGGGGCCGGCGCGGGGGAACTCGCTGTACCGGCCCCTCACGATCTCGCTCTTCTCGCTCCAGTGGGCGGTCGGCGACGGCTCGCCCTTCCCGTTCCATCTCCTGAACGTGCTGCTCTACGCGGCGACGGCGGTCGCGGTGCTCGCGCTCCTGCGGCTGTTCCTCCCGCCCGCCGCGGCGCTCCTCGGCGGGGTCGCCTGGGCGGTCCATCCGGTCCACGTGGAGGCGACCGCCAACGTCGTCGGGCAGTCGGAGATGGTCGCGGCGATCCCGATGCTCGCCGCACTCGTCCTCTACCTGCGCGCGCGCGCCGCCGGCGTGATGCCGATGCGGACCACACTCGCGATCCTCGCCTGCTATGCGACCGCGCTCGCCACCAAGGAGCACGGGATCGTGCTCCCGGCACTACTGGCGCTCGCCGAACTCGCGCACAGATGGGGTCGGCCCGGCTCCGCCCCGGCAAGCCCGGTCCCCTGGCCGCTCGCGCGCTCGGCGGTCCTGCTCACGGTCGCCTACCTGATCGTCCGCACCAGCGTCCTCGCGGGATTCGCCGGCGACACGCCGCACCCCGCGTGGGATGGGGTGAGCGCGTGGGAGCGGCGATGGGCGATGCTCGCGCTCCTCCCGGAGTTCGCGCGCCTCCTCCTCTGGCCGGCACGGCTCTACGCGGACTACTCACCGCAGGCTGTGGTCTTCGAGACGACCCCGGGGCTCGCGCACCTCCCCGGGGTGCTCCTCGTCGCCGCCTATGCGAGCCTGCTGGCCTGGGCATGGCGCCGCGACCGCGTGGTGACCTTCGCGCTACTCTGGTTCCCCGTCACGCTGGCGCCGATCTCGAACGTCCTGATCCCGACCGGCGTGATCCTCGCCGAGCGGACGCTCTTCCTGCCGAGCCTGTCGGTCGCGCTGCTGGTGGGCGCCGCGGCGACGCGACTCGCGCCCCGTCTCGCGGCCCTGCCCCGTCCGCACGCCGCGCGCCTCGCGATCGTCGCGACGTGCGCCGTGCTCGTGGCCGGCGCTGCCCGCAGCGCCGGGCGCCAGCGTGCGTGGGAGGACAACGCATCGCTCTTCGCGACGACGGCCGCCGACGCGCCGGCCAACTACCGGGCGCATCACGCGCTCGGCGAGCTGTTCGGCGGCGCGGGGTCGTGGAAGCGTGCCGAGGAGCACCTCCGCATCGCGGACTCGCTCTTCCCCGGCTACGACCTGATCGAGCTCTCGCTGGCGCGGGCCCTGCACTTCGATGACCGTTGCCCGGAGGCCGTGCCCATATATGAAGCGGTGCTGGCGGAGCGACCGGATGCCGAGGTCGCTCACATCGGGAGGACCGCATGCCTGCTGGAGATGCGACGCCTCTCGGACGCGCGCGCGGCGGCCGTGGCGGGACTCAGCAGGGGACTCTCCCCCGGACCGTTCGGGTTGCTGCTGCAGAAGGCCGAGTCCTCCCTCGTCGCGAATGACACCGTGGACGCGCGCAACCGCTGGTGGCGTGCCGGTGCCCCCGTCTCGAAGTCGGACGCGCGCCTCAAGGTCCCGGTCCTCATGGTCCGGCCGGCAGGGGCGGACCGGCGCCGCAGAATGCCAGATTCCACGCCCAAGACGCCCTGATTCCGCCATTGTGACCTGGGCCACTTCTCACAAGTCATTGCGCGGTGGTATCTTACCGCCCGTGGCATCGGTGGCAGGGTTCTTGCCTTTTGATGCCGCCGGAAGTCCTCACCACGTATCCCCATCACCCTCGGAGCATTCCACATGCTGAGCAACAAGAAGGGTTTCACCCTGATCGAGCTGCTGATCGTCGTAGTGATCATCGGCATCCTCGCGGCGATCGCGATCCCGAAGTTCGCGAACACGAAGGAGAAGGCGTACCTCACGGCGATGAAGTCGGACCTCCGCAACCTCGTGACCGCGGAAGAGGCGTACTTCGCTGAGTGGGCGACCTACACCAGCGCGCTGACCTCGGCGCAGTATCGCAACTCGACGGGCGTCACGCTCGGCACGATCACCCCGACGACCGGCGGCTTCTCGGCCTCGGTGTCGTACCCGGGTGGCACGACCAAGACCTGCCAGATCACGGTGGGTTCTGGTTCGAAGGACGGCGAGCCGGTCTGCGATCCTTGATCGCGTAGGTTCCCAGTGTAGGGCCGCGGGCCGGGCGATCATCGCTCGGCCCGCGGTGCATTCCGGCGTGTTTTCGCACCGACGGCGAAGGGATCGGTCACGCTGTCGCCGGCCGGCGGATGCACCATCCGCGCATGTCATGCCGCCGCGGAGTCTCCCTGGTCGAGGTGCTCGTCGCCCTTGTGCTTCTCGCGGTCGGCGTCGCGGGAGCCGTCGCGGCGCTGCAGGCGGCCGCGAGAGTGCGCATCCGCGCCGCTGCCATCGAGGGCGTCGCCTCCGTCGTGGACGCACGGCTCGCGTGGTTCGCGGCGGCCGGCTGCGTGGGGGCCGACTCGCTGATCACCACCGTCGGGCGTGTGCGGGAGACGTGGTCGGTGGCCCGTGACACGTCGAGCGCTCGGATGCACGGACGCGCCGAGCGCGACATCGGCGCGAGGACGGTCCGGGTCCCGCTGGAGGCGCGGCGGTCGTGCCCGTGAGGCGCCGGTCCGGTCACCTGCTCGTGGAGGCGCTCTGTGCGCTCGCGCTCGGGGGCGTCGTCACGGTGGCGGCGGCGACCGTCCTCTCCGGATCCCGGACGGCCCTCGATCGCCTCCGGCTCGGCGCCGAGAGCGACCGGGTCGCGCGCGAGGCGCTGGGAGTCGCCACGTCGCTGCTGGCCGCGAGTGATTCGCTCAGCGTGTTGCCTGACAGCGCGGTGGACCTCTCGCTCCGCATCGGCATCGGTGTCGCGTGTGCGCGCGACTCGCTGGCGGTCTGGATGTCGCCTTCCCGGGTCATCGCGGGCGAGCCGCTGACATCGTGGGCCCAGCGTCCCGACGTCGGGGATGAACTCGCTGCGCTCGTGCCCGACACGGTCGCCGGAGGGCACGCGTGGGTGGGAGAGTCCATCGACGCGGTGTCGGCCCTCGCCCTCGCCGCTCCCTGCGACGCGGCACACGGCTGGGTCGACGCCGGCGACGCGGGCGCGCACGCTGACGTCCTCACGACACGCACGGTGCTCGCTGCAGTCTCGCCGGGGAGCCCCCTGCGAGTCACCCGCCGCGGGCGCCTCACTCTCTATGTGGATGGACGGGGCGAGTGGATGCTCGGCTGGCGTCGCTGCCAACCGGGGGCCTGTGGTGCGGTGCAGCCGATCGCCGGGCCCCTGCGGACGCCGGCGGCGGGTGGGTTCCGCGTGACGGTGCTCGACTCGCTCGGGACGCTGCGGGTCGCGGTCTTCGCGGTCGGAGCGGCGGCGCCCATCGAGGCGCTCGTCGCGCGGCGAGATGCGACGCGATAGGCGCGGGATCATCCTCCCGGCGGTCCTCGCCGTGCTACTCGCTACCTCGATGCTCTCGGCCTTGGCCCTGTTCGGCGCGGCGACCGAGGTCCGCGTGGCCGCCCTCGCCGTGGACCGGATCATCGCGAGGTCCGCCGGGCTCGAGGGGCTCGGGCACCTCCACTCCCCGCCCGACCTGGCCGAGCTCTGCGTCGCACCGCCGCTCGTGGCGATGGAGCGAGTGATCACCTCGCTCTCCGGGGGCAGCGCGCGGCTCAGGTGGCGGCATCTCGGTGCCGGGATGGTGCGGGTGGACGTCGAGGGGATGGGGCGGATCGGCGCCCGGCACCGGCTCGTGGCGCTGGTGCGGGTCGACTCCTCGGGACCGTCGGCGTCCTTCACCGGGTGCCCCACATCCACCCGCCTCGTCCCCGCCGGGCCGGGCTGGCTCGAGGGGCATCCCGAGGGTTGAGGCGGACTTGCGGCGCGCCCCGCCGAGACCCCCCCTCGTTACTTCAGGGAACCCCCGCTCGTGTAGGACCGGCAGGAGAGACAACGTCGTGCTGGATTGACCCTGACCGGGCCTGCCCGCAAGTTTGGCAGCCCGCGCCTCCGTGTCTCGCTGGTCGCTCCGAGTACCCCCATGGCCCTTTTCGGACGCAAGAAGACAACCGTCGGACTCGATGTCGGCTCGGGCCTCATCAAGGTGGCCGTGGTCGACCATTCGAAGTCGCAACCTGAGCTGGTGCGCGTCGCGATGACGCCGCTCCTGGCGGACGCCATCGTCGAAGGGGAGATAATGGACCCCGGGATCGTGGCGGACGCCATCACGGCGGCGCTCCAGGGCGCCGGGGTCACGACGAAGTCGGTCGTTACGGCCGTCGGCGGTCGCGACGTCATCATCAAGAAGATCCAGATCGAGCGGACCAAGGAGCAACAGGCCCGCGAGCTGATGAGCTGGGAAGCGGAGCAGCATGTGCCGTTCGACATGGAGTCGGTGGAACTGGACTTCCAGATCCTGGACCCTGACGGGACGGACGCGATGATGAGCGTCCTGCTGGTGGCGGCCAAGCGCGAACTCATCGAGGCCAAGGTGCGCCTCCTGACGGACGCGGGCCTGTCGCCCGCCGCAGTCGACGTGGACGCGTTCGCGCTGCACAACGCCTTCGAGCTAAACCACCCTGACGCGATGAACGGGATCGTGGCCCTCGTCAACATCGGCCACGAGGTCACGAACATCAACATCGTCGAGAACGGCGTGCCGGTGCTGACCCGCGACCTCTCGGTCGGCACGCGGCGGTTCCGAGAAGACCTGCAGCGGGACCGCGGGCTCGGGGCCGAGGAAGCGGCGGGGCTGCTTCAGGGATACGACCGGTCGGAACACCTTGACGCGTTGTTCGAGACGCGCGGCGAGGAGATCGCCGTGGGTGTCGAGCGTGCGGCGGCGTTCCTAGCCTCGTCGTCGCGGTCCGGCGCGAATGTCAGCGCCGTCTATGTGTGCGGCGGCGGCTCGCGGGCCCCGGGCTTGATCGATGCGCTCTCGTCGCGGCTGCGCCTGGAGGTCTCGGCCGCCAGTCCGCTGGCGAACCTCGTCGTGCGTGACGGTGCCTTCGAATCGCTCGTCACCGACGAGGTGGCGCCCCTGCTGATGCTCGCCATCGGCCTGGCCTTGCGCCAGCCCGCCTGACGCGGATGCCAAGATGATCGAGATCAATCTCCTCCCCGGTGCGCGGAAGAAGACGAAGTCGTCCGGCGGGTCGTCGTTCGACCTCAAGGCGGCGCTCGGCTCCCTCACCGAGCGGTTTAAGGACCCCTGGCTCGGTGTGGCGGTGGGCGGTGCGGCCGTCGGCATCCTCGTCATCGGTGGCATGTGGTTCCTCCAGGGACGCACCGAGCGGGCGCTGCTGGAGCAGGAGCGCATCGCGGTCCAGGACAGCGCGCGCTATGACGCGGTCGTGAAGCAGCGTCGCGCGGCCGAGGCGCAGCGTGACTCCATCGTGCGGCAGATGTCGGTGATCGCCCTCATCGACGGCGACCGGTACATCTGGCCGCACATCATGGACGAGGTCTCCCGCGCGCTGCCGACGTACACCTGGATCACGTCGCTCGCCCAGACGGGCGCCGCCGCACCGACGTCGCCGGAGGCGATCGCGGCGGGGCAGTCCCCGCTGCCGACCATCCGAATCGTCGGGTACACGGTCGAGGCGCAGGCGATCACGATCTACATGAAGCAGCTCGAGGACTCCCCGTTCCTCGAGAACGTGACGATCCAATCGTCCGACGTCGCGGAGGTAGAGGGGAAGACGGTCACCTCGTTCACCCTCGACGTGCGCTACGTGCGACCCGATCCCTCGCTCCTGCGGACCGTCCCTCTCTCGGTGGCGGTGAGGTAACCATGGCCGGACTTCCCACCAACCAGCGCGACCAGATCATGCTCTTCGTGGGCATCCTCGGCATCATCGCCGCCGGGGCCTACTGGAACTGGGTCTACTCGCCGAAGAACGAGCAGCTGCAAGTCACGCGTGACCACATCGAGAAGCTCGACGCCTCCAACCAGAAGGCGAAGGCGATCCTCGCCAAGGGGAGCGTCGAGGAACTGCAGGCCGAGGCGAAGCGGCTGCAGGAGAACCTCACTTTGATGCGGACGCTGATCCCGACGGGAACCGAAGTGCCGGCCCTGATCGACCAGATCATCGGCGCGGCGCGGCGCACCGGACTCCAGTTCGCGAACTTCCAGCCCGGCGGGACGGTGCAGGGCGAGCAGTTCGACACGCAACGCTACAACATGTCCATGGACGGCACCTTCCACGAGATCGGCGCGCTCCTCTCCGAGATCGGGTCGCTCCAGCGGATCGTGGTGCCGGTGAACGTGAATCTGCAGCCGGCCGCTGGACAGGTCGCGCAGCGCGCGAACCTCCCAGCGGACCAGCGGCTCCTGCGGGCCCAGTTCGCCGTGCAGACGTACGTGGTGCGCACGGCGCCGGAGGGTCCGCGATGACCCGTGCATCCTTCTTCCGGGCGGTGTTCCCGGCCCTCGTGATCACCGGCGGGATCGCGCTCGCGGCCCCGCTCGCTTCCCAGCAGGGCGGCCAGCGTCGGCCCCCGCTGCAGGTGCCGACGGTCGAGTTCCCGACCGACTCGGCCGGTCGCATCATCTTCCGTCGCGAGACCTACCGCTACCCGCGCGACGGCCGCCGCGACCCCTTCGCGTCGCTGATCGCGACCGGGGACATCCGGCCACTCTTCGCGGATCTCGAGATCTCGGTGATCATCGAGCACCCCGATCCGCGGCAGTCCCTTGCGATGCTCAAGGACCGCTCTACCGGTGAGCTCTACCGCGCCCGGGTGGGCTCGGTGTTCGGCCGGAACCGCATCACCTACATCCGCGCAGGTGAGGTCGGCGTCGCGATCGACGAGTTCGGCTTCACCCGCCGCGAAGTGCTGACGAACAACGCTCGAAGGGGAGGAAGGAACCCATGACGCGATATTCGCTGCTGGCCGCCGCGGCGGTCGGCACACTCCTGACGGCCGCGCCCCGCGCGGACGCGGCCCCAGCGGCCCGCGCCGACGCAGCGGTGACTGCCGTGCGCGTCATCCCCGGCGCCGGCAGCGCTGAGGTGGTCCTCAGCTTCGACGGCGACGTCCAGGTCACCGATTTCACTCTCGAGGGCCCGCACCGGATCGTCGTGGATGTGAAGGGCGCCACGATGCGTCTGCGCGTGCCGAGCTATGATCGGGTGCCGCGCGCCGGCATCCACAACATCCGCTTGGCGCAGTACCAGGAGGATGTCGTCCGGATGGTCCTGGAGCTGGATGCCGCGCGTGAGTACAGCGTGCTCCGCGGCGAGTCGGAGGTACGCGTCAGCGTGATGGGCCCCGATGCCTTCGCGCCGTGGTCCGCGGGCGCGGCCGCTGTCGTCGCCGACGCCCCCCTGCCCGAGCCGGAGACCGAGGTGGCCCCGACCCCGGTCAGCCGCTTCGAGCCCCTTCCGCGGCAGCAGGAGCCGCGGATCAACATCGAGTTCATCAACACACCGATCCTCGAGGTCATCGCGACCTTCGCGACCTTCTCGGGGCGCACCATCATCCCGGGCTCGGCGGTGACGGGTAACGTCTCGGCGTCGATCCCAGGGCAGCCGTGGGACGTCGCTCTCAGCAAGATCCTGCAGGTGAACGGGCTCTCGGCGATCGAGGACTCGACGGGGATCATCACGGTCGACAGTTACAAGAACATCGCCGCTCGAGTAGCCGCCGAACCGCTCGTCACCCAGATGGTCGGATTGAACTACGCCAAGGCGTCCGAGTTGAGCGCGACGATCCGGCAGATCGTCGCGACCTGCTCGAGCGGTCCGGCGGGTGCAGCGGCCGGAACGGTTGTCGACCTTGCCGCCGACCCGACCGGTGGGGATACCGGACAGGGCGCAGCCCCCGCCGGTGCGGCGAGCCCGGCGGCCGCCGCTCCGTCGTGCGGTCGAGGCTCGGTCGCCATGGACGAGAAGACCAACACGCTCATCATCACCGAGTCCGTTTCACGTCTCCCGGAGATCGTCGCCTACGTGAGGGACCTCGACCGACGCACCCCTCAGGTGGCGATCCGGGCCAAGATCATCTCAGTCGACCGGACCGCGACCGAGGAGCTCGGACTGTCCTACGACATCGGCAGCGCGACGAGCTATTCGAACCGCCTGCTCCCACGCGGGACCACAGGTGAGTTCACGGTTGACCTCGGCGGCAACGCCTTCGTCGGCATCGCGAACGCGAGCCGGATCTACGGAGCCACGTCGGCGCTCGGACTGATCTTCAACACCGCCATCAACGGCTACAACTTCACGTCGTTCGTCGACGCCCTGAGCGCGGAGCAGATGTCCGATGTTCAGGCGGAGCCGAGCACCACCACGATCGACAATCGGCGGGCGACTCTCTTCGCTGGCACCGAGATCGCCTTCCTGCTGACGCCGCCGACCGTTCCCGGCCAGATCCAGGCGGTCGCGCCGCAGATCTTCCGTCAGCGTGTCGGCATCGAGCTTCAGGTGACCCCGCACGTGACTGCCAATCGCCAGGTCGCGATGGAGATCGCCGCCACGCAGCAGTCTCTCCTCGGGACCACCGAGGCCGGGCCGAGCATCAACGAGCGCGCGGCCTCCAACGAGGTGCTCGTGAGTGACGGCGAGACCGCGGTCATCGCGGGGCTCACCCAGACCCAAGTCACCCGGGTCCGTTCGGGGATCCCGTGGCTCATGAACGTCCCGTGGATCGGGCGCCTCTTCAGCCAGGAGCGCGTGGAAGAGCGGAAGCAGGACCTGCTCATCCTCGTCACGCCGCACATCGTGGACGAGGGAGAAGTGATCCGGTCGACGCCGCCGCAGTGACGGCCGCCGACCGCACGCCGAGGGCGGAGTGAAGCCTGGGGCGGCGCGGGACAGGGAATACGGAGCGGGCCGCGGATAGATTCCCGCGGCCCGCTCCGTTTTGTCCGGTCGCCCCGCGGCCGGTCGCCGGCGGAACCTCCGGGGACATCCACTCGAACACCTGCCGTGACCACTCGTCGCCTCCACTTCCACACCGCCGGTGAGTCCCACGGACCCGCGCTCGTCGCGCTGGTCGAGGGGATGCCGGCTGGCCTGCCGCTCCTCGCCGCGGACGTGGATCGGGAGCTCGCGCGGCGACAGCAGGGGTACGGACGCGGCCGACGCATGGCGATCGAACAGGATCGCGTCGAGTTCATCAGCGGGGTCCGCGCTGGCGAGACCATCGGGTCGCCGATCGCGATGATCGTCCGGAACCGCGACTGGGCGAACTGGGAGGCGATCATGGATCCCGCGCCCCGTCCCGAGGACGACACGCCCGAGGGCCGCCGCCGCCAGGTGACGCGCGTCCGGCCGGGGCACGCCGACCTCACCGGCCTCCTCAAGTTCGACCGGGAGGACGCCCGCGACATCCTCGAGCGCGCGTCGGCCCGCGAGACGACCGCGCGTGTGGCCGCAGGCGCGGTGGCCCGGCGGCTGCTCGCCGAGTGCGGTGTCTCGATCGGCAGCCATCTCGTGCACCTCGGGGGCGTGGACGCCGCCGCGCACACGGAGCTGCCGATGGACCTCAATGCGGCGTCCGACGAGTCGCCGCTCCGCTGCCTCGACCGCGCGGCCGAGGCCCGGATGATCGAGCGCATCGACGCCGCGAAGGCCGAAGGCAACACGCTGGGCGGCATCTGCGAGGTGGTGGCGCGGGGGCTCCCGGTCGGGCTCGGCGCCCACGTGTCCTGGGACCGCAAGCTCGACGGCCGGCTCGCGCAGGCGATCTGCTCCATCCCCGCGGTGAAGGGCGTGGAGATGGGGATCGGCTTCGAGGCCGCGCGGAGGACCGGCGCCGAGGTCCACGATCGGATAGAGCCGGCGCCGGGCGAGGTGCGACGTGGGAACGTCAAGCGCCTCACCAATCGTGCCGGCGGGCTCGAGGGCGGGATGACCACCGGCGAGCCTCTCGTGCTGCGCGTCGCGATGAAGCCGATCTCCACCCTGATGCAGCCGCTCCAGACGGTGGACGTGCGGACCGGCGCGAAGGCCGAGGCGGCCGCGGAGCGGAGCGACGTGACCGCCGTGCCGGCGATGGGGGTGATCGCGGAGGCGATGACCGCACTCGTGCTCGCCGACGCGCTGCTGGAGAAGTTCGGGGGCGACTCGCTCGGCGAGACGCGGCGGAACCTCGACGGATACCTCGCACGCGTCGCCGAGCGGCTGGGCTGACGGGATGGCCGCCGAGCCAGGGCCGGCGCGGGTGATCGTGCTGCTCGGGCTCCCGGGCGCGGGAAAGAGCACGGCAGGCCGTCTGGCGGCCGCCCGTCTGGGCTGGGACTTCGTGGACCTCGACGTCGCGATCGAGACCCGCGCGGGTACGACCGTCGCAGGGATCTTCGCCCGGGAAGGCGAAGTGGGTTTCCGGGCGCGGGAGCGCGAGGAGACCCGCCGCGTCGCCCGTGCCCACACGACGTTGGTCCTCGCGCCGGGGGGTGGATGGGTGGAGGATCCGTCTAACATCGAGGCGTTCAAGGAGCCAGTCTGTACGGTCTATCTTCGGTGTTCGGTCCCCGTCGCGCTTGAGCGACTGGCCGGTTCCGGAGAGGCCCGGCCCCTCGTCGGAGGCCCCGATCCGGCGAAGAAGCTAGCTGATCTGCTCGCGCGGCGAGACCCACTGTATGTGCAAGCGAATCATACGATTAGCGTGGATTCGCTCACCCCGGCGCAGGTAGCCACATCTATAGTTGCCATTGCCTCGGGGTCCCCGGGGGACTAGGATAGCCACCCTTATGGCAACGAAGAAGAAGGCGACCGCCAAGAACGCACCAGCGAAGGCGGCCGCTCCCGCACGCGCCAAGCCGGCCGCCAAGCCGGCCGCCAAGGCCGCGAAGAAGGCCCCAGCCAAGGCAAGGGCCCGGACCGTCACGGCCGAGCACGCCCTTCCGCACGACGAGGAGGCGGCGCGCTCCGCCGCCGGCAAGCGGCTCGTGATCGTCGAGTCACCGGCCAAGGCCAAGACGATCGGCAAGTACCTCGGCTCCGGCTACGCGGTCAAGGCGACGATCGGACACATCCGCGACCTGCCGGTGAAGAACATCGGGATCGACACCGAGAAGGGGTTCGAGCCGCAGTACGTGATCATCCCCGGCAAGGAGAAGACGGTCGCCGAGTTGAAGAGCGCCACGCGCTCGGCGAAGGAGGTCTTCATCGCGACCGACCCCGACCGCGAGGGGGAGGCGATCGCGTGGCATGTGGCCCACGAGATCAAGGGGAAGCAGTCGCCGCCGATCCGCCGCGCCCTGTTCTTCGAGATCACGAAGGAGGCTGTGAAGAAGGCGCTCGATGAGGCGAAGGCGATCGACCAGCGCAAGGTGGACGCGCAACAGGCGCGCCGGGTGCTCGACCGCCTGGTGGGCTACAAGGCCAGCCCCGTCCTGTGGAAGACGGTGAAGAAGGGTCTCTCGGCTGGGCGAGTGCAGACGGTCGCGCTGCGACTGCTCGTGGAGCGGGAGCGGGAGATCCGTGCGTTCCGTCCGAAGGAGTACTGGACGATCGCGGCGCAGCTCGAGCACGAGGGGCAGGGGTTCTCGGCCAAGCTGCATCATCTCGATGGCGAGAAGCCGGAGATCCCGAACGCGGCCGCGGCGGAGCGGATCGTCGCGGACCTCCGCGCGCGCACGCACTTCGACGTCACCGACATCAAGCGCCGGGAACGACGCAAGAATCCCGAGGCGCCGTTCAAGACGAGCACGCTGCAGCAGGAGGCCGCGAAGAAGCTCGGGTTCGGCTCCAAGCGGACGATGCGCCTCGCGCAGAACCTCTACGAGGGCGTCGAGCTCGGGAAGTCGGAAGGATCGGTCGGGCTCATCACCTACATGCGCACCGACCACGTGCGCGTGTCCGAGACGGCGGCCATCGCGGCGCGCGAGCACCTTGGCGCGCACTTCCCCAGGGAGTTCCTCGCCGACGCCCCCCGCCTCTTCCCGGCGTCGAAGGACGATGCCGCGCAGGGCGCGCACGAGGGGATCCGTCCGACCGATCCCTCGCGGACGCCCGAGAGCATCGCGCGCTTCCTCTCGCCGGAGCAGCTCAAGCTCTACACGCTCATCTGGCAGCGCTTCATGGCGTC
>CAZYUL010000028.1:0-34828 GCA_964650715.1 uncultured Gemmatimonas sp. | reverse complement strand
CAACGGCGTCTCCGAGGACGAGGTCAAGCACGCCGAGAAGGACCTCCAGAAGCTCCATGATGACGAGATCGCGAAGATCGACGCCCTCATGAAGGCCAAGGAAGCCGAGTTGATGGAAGTCTGAGTGAGCGCTGACGAACTCCTCGCGAAGATCCGCGTCCACGGGGCCATCCCGCGGCACGTCGCGATCATCATGGACGGCAACGGCCGCTGGGCGCGCGAGCGCCTGCTGCCGCGCCCGCTGGGACACCGGAGCGGGATGAAGGCCGTGCGCGAGGTGGTCGAGGGGGCGATCGCCGCCGGGGTGGAGTACCTCTCCCTCTTCGCGTTCTCGCAGGAGAACTGGCAGCGCCCCACCACCGAGGTCTCGGCCCTCATGTCGCTCCTGGAGGAGTACATCCAGCGGGAGGCCGACGAGCTCGAGGGACAGGGGGTCCGCGTGGTCGTGCTCGGCGATGTCGAGCGCCTGACGCCACCGGCCCGGGCGGCGGTGGAGCGCGTGACGCGCCAGACCGCGCACAACACGAAGCTGACGCTCAACCTCTTCATCTCCTACGGCTCGCGCGCCGAGCTCGCGCGCGCGGCGCGGCGGATCGCCACCGACGTCGCGGCGGGGACGCTCGCCCCGGAGCAGGTGGACGAGCAGGCCCTCGCGGACCGGCTCTACACGGCGGGGTGCCCCGACCCCGACCTGCTGATCCGGACCTCCGGCGAGCAACGGATCTCGAACTTCCTGCTCTGGCAGCTCGCCTACACCGAGCTCTTCATCTCGCCCGTCCTCTGGCCCGACTTCGACCGGTCGAGCCTCTTCGAGGCGATCCTCGACTACCAGAACCGGGACCGCCGCTTCGGCCGCGTTCCCGCCTGAGCGCGGACGACCGTGTCGGAGTTGACGAAGCGCGTCCTCTTCGCGGTGGTCGCGATCCCGGTCGTCCTGCTCCTCGCCTGGCTCGGGGGCCTCCCGTTCGCGCTTCTCCTGGCGGTGGCGTCGGGTCTCGGCGCCTGGGAGTACGCGCGCATGGTCCGCGCCGCCGGCGGATCGCCGCTCGACACCGCGATGGTGGTGCTCGCGGCGGCGATCCCGATCGCCGTGCACCTCGCCGCGACGGGAGCTGCCATCCCCTCCGTGTCCGCCGTCGCGCTGCTCGTCCCACTCCTCCTGACGGTCGCGCTCTTCGGGCAGGGGATCGCTGGGGGCGGCGTCACGGGCATCGGGGCGACACTCTTCGGCGCCTGGTACACGGGCGGGATGCTCGCCTTCGCGTACGCGCTGCGCCACAGCCGGTTCACCGTCACGGACGCGGCGGGGTTGGCGCTCCTGGTGCTCCCGCTGATCATCACCTGGGTGAATGACGCCGGCGCGTTCTTCGTCGGTCGCGCGGTCGGCGGGGCGAAGCTGATGCCCGCGGTGAGTCCGGGGAAGACCATCTCCGGCGCGATCGGCGGGCTCCTCACCTCGGTCATCGTCACCGCGCTGTACGTGCCCTTCGTGCTCCGACCGGTCGCCTCGCTCGGGATGACCCTGTTCACGACCGTGGTCTTCGCGGTCGCGGTCAGCGTCGTGGCCCAGGTCGGCGACCTCGCCGAGTCGATGCTCAAGCGGCAGGCGGGCGTGAAGGACAGCTCGTCGCTGATCCCCGGGCACGGTGGAGTGCTCGACCGGGTGGACTCCCTGCTGTTCGTCTTCCCCGTCGCCTACCTCCTGTTCGACCTCCTCCTGACGGTGCGCGCGTGACTGCGCCGCAGGGCGTCGCGCTCCTCGGCGCGACCGGCTCGATCGGGGAGACGGCGCGCCGCGTCATCGGCCGGCACCCCGAGCGTTTCCGCGTCGTCGCGATGACCGCGCTCCAGGACCGCGAGCGACTCGCGGCCGCGGCGAGCGAGTGGCCGGACTCGCGCCTCGGACTCGTCGAGGCGAACGGGAAACCGCTCCCGCCGGGCTGGAGCGGCGGGCGCGGGTGCCTCGTGGACGCTGCGCGCGATCCGGACGCGGGCATCGTGCTGAATGCGGTGGTCGGCGCGGCGGGACTGGAAGCGACCCTGGCCGCCCTCGCGGCGGGCAAGCGGGTCGCCCTCGCCAACAAGGAGTCACTCGTCGTCGGCGGCGAACTCGTCGTGCGAACGGCGCGCGCAGGGCGCGGCGAGGTGATCCCCGTGGACAGCGAGCACTCGGCGCTGCTGCAGTGCCTCGGCGGGAGGCTCGCCTCGAGCGGCAACGGGTTGCACCCGGTGGCCGGCGTCCGCCGCCTGATCATCACCGCCTCGGGCGGGCCGTTCCGCACGTGGGAGCGCGCGCGCCTGGCCGGGGCGACGCGCGAGGACGCGCTGCGCCACCCGACGTGGGCGATGGGCCGCAAGATCACGGTGGACAGCGCGACACTGGCCAACAAGGCGCTGGAGGTGATCGAGGCGCACGTGCTCTTCGGCGTGCCCTACGAGCGGATCGAGGTGGTGGTGCATCCCCAGAGCATCGTCCACTCGATGGTCGAGTTCGAGGACGGCAGCGTGCTGGCGCAGGTCGGGGTCCCCTCAATGGAGCTGCCGGTCCTGTACGCGCTGACGCATCCGGAGCGCATCGCGGACAGCGGGGTACCGAGATTCGATCCCGTCGCGTCGAGCCCGCTCACCTTCGAGACGGTCCGTCACGACGCCTTTCCGACGCTGGCACTCGGGGTCTCGGCCGGCCGTACGGGCGGTGCAGCGCCCGCCGTCTTCAACGCGGCGAACGAGGTCGCGGTCGAGCGCTTCCTCGAGGGGTCGCTGCCGTTCGTGGCGATCCCGACGGCGATCGAGCACGCCCTGGCGCGACTCGGCGGGATGGCCGGAGGGGACCTTCACTCGCTCCTCGCCGCCGATGCGGCCGCGAGGGCACTGGTACAGGAGTACCGCTGATGTTGAGTTGGCTCGCACCGCTGCTGGTCCTCGGGATCGTGATCTTCGTGCACGAGCTCGGACACTTCCTGGCCGCGAAGTGGGCCGGGGTCTACGCGCCCCGGTTCTCGCTCGGCTGGGGCAGCCCGCTCTGGAGCTTCCGTCGCGGAGAGACCGAGTACGCCCTGTCCTGGCTGCCGATCGGCGGGTACGTGCGCATGGCGTCGAAGGAGGATGAGACGGCGTCATCCCTCGAAGGGGGCAACGAGGCCGAGGGGGAGCGCTCCAAGCACTGGGACGAGCACTCGATGACGCCGCACGGCCCGAAGCCGATCCCCGCGGATCGCTGGTTCGAGTCGAAGCCGCTCTACAAGCGCTTGGTGATCATGCTGGCCGGCGTGACCATGAACGTGATCCTCGCGATCGTCGTCTCGACCGGCGTGTTCGCCGCGTATGGTCGCGGCTACCTGCCCGCGGTGGCCGACTCGATCGTCGCGGGACGGCCCGCCGAGCGGGCGGGGATGTTGCGTGGCGACAGCGTGGTGGCGATCGACGGAAGGCCGCACACGCGGTGGGAGGAGGTCCTCGAGACGGTCTCGGCGTCGGCGGGCCGCGAACTCGCCGTGGAGGTCGTCCGCGGAGGGGAGCGGCTGACCCTCCGGATCACGCCCGAGGAGCAACAGGTCCCCAGCACGGTGACGGGTGAGCTCCAGCCGGTGGGCCGCATCGGCGTGGGCGTCCGGCAGACGGTGGCCCGTGAACCGGTCGGTTTCGGGGAGGCGGTGACGCTCGGGTGGAGCGCGACCTGGAACATGGCGGGCAGCGTCATCCAGGTGCTCGGCGGGCTCTTCCGCGGGAGCGTCTCGGTCACGCAGCTGGGTGGCCCCATCGAGATCGCCCGCTCCAGCGTCACGGCCGCGCAGTCGGGGGTGGAGACACTCTGGGGACTGGTCGCGTTCCTGAGCATCAACCTGGCGATCCTGAACCTCCTGCCGATCCCGCTCCTGGACGGAGGGCAGATCCTGCTCCAGCTGGCCGAAGCGGCCTGGCGGAAGCCGTTCTCGCCGATGGTCCGGGAGTGGTACGCCCGGATCGGGTTGGCGGCGATCGGGCTCCTCTTCATCACGGTGACGTTCAACGACATCAAACGGCTGGTCACCGGGTGGTTCGGGGGCTGATCGGCGAGGGGGGTCGGGGCGCCCTTTACAGGTCCCCGTAGACAAGCTAAGTTGCCGTGCTACAAGAGAATCGGCATTTCAATCGCACTGCAGAGCGCAGGCAAGGACATCAGGGATGGCGTTCGTCAAGACGGCGGCGATCGAGAAGCATCGCCAGCACGGGACCGACACGGGTTCCACGCAGGTGCAGGTCGCGGTGCTCACCGAGCGGATCAACTACCTCACCGAGCACTTCCGCACCCACGCGAAGGACCATCACGGCCGTCGCGGCCTCCTCAAGATGGTCGGCCAGCGCAAGCGCCTCCTCAAGTACCTGCAGCGGTCGGACATCGAGGCGTATCGCAAGATCATCGCCGACCTCGGCCTGCGCTACTGAGCGCATCACCCACACGAGCGCGCGACCGCACTGACGCGGATCGCGCGCTTCGTGTACAGATCAGAGACAAAACAGAATGATGCATCGTATCGAGCGGACCTTCGCTGGCCGCCCCCTCGTCATCGAGACCGGGCGCATGGCCAAGCAGGCCGCCGGCTCCGCCATGGTCCGGTTCGGGGACACCATGGTCCTCGCCTCCGTGGTGGTCTCCGACAAGAAGTCCACGCTGCCCTTCTTCCCGCTCCTCGTCGAGTACCGCGAGAAGACCTACGCCGCCGGCAAGATCCCGGGCGGCTTCATCAAGCGCGAAGGGCGCCCGCGCGACGAGGAGATCCTCTCGGCGCGGATCATCGACCGCTCCATCCGGCCCCTCTTCCCCGAGGGCTTCCAGAACGAGGTCCAGGTCTACGTCTACGTCATCTCGGCCGACCAGGAGAATGACGCCGACATGCTGGCCCTCCTCGCGACCTCGTTCGCGATCAACGCGAGCCGGATCCCGTTCTTCGGGCCGATCGCCGGCGTTCGGGTCGGTCGCGTCGAGGGGAAGTGGCTGCTCAACCCGACCTTCCAGGCGCTGACGTTCAGTGACATGGACATGGTCGTCGCCGGCACGGAGGACTCGATCATGATGGTCGAGGGCGGCGCCCTCGAGGTGTCCGAGGAGGATGTGATCGACGGACTCAAGATCGCCCAGAAGGGGATCGGCGAGCTGATCGCGATGCAGGAGGAGCTGCTCAAGAAGGTGAAGGTCGAGAAGATGGCGTGGGCCAAGTCCGAGACCCCGGACGAGGTGACCAAGGCGGTGACGAAGGCGGCCAAGGCCCGGATCGAGGCCGCGATCAACCAGAAGGAGAAGCACACCCGCATCCAGGCCGTCGAGGCGGCGAAGGAGGCGGTGAAGGAGGAGATGGCCACGGCCCTCGCGCCGGAGCAGCAGCCGTTCGTCGGCAGCGTGCTCGGCGACCTCGAGTACAACGCGCTCCGCGAGCAGGTCCTCGAGACCGGCCTCCGCGTGGACGGCCGCAAGCCGACCGAAGTGCGCGACATCTCGATCGACACCGGCGTGCTCCCCCGCGCCCACGGTTCCGCGCTCTTCACGCGCGGCCAGACTCAGGCGCTGGTCGCGGCGACGCTCGGGACGGCGAACGACGTGCAGCGCCTCGACAGCATCGACGAGGCGAAGGAGACCACCAAGTCGTTCATGCTGCACTACAACTTCCCGCCGTTCTCGACGGGCGAGGTCCGGCCGATGCGCGGCACCAGCCGGCGCGAGATCGGCCACGGCAACCTCGCCGAGCGCGCGATCCAAGGCGTGCTGCCCGCGTTCGAGGAGTTCCCGTACACGATCCGCATCGTCTCCGACGTGCTCGAGTCCAACGGTTCGTCGTCGATGGCGTCGGTCTGCGGCGGATCGCTCGCCTGCTTCGACGCGGGCATCCCGCTCAAGGGCGCGGTCGCCGGCGTCGCGATGGGGCTCATCAAGGAAGGGAAGAAGTACGCGATCCTCACGGACATCCTCGGCACCGAGGATCACCTCGGCGACATGGATTTCAAGGTCGCCGGGACGAAGGAGGGGATCACGTCCATCCAGATGGACATCAAGATCCAGGGCCTCGACCTCAAGATCATGACCGAGGCGCTGGCGCAGGCGAAGCAGGGCCGCCTGCACATCCTCGGGGAGATGACGAAGGCGCTGTCCGCACCGAAGGCCGACCTCTCGCCGTGGGCGCCGCGCATCGTCACGATGACGATCAACCCCGAGAAGATCGGCGACCTGATCGGCCCGAAGGGGAAGACCATCCGGGGGATCCAGGACGAGACGGGTGCCGAGGTCACGGTGGACGACTCGGGTCTCGTCACGATCGCCGCGGTCGGCGGCGAGGCGATGGAACGCGCCAAGCAGATGGTGCAGGCGATCACGGCCGAGCCGGTGGTGGGCGAGACCTACACGGGCACCGTGAAGTCGGTGACGGCGTTCGGTGCCTTCATCGAGATCATGCCCGGCACGGAGGCCCTCCTGCACGTCTCGGAGATGCGCCACACGCGCGTCGAGAAGCCCGAGGATGTCGTCAAGAAGGGCGAGACGGTCACCGTCAAGCTGATCGACCGCGACGAGCGCGGACGGCTGCGCCTCTCGATGAAGGCGCTGCTGCCCAAGCCCGAGGGCGCCCCCGATGCGTCGGGGAACGGCAGCGACGGGAACGGCGGCGAGGGCGGGGAGCATCGCGAACGGAGCGACCGCGGCGAGCGCCGCGGGGAGCGCCGGGGCGGAGGGCGCGGGGGACGTCCCCGCGAGTGAGCCTCGACACCGCAGCGACCGCCGCCGCGCGCGAGCTCGGCGTCCAGCAGACGGTGCTGTCGAATGGCCTGACCGTACTCTCGGAGCAGATGCCGGGAGTGCGGTCAGTCGCATTGGGCGCGTGGATCCGCGCGGCCTCGATGCACGAGTCGCGCGACCAGATGGGCGTCTCGCACCTGCTCGAGCACATGGTGTTCAAGGGCACGGAGCGGCGGGGCGCGAAGGACATCGCGCTCGCGCTCGAAGCGGTCGGCGGGTCGCTCGACGCGTGGACCGGCCGCGAGGCGACCTCGTTCCAGGCCCGTTGCCTCGACGAGCACCTCCCGATCGCCGCCGACGTGATGCTCGATATCATCGCGCGGCCGGCGCTCCGCGAGGAGGACCTCGCGCTGGAGCGCGGCGTCGTCCTGGAGGAGATCGCGATGGTCGAGGACACGCCGGACGACGTCGTGTTCGAGCGGCACAACGAGACGCTCTGGGGCGAGCATCCGCTCGGCTACTCGATCCTCGGCACGCGGGAGACGGTCGGCGCGCTCGGCATCGCCGACCTCCGGGCGCTGCACACGCGGGCCTATCGCGCGCCCCGGATCGTCGTCGCGGCCGCTGGGAACCTCACGCACGACGCCCTGATCGGCATCCTGCTCGATGCCGGCTGGGGTGACCTGCCCGCCGGGGGCGGCGGCCTGCCCCAGGTCCCGGCGCCCACCGTGGTCGCGCCCGTGGAACGCAGGATCGAGCGCGACTCCCAGCAGATGCACCTGGTGTTCGGCAACCCGACGGTGCGATACGGCGACCGTCGTCGCCACGCGCTGATGCTCGTGAGCACCCTCCTCGGCGGCGGGATGAGTTCGCGCCTCTTCCAGCGGGTGCGCGAGGAACTCGGGCTCGCCTATTCCGTGCACTCGTTCCAGAGCTTCATGGCGTCGGCAGGTTCGCAGGGGATCTACGTCGGATGCGCGCCCGAACGCGCCGACGAGGCCGTCGCCGCGGTGCGCGCCGAGCTGGCGTCGCTCGCGGCAGCGGGCGTCCCCGCCGGTGAGCTCGCGATGGGGAAGGCCCAGCTGAAGGGCCAGGTGACGCTCTCGATGGAGAGTGTCTCGTCGCGGATGTACCGCGCCGCCACCGTCGCCCTGTACGACGAGCCCTATCGCCCCCTCGACGAGGTCCTCGCCCGGATCGACGCCGTGACCGCTGGCGATGTCGCGGAGGTCTGCCGAGACTTCTTCGCGCCCGATGCACAGACCATCGTCAGGCTGGGGCCGTCCTGACGTCGTCGTCCCTGATCACCGAAACCACATCCCACTTCGCATCCCCATGAAGATCGGCATCCCGAAGGAAATCAAGACCAACGAGAATCGCGTCTCGCTCGTCCCCGCTGGCGCCGAGGCGCTCGTCGCGGCCGGGCACACCGTGTTCGTCGAGCAGGGCGCGGGGGACGGCAGCGGCTTCGCGGACGCCCAGTACTCGGCCGTTGGCGCGCGGATCCTCCCCACCGCCGACGCGGTGTGGAAGGAGGCGGAGATGGTCATCAAGGTGAAGGAACCGATCGCCGTCGAATGGCCGCGCATGCGGAAGGGCCAGACGATCTTCACGTACTTCCATTTCGCGGCCGACGAGAAGCTGACGAAGGCGCACCTCGAGTCGGGTGCGACGTGCATCGCGTACGAGACGGTGGAACTCCCGACTCGCGAGCTCCCGCTCCTCACGCCGATGTCGGAGGTCGCGGGACGGATGGCGGTGCAGGAGGGGGCGAAGTACCTCGAGAAGCTCTACGGTGGTCGTGGCGTGTTGCTCGGCGGCGTCCCCGGCGTGCCGCCGGGCAAGGTGGTGATCCTCGGCGGGGGCGTCGTCGGGGTGAATGCGGCGAAGATGGCGGCGGGGATGGGCGCGAAGGTGATCATCCTCGACACCTCGTTGCCGCGCCTCCGCTACCTCTCCGACGTGATGCCGGCGAACGTCCAGGTGATCTTCTCGAACCGCGCCAACATCCTCGAGGCCATCGCGACGGCGGACCTCGTCGTGGGCGGCGTGCTCCTCCCCGGCGCGAAGGCGCCGAAGCTGATCCGCAAGGAGGACCTCAAGCTCATGCGGCCGGGCGCCGTGATCGTGGACGTGGCGATCGACCAGGGCGGCTGCGTGGAGACGATCAAGGCCACCACGCACGAGAACCCGGTCTACACCGTGGACGGGATCATCCACTACGGCGTCGCGAACATGCCGGGCGGGGTGCCGCGGACGTCCACGCTGGCCCTCACCAACGCCACCTTCCCCTACGCCCTCAAGCTGGCGAACAAGGGATGGAAGCAGGCGCTCCGCGAGGATGCCGCGCTCCTGAAAGGGCTCAACGTCGCTGAGGGGAAGGTCACCTATCAGGGGGTGGCCGAGGCCTTCGGGATGGACCATCACGCTCCGGAGCAGTTCGTCTAGAGGTAGGTGGACGGCGGAAGGTGGAAGGGGGCCGCCCGCTCGGGCGGCCCTTCTTTCTTCCCGGCGTCCCTCTCGCCTCCCGGCGCGCCCGCTCCGTCCCTCCTTCCACCTTCCGAGCGCCGCGCGGTAGCTTTCCGAGGACCTGTTGCGCCCGACCTCCCTCGCCCGTCTTTACGAGCCTAGCCCAGCGAGAGCCCAAGACTAATGAAGTGGCCGTTCTTCCAAAAAGGCGGGTTCCTCCCGGCGAACGCGATCGCCGTGGACCTTGGAACGGCGAACACGCTGGTCTACGTGAAGGGTGAGGGCATCGTCCTCAACGAGCCCTCGGTGGTCGCGATCGACCGCGACACGAAGAAGATCAAGGGCGTCGGGCTCGAGGCGAAGCGGATGCTGGGGCGAACGCCCGAGGGCGTGATCGCGGTGCGTCCGATGAAGGATGGCGTGATCGCCGATTTCGACGTGACCGAGAAGATGCTCCGCTTCTTCCTCGAGCTGATCATCAAGAACCACGTGTTCCGCGTGAAGCCGCGCGTGATCGTCTGCGTGCCCTCGGGGATCACCGAGGTCGAGCGTCGCGCGGTGCGCGACTCGGCGCTCGGCGCCGGGGCGAAGGAGGTGTTCATGGTGGCCGAGCCGATGGCGGCGGCGATCGGCGTCGGGCTCCCGGTCGAGACGCCGACCGGGAACATGGTGATCGACATCGGCGGCGGCACCACCGAGATCGCGGTGATCGCGCTCTCCGGCATCGTGAGCGACACCTCGATCCGCACCGGGGGCGACGAGCTCGATGCGAGCATCGTCCAGTTCATGCGCAAGAGCTACAACCTGCTGATCGGCGAGCCGACCGCAGAGCAGATCAAGATCCAGATCGGCTCGGCGGCACCGATGGGTGAGGAGCGCGAGATGGAAGTGAAGGGCCGCGACCTCGTCTCCGGCATCCCGAAGACCGTGCGCGTGCACTCCGCGGAGATCCGCGAGGCGGTGCAGGAGCCGATCCAGCAGATCGTGAACGCCGTCCGGCGGGCGCTGGAGATCACGCCCCCGGAACTCGCCTCCGACATCGTGGACCGCGGCATCGTGATGACGGGGGGCGGCGCCCTCATCCGCGGGCTCGACGTGCTCCTCACGCAGGAGACGGGGTTGCCGATCCACGTGGACGAGGACCCGCTCACCTGCGTGGTGCGGGGCACCGGCCGGATCCTCGACGACGAGGAGAAGTACTGGTCGGTGCTGAGCACCTAGGCGGGAGGCCCGGGTGCCGCGGGGGGCGAGGGGGGACTCGCGCGCGGACACGGCCACGGCGGTCGCGTGTGCGGTCGCATCCCTCGTCCTCCTGATCCTCCCCGAGGGACCGCGCGACCGCATCTCGGCGGGGATCCGCGGGACCCTGGTCTCTCCCGTCGCGACGCTCCAGCAGCGCGCCTCGCTGGCGCGTCGGTCGTTCCTGCAGAACGACAGCCTCGTCCGGGTCGCCGACAGCATCATCATGCGGTCGCAGCGACTGGACGCGCTCGAGTCGGAGAACGCGCGGCTCCGCGGGCTCCTCGGCCTCGGTCGCGCGTTGCGCTGGGGTTTCATCCCGGCTGAGGCGCTCGTGGGGCGCGGGATGGGTGACGACTTCACGCTCGTCCTCTCCGCTGGCGCACGCGCCGGCGTCGAGCGCCTGAGCGCGGTGGTGGCCGCCGAGGGGCTGGTGGGCGTCATCGAGCAGGTGGACGCCACGACGAGCGTCGCGATCACCTGGCCGCACCCGGACTTCCGCGTGAGCGCGGTGAGCGCCGACGGCTCGACCTTCGGGATCGTCAGTGCCCACGTGGGCGAGGGCCCCGAGCGCTACCTCCTGGAGATGCGCGGCGTCCCGTTCCGGACGCCCCTGCGCGCCGGCAGCGCGATCGTCGCGTCGGGACTCGGCGGGGTCTTCCCCCGTGGCGTGTTCGTCGGCACGGTGATCCAGGAACTGCAGTCGACCGCCGGGTGGACGCGGACGTACCTCGTCCGGCCCGCGGTGCGGCCCCCGGACGTGACGTCAGTCATGATCCTGAGCCCGGAGCGCAATGCCGATGGAGTGGAGAGCGTGTGGGCGCCGGCCATCGAGGCGCTCACGCGGCGGGTCGTCACGGCGGGGGACAGCCTCGCGCGCCGCGCGCGGGACTCGGTGGCGGCGGTCGTGCGCGATTCGGTCGCGCGGGCCCGCGCCGCGGACACGGTGACGCCGCCATGATGAGCGCCCGGACGGCCGCCATCCTCGCGGTGATCCTGGGCCTCGTGGCGCTCCACTTCACGCTCCGTCCGATCCTGGACTGGCGCGCGGGGATCGACTTCCTGGTGATCGCGATGCTCGTCGTCGCCGTCCGGGTGCGACCCGGCGCGGCGGCGTTCCTCGGCTTCGTCCTCGGCCTGGTCGCCGACGCGCTGACCCCCGAGGCGTTCGGGGCCGGCGCGCTGGCCGGCACCCTCATCGGCTACGGGGCGTCGCGCCTCAAGTCGGTCTTCTTCGTGGATGACGTCCGGCTCAACGCCGTCTTCGTCTTCGTCGGCAAGGTCGCGTTCGACTTCGTCTTCCTCCTCTCGGAGCGCCGGCTCGCCGGGTCGGACCTGCTCGCGCAGCTGCTCCTGTGGACGCCGCTCGCGGCGCTGGTGACGGCGGCCGTGGGCCTGATCGTGATGGCCCTCGTAAGGCCGACCCTCGAGCGGAGGCGCGCGTGAGCTTCCACCCCAACGAGGTGCAGCGGCGCGCGCGGATCGCCTCGGCGATCCTCTTCGGCGGGTTCGTGATCCTCGGCGGGGCGTTCTTCCGCACGCAGGTCCTGCAGAACGCGCGCTACGTGCTGGCGTCGGAGGAGAATCGCCTGCGCGAGATCCCGCTGGCGGCGCCCCGCGGGGTGATCTACGACCGCCAGAACCGGGTGATCGCCGAGAACCTCCCCGGCTACTCGATCTCGCTCCTCGCGCGCAACGAGGACTCGCTGCGGACGACGATGCGGCGCATCGGCGAACTCGTGACGGTCAGCCCGGAACAGGTCGGGGAGGCGGTGCGCCGGTATCGCCGCGACCGCACCCGCCCGACCGTCTTGTTCGGCGACGCGCCGTTCGAACTCGTCTCGGTGCTGGAGGAGCGGCGCTTCGAGTTCCCGGGGTTGATCATCCAGTCGGCGCCCAAGCGGTACTACCCGGACGGCCCCGCGGTGTCGGCATTGGTGGGCTACACGGGGGAGATCAGCGACGCCGAGCTCGGACAGGCCGCGTTCGCCTCCTACAAGCCGGGCCAGCAGGTGGGGAAGGACGGGATCGAGCGACAGTACGAGGAGCGGCTCCGGGGGCGGGAAGGGGTGCGATTCGTCGAGGTGGATGCACGCGGCCGGGTGGTCCGCGAGGACGCGCGCGAAGATCTCCCCGCCGAGGCCCCGCAGGCGCTCTACACGAACCTGGACCTCGACCTCCAGCGCTTCGTCCACGGCCTCTTCGGCGACTCGCTGATCGGAGGGGTCGTCGCGATGGAGCCGCGGACGGGCGCCGTGCTCGCCCTGCACTCGGCGCCGACCTTCGACCCCAACCAGTTCATCGGCCGCATCCCGCTCGGCTACTGGAGGCAGCTGCAGGAGGATCCGCGTCGCCCGATGTACAACAAGGCCATCAAGGGGACGTACCCGCCCGGCTCGGTGTGGAAGCTGCACACGGCGATCATCGCCATCGAGGAGGGCATCGCGGACCTCGACGACCACATGGAGACGCCCTGCACCGGCGGCTACCTGTACGGGAACCGGTTCTTCCGCTGCTGGGACGCCAACGGCCACGGCGACGTCTCGATGGCGCGGGCGATCGAGCTCTCGTGCGATACGTACTTCTACCAGCTCGGGCTCAAGATCGGGCTGCAGAGACTCGTCGCCGGTGGCATCCGCCTCGGGTCGCGCGAGCGGTCGGGCATCGACCTGCCCGCCGAGAATCGCCCGATGTTCCCGACCGACCCTCCGAAGGCCTACTACGACCGCCTCTTCGGGCCGCGGGGCTGGTCCAACGGTGTCACCCTGAACCTCTCGATCGGGCAGGGGGAGAACTCGCAGACCGTCGTGAACATGGCGCGCTTCTACACCGCGCTCGCCACCGACGGCCAGGCCGCCAGGCCGGAGATCGTCCCGGGGGATCCGCAGCGCGAGCGGCTCTTCTCGCTGGATGAGCGCGACATGCGGGCGCTGCAGCAATCCCTGACCGACGTGGTGGGACGCGGCACGGCGATCGGATCCCGGCTCGAGGGCATCACGGTGGCCGGCAAGACCGGGACCGCGCAGAACGCGCAGGACCCCGACCGCGACCACGCCTGGTTCGTCGGCTACGCACCCGCCGAGGATCCCAAGCTCGTCGTGGCGGTGATGCTCGAGTTCGGCGGCGGCGGCTCGCGCGCGGCGCGCATCGCGACGCGGATCATGGAGCACTTCCTGAAGGCCAAGGTGGTGTCGATGCCGCGCACGGAGGGGGAGTGAGGTTCGCGCGCCTGCCCGCCGACTGGCCGCTCGTCGCGCTCGCCTTCACGCTCTCGGTCTTCGGGATCGCGATGGTGTACTCGGCCGGCCAGACCGACGTCCCGACCTTCGTCGAGCGGATCTGGCGGACGCAGATCGTCTGGTTCGGGTTGGGGCTCGTCGTCGCCTTCGGCATCTCGCGGACGTCGGTGCGACTCGCCGAGTGGGCGGCCCTCCCGATGTACCTCGGGGCGATCCTCCTGCTGCTCGCCCTCTTCTTCATCGGGACCGGGGCGGGGACGGCGGCGAGCACGAAGAGCTGGCTGGCGATCGGCGGGGTGCGGCTCGGCCAGCCCTCCGAACTCGCGAAGATCGCGGTCGTGCTGATGCTGGCGCGGGTGCTCAGCGCGCAGCGCCAGGCCCCGACGACGCTCTTCGCGCTCTGGCGCCCCCTCGTGATCGTCGCCGTGCCCTGGCTGCTGATCATGGCCCAGCCCGATCTCGGCACCGGACTCGTCTTCATCGGCGTCTTCTTCGCGATGCTCTTCTGGAGCGGCGTGTCGTGGCAGCTCCTCGTCATGGCGGCGAGCCCGGCCGTGAGCCTGGTGCTCGCCTTCTCCACCGGACTCTGGGGCGCGTGGTTCCTCGCCCTCCTCGCGCTCGTGGCGTGGGTCCGGCCGCACTGGGTGGAGGGGGCGGCGCTGGTCGCCGCGAACGTCGCGATGGGGGTCGTGGCGCCGATCCTCTGGGGGCGGTTGAACCCGTACCAGCAACGCCGGCTGCTGGTGTTCCTCGATCCCTCGGCGGACCCGCGCGGATCGGCGTACCAGATGATCCAGTCCCAGGTGGCGATCGGCTCCGGGGGGATCGCCGGCAAGGGCTTCACCGAGGGGTCGCAGAAGCGCCTCGCGTTCCTCCCGGAGCAGTACACCGACTTCATCTTCGCCGTGGTGGGGGAGGAACTCGGCTTCATCGGCGTCACCCTCACCCTCGGTCTCCTCTGCGTGCTGCTGCTGCGGACGGTGCGCATCGCCGCGCGCGCGTCGAACCCGTTCGCTTCTCTCGTCGCCTTCGGGCTCACCGCCGCCTGGTTCACGCACATCATCGTCAACGTCGGGATGACGATCGGGCTGATGCCGATCACCGGCATCCCGCTCCCGTTCTTCTCCTACGGCGGCTCGTTCATGCTCGCCTGCTGGATGGCGATCGGGCTGTTGGTGCTCGTCTCGGCGGAGGGGCGCGGGAAGGCCGACGGGCTGGTCATCTAGCCGGCCCGCCGCCACTTTTCCCCGATGGCCTGGTTCCGCAAGGAGAAGAAGCCGCGCCCGCCGCGGACGGCGAAGCTCGAGATCCCGCCGGACGTCTGGGAGAAGTGCGAAGCCTGTGGGCACACGGACATCCGCGAGAAGTTCGTGCGGAGCCACAACGTGTGTCCCAACTGCGACTTCCACCGCCGGTACCGGGCGCACGAGTACGTCGCGCTCCTGCTCGACGACGGGAGCGTCGAGGAGAAGGACGTCGACCTCCTGTCGGTCGATCCCCTGGAGTTCCCCGAGTATCCCGGCCGGCTCAAGAAGGCGCGGACCAACGCGGGCGAGCACGACGCGATCCTCACCGTCTCGGGCCTGATGGACCAGATGCCGGTGAACCTGGGGGTGATGGACTTCGCGTTCATGGGTGGCTCGATGGGCTCCGTCGTGGGTGAGAAGATCGCCCGACTCGGCCAGCGCTCGCTCGAGAAGAAGTGGCCGCTGATCATCCTCTCGGCGTCGGGCGGTGCGCGCATGCAGGAGGGCGTGCTCTCCCTGATGCAGATGGCGAAGAGCTCGGCGATGCTGTCGCAGCTCGCCGAGCGGCGCATCCCGTACGTCTCGATCCTCACCAATCCGACCACCGGCGGCGTGAGCGCGAGCTACGCGATGCTCGGCGACGCGATCCTGGCCGAGCCCGGCGCGGTGATCGGTTTCGCCGGTCCGCGCGTGATCAAGCAGACGCTGGGTCAGGACCTCCCGGAGGGGTTCCAGACCGCCGAGTTCCTCCTCACGCACGGGATGGTGGACCAGGTGGTGCATCGCCACCAGCTGAAGCGCACGGTGGGGCAGTTGCTCCGGCACATGAGCGGCAAGCCCGCGGCGACGGGATGGGCATCGGCCTGAGGTGAGGTCCCGTCACCGCGACTACCGCGCGGCGCTCGACTTCCTCTTCGCCCGCACGACCGGACAATGGAAGCTGGGACTCGAGCGGATCGAGGCGTTCCTCCGCGTGCTGGGCGACCCGCATCGCCGGCTCCGCACCCTCCACGTCGCCGGCACCAACGGCAAGGGGAGCGTGTGCGCCTCGCTCGAAACCGTGCTCCGGTCGCGCGGCCTCCGCGTCGCCAAGTACACGTCGCCGCACCTCGTGGACTTCCGTGAACGCTTCCTGGTGGATGGGCGCACCGTCGGCGAGGAGCGGATCGTCGAGTTCCTCGACCGCTGGACCCCGACAGTGGAGGCGCTCGGTGTGACGTTCTTCGAGGCGACCACGGCGATGGCGTTCGACCTCTTCGCGCGCGAGGAGGTGGACGTCGCGGTGATCGAGACGGGGCTGGGCGGGCGGCTGGACGCGACGAACATCATCACCCCGGTCGTCGCGGGGGTCACCGGCATCGCGATCGACCACACCGAGTGGCTCGGGACGACGCGGGCGACCATCGCGCCGGAGAAGGCCGGGATCTACAAGGCGGGCGTGCCGGCGATCGTGGGTGAGAGCGATCGGGCGATCCGGGCGCTCCTGGCCTCGGAGGCGCGGCGACGGGGCGCGACCCCGATCCGGATCGTCGCCGAGGAGGGGCGCGCCGCGGCGATCGCGGTGGACGCCGGCGGGACGACCTTCACCTGGGAGCGCGAGCGGCCGCTCATCGTGCGCACCGGGCTGGTCGGGCGGCACCAGGCGGACAACGCGATGGTCGCGCTCACCATGATCGACGCGCTCCCCGGCGACCTGCGCATCCCCCCGGAGGACGCGGCCGCCCCGCTCGCGGCGGTGCGCCTGCCCGGACGGTTCTCGCGGCGCGATCCCTGGATCTTCGATGTGGCCCACAACCCGGACGGGGCGGGGGTCACGGCCGCGACGCTGGGCGCGGTGGCCCCGAGCGCTCCGGTGGTGGCCCTCGTGAGCGTGCTGGGGGACAAGGACTGGCGGGGGATCCTGGCGGCCCTGGCGCCCGCCGTGCAGCGGTTCCTGCTGACCAATGCGCCGACGGCCCCGGCGAGCCGGGCTTGGGAGGCCACGGAGGCGCTGGCGTACGCGCGTGACCGTGGCTGGGACGCCGAACTGATCGCCGACTTCGACGAGGCGCTGCGCGTGGCACCGACCCGGGGGGCGACCGTGCTCGTGACGGGCTCGTTCCACACCGTGGGTGACGCGATGGAGCGGTTGCAGGTGTCTCCGACGGGCGGGTAGATTGCTCCGATGAGTACCGGCGCACTACCCGGATTCCGCGACTTCTACCCCGAGGACCTGGCCCGCCGCGAGCGCATCTTCCGCGCCTGGCGGGCCGTCGCGCGCCGCTACGCGTTCGTCGAGTACGACGGACCGCCGCTGGAGCCACTCGACCTCTTCACCCGCAAGAGCGGCGAGGAGATCGTCGGCCAGCTCTACAACTTCACCGACAAGGGGGGGCGGGAGGTCGCGTTGAGGCCGGAGATGACCCCGACGTTCGCGCGGATGGTCGGGGCGCGCGCCAACGCGCTCCGCAAGCCGGTGCGCTGGTTCTCGATCCCGCAGCTCTTCCGCTACGAGCGGGCGCAGCGTGGGCGCCTCCGGGAGCACTACCAGCTCAACGTGGACATCGTCGGGGAGGCCAGCGAGGTCGCCGATGCGGAGCTTCTCGCCGTCGCGGTTGACATCATGCGCGAGCTGGGCCTGACGGCCAACGACGTCCGGGCGCGAGTCTCCGACCGGAGGATGTTGAACGGCGTCCTCTCGGCGATCGGGGTGGACGAGGGACTCCATCCGGCGGTCTACGGCGTGCTCGACAAGGTGCGCCGCCAGCCGCGCGAGGTCTCGCAGGCGAAGCTCACCGAGGCAGGTCTCTCGGTCCAGCTCTCACAGCGGGTGCTGACGTTGGGGACGGCGACGACGTTCGCATCACTCCGGCAGGACTTCGGCGGGAACGAGGCGGCGCGGGAGTCCATCGAGCGTTTCGACCGATACCTCACCCACGTGCGGGCGCTCGGGATCGGGGACTGGGTCCAGCTCGACCTCTCGATCGTGAGAGGGCTCGCCTACTACACCGGGATCGTGTTCGAGCTCTTCGACGCGAAGGGGGAGCTCCGCGCGATCTGCGGTGGTGGACGCTACGACACGCTGCTCAAGTCGCTCGGGGGCGCGGATCTGCCTGCGCTCGGATTCGGGATGGGCGATGTCGTGCTGGGCGAGCTCCTGGAGGAGCGCGGGCTCCTCGCCGACGCGACGGTCGCGGTAGCCGACCTCCATCTCGTGGCCGGGAACGGCGCCGGCGTGCGCTCGTACGAGGAGGCGCTGCGTCTCGTCGCGGTGTTGCGCGCCGCCGGGTTCAGCGTGGACCACGCGCTCAGCGAGGAGCGCTACAAGTCGCAGGCGACCCGGAACCAGGTGGATGCCGCCCGCAAGGCCGGCGCGCGCGCCGCGGTCTACTTCCGGGATGACGGCGCCACCGAAGTCGTCAGCCTGCTCGGCAAGATGAGCGGCGCGCCGACCCTGGCCTTCGACACCGCGGGAGTGCTGGCGGGCGACGCGGCTCCGCTCTCCGCGCTCCGGGACTGGTTGACACAGCAGTCGCACATCGCACGACGGGACCATGGCTGACGACAAGAAGTTGACGACCCGCGCGGAGGACTTCTCCGCCTGGTACAACGAACTCGTGCTCCGCGCTGAGCTGGCCGACTACTCCCCCGTCAAGGGATCGATGGTCATCCGGCCCAACGGCTACGGCATCTGGGAGCGGATGCAACGTGCCCTGGACGACATGTTCAAGGCGACGGGGCACGAGAACGCGTACTTCCCGCTCTTCATCCCGCAGAGCTTCCTCCAGAAGGAGGCGCAGCACGTCGAGGGGTTCGCCCCCGAGACGGCGGTCGTCACGCACGGCGGCGGCAAGGAACTCGAGGAGCCGCTGGTCGTGCGGCCGACGTCGGAGACGATCATCTACCACATGTTCGCGAAGTGGACCCAGTCCTATCGCGACCTGCCGATCCTCATCAACCAGTGGGCGAACGTGGTGCGCTGGGAGATGCGCACCCGCCTCTTCCTGCGGACCCTCGAGTTCCTCTGGCAGGAGGGCCACACGGCGCATGTCACGGAGGCCGAGGCGGAGGAGGAGGCGCGGAGGATGCTCGGTGTCTATCGCGAGTTCATGGAGCAGCACATCGCGATGCCGGTGGTCACCGGCCAGAAGACCGAGGGGGAGAAGTTCGCCGGCGCGCTCCGGACCTACTCCTGCGAAGCGATGATGCAGGACAACAAGGCCCTCCAGGCCGGCACCTCGCACAACCTCGGCCAGAACTTCGCGAAGGCGTTCGACCTCAAGTTCCAGGCCGAGGATGGCGGGATGGCGTTCGCCTGGAACACGTCGTGGGGCGTCTCGACGCGGATGATCGGCGGGCTCGTCATGTCCCATTCGGACGACAACGGCCTGGTGTGTCCTCCCAGACTCGCCCCGACGGAGGTCGTGATCATCCCGATCTGGAAGTCGGAGGAGGAGCGGGGTCGGGTGGTCGAGGCGGCCCATCGCCTCCGCACCGAACTCACGGCGTGGACGGGACGGGGCGCGACGGACCGGTTGCGGGTGAAGGTCGATGACCGCGAGGGCATCAAGCCGGGCGCCAAGTACTACGAGTGGGAGATGCGTGGGGTCCCGCTTCGGCTCGAGCTCGGCCCGAAGGACCTCGAGAAGCAGAGCGTCTTCTCGGCGCGGCGCGACACGCGCGCCAAGGCCGCCATCCCGATGGCAGGGGTCGCGGAAGCCGTTGCGAAGCTGCTCGAGACCATCCAGGGTGACCTGCTCGCGATGGCGCGCGCTCGGCGAGAGAGCAACTCGCACCGCGACGTCACGTCGTACGCGCGGTTCAAGGAGATCATGGAGGGTCCCGGAGGCTTCGTGTACGCCGGATGGAACGGCGACCCCGCAGTCGAGGCGCAGGTGAAGGAGGAGACGAAGGCCACGATCCGGGTGATCCCCGACCCGGAGTTCCGGTCATCCGAGGCGCCGCGCACGTGTCTCGTCACCGGCCAGCCGGCCAGGCACGAGGTCATCTGGGCCAAGGCGTACTGATGGCCGGCTTCACCCGCGTGGACGGCGCCCTCCATTGCGACGGCGTCCCGGCGGAGCGCATCGCGCGCGAGGCAGGGACCCCCAGCTACGTCTACAGCGCGACGACGATCCGCGAGCGCTACCAGCGCCTCGAGGCGTCGCTCGCCGCGGCGCCGCACCGTATCCACTACTCGGTGAAGGCGAATGGGAGCCGGGGCGTGCTCGAGGTGCTCCGCGCCGCCGGTGCCGGCGTGGACGTGGTCTCCGGGGGTGAACTCTTCCGCGCGCTGCGCGCCGGGTTCCGGCCGGAGGACATCGTCTTCGGCGGCGTGGGGAAGCAGGAGCGCGAGTTGCGCGAGGCGCTCGCCGCCGGCGTGAAACTGATCAACGTGGAGTCGGAGTCCGAGTTGCGGCTCCTCTCGCGGCTCGCGGTCGAGCTCCGGACCACGGCGCAGGTCGGCCTCCGCGTGAACCCCGAGGTGGATGTCCGCGCGGGCCATCATTACATCGCCACCGGGGAGAAGGGCCACAAGTTCGGCATCCCGGTCGGGGATGCCGCCCGGATCGGACGCATCGCGCTGAAGCTGCCCAACCTCGCCCTCGTCGCGATCGACATGCACGTCGGGTCGCAGGTACGCGCCCTCGATGCGTACCGTGAGGGGACGACGCGTCTCGTGGAACTCGCCCGCACGCTTGGCGAGTCCGGTGCGACGATCCGGTACCTCGACGCCGGTGGCGGGCTCGCCGTGCCCTACGGTGAGGAGCCCGAGCCGGACCTGGCCGCATACGCGGCCACCGTCACCGCCGCCGCGAGCGCGATCGGCGCCGAGCTCCTCGTGGAGCCGGGGCGTTTCCTCGTCGCGGCCGCGGGCGCGTTGCTCACGCGCGTGATCGACCGCAAGGTGAGCGGCGGGAAGACCTACCTGATCTGCGACGCCGGGATGACGGAGCTGCTCAGGCCCTCGCATTACGATGCGTACCATCGGATCGAGACGGTCGCGCCACCGCGGGGGCGCATGACCGCCGACGTGGTCGGTCCCGTCTGCGAGAGCGGGGACTTCCTCGCCCTCGATCGTCAGCTCCCCGAGGTGGTCGCGGGCGACCTTCTGGCGGTGCTCACCGCAGGGGCCTACGGTTACGTGATGAGTTCGCAATACAATGCCCGGCCGCGCGTGGCCGAGGTGCTGGTGGACGGCCCGCGCTGGGCGATCGTGACGGCGCGCGAGACCTACGAGGACCTCGTGCGGCACGAGTCGCCGCACCCCGAATGGAGGGAGAGCTGATGCGGATCGGGCTGATGTCGGATACGCACGACCGGGTGCCCGCGGTGGACGCCCTCCTGCGGGAGATGCTCGCGCGCGAGGTGGAGTTCGTCCTGCACGCCGGCGACTTCTGCTCGCCCTTCGTCCTGAAGCCGTTCCAGGACCACAACATGGCGATGTCAGGTGTCTTCGGGCGGAACGATGGCGACCCCGAGGGCATCCGCGCGTTCGCCGCCCAGGGGATGGGACAGGAGCTCTTCGAGTCGCCGCACAGCATCAAGTTCGGGGACCACAAGGTGCTGATCGTGCACGACATCGGCGACGTCGTGGAACGTTCGGTCCTTGCGCATGCCGTGGTGATCCACGGACACACGCACCTACAGGAGATGAAGACGCGGGGCGAGACCCTGATCATCAACCCGGGCGAGGCGTGTGGCTGGCTCAACGGATCGCCGACCGCTGCGGTGCTCGACCTCGAGTCCAGGCACGTCGAGTTCATCAAGCTCTCCGGACCGGAGTGGAGGACGTGACGTCGCGGGTCCTGATCCTCGATTGCGGGTCGCAATTCACCCAGCTCATCGCCCGGCGCGTCCGCGAGGCGCGCGTGTACTCGGAGATCCATCCCCCCGACCGGTCGCTGCAGTGGATCCGCGAGTGGGCGCCCACCGCCATCATCCTCTCCGGTGGCCCCAGCTCGGTCACCGACCCGGGCGCCCCGACCTTCGATCCCGCCATCCTCGACGTCGCGCCCCTGTTGGGCGTCTGCTACGGGATGCAGTGGATCGCGCACCAGGCCGGCGTCGAGGTGAAGGGCGGAGGCATCCGCGAGTACGGACGCGCCGAGATCGAGGTGAAGGAGACCGCCGGCTTGTTCGCCGGCTTCGCGCCGAGCGAGCGGTCCACGGTGTGGATGAGCCACGGGGACCACGTCGAGGAGGTCCCCCGCGACTTCGTGCTCACCGCGTCGAGCGAGGGGAACCCGGTCGTCGCCTTCCGGCACCGGTCGAAGCCGGTCCACGCCATCCAGTTCCACGCCGAGGTCGCGCATTCGGTGCGCGGCGCCGAGATCATCCAGAACTTCCTCTTCGGCATCGCCGGCTGCACGCCGGATTGGACGCCGGGCCACTTCATCGACCAGGAGGTCGCGCGGATCAGGGCGCTCGTGGGCGACCGGCACGTCATCTGCGGGCTCTCGGGCGGCGTGGATTCCTCCGTCGCGGCCGCCCTCGTGCACAAGGCGATCGGGGATCAGCTCACCTGCATCTTCGTGGACACCGGCCTGCTGCGGTTGCACGAGCGCGAGCAGGTGGAACGTACGATGGGCAAGCACCTCGGCATCAAGCTCGTGACGGTGCGCGCCGAGGAACGCTTCCTCAAGGCGCTGGCCGGGCTTGATGACCCCGAGAAGAAGCGTAAGGCGATCGGGCACACCTTCATCGACGTCTTCGAGGACGCCTCGGCCGAGGCGGGGAAGGACGCGGCATTCCTGGTGCAGGGTACGCTCTATCCCGACGTGATCGAGTCGGTGAGCGCCAAAGGCGGGCCGAGCGCGACGATCAAGACGCATCACAACGTCGGCGGCCTCAAGCCGGACATGAAGTTCCGGCTCATCGAGCCCCTGCGGGAGCTCTTCAAGGACGAGGTCCGGAACGTCGGGCGCGAGCTCGGCCTCCCCGAGGAGATGGTCGGCCGGCACCCGTTCCCGGGCCCGGGGTTGGCGATCCGCGTCCTCGGCGAGGTGACCGAGCCGGCGCTCGACACGTTGCGCCGCGCGGATGCGATCTACCTCGAGGAGATCCGGGCCGCCGGGTTGTACAACGAGATCTGGCAGGCGTTCGCCGTGTTCCTCCCGGTGCGGTCGGTCGGCGTGATGGGCGACGGGCGCACGTACGAGCACGTGATCGCCCTGCGGGCGGTCACGAGCACCGACGGCATGACCGCGGATTGGTACCCCTTCCCGCACGACGTGCTCGCGCGGATCAGCAACCGGATCATCCGAGAGGTGAAGGGCGTGAACCGCGTCGTCTACGACGTGAGCTCCAAGCCTCCCGCCACGATCGAGTGGGAGTGAGATGACCCGGTTCGCGCGGCTCCGCCCGACGACCGGCGAGCTGCGCGAGATGGCGCGACTCGCCGCCCCGATCGTGCTGGTCAACGTCGGCATGCAGGGGATGGGGCTCGTTGACGCGATCATGCTCGGCCGCGTCTCCTCGGCGGACCTCGCCGCCGGTGCGCTCGGGAACTTCTACTTCTACATCACCGCGATCATCGGCATCGGCGTGCTGATGGCGCTCGACCCGGTCATCGCGCAGGCCGTCGGCGCGCGCGACGACGAGGGGGTCGCGCGCGGGGTCCAACGGGGCGTCCTGATGACCCTCATCGTCACGACGGTGGTCGCGATCTCGTACCTCCCGGCCGAACCGATCCTCCGCACGCTGCGGCAACCCGAGGACGTCACGCCACTGGCGGCGGGCTACGTGCTCTGGAGCATCCCGGGGCTGCTCCCGTTCTTCGCGTTCAACATGATGCGCCAGGCCCTGCAGGCGCTGCGCACCCTCCGCCCGGTGGTGATCGCGGTCGTGGTGGGGAACGTCGCGAATGCGTTCCTGAACTGGGTGCTGATCTACGGGAATCTCGGCGCCGAGGCGCGCGGCGTCGTCGGCTCCTCGCAGGGAACGGCCCTCGCGAGGTGGATCATGGGATTGACGCTCCTCGCCACCGCCTGGCCGGTGCTGCGACCGACGCTGGTCCCGTGGCGAAGCGAGTCGCTCGCCCTGGCGCCCCTCGCCAAGATGTTCCGGGTCGGTATGCCGGTCGGGCTGCAGTTCCTGGCCGAGGCCGGTGCGTTCGGGGTGGCGACCGTGATGGCCGGATGGCTCGGCACCACGACCCTCGCCGGCCACGAGGTGGCCCTCAGCCTGGCCTCGATGACGTTCATGGTGCCGATGGGGGTCGCCGGCGCGGCGGCGGTGATGGTGGGGCACGCCGTGGGACGCGGCGACATCGCGGCGTCACGGCGCGACGCGGTGGCGGCGCTCGCCTGCGGCGTGGGGTTCATGGCGGCGATGGCGATCCTCTTCGCCCTCATCCCGCGCGTGCTCGCGGGCGCCTTCACCAGCGATGGCGCGACCTTCGCGATGGCGGCGACGCTCATCCCGATTGCGGCCGTCTTCCAGGTCTTCGACGGGACCCAGGTGATCTCGTCGGCCATCCTGCGCGGGGCCGGGGACACGCGCGTGCCGATGATCCTGCACGCGCTGAGCTTCTGGGCGGTCGGGATCCCCCTCGGCGCATTCCTCGCGTTCGCGGCCGGCTACGGCGCGCCCGGACTCTGGTGGGGACTCACCGCCGGGCTGGCTGCGGCGGCGGTGCTGCAGCTCTCGCGCGTGCGGGCGAAGCTGGGCTCCGGCGTCGACCGGCTGATGATCGACGCTCGGTATTAGGTCTCTCTAGACGCCCTTCTCCTTCAGGAGCTCCATGAACTGAGCGGGCTGCGAGAGCGCGAGCAGGCGGTCCGGGACGTCCGCTTCCTTCGAGAACTGCGCGATCTTGCCGAGCACCGGCAGGTACTGGTTCGAGACCTCGAGCGGCGGGGCGACGATAAGGAAGAAGAAATGCACTGGCTTGTCGTCGATCGCCTTGAAGTCCACGCCCGCCTTCTTCCGGCCGAACGCGACGCGCAGCTTGTTGACGACGAGCGAGCGGCAATGCGGGATCGCGATGCCACGCCCGATCCCCGTGGACCCGAGGTTCTCGCGGCGCTTGAGCATCTTGAAGAGCATCCCCTCGTCCTTCTCGCCGAGCTTGAGGAGGGCGATGAGTTCGCGGAGGATCTCGTCCTTCGAGGAGCCCTGGAGTTCGAGCTGAACGGCGTCTTCGGAGAAGAATTCGCGGAGTTCCATCCCGCGAACCTAACGGTGACCCTGACGCGTGTCAAATCGTGATATTGCAAGCATTTGCGGCCCCTCGTAGCTTTCGTTTCGATGCCATTCCCGTACCCGACCGGTCACTCGGTCCCCCTCTTCCTGGCCCCGATGGCTGGGGTCTCGGAGTCCCCCTTCCGCCGCCTCTGTCGGGCGTGGGGGGCGGATGTCGTCGTGACCGAGTTCCTCTCGGCCGAGGGGATCCGGCGGGAGAACGAGGCCACGATCGCCAAGCTCCGCTTCGGCGCCGACGAGCGACCGATCGGCGTGCAGATCTTCGGTGCCGATCCATCGGCGATGCAGGAAGCGGCGGCATTCGTGACGGACGTCTTCGAGCCGGAGTTCATCGACATCAACTTCGGCTGCCCGGTCAAGAAGGTCGTCAAGCGGAACGGAGGCTCCGGGTGCTTGCGTGACCTCGGTCTCGTGCAGGAGGTCATCCGCGCCGTCGTGCGCGGGACACACCTGCCCGTGACCTGCAAGATCCGCAGCGGCTGGAGCGAGGAGATGCGTGACCCCGTCACGATCGCCCGCCGCTGCGAGGACGCGGGCGTGCGGGCCATCGCGCTCCACCCGCGCACCCGCACCCAGATGTACACCGGTCACGCGCGCTGGGAGGAGATCGCCGCCGTGAAGGCAGCCGTCGCGATCCCCGTCATCGGGAACGGCGACATCAAGACCGCCGAGGACGCCGCGCGGATGCGCCGCGAGACGGGGTGCGACGGCGTGATGATCGCGCGCGGCTCGTTCGGCCAGCCGTGGATCTTCTCGCACGCGAGGGCGATGCTCGAGGGGACCGCGGTGCCCCCGACGCCGGACGTCGCGCAGCGGTTCCGCATCGCGCTCGACCATGCGCGCATGGTGCAGGCGTACGAGCCTGACCCGGTCGGCGCGGCGATCGAGTTCCGCAAGCACCTCGGGTGGTACGTGAAGGGGCTGCCGAACTCGTCGGAGCTGCGCAAGCGCCTGCACGCCGTGAACTCGTTCGATGAGGTGGCGGGGATCTTCGAGGCCTACCTCAAGAGCGACTGGGCGCACCCGGCCGAGGCGGCGTGAGGCGGGATCGGGTCCGCGAGCTGCTCGTCGACGTCGCTGGCGGGCGGCTCGAGGTCGAGGCGGCGCTGCGTCAGCTCGACGATGCTCCCGTCGATGAACTCGGCTTCGCGACGCTCGACACGCATCGCGCGCTGCGCCAGGGGTTCCCCGAGGTGGTCTACGGGGCAGGCAAGACCCCAGACCAGGTGAGGGCGATCTGCGAGCACCTCGCGTCGAAGGGCGACGGGTTCCTCGTGACGCGCGCGGACGACGCCGTTCGCGCGGCGCTGGTCGCGCGGTGGCCGGACGCACAGGCGAGCGCGCTGGCGCGCACGGTCTGGCTACGCGGCGGCTCGCCGCCGACGCCTGAGGAGCGCGTGGTGGCCGTCGTGACGGCCGGGACCAGCGACCTCCCGGTCGCGGAGGAGGCCGCCGTGACGCTCGAGGCGCTCGGACTCGGTGTGACGCGGGTGACCGACGTCGGGGTCGCGGGGATCCACCGCGTACTGGCGCGACGCGAGACCCTGCATGACGCCGCCGTCGTCATCGTCGTCGCGGGGATGGACGGCGCGCTGCCCTCGGTGGTGGGCGGCCTCGTGCGGTGCCCGGTGATCGCCGTCCCGACCAGCGTCGGGTACGGCGCCGCGTTCGGTGGCCTCGCGCCGCTGCTCACGATGCTGAACTCGTGCGCGGCTGGCGTCACTGTCTGCAACATCGACAACGGCTTCGGCGCGGCGATCGCGGCCTCGCGCATCCTCGGGCGCTAGGGGACGCGCGGTGCACTGGCTCCTGGTCGGCTTCGTGCTGGGCGTGGTCGGCCACCAGGCGTGGTCGAGACGACGGCGCCGTCGGCAGGCCACCCGGCGGGACGAGCTGCCGGTGACGGAGGAGCGTCTCGCGACCCGCGACCGCGCGCACGAGGCGCTCATCGCCGCCTTCCGCGCCGAGGAGTTGCCCGACCCGGAGGATGCCCGGCGCGAGGACCAGCGGATCCTCGCCGACGCATTGCGCGACATCGCCCGCCGGCGGGGTGCGGATGCGGCGGTGCTCTGGGTGCTCGACGAGGAGACGGGCGGCGTGGCGCAGCCCGTGGCATCGAGCGCCGACGACGCGCGGTCGAGTCTGACCCCGGCCATCCTCCCGGTGATCGGTCCGGGCGATCGTGGCGTGGTCGAGTGGGTGGCCAGGGAACGCCTGCCATCCCTCGACGACGCGTCCGGCGCGCCGCAGTTCGTCGCGGCGCCGCTCGACGCGAATGGCATGCCGGGGGCCCTGAGCCTGCACTTCGCCGACGGCGCGGGCGCGTCGCGGGCCGAGATGCGCGCGTGGCTCGAGGAGCACGCCACGATGATGTCGCGCTGGTTCACCCTGGTGCGCACGCGGGCCGACGTCGCGAGGCAGAACTACCGGCTGCGCGGCCTGATCCGTTCGGCGAGCACGCTCCAGGCGTCGCGCGACCCGCTCGAACTCGAGCGGATGCTCGTGGCCGACGCGCTGCCCGTGGTGGGCGCCGAATGGGCGGTGTTGGTGCGGTGGCACCCGGAGACGCGCGACGGCGAGGTGCGCGCGGCGACATCCGCGGCGCGGACGCTGGGCACCGGGTTCGAATCGCTCCGCGTCCCGGGCGAGTCGATCGCTGGGCAGGTGTGCCTGGATGGGCGTCCGCAGGTCTTCGCCGACGCTCGCGCGTTCACGCGGGACCAGGGCGCCATCTTCGGCGGGGGCGCCGGTTTGGGCGAGGTCGGCTCGCTCGTCGCCGTGCCCCTCGCGCGCAGCGACTCCGAGCGCGCGATCGGCGCGCTGGTGTGCGGTCACCGCGAGGTCGCCGCCCTCCGCGCGATCGAGGCGCGCAATGCGAAGAACCTCGGCGTCATCGCCGCCGGGGCGCTGGAGACGGCCTGGGCCGTGGAGGACGCGCGGCGGAACGCGCGGACCGACGCACTGACGGGGATCGCCAACCGCCGAGGTTTCGACGAGCGCTTCGCCCAGGTGGTCCAGGAGACCGATCGCTACGGCGGGACCGCCGCGCTCATCCTCATCGACCTCGATCACTTCAAGCGGGTCAACGATACGTATGGGCACGAGGCGGGGGATGCGGTGCTCGTGGCCGTCGCAGATGCCATCGCCGACGGACGCCGCACCGTCGACCTCGCGGCGCGCCTCGGGGGAGAGGAACTCGCGGTGCTCCTCCCGCAGACCGACGCGAGCGGCGCCCGTGAGGTGGCCGAGCGACTGCGCATGCGGATCGAGGGACTGCGCGTGAGCACGGGGGCAGGGGAGGTACGCATCACCGCCAGCTTCGGCGTCGGCGAGTACTCCGCGCGCGCGGGCGATTCGAACGAGGTCTTCGATCGTGCGGACCAGGCGCTCTATGCCGCGAAGCGCGGGGGCCGGAACCGCGTCGCGGTCGCGACCTGAGTCACCCACTCCGTGGGCCCCGCGCCCGACGCCGTGCGCTCGTGGCACCGTTCCCCGGGACGGGTCAGCCGGGCGATTGTCCGGCTCTGGTCGCTCGGCTATCTTCCAGTCGTAGCTGGGGGCGACCGGTTTCGATTGTGTAGGTGGCTCCGTGGCTGCGCGCCCAGGTCCCCGGGCACCTGGTGAAACACTCGGGAAACGTTCAACTGCGAACAACAACTTCGCTCTTGCCGCGTAAGGCCTAGACTTTACCCCGGCAGTGCCTGAGTGGCAGCCCGCCCGGGGCGGTGCTCAGGTAACGCAAATCCGGGCTAGGCCACGGGCGCGTTCGCCGCCCGGAGCCGAAGCTCCAGCGGACTCATCCGTGCGTGGGCGGCCTGTCGGCCAGCGCACGGAGAAATCAACCGACGGGATACGCGCGTAGACGCTGCGGAAGATCTTATGCAAGACGGGAGTTCGAATCTCCCCGCCTCCACTGAACGACGGATGGACGATCGACGAAGGACGAAGGGCGGCCCGTTCGGGCCGCCCTTCGGTCGTTCATCGCGGATCGCGTGCGCCGGGCCGCGTCGTTCGGGTCGCGCACATCAGGACAGGCGCAGCGACATCACGACCGCCGAGTCGGGGCACGCGCCCTTGAACTCCTCCGACGCGTGGAGCGCCTTGGGGACTTCCGCGCGCGTGGTGCGCGTGAAGCCGAATCGGGGGAACCAGGTGTCGGCTGTCGTGGTGAGGAGCACCACGTCGTGCAGGCCCCGCTTCTTCGCGTCGGTGAGCAGCGACGTCACCAGGCGCTCGCCGAGGCCCGTGCCCCGCAGCGCCGGCGAGACCACCGCGCTCCGCAGCAGCCCCGCATCGCCGAAGTACTCCATCCCGATCGCACCGACGACGGTGCCATCGCGCTCGGCGACCAGGAAGTGGGCGAGGTCGTCCGGCACGCCATCGAGCGGCAGCTTCGATTCGGACAACAGGGCCCGCACCGCCGCCGCGTCCATCGGCGTGGCGGTACGTACCCTGATCGCGGTGGTGGAGGTACTCGTCATCCTTTCCTCGCAGGCTTGATCGCGCGCACGAACGCGCTGCAGAAGGCACCATCGACATCGTCGAGCATCCGGTCGGCGTCAAGGCCGGCGTCCGCGAGGAACGAGCGGGCATCCTCGGCCCGGTACACCCGCGTCGGCTCGATGCTGGGGCTCACGAATCCCGCCTCGTCGAGCAGCCGGATGAACTCCTTCTCCTCGAGCGCGCCGGCGATGCATCCGACCCAGAGCTCCATGGACCTACGGATAGCCGGCGGGACCTCGCCGCGCACGACCACATCGCTCACCGCGAAGCGACCGCCGGGCTTGAGCACGCGGAACGCCTCGCGCAGGACCGTCGGCTTGTCCACGGCGAGATTGATCACGCAGTTGGAGATGATCACGTCCACCGAGTCGTCGGGCAGGGGGATCTGTTCGATCTGCCCCTTGAGGAAGCTCACGTTCGTCGCGCCGGCGGCCGCCGCGTTCTTCCGCGCGAGTCCCAGCATCTCGTCCGTCATGTCGAGGCCGTACGCGTGCCCGGTGGGCCCGACCCGCTGCGCCGAGAGAAGGACGTCGATGCCGCCGCCGGAGCCAAGGTCCAGGACGACCTCGCCGGGCTGGAGCGAGGCGAGCGCCGTCGGGTTCCCGCAGCCGAGCGAGGCGAGTACCGCCGCTGCAGGGATCCCCTGGACCTCCGAGGCGGCGTACAGATCGCGGGTGATGGCGTCCTTCTCCCCTCCGCCGCAGCAGGACGGGCCGCAGCAGGAGGCGTCCTCTCCACGGGCGGCGACCTTGGCGGCCGCGCCGTACTTCTGGCGGACGATGGAGTGGATCTCGGTCTGGGGCGGCGTGGTCGTGGTGATGCCGGTCATGCGGTCCTCCTGAAGTGGATGGGGTCGTCGTGGTTCGGACCACTTCGGGGGTCCGTCTTCATCCGTCTACGATGGTGCACCAACGGGACTGCGGGGCGTTCAGGCGCAGCAACTCAGGGGGAGCCGGCGTCGTTCCGATGTCGGGATGCGGTACATGGCCGCCGCCTGCTCGGCGTGTTCCAGCGTCGCTGGGACGATCTTGTAGTAGGACCAGCGCCCCTCGCGCCGCATCGTGACCAGTCCCGAATCCCTGAGCGTCTTGAGGTGGAATGAGAGCAGGGACTGGCCGCAGTCGAGCGCGGCCTGCAGGTCGCAGACGCACTGCTCGCCGCTCCGAAGGAGGTCGAGGATCCGCAGGCGGCGCGGGTCCGACAGGGCCCGAAAGAGGCTGGCGTGGCGCTCGAGGCTCTCGTTCATCGGTCGCTGGGTGGTGGATTGCACGGATCAACATATCAAGATATATTGATATGCGCAAGCCCCGCCCCTCTCCCGGTTCTCGAGGCCCTGCCGTGTCCGGTGCCATGCGATACGTGTTGATCTCCGACATCCACGCGAACCTCCACGCGCTCGACGCAGTGCTCGCCGAGGCCGATCGACTGCCTGACGTCGTCGCCGTGCATCACATCGGCGACCTGGTCGGCTACTCGGCGTACCCCAATGAGGTCGTCGAGCGGCTGAGCGAGCGCGGGATCGCCGGAGTCGCCGGCAACTACGACACCACGGTCGCGCACGACCATCATCACTGCGGCTGCCGCGCCGACACCCCCCGCCAGGAGGAGCTCGCGCACGAGAGCTTCGCCTTCACCCGGCGGGCCGTGACCCCGGCGACGAAGCGCGCGCTCGCATCGCTCCCCTTCAGTCTCGAGATCCGTCCACTCGGCGGACATCGGGCCGGCCCGCGGATCGTCCTGGTCCACGGGACGCCGACGCTGAACACCGTGTACTGGCACGCCGAGCGCGACGACGGATTCGCGCGGAAGATGACCGCGATGTACGGACTCGCGGCGGGCGATGTGATCGCGTTCGGGCACACGCACAAGCCGTGGCAGCGGGTGGTCGATGGGATCACCCTGGTGAACACGGGCAGCGTGGGACGTCCCAAGGATGGCGACTGGCGCGCGGGATACGTCGTGGTGGACGTGGGCGAGGCCGGGGTGACCGTGGAGCTCCGCCGCGTGGCGTACGACATCGATGGTGCTGTCGCCGCCCTCGGCGTGGCGGGGCTGCCGGCGGAGTTCGGCGAGTTCCTCCGCACCGGCGGGCGTTCATAGGGCGGACAGCGATCGTCCACCGTCGCCCCTCGCTGGTCGACAAGCCTCGGCGCCCGGGCGATACTTCCGGGCACCCATAATCACATCGGCCGAGGCGAGCACGTGTCCACGACCAGCGCAGCGCATCCCTGGCGTTTCTTCCGCGCGGGAGGCTCCGACCAGCTCTCCATCGAGCGCGGCGCTGACCTCCTCCACCTCGACCAGCTCGATCCCAAGCTCTGGGTGGCGTTGGCGATGCCGGTGAAGGGGCTCGAGCTGGACGAGCGCACCCTGCGGCTGATCGACTCCGACGGTGACGGGAGGCTCCGGGTCCCCGAGGTGCTCGGGGCGGTGAAGTGGGCCACAGGCGTCCTGAAGGATCCGGAGACCCTGCTGCGGGGCGGCGACCTTCCCCTGTCGGCGATCAACGAGGCCAGCGAGGAGGGCAGCGCGATCGCGGCGTCGGCGCGCGAGATCCTCTCGAACCTCGGGAAGGGAGGGCAGTCTGCGATCTCCGTCGCCGACACGATGGCGACGTCACAGGTCTTCGCGCAGACGCCCTTCAACGGTGACGGCGTCGTGCCGGTGGAGTCGGTGACGGATGCCGCGCTCCGCGAGGTCGCGACGCTCGTGGTGGAGCGGTGCGGTGCGACGACGGACCGCAGTGGGAAGCCGGGCTTCACGCAGGACGCGGTCGACCGGTTCTTCGGGGCCTGCGATGCCCTCGACGCATGGCATCGCGAGGCCGAGGCGGATGCGAAATCGCTCCTTCCGCTGGGCGAATCGACCGTGGCGGCGTTCGCGGCACTGACGGCCGTCCGCGCCAAGGTGGACGACTGGTTCGGGCGCTCGCGCCTCGCGGCGTTCGACTCCCGCGCCCTCGGTGCCGTGAACCGTCGCGAGGAGGAGTATCTCGCGGTGGCCGCAGGCGACCTCACGATCACGGCCGGTGAGGTCGCAGGATTCCCGCTCGCGCGCGTCGAGCCGGGTGGCCGGCTGCCGCTCGCGCAGGGAGTGAATCCGGCGTGGATGGCGCGGATCGCGGCCTTCCGTTCCGCGGTCGCGGCCCCGATCCTCGGCGGCGCCGCCGAGTCGCTGAGCGAAGCCGAGTGGATGCGGATCCTGGAGACGTTCGCGGCGCACGAGGCCTGGGCGGCACGGAAGGGAGGCGTGGAGGTCGAGTCGCTCGGGATCGCGCGGGTGCGTTCCCTGAGGAGCGGCGGGGCGAAGGCGGGGCTCGCCGCCCTGGTCGCGCAGGACCGGGCGCGTGAGCGCGAGATGAATGCGATCGCCAGCGTGGAGCGGCTCGCGCGCTACCACCGCGACCTGCTGCGCATCCTGAACAACTTCGTCGCGTTCCGCGACTTCTATTCTCGCGAGCGCCCCGCCGTGTTCCAGGCCGGCACCCTCTACCTCGATGGACGGAGCTGCACGCTCTGCATCCGGGTCGAGGATGCGGGGAAGCACGCGGCGCTCGCTGGACTCGCCAAGTCATACCTCGCGTACTGCGACTGCGCTCGCGGCGCGGAACGGATGACGATCGCCGCCGCGTTCACCGACGGCGACTCGGACAACCTGATGGTCGGGCGCAACGGCGTCTTCTACGACCGACAGGGACGGGACTGGGACGCGACCATCACGAAGGTCGTGGAGAACCCGATCAGCATCCGGCAGGCGTTCTGGGCCCCGTACAAGAAGCTCGTGCGGATGATCGAGGAGCAGGTCGCCAAGCGCGCGGCCGCGGGGGAGGCGACTGCGGATGCGAAGCTCGGCAGTGCGGCGTCGGCGACCGCCACGGTGGACAAGGCGAAGCCCGTCGAGGCGAAGAAGATCGACGTCGGCACAGTCGCGGCACTTGGCGTCGCTTTCGGTGCGCTGATGACGGCATTCGCCGCGATCGCGGGCTATCTCTCCGGTGTCCTCACGCTCCCCTTCTGGCAGGTGTGCCTCGCCTTCGCAGGGATGCTCCTGCTGATCTCGACGCCCTCGATGGCCATCGCCTGGCTCAAGCTGCGGCAGCGGAACCTCGGCCCGATCCTGGACGCGAACGGGTGGGCGGTGAACGGGCGCGTCCGGATGAACGTGCCGTTCGGTGGGACCCTGACACAGGTGGCGCACCTGCCGCCCGGCGCGGGATCATCGTTCGCCGTCCGGTACCCCGAGCCGCCGACGGCGCTCCCGAAGGCGATCGCGACGCTGATCGGCATCGCCTTCACGATCAGCCTCCTCAACCACTACGGGATCATCCGCACGCTCACGGGCGGCCGGATCGGCAGCGTGCCCGCGAGCGAGCGCGTCGCTCCGGTCCAGGTGCGCTCGGACGGTGGGGTGCCCTGAGGGGCCTCAGCCCTTCACGGCCTGCGCTGCGGCGAGGCGCGCGATCGGGACGCGGAACGGCGAGCAGCTGACATAGTCGAGTCCGGCGTCGTGACAGAACGCGACGGAACGGGGTTCACCGCCGTGCTCGCCACAGATCCCCACCTTGAGTGAATCGCGCGCCGACCGCCCCTCGCCGGTCGCGAGCTGGATGAGGCGCCCGACCCCCTCCCGGTCGAGCACCTGGAAGGGATCGTCGGGATAGATGCCGCGCTCGACGTAGGCGGGGAGGAACCGGCCGGCGTCGTCGCGCGAGAGGCCGAGCGTGGTCTGCGTGAGGTCGTTCGTGCCGAACGAGAAGAACTCGGCCTCGGCGGCGATCGCGCGGGCAGTGAGCGCGGCCCGTGGGAGCTCGATCATCGTGCCGACGAGGTACTTCACGCCGTTGCCGCGCTCCCTCGCGACCTGCGCCGCGACGCGGTCCACGATCGCGCGCTGGTGCGAGAACTCGCGGACGGTCGAGACGAGGGGGATCATGACCTCGGGGTGTACCATCACCCCGCGGCGGGCCACGGCGTGCGCGGCCTCGAAGATCGCCCGCGCCTGCATCTCCGTGATCTCCGGGTAGGTGACGCCGAGCCGGCATCCCCGATGGCCGAGCATCGGGTTGGTCTCGCGCAGCGTGTCCACGAGCCGCATCAGCTCCCGCCGCGTGACGCCGACCCGCCGCGCGAGGAGCTTGGCCTCCTCGCCCCCGTGCGGGAGGAACTCGTGCAGCGGCGGGTCGAGGAGCCGGATGGTGACGGGGAAGCCGTCCATCGCCTCGAAGATCCCCTCGAAGTCCTCGC